>JBBINR010000016.1:0-75729 GCA_037443785.1 Ignavibacteriales bacterium | reverse complement strand
TTGGTCGCCGCATTCAACAAAGCAGAACATAAAAACGTCCACTGGGATTCATTACGACGGCAGATGCAGAAAAACGTAAAACGCATTATCCATTTGATGAACGGAAATCCACCTATTCATGCTTATAATGAAGATTCTTTAAAAATCATTTTAGAAGAATACTCAGCAACGGCCGCAAAATTTGAACAATAACTTAACTCATTCACTATTCATGGTGCTTTTATGAAAACATCAAAAATACTTCTGAGACCGGATCACCTTATGGAAGAAGATATTGCCCTCTACGTTGATGCATTAAAATTGGATCGCGTAGGCGAACTTCCCGCAAAGCTTCTGAAACATGTTGAAGGGTGCGACGATTGCAAGGCAAAAATTCTTGCGTTACACGAAATGATGCCGAATGAAATGTATAACACCGAGACGAAGCATCCATACTTCGACCGGACAAAACAGGAGCCGGTTGTGCATTATTTGTTTACTCCGTATCGAGTTGCTGCCGCAGTCGCGGGAGTTGCCTTGCTCGGTGCCGGATATTACTATATTGCCACAAGCCATTCTCCGCAAACAATCGCTTCACGGCAGACACAAACTCAATCCACCTTGTCTGATCAAGAAATACGCAAAGAAAACGGAAAGAGCCAAACTGCGGATAAATCTTCGACAAAAGATTTACTCGCGGCAAATTTCGAGCCTTCATCAAATCTTGAAGATCTTGTGCAAAATGAATTTCGATCGACATCAATTGAAGCACTCTCTCCTGTCGTCGGGAAGGTGGTCAGTCAACCTATTACATTCAAATGGAAAAACTATGAGGGGCAGATTACGTTAAAAGTGCTGACAAACAAAGAAATAAATATTTTCACATCCTCCACCGAAGCTTCCTCACTCACCATGAAAAAAAGCCTCTCTCCTGGATTATATTACTGGAAACTTGAGACCGAAGATGAACTGTTGTTTGTTGGTAAGTTTATTGTGAAGTAAAAACAACGTCCTTGTCAAGGTTAACAGCCTTGACAAGGGGTCTATTCCCCTACCAGTACAAACCCGCTCCACTTGCTTGGGAAGGCAGAATCTTTCGAAGAGATCATGCGAAGTTTTGCTTCGCGAAGAGATGCTGAATACGATTTACCACTCAGCATTTGTTTGTAGAATTCATCCATCAGCAGATATGTTTGTTTATCGGAAACTTTCCAGAGCGAAAAGATGATATTTTTTGCCCCGGCATAGAACAATCCTCTTGTCAACGCAATCATTCCTTCGCCTTGAACGAGTTTACCAAGACCGCTTTCACAGCTGCTGAGCACAACAAGCTTTGCTTTTAAATCAAGATTAAATGTTTCGTCAACATACAAAATGCCGTCATCATCGGCCGTCGACGTTGCAGGTTGTGAAAACAAGATTGCTGAAAACTTAGGATTTTTTTCGTTGATAAATCCATGCGTTGCGATATGAACGATGTCGTACGCTTTGCTGAATTGCTTGAAATTAGATTCAGTTGCAGCCGTATGCAAAAATTGCTGTGCCGGAAGAGAATGCTCGTCAAATGAATGTCTGATTGATTCCACTTCTTCTTGTGAATATTTCAATTCGTTAAATTTCTTTCCATCAAGGGTGATAGCGCGAACGTCCGAAAGCCCGCTCTCTTCTACATATGATCGATTCGCCAAGAGATCGCCGTTGTGCGTTGAATCGCGGAATACAGGCGCAAATCCAATAAAACTTGGTGTTGAATTACTGCCGAAGTTTGTTTCGCCCATTTTCAAATAAAATTCAGCCGAGTATGAATATGAAATATCATTCTTCGTAATGACATAATTCAATGTCGTAAAATCCGGAAGGTTACTTGAACGATATTTCTGAATTGGCAGTGCTTCAAACGGGAGGTAATACAGATTTCCATCCGGAACAATAATCACTTTAGAACATTCGCTTGTCAATCGATTAACAGGTTTTAACAGCGACGAGTAGAGTTCGTATCCTGAATTCAAATAATCATTCGTTTCGTACTTTTTCAGAGCTGATGTAAACCGAGCAATTGCACCATCCAACTTTGCAGGTGAATTAATTGTCCTTGCCACCAATGTGTCTTTTGAAAGAAAGAAAAGATATGCTGCCTGTTCGCCAGTGAAATATTCAATCATCCCTGTTTCCACCGGAAGCCGGTCTTTCGCCTGTGCAACCGAAAGTGAATATCCCGAATATTTTAATTGATAATATTTGGGATAATCTCGTTCAAATAATTTGATCAGTTCTTGATGTTTTTGTCTCAATAAAAAAACGTTCGATTGCAAGATACTGTGTACTTCAAGTTTTTCACCCTTTTGACTTTCGACTTTATAGAGCTGCGTTTCCTGATAGGCGATTGTCTTTAACAGTTCTTTTTCTTGATTCAATAAAGAATCCGGAATTCCTGCGAAATTTTTCGCTTCACCGTCGAACAATTTTTCAAGCAGAATATTCGCTTTGCTTCTATCGGCAATAAGAAATGCTTGTTCTTTGAATGTTTCTTCGCCCGTCTTCTTAAATAATTCCAGTGCGATGCGGCATCCCTCTGCGTACACCGACTTGCTCTTTTCTGCCAAATGATATTTTGAGCCTTCCGCACCGAATTGTCGACGGGCATCATCCACAAGATCCATGGCACGCTGGTAATGAGCTAAGGCGGAATTCAAATCGCTCATCTTCTTCGATTTACCGTACATCAATTCAAATGTTTTGGCTTTTAAAACCATAACATCGAGCAATTCAGTTTTATAAATGCTCTTATCTGTTTCGGGAATTGAGTTCACATCCAAAATAACCGCAGAACCGCTGAGGATATTCAAGGCTTTTTGATATGAACGGAGAGCATCTGAATTCATCTGCATGACCGAATATAGATTGCCGAGCTGTTTCTGTGTCTCGCCAAATTGCAGTTCATTTTTTTCCGGTGACGTTGCTTGGATTGCTTCGGCTTTTTTCAAATACTCTTCAGCGTGATTATATTGATGCATTTCCATATGCACCGCCGCCATCGAAGTATAAATGGAGGCAATATCATTATGTGATTTTGCCTTTTCTACTTTTTGACGAGCGGCAAGCGCTTTGTTGTAAAAATTCAATGCATTATCATATTTTTTCGAATCAGCATAAACTCCCGCAGCAAGTTCATACATAAATCCAATACGAGGATGATCTTTACGCGGGCTGTTTTCGAGAATCTGTATTCCCTTTAACGAATATTCGAGTGCTAAAGAGAGATGACCGGTCTGTTTTTCTGTTTCGCTGAGCAATTGATACACTGTTCCAATGATTATTGTATTCTCAGGATATTTTTTCAAAAAAACATTAAGTGACCAAACCAAATATTCTTTTGCTTTTTCATAATCACCAAGGGCAATATAACTCTCTGCTAACGTTACATATTCATGCAAAAAATCTGGAGTCTCCGTCCGTGAAAATGTTTGGTAAAATTGTATTCCTTTTTCACCGTACTCAATCGCACGAAGATAATCTCCTTTATTGCCGCATGAAGCTGACATATTGAAAAAACAGAGTCCGGCAACAAGAGTTTTGTCCTTCCCATGCATCGTTAATACGGAAAGGGCTTGATCATAACATTTCATCGCATCAGAGAATTGATTTTTGTCATCATACGCACCACCGAGTTCACTCAGAGTCGTTGCCGTAAATTGCCAGTTATCCCACGTTGGATTCTTTTGGATATCTAGCGAGTTGGAGAGATTCTCAATTGCATCATCAGGCCTGCCTAATGATCTGTAAACCAAAGCCATTGTATAATAATCGCCGGCTAGTTTGTCATGCTTATCGCCAAAGTTCTTTTTATTGAGTTCAATTCCTTTGGTAAGATATTCTAACGCTAAATCGTATTCATACCGAAAATTATAAATATATCCTTGAAAAGTATAACTTGTTCCAAGCTCCAAACATGTATCACTGGTATGTTCACTTACAATTTTGCGAGCGTTGATGAGAATAGAAAGTGCGGTATCGGAGCTTTTTGTTGAAAAATAGCATCGCGACAATCCACCCGACGCGATAAGGAATTTATTCCAATCCGCAGTCTGATAAGCCACATCTGACACCTTTTGGAAATAAATGATGGAACTGTCATATTGGTCTGCCGTTAAACACCGCCTCGCATCCGCCAAAAAAACATCCAAAAAAACGGCACTTTCATTTTTTTGTTGAGCAGGTGTAACCGTTGCTCCAATGAGGAACAAAAAAATGGCGATTTTGAAATATTTAGGGCTCTTTTCTAGCACGGAAAAAAATTTTTTTTATTTTTTTAAATTGAGTCCGATTTTAAAGATTTTACAGTATAAATATATATAAGGTACACATTTAAATTTTTCACGCTACAACCCAAAGGGGAGTTATGACAACATATCTTCAAGTACTTGCGTTCACTGTTTTGTTAGGAATTACTGTAAGCACATCTGAAATATCTTCGACAAAAGAAACAACAACAGACATTTGTTCAGAACCGATCGGTGGTGGATCATCATTGCCACCAATTAATTCTTAATCAATTCCCCTACCTTCTGGTGGGTATATTGTATTTATTTTTGTTGATAAAGTAAACACTTTTTTAAACAATTTTTGGTAAGTCCCCCAAGAATAAGTAAGAGGAAGGTATGGATGGTTTACTGAGCGGCAATGGGGAAACTATTTTAGTTATTGAAGATGAAGAAATGCTGGTGGAAATTACCACCGTTGCACTTGAGTTTAACGGTTATACCGTTATTTCGGCGAGAGATGGGATAAGCGGCATACGTCATTTTGAGTTGCACAAAGACCGGATTAGCGTTGTTATATGTGACTTAAATATGCCGCTTTTAGATGGGAATTCTGCATTACAAGCTATATTAGCCCTCCGTCCTGATGTTAAGGTCATCATCGTAAGCGGATCGGTGGAGTCACAAAAGAATATCGACCTCCCCAGCTCCACCTCCGCTCTATTTTTGCAAAAACCGTATCGTACGGAAAGGCTGTTTTCGATGCTCCATAGCCTGCTCTATCAAGAGCCTGTTCTTGCCCGTAAATAAAGGGAAAAACCGCCAAGGTGCGGAAAATACGGCACCAAAAGCATTCACTACTTCCCAATTTCCCACTTTTTAATTTCTTCAAGCGCTTGATAATTGGTAAGATCAAACTGCAATGGTGTAATTGAAATTTTATTATTCAAAATAGCTCGTTGATCAATATCCTCGTCTACATCTAGTTCCACAAGATCGCCTTTCAACCAAAAATATTGCCTGTTCCCGGGATCGCGACGTGCTTCAAATTCATCGTTCCAGATTGATTTCCCTTGTTTCGTGATAACGACACCCTGAATTTCATTTTCTGGAACAGCAGGAACATTAACATTCAGTAAAGTTCCCTTCGGCAGCCCCCGTTCAGCAATAATTCCTGCAAGCTTATTTGCAAACTTCGCCGCATAGACAAAATCGACATTGCTTTCAAAACTTGTCAGCGAAATAGCAAATGAAGGAATACCCAGAATCGTTCCTTCTGTTGCTGCGGAAACCGTTCCAGAATAAATAACGCTGATCGCGGTGTTCGATCCATGATTGATGCCGGAAATAACGAGATCGGGTTTTTGTTTCATCAAATGCCGTGTCGCAAGCTTTACGCAATCAGCAGGAGTTCCATCCACGGCATAACCGAAAAATGCCTCATCCTTTTTAACTTCACGTACACGCAGCGGACGGTGCACTGTGATTGCATGACCAACAGCGCTCTGCTGGCTGTCGGGTGCAACAATTGTCACGTCAGCAATCGATCGCAATTCATGTACGAGTGCGGCGAGCCCATCAGAAAAAATTCCATCATCGTTTGAAACTAAGATTGAAAGTTTTTTGTGCATACATTCTTACCTTGACTGGCGAACATTAATTGAGTATATTTGTATATAAATGATCGCGGGGTGGAGCAATTGGTAGCTCGTCGGGCTCATAACCCGAAGGTTGTAGGTTCAAGTCCTGCCCCCGCTACAAACAAAAGCACTGATAATTCAGTGCTTTTTTGTTTTTAAACCGATGAGCTTTTCAAAAAAATTGGACCTTAATTTCAGTAAATGAAATATACGAGCAGACAAATAAGTATGCAAGAAACTTGCAAAAATATTTTCCCTTGTAAAAAAAATTCACCGTTGAACGGATGGATTTCCTGTCGACAGCGAGTGTATAAATGCTTCACCAGCCTGAACACCGAGTCCCATACCGAGACCAATTAATAAACCATCGATAAAGTTGTCGCGGAAAACCACGGATGGCATCGGTGAAATATTTTGTAACACACCAACAATTAATGTTAACAGCACCGATACCGTTCCGTAAACTAATCCGACAATAATAAATTTCCCCGAATGAAAAACGGAAAGTTTTCGTTCGAACAAAAAAGCAATCCCGACAACGGGAAGATTCACGCCGAACGACCAGAATCCGGCATTGACCATCGGCATCCAGCTTGATGCGATGATGAATTGAATGACGCTGACCGTCAGCGCAACGGTAATGGAATTGGAAAGTCCGTTCACATGATAGAACGAAAAAATAAAAGCACCGGATAATCCAAATGCTACGTACGCAAAGTTCACTCCGGCATAATTAAAAACTTCACTGCCATGCATTATTAGTCCGATGGTAATACTGCCCAATGTTCCGGTGATTGTGATGAGACACAATTTCCAAATTTGATCGGTGATGTTTTTCATATGATCCTCCGTAGTGAATTCGAAATTATGTAAATCATTTTCCCTCTTTAAAACGTAAATGCCTCTGCCGGACTTTGCCAACAGAGGCTTCTTTTTCTCTTTCTGCTTTTGCTTTTCCACAGGAGTCACTGCCGCAAAGCAATTCCCTATGTTTGTTATCGAAATGTACCGTTAAATGACGAAGATTTCCAGAAGATAGGTTTTTTTATCATTTCTTACCCGTCTTCTCCCAATTTTGCTAACCCCGCAGAGCCTGCAATAATATTTTGTGCGCCGCTTTCTTTCAACACTTTGGCAATCTCTTGAATCGTAGAACCGGTTGTGATAACATCATCAACAATCAAAATTGTTTTTTCTTTTACCAATTCCGGGCGAGCGATGGAGAAGGCATTAGCAACATTTTCTTTCCGTTCCTGTGCGTTCAAGTGAGTTTGTGTTACGGTATATTTTATCCGCTGGACTGTTTTGGTAAGAACGGGAATATTGAGAACAGAAGAAACTCCATTCGCAATATACTCGCTCTGGTTATACCCGCGCTCACGAAGTTTTTGCTTGTTGAGCGGAACAGGAATGACCGCATGAACGGAAAAATTTTTCTGCTTTACGGTTTCCCCTAATTTCCTGCCAAGCTCAAAGCCAAACGAGGTAACTTCTTCGTATTTCAATGAATGCATCACGCTTTGCAGAACTTTTCCCTTTTCAAAATAATAAAGCGAAATCAGATCGGAAATATATCCCGTCTCCGCAAAACGCATGCGCAACACCTTCGCGGTATAATCTTCGTCATTCACAGGTGATAGGGAATTCCAGCATTGCCGGCATAATCTTCTCTCGCCATCCTCCAACGGTTTCTGGCAGGAAAAACATGATGTAACAAATAAGAAATCTTTTACGGGATTCAATATCGAATGGAGAATTCTCACTTCATTTCCAGATTTTTACATCCCTCCGTACCCCCTTCTCTTGCTCACCGCTTTTCACACAAGGGGGATTTTATTTTCCATTTTGTAATCGCTGAATCTCGTCGCGCAGCTGAGCCGCACGTTCAAATTCAAGATCCTGCGACGCTTTTTGCATTTCGTTTTTCAATTCCTCAATCAAATCGGCTTTTTGTTCTGTAGATAAATATTTTGTAATCGACTCTGCAACCATCGGCAAGCGTTCGCGTTCTCTACGAGCGTCTCGTTGTGCACCAACATCGGCCACTGCAGTGGATGCAATAATTTCATCGTGAGTTTTGTAAATCGTTTTCGGGGTAATATTGTTCGCTGTGTTGTATTCAATTTGTTTTTTTCGCCGGCGTTCCGTCTCTTCGATCGTCTTTCGCATCGAATCGGTAATCTTATCGGCGTACATAATTACTTTGCCGTTCGCATTACGCGCCGTTCGTCCTGCCGTTTGTATCAACGAGCGCTCTGAGCGTAAAAATCCCTCTTTGTCCGCATCAAGAATCGCAACGAGTGACACTTCGGGCAAATCCAAACCTTCTCGCAGTAAATTCACGCCAACAATCACATCGCTGTTGCCAAGACGAAGGTTACGGAGAATTTCCACACGGTTCAGCGCGTCTACCTCAGAATGAATGTATTCAACTTTAATTCCGAGATCGAGCAGATACTCAGTGAGATCTTCCGCCATTCGCTTGGTTAATGTTGTTACCAGAATGCGCTCGTTCTTTTTTGTAATCGCACGAATCTCGGCAATCAAATCGTCAATTTGATTTTTCACGGGACGAACTTCGATAACAGGGTCAAGCAATCCGGTCGGGCGAATAACCTGCTCGACAAATATGCCCGTGGTTTTCTCCATTTCATATGTCCCGGGAGTAGCGCTGACAAAGATGACCTGATTCACCATTTGTTCCCATTCATCAAACTTCAGCGGACGATTATCGAGCGCCGACGGCAGGCGAAATCCGTGTTCCACCAGCGTCATTTTTCTGCTACGGTCACCGAAATACATCGCGCCGATCTGCGGAACACTGACGTGCGATTCGTCGATAACAAGGAGAAAATCTTTCGGGAAATAATCGAACAGACAGAACGGTCGAGAACCGGCAGGGCGGGCCGCAAGATGACGCGAATAATTTTCGATGCCGCTGCAATAACCAACTTCACGCATCATTTCAATATCGAATCGTGTGCGTTGTTCCAATCGCTGGGCTTCGACATATTTTCCGAGATTGCGTAACTCTTCCAGGCGTTCTTTCAATTCCACTTCGATCGACTTAATTCCGCGGTCAACCGATTCACGGGTCGTGACAAATTGTTTTGCGGGATAGATGACATCGTAATCCGTTTCGCCAAGAATCGCTCCATCCAACGGATTGATATACGAAATCTTTTCGATCTCATCCCCGAAAAATTCTATGCGAATGGCTTCTTCATTTTCATACGCGGGAATAACTTCCACCACATCGCCGCGTACGCGCACGGTGCCGCGGACAAATTCATAATCATTACGCGAATAAAAAATATCGAGCAGTTTCCGCAGCAGCCTGTTTCGCTCTATCTTGTCCCCTTTTTTAATCACCACCATTTGCTCAATCCATTCATCCGGCGCACCAATGCCGTAAATACAGCTTACCGATGCGACTACGATGACATTTTGCTTTCCCGAAAGAAGGGCGCTTGTGGCGCGAAGACGAAGCCGGTCAATCTCATCGTTGACTGACGAATCTTTTTGAATGTACGTATCCGTTGTCGGCACGTAGGCTTCGGGCTGATAGTAATCGTAATAGCTGATAAAAAATTCGACGTGATCGTTGGGGAAAAAA
The DNA here is from genome assembly GCA_037443785.1 of Ignavibacteriales bacterium. Classification (GTDB taxonomy): domain Bacteria; phylum Bacteroidota; class Ignavibacteria; order UBA10030; family UBA8401; genus JAQUOA01. The sequence goes on along the minus strand of JBBINR010000016.1, from coordinate 66,235 downwards.
CTTTTCAATTCCGCGTATAACTGTGCGGCAAGGGTTTTGTTGTGAGACATCACCAGTACAGGCCGATTGATTTTGCTGATAACGTTGGAAATCGTAAACGTTTTACCGCTTCCGGTTACGCCGAGAAGTGTCTGGTATTTATCGCCGCGCTCGATTCCTTCAACTAATTGACGAATTGCTTCCGGTTGATCGCCGCGCGGTTCATAATCTGATACGAGGTTAAATGCCATTGGGAAGAAATATTATTTATGCTCTTGAAGAAAACGGACAATCTCCGTGGAAAGTTTCCGCGGCGAAAAACGATTCGACTGCGCTAAAATTTTATTGGCGATGCCGGGGATGATGATCGTTTTCCCTTTCATAAATTCTTTGTACCCGATCGAAGCAACTTTCTGCGCATCCATCATCAACCCTGATTTCGCAACAAGAGGAGTTTTTTCTATTCCGGCACGCGATTGGAAACCGGTTTCTGTCGGCCCGGGACACAGCGCACTGACGATTACTCCGGTTCTACGAACTTCATTGGCAAGTGCTTCAGTCAAAAAAAGTACATACGATTTGGAAGCATAATACACCGCCATAAACGGCCCAGGTTGAAATGAGGCAGTCGAAGCAACATTCAGAATACCGCCGGTTTTTCGCTCAATCATTCCATTTAAAAATAATTTTGATAGATGTGTGACGGCCGTGATATTCAACTGCACCATATCCAATTCTTCTTTTAAATCGATCTGATGAAATTTTCCATATGTTGCGTATCCCGCATTGTTCACAAGATAATCAATATCAATGTTCATGCGGCTGATATGATGGAATAATTCATCGGGAGCTCCCGGATCGGCAAGATTCAACGGAACAATATGAACGGCAACTTTATAGTGCTGATGAAATGTTTCACTGATTTCTTTCAGCTTATCTGCATTGCGCGCAACGAGCACAAGATCGTGTCCATCCTTCGCAAATAATTTTGCCAATTCAAATCCGATGCCGCCTGATGCACCGGTGATAAGGGCTGTTTGCTTTATTTTATTTTTCATTTTTTTTCGGAACATAAATTCCTTTCCTGATCGCACCGATCATTCCGGATCGATATGTACGTTCATCCACTTTTGATAATCCGCGGATTTGAGCGGGTGTCATTAATTTTGTGACGGGAATGTAACTCAATTTTAAACCGATCTCTTCCATTTTTTCTTCATCGAATTCAAAATTTTTATAAAAATTCAATTTTAATGGCCCTGCAAACTGGCGCAGCGATTTTTCGTAATTCAGATTATAGAATGCTTCAAAATATGACATCACTAACTCCCGAACATCGCGGTAAATCGGCTCTCGAAAACGCAGTCCGGCAAAATTCGATTTTGCTACGCCCCCCCAGCATCCCTTCTTTTGAAAAACGGCAATCACATGATCATCATCCCGAACCGCCTGCATGTCAACAATCAATGGTGGATATCCCAGTCGTTTCAGCATTGCCGCAGCAAACACCGCACCGTCAAAACAATGCGCCTTTCTATCTTTCAGCACCGTTTGCGGGCAACGGTAGCGAGATTCTGCACTATATTCAATCGAGTCCAAATATTGTTGAATCTTTAACGGCGACGATAGCGTGCGTAAAAACTGGAGTTCAGAACGTTTCCACACGAAATTTGTATTCATTTATTTTAACAGAATTAATTTTTTCACTGCCTTGTAGTATATAGCTATAATATAGCAGAAATCAGCCGGAAGGTAAATATAATGCAAAGATTAGATTCTATTGCAGTTCTGCAAGTTTCTTTTTCATGAACTCGAAACGATGCGTATCGCTGGCAAGATTCGGCGAAAGATTTACTGTTTCCAAAAATATTTTCTTTGCGTCTTCATTTTTACCCCAATCGAGGTACACCCTGCCAAGCTCATACCGATGCCGAACAATTTTCGGCGAAAGTTGAATTGCTTTTTTTAATGCGCGTTCCGCATCTTCAAATCCACCGCTCGGAATGCCGCCAAGAAGCAGGTTGGCAAGTTGTTTTTCAATCCAGCTGATGTTGCCCAGTGCACGATAAAATGTTCCGAGAATGGAATAGGCGATATCATTATTGGGATTTAACCTAATTGCCATATCAAGTTCACTTTTCACAACATTTGCCATTTTAACTTTCGAGCGAACTCCTTCGTACATCGAAACATAGCCGACACTAATCGCCCGCCAGCAATGTGCGTCGGAATTTACAGTGTCGCACTGAACTGCACGTGTCGAAAATTCATCCGCTTTGCGATAATACTGTTCGCGTTCCTCGCGTTTTGCTACATCTCCAATTGAGATATACGCTCGAGAAATTCTCCATAGCAATTCAGCATTGCTCGGAGAAACAGTAAGTTCGGCTTCATATAATTTGATTGCTTCAGTGTATTGTTGTTTTTCAAAAGCGTCATCGCCGCTTTTTGCAGCAGGAGGATTGACCAGCATTATAAGAAGCAATGTAAACATGGTTCCAAAATACAAAAATTTGAATCCGCCAATATGATCTTAGTATTAAAAATTTATTACGCTCAGAAGAAACGAGAGTATAACAACTTCCCAATTGTTGCAAAGACAATAATGATGAACAATGGCCGAATAATGGCGATTCCTTTTTTCACCGCTAAACGGGCACCAATCTGCGCACCGATTGTTTGTCCGATCGCCATTACAATGCCGTGAACAATCCAAATTGATCCACCGAGCGCGAAGACAATGACAGAAATAATATTGCTGGTAAAATTCATTACTTTGGTATGTCCCGTTGCTCGTTTGATATCAAATCCGAGAAAGAAAATAAATGCAATTGCCCAAAATGATCCGACACCAGGACCAAAAAAACCATCGTAGAATCCAAAACCAATTCCTGCAACAATGAAAAAATTCAATTGAGTCACTCGTGGATGAATCTCCGTGTGTCCAAGTGACGGCGTAAGAATTGTATAGAGAGCGATGACAAAAAGAAGAAGAGGGATGATGGTATTAAGGACCTCGGCGTGAATCTGTTGAACGAACCATGAACCAATTGCCGCGCCGATGAATGTAAAAATAATTCCTAGACGTGCTTTTCTAAGATCAACCAGCCCTTTTCGCCAATAATAGAGTGACGCTGTGAAACTGCCGAACGAACTTTGAAATTTATTTGTGCCGAGCGCAATCTGCGGAGGAACGCCAACGCTGAGTAAGGCAGGAAGTGCAATCAATCCTCCACCGCCCGCAATGGCATCAATCAAACCGGAAAAGAATGCGGCAATGAAAAGAATAATAAATGTGAATACTTGATCGGAAAAAATAAATCACTCTCCTCTGCTTGCATCCTGTGCAAAGGCAAGATTTCCTTCTTCGGTTTCCAATCGAACTTCCTCGCTTGTTCCAAAGACGCGTGCTTTGTTATCATCAAACTCACCTTCCCATCGTGCCACAACCACGCAGGCAAGTCCGTTGCCAAGCACGTTCACTGAGGTGCGAGCCATATCCATCAATTCATCAACGGCAAAAATAACTGCAACACCTTCGGGAGGAAGGCCAAATGAATGTAACGCAGCAAACAAAACAACAAGTGACGCACGCGGGACTGCTGCTATTCCCTTTGAAGTTATCATCAGTGTAAGCAGAAGTAAGATTTGCTGTTCAATTCCAAAGTGCACGCCCGTTGTTGTTTCAGCGGCTTGCGCAACGAACACAGCGGCAACGGCAAGATACAGCGTGCTTCCATCCAAATTAAAACTGTACCCGGTCGGGACAACAAATCCAACAATGCGTTTGGGCACACCGATACGCTCCATCACTTCCATTAATTTTGGAAGAGCCGATTCGCTGCTTGTTGTAACAAACGCGAGCGTGAATGGTTCGCGAATTGCTTTCAAATATTGTTTGACAGGAAGTTTGACGATGTACGCAACAGTGCCGAGCACGATAACAATAAAAACGATCAATGCGATATACAGTGTACCAACAAGCATTCCCAAATTTATCAAAACACTGATTCCCATATGTCCGACAGTGACGGCCATTGCCGCGCCAATGCCAAACGGAGCAAACATCATGATGTAGCTTGTAAATTTAAACATCGTTTGAGAAAGTGCTTCGGCAAAATCTAAAATCGGCTGACCTTTTTTTCCCATCGCCGAAACAGCGAATGCAAAAATCACGGAGAAGACGACAATCTGAAGAACGTCGTTGCGCATCATGGAGTCAATAATATTCGATGGAAATGCATGAACCAGCGTTTCAACGAAAGTCATCGGATGATTTTCGGCGATCTTACTCATTTGCACCATGTCGCCCTTTAATTCGACCCCATACCCCGGTTTTGTAATATTAACGACAAGGAGTCCAACAGCAAGTGCAAGTGTCGTGACGACTTCAAAATAGACCAGCGCCTTCACTCCAATGCGTCCAACTTTCTTTGCACTTCCCCCTCCTGCGATTCCGGCAACAATGCTTCCAAAAATCAACGGTGCTATAATCAGTTTGATGAGATTCAAAAATATTGTCCGAAGAAATGCCGTCTGCTTAGCAAACTCAGGTGCAAACCATCCGATAAATATTCCAACAACGAGTCCGATGAGAATTTGTTTGGTGAGTGAAATGTGCCACCATTTTTTATTTTGTACAGAATTACTCATATGGTTTTTGACATTAAAATTATGAAATCGTGAATCGAACTACGGTAATTTCAGCGGCACCATGTGTGAAGTGCATGTTGCAATTAATTTTCCTCTTTCATTCACAGCCTCTCCGGAAAGATGCATCGCCGATACACCGCGAGAAACTACACGGGCTGTAACAGTTAGTATTTCGCCAGCATTAATTGAGCGAATGTAATTCGTATGAAGATCGAGTGTTGTGCATGGAGTTCTTGAGGCGAGATAACTGAGCGGGCCAAAAACATTGTCAAACGCGGCTGTAATAAATCCGCCCTGCATCGCTTTCATCGGATTGAGATATTCCTCAAGGACCGGAAACGCAATCTTCAACATCAGTCGTGATTCGTAATCAACATATTCTCCCTTCATGGAAGCAGAACACTTCGGAGGGAGTTCTGCTGAAGGAAATTGCTTATGCAATTGGCTAAATTCGGATTGAAGAATTTCGAGTGAAGTAGGCATTTTCGATTTATATTTCGATTACGAATTTTCCATCTTTCATAACCATCTTCTCATCAAACCAAACAGTGGGAGATTTTACTAATCCATCGAGATGGCTTGCAACGCGAACAGAGCCTCCCATCGACTTATTATCGCCAAATGCAATATGGATTGTTCCCATCACTTTTTCATCTTCGATGATTTTGCCGGTGAGAATTGCTTTATCATTCGTACCGATGCCAAACTCTGCAACGGTGTATGCATCTTTACCGTGCGGTTCCAAAAGCTTTTTAAATTGATCCGCTTCCGCACCTCCACTAATTTCTGATGCGTATCCGTCTTTCACTACGATGCGAATCGGCGTCTTCACCATTCCTACCATTGCCATCGAGCCATCAACGACAACGACACCATTCGATTGATGTTCAAGCGGCGCAAGGTATGCTTCACCGGTCGGGAGATTGCCTGATTGTCCTTTTTCATGAAACAATCCGGAACTTGCATGTGCAGTTCTTCCTTTGATCGGCATTGTAATATCGGTACCTGCAGGAGATGTTACACGAACAACGGAAGATTTTTCAAGCATTCCGCAGAGAGTGTACGTTCGATGCGCAATGGCGTGATAATCTGCGTTCATGCAGCGAACCATAATTTCTTCCGTTACACCGGGAAGTGTTGCAATGCGAACACCCAACGAACTCGCTGCACGGCGTGCATCGGTATGCGTTAATGATTTTGATGTAGGACAGAAAACAACATCGAACTTCTTCATCAGCTCTGCAACTTCTGCCGGAGGTTCTTCGCCGTTCGATTTACGGGGAAGAATTTCCACCAGCAAAACTTCGTTGCCGAAATCTTTTGCCGCTTTCCATAATGCATAGCCGAGTGTACGCAATGGTTCATCCGTAACCACAAGAATTTTTTCGTTCTGCTTTGTTCCCATGCAATCGCGGATTGCGATTTGAGAGGCAGAGAGTAATTGCGAAGAAATATTCATTCCTTATCCAGCTTTAATCGTTTCAAGTCCATGAGCATGCGGTCCCATTTCACGACGTCTCAAAAGGAATGCGAATAGAAATCCGATGAATCCGAGCGAAGAGAAGAACCACATTCCTAACGTATAACCTCCGGGATTTGCTGCGCTCGCACCGGAAAAATCATTTGCCCAGCCGATTAAGAAATTGAATCCCGCCAATCCAATATTTTGAATGAGCGTCATCAAGCCATATGCCGTGCCGAGTTTTGATTCTCCAACAATGTACGCTACTGAGGGCCACATGATGCCGGGAATTAATGAGAACGCAATTCCCATCATTGCCATTGGAACGTAGAGTGAGATGTGCGTATATGCCATCATCAAATAGACCGGAACAAGCAGCAACGATCCAAACATCATAAAGAGTGATCGTTTACCAATTTTGTCAACCATTAGACCAAACAATGGCGTTGCCACCATTGCGAACAATGTAAGCATGCTTGATAAGAATCCGCCGAGCTCGCGCGATGTTCCATGGGCTTCGATAAAAAATTTCACAGCAAATGTTTGGAATGGAAAAATGCCGGAATAAAATGTAATACACAAAGCGACGATGTACCAATACGATGTTCCAAACTTCATGATATCGGCAAATACAACTTTGTCAGTTGCGCCTGCTTCTCCGATCCGGTATTTTTTTTCCGCTTTCGATTCGAGTCCCCAATAAATCACCGCACCAGCAACACACACCACACCAAACACAACAGAGATCATGAGTGCTGCCTGCCAGTTGTCATAATATTTTGATGCCCATGATGGCGAATTCAATGCGGCAAACGAACCCAATCGTGCAATCGTCAAATTGATACCAAAAGCAAAGCTCAATTCTTTTCCGCGAAACCATTTTGCAATGGCTGTTGTCACCGCAACAATCAACGATTCAGCGCCGAGTCCAAACACTAATCTTCCTGCTGCCATCACAAATAACGTTCCGCTGGAAACTGTTATTATAGAACCCAGCAAGCATAGTGCAGCAAAAATAAACGTCGATTTTTTCGTTCCCAATCTATCAATAATAAATCCGCCGATGAGCACCATAAAAATATTCGGGACGCTGTAAATTCCCTGCAGCAATCCGATATCGGAATCGGTGAAATGCAATTGCTTAACCAATACATCAGCAAGCGGACTGATTGCATCGTAAATGTAGTAATTGCCAAACATTGCAAGGCTGATAAGAACGAGAACAAGCCATCGATATGCACGCGGCGGAGCAGGAAGTGTTGTTGAAGCTGCTGAAGTCGTCATAGATTTTTCCGTTTGTACATAAAAATTATTCTATCATGGAAGAAAAAAAACGCCGCACAGGTTGTGTACGGCGATTGAGAAACGATTTCACTACGATTTCATTTAATTCACAGTCTTTAAAATTTCGAGCGTAAATTTCCAGAATTTTTCCACTGTATCAATGTGAATCTTTTCATCCGGCGAATGCACGCCTTCAAGCGTTGGACCGAATGAAACCATATCCATACCCGGATATTTTTCACCGATGATACCGCATTCAAGTCCGGCGTGAATTGCTTTTACCAGCGGTTCTTTGCCATACAAATTTTTATATGATTGTTTTGCGGTCGCTAAAATTTTTGAATTGAGATTCGGTTTCCATCCAGGATATCCCTCGGTTTGTTTTACCGATGCACCGCCAAGGGTGAAGATCGACGCCATTGTTTGCAACGATTCTACAATTTCCGATGCAACGGAACTGCGTTGACTTGTTATCAATTCAATTCCCTTTTTATCAGTAGTGATGATGGCAACGTTGGTTGATGTTTCAACAAGTTCTTTAATATCAGCACTCATTTTCAAAACACCGTGCGGAAGCGCTGAGATGGTTTGATAAATTGCTTTCTGCAGATCTTTCTTCAGCACTTTCGCTTTCTTCATCTCGATTTGCTCTGCAACGATTTGCAAATCGGGTTCAACGGAAGACAATTCTGCTTTAATCGTATCATTCCAGTCTGCAATAATCACAGCGGCTTTTTTCACGTCTTTTTTCGCTACAAAGACAATCGCCTCAGCTTCGCGCGGAATAGCATTGCTCTTGTTTCCACCTTCAATGTGTGAAAGACGTGCACCTGCTTTATCCAATGCAATCAATACACGATTCATTATTTTGATAGAGTTGCCCCGCCCTTTATCAATCTCAAGTCCCGAGTGTCCCCCTTTTAATCCTTTGACGATAATTTTAAGCGCAACAGTTCCTTTGGGTGCATTGTCGGTTTTTAATTTCCATACCCCATGGGTATTACGTCCGCCTGAACAACCGACATACAATGAACCTTCTTCTTCGGAATCGAGATTCATCAATGTTTTGCTCTCAAGAAAGCCAGGCTTCAAATTATTCGCGCCGGTCAATCCAGTTTCTTCATCAACAGTAAACAGAAGTTCGAGCGGTCCGTGCACCAACGATTTGTCCTCCATAATAGCAAGATATGTTGCAACGGCAATTCCATTATCGGCACCGAGTGTTGTGCCGTTCGCCATCAAAAAATTTCCTTTGCGAACGAGTTCGATCGGATCCTTCAAGAAGTTATGAACTTTATCTTTGTTTTTTTCGGGAACCATATCCACATGTCCCTGCAGACAGATGGATGGAACATTTTCTCTTCCTGCAGATGCAGGTTTTTTCACAACAACATTCAGAAATTTATCGCGCTTAGCTTCAAGGCCAAGTTTTTTTGCGGTCTCCATGAGATAATCGGAGATTTGTTTTTCATGTTTTGATGGACGCGGAATCCTGCTGATCTCTGCGAAATATTTCCACACTAACGCAGGTTGTAAACCTTGAATTGCTTCTGACATAATTGCCTCACATAATTTGGATACACCGTTTGTTCAACGGCTCAATTGGGTTAATCTCAACATGAAGATATTTTTTATCTTCGGTGAGAGACGAATTATAAAGTCTTTTATCCTTTCTCACAGAAAGCAGTTCATACTTTCTGTGAGAGGATTATTACATCACATCATTGCTGTTGGCGGTGCGGGTTCATCAGGACTGCCCGCTTTTGATAATGGTATTTTCACCAAATACGCAATCAACACGAGAAATACAGGAATTGCTAACCATGACGCAACTGACTCAAACATCGGAATTGACCAAAATTCCGGTGTGCCGCTTGTTTGGTCTCGGACGAACACAACGGTCGCAATAAATAATCCCATCAACGCTTCGCCCGCAATCAAACCCGATGCAGAAAGAATTCCAGCATTTTCTACGCGAGCTTTTTGTGCATCGTTATATCCGCGTTTTACAGCGCGTTTGTCAACGTATCCGCGAATTAATCCGCCGATAAAAATTGCAAATGTTGTTTCCAACGGAAGATACATACCGACAGAAAATAACATCGGGCTTTTGACACGAATTAAAATAAGAGCAATACCCATGGCAATTCCGACAAGCACTAACGGCCATGCCATTTCGCCGCCGACAATTCCTTGAGACAACGCCGCCATTAATCCTGCTTGCGGTGCGGGAAGTTTCGGTCCGCCGAATCCGCCGGTGAGCGGGTTGCTTGCAAGATCAGAATTATGCAAAACATACAGCGGAAAGAACATTACAAGTCCGGCAAGAATAACGCCGATAATATCGCCGACCTGCATCTTCGACGGTGTTCCGCCGAGGATGTGTCCGACTTTTAAATCTTGAAGCATTTCACCGGCAACGGCAGATGAAACGCAGACGATAGCGGCAACGCCAAGCACAGCAGCAACGCCCTGAATTCCATTCACGCCAACTAACACCATCGTCAACGCAGCAACAACAGTTGTTGCAAGTGTTAAACCGGAAATTGGATTGTTCGACGAACCGATCATGCCGACAAGGTTGCCGGAAACAGCCGCGAAGAAAAATCCTGTAACCAGCATAACAATCGCGGCAAGGATTGCGCCAATCCACATTTCAGTGAAATAAAAATACAAACCGATCATCAGTGCAAAAACAATAACGACACCGAGAATAACTGTTTTGAACGAAAGATCTTTTTCTGTGCGGTCGGTCGCCTCTTTTGCGACTGCAGATTTTTTAACGTCAGCAATTCCGCGCTTGATGCCGAGAATTAAATTCTTCCGCATTTTCCACAAGGTAAAACATGCGCCAACAAGCATACCGCCAACAGCAATCGGTCGAACTATATATCTATAGAGATGTCCTGTCAACGCTGCCCATGCTGCAAACGAATCATTATTGTTTGTGGAAAGATATTTATCAATCAATTGCGGGCCAAGAAAGAATACGAGCAGCGGAACGAATAGCCCCCATGCAAGCACACCGCCGGCAAAGTTCAAGGCACCAAGCTCCGGACCGATAATATATCCGACACCGATGTATGCGGGAGTTGCAGCCGGTGCAGAAATTGTGGTGATGCCGCCTCCCATAATTTTGTCGGCATCACTTTTCAATCCAAGCCGCACAAATGATTCTTTCACACGGCCAACCATCACCTGAAAATCATTCGACGAGTGAAATACTCCTAAGCCATCCAACAATTTTATAAATGCACCAACGGCCATCGCTTTAAATAATTGAAATGCTGCTTCCGTTCCGCGTTGTCCTGCTTTGTGAATTTCTGCCGCGGCAACTGATTCCGGAAACGGCAGTGAACGATCTTCAACCATCACACGGCGAAGCACGGTAACGAACATGATTCCGAGAATACCACCCAAGATCATTAATGCCGCTGCCGTAAGATATTCATTCTTCATCGATTCGGTATTGAATTTCCAGATGTGAAGAACAACGAATGCGGGGATAGTGAAAATAGCGCCAGCGGCAACGGATTCGCCGATTGAACCGACGGTTCGCGCCATATTTTCTTCAAGGATGCTTCCCTTCATTAATTTTAGCAATGCCATTCCAATAACTGCTGCGGGATACGTTGCAGCAATGGTCATTCCCGCTTTTAAGCCGAGATATGCATTTGCCGCTCCCAATACCACGCACATGATAAGCCCGATGACAAGCGCACGAAGAGTGAACTCTTTCATGTCTGATCCGGAAGAGACGTACGGAACGTGTTTTGGTCCGTCGTCTTTGTGTACTTCTGCCATAAGTAGCTCCTTTATTAATGATAGATCGTAATGTTCGCTAAATGCTTAACGTATAATTACTGAACAAAATACAATTCATTTTCCAATGACTCAAAGAATATTTTCTGCGAAGCGCTGCTTTTGATCGCCGCCGACACAGTCGGCGTTCCATTTTCGATGATAACTTTGGTCATATGTAATTCAACTTTTGACGTCGAATCATTTACGGACGTTGCATGAATATTCAAGATATATTTATACCCGATTGTTTTGTTGTCATCGTGGTGTTCATACTGCTCATTGCGGTCATTCTCATGATGGCTTTCTTTCTCTTTTGCAGAATTATCCGACGAGGACATTGCATCAGCGATGATGAAAATGATGCCCACGATAAAAATTATTCCCAAAATCACAAGAATCACTTCTCCTGCAGAAGGACCGGACGATTGAACCTGTTCTTGATCTTCGTGAAGAGGCGTCGTCGAATACTGCTCGGCGGTGATTACTCCGGCGTTGTCGTCACGCAATGTAATAACGTATCCGCGGTTATACAATGCCTTTTCAATTGCGTTAAAGACTTTTGATTTGGAATGAGAAAAAAATTTATAGCTGGGAACAGGCGGTGTTTGAGGAGAAACTTGGGAAACTTGCTGATTGGCAGAACATCCGGCAACAGAAAAAATAAAAACCGAAATCGTAATTGAAACAATAAACCAAGAAGGGAATTTCAAATAGCGTAAAGAAAAATTCACTCGATATCCTTCCGCTGAAGCAAATAATAGTTGGTTTGAATCATCATTATTTTGGCAGGCTCATGTAAAATATCACTGTCCAATTCTCAGCATCGCTTTGAAGATATGTCCTGCCATTTGCGGATTCTCCTTTAAACGCCGAACAGAATAGCCGTACCAATCTTTGCCATAGGGAACGTAGACGCGCATGCGATGGTCTTGCGCAATCAATTGTTTCCGTCGTTCATCGCGCACGCCGAGCAGCATCTGAAACTCATATTGTTCCGGCGTCATTTTATATTCGTTGATCATTTCTATCGCCCCATCGATCAGCACATCGTCGTGCGTTGCGATACCGACATAACACTGTGCTTCAAAAAGGATGCGAAGGAGTTTCAAATAATTCTGTTGGATGCCGACACGATCTTTGATCGCCACATGGGCCGGTTCATTATAAATTCCTTTACATAACCGAACCTTTGCTCCTTCTGCGGCGAGTCTGCGAATATCATTTTCACTCCGATGTAAATACGCTTGAATCACGATACCGACATTCATATGCTTTTCGCGTGCAGAACGGTAGACCGCAAGTGTATCATCAGTGCAGGTATGATCTTCCATATCGATGCGGACAAAATTATTATTTGCGCTCGAGTGTGCCACAATGGCAAGAACATTGTCCAAACAAAATTGCGTATCGATTTTCAGCCCTAGTGAGGTAAGCTTAATCGATAAATTTGAATCGAGATTATTTTCTTTAATCGCGTTCAACACTGAAATACTTTTATTGCGGCTCTGCTGAGACTGTTCTTTCGTAAAAACATCTTCTCCCAGTACATCAACAGTTGCCATGATATTCTGGGCATTCAATGCTTGAACTGTTTTCACCGCATCGGTAAGAGTTTCGCCGGCAATGTATCGGCCGGCCACTTTAGCGACAATTGGTTTCGGAACAAATGGAAGGGTCGTAACAACAAGATTATTCAATAGTTTCATAAATATCACTGCGCCAAAATTTCAGGAAAATTTTTACAATGGAAACACGAAACCCACTTTAGGCGTAATTCGTTTTTGCGGCTTATACCCCTTCACATTTCCATCGGCATCTTTTTCCGGCGCAAATGTCCACGTATAAATTGTGGAGACGATCATGAATGGATACGGCTTGTAACCGATTTCGGCATATAAGATCGATCGATCGTCGAGCGTGAAAATATCTTTGTTGCTGCTGATATATTTTTTATCATATCCGGCACTGACAAAGATCAATGGAATTTTATCTCCGGTATTCGTACCGAGATGCAAAATTCCGCTGTGCGAGTCACGATCCAATCGCTGATATGAACCGTTGATTTGAAATGTTCCGAGAATATCGACAAGCAAACTTCCAAAAAATCCCGGACCGGGTGATTTTGTATTTGCAAGACGTTTTGCCTTCGAATCAAATCCTGTTAAAAAGTTGCTCGTATCGATATTTAAAGTATATCGGTCAAGCTCATAGAACGCGTCAAAATATGATGGAATGTATTGATCGGTTTGCGCAAAACGGCGTTCAAACTTCGTGAAGATTTTTACCAAACCCATTCCGGAAAAATTCGTCTCCAATCCAACAGACATGCCGCTTCCAAAACTAATGATCTTTGCATAATCATAATACAAAGTCATGTCAACGACTGAAGCGCGAATGAGCGGCAAGCCGAGATCAAGGCCAAAGATGCTCATCATACCGGCATTTTGTTTAGATCCAAACTTTGGAATAATTCTTATACTTGGATCAGCAGGGGAAACTGCATATTCAATCCACGTATCTTTTGAATCTTTTCTCAAGTCGGTTGCGTACGTTGCGCCGACTTCTAATCCGCCAATCACAGGGATCGATGCCATCTGCGTAAATTGCAGCGGGCGAGCATACCCGCGAAGTCCGAGCAATCCTGCGTCGGTCACGTCGCTGTACACCGATTCAAACCCCCATTTTGTAAAATCGAGATCGAATTCCGTTCCAATTTTTTTATTATCGATGCTCGGACTGTTCTTGTAATTATAGAGAATAGACCCGTGACCAAGCCGAGCATAATCCAGTGCACCGACTCGTGCGTAAATATCTTCGCCTTTGTTGCCGTAGCGGATGTATCGAATGAATCGCCCGCGCTGTAATTCCTGCCAGCGGATCGATTGATCTTTGCTGCTCACGTACACATTCAAATCGAGACCAACACCAATTTTCCCGAACGACAATTCCGGAGAAAGATTGATGAGATAATACGGCACCATCTCTCCTTTGTCATCTTTTATCCACGACATGCCAAGGCCGCCGCCGATAACGCCGGAGGTTCCGCCTGCTTGACCGGCAGAGGCGGGAGCTTTTGAAGTTTTTTGTGCAAAGGAAATGTTTAATGACACGAATACAAGGAAAAGAAAAAATATTTTTTTCATGATCATACTCCAAATAAAATTCTTACAATAAATACCGCTCCAAGCATGCCAAAAAGGTCGGCAATTAATCCGGCGGGCAATGCATGCCGGGTGGTTTTAATTCCCACCGAGCCAAAATAGACCGCTAAAATATAGAACGTCGTTTCACTGCTGCCGAACATCGTTGACGCAAGCACGCCGATGAATGAATCGGGCCCGTGCGTTTTCATCAGCTCCGTCATCAATCCCATCGATCCGCTGCCGGAAAGAGGGCGAAGCAAGCCGAGCGGAAGAACTTCTGCTGGCATGCCGATAAGATTTGTGGCCGGCGACAGAAGCGCAACAACAAAATCCATGGCGCCGCTCGCACGGAAAATTCCGATGCCGAACAACATCGCAACAAGGTAGGGAATAATTTTTACGGCGGTATTAAATCCATCCTTCGCTCCTTCAACAAATACTTCGTACACTTTTACTTTTTTTGCAAATCCCCATCCAAGAAAAACAAGAATGAATAATGGGATTGCCAGCGCCGAAACAATATTCACCGCCGAACGAAAAATCTCAACCATTGTTCGCCTCGCCTTCCGTCACTTCCATTGCTTTTTTATACCGCGGAAGCCTCTGCAAAATTTTTACTGAAATCAAACCTGCAATTGTTGCACACCCTGCACCGAAAATCGAAGTCCCGATAATAATTCCCGGATCAGCCGAACCCAAACCGGCTCGAATCGCAATAGCCGTCGCCGGAATCAATGTTAATCCCGATGTATTGATAACAAGAAACGTGCACATGGCATTTGTCGCAGTCCCTGCTTTCGGATTGATTTTGTTCAACTCTTCCATTGCTTTTAATCCAAGCGGTGTCGCAGCATTGTTCAACCCAAGCATGTTGGCAGCCATATTCATAATCATCGCACCAACCGCAGGGTGGTCAGGCGGAACATCGGGAAACAATCGTTTTGTAATCGGCGTCATCAGTTTAGTCAACAACTGCAGCAAGCCGGCTGTTTCCCCTACTTTCATAATTCCAAGCCACAGCGCCATCACACCGATGAGTCCTAACGAAATTGTGACGGCAACATCGGCATATTCTATTGCGGCTTTTGTGACCGCTTTTATCTTGACGAATGAAACTTTTTCTAACGTAAAGATAATCTGTTGAGTGGATGCTTTTTCATCAATGGAAAATGACGAAACGTCGGCTTCTAGTTTTTCTTTCCCGCCGGCGGCTCTTGCCATTTCCTGCCAGAAGATCGGTGATTGATCTCCAATCGGCAATTCCATTTTTATTTTTCCGGAAGCAAGTGTCGAAATAACGACCGGCTGACGAACGTCGGATTGAGTGGATGCAATGTTGTAAAATTGATTAAACGTTGCGGCCGGGATGTGAAGAAATCCTTCAAACGAAGGATGGAGAGAAGTATTCTTTTTTGTAATCTCAAGTGTCGACGTAAGAGGAATGTTATTCCGATACGTATTTACTATTTCGTCATTAGCATCTCTTCCTGCCGCAGTAAAGACCCCGATAAGAATAAGAGCAATCCAAACGTAGTTGAGCATTGAGATCCGCGTCGTTAGAGTCTAGTGGTCAGCTGAATCGTCCATCGTTACCGGGACAAGATATTTTAAGCATCAGCCGTTTATTGTGGTGTAATATAACCGAAGAAAAAAATTGAAGCAAGGAAACTCTTTGAATTTACTTTTTCACCGGAAGAGTAAAATAGAATGTCGAGCCTCTGTCAACTTCACTCACGACATCAATCGTACCGCCATGGGCTTGAACAATCATTTTGCAAATCGCAAGACCAAGTCCCGTTCCTTTCGCACCTGTTTTTTTCGCCGACGCCGCCTGTCGATAACTGTCAAAGATAATTGGCATTTCTTCTTTCGAAATTCCAATTCCTGTGTCTGAAACTGAAACTTTAATTTTACTTTCGGGAGCGACGGGATCTTTGGTGCAACTGATTGTCACTTTTCCGCCACCAGGGGTGAACTTCAATGCATTGGAAAGCAAATTGTTCATCAATTGCTCGAGCTTGGCCTGATCTGCATCAATCTTGGGCAGGTCCTCTGCCAATTCCAAAATGATATCAATATGCTTTTGTTTGAATTGCAGATTGATAAGCTGCAACGATTCTTCGACGACTTCGTGAATGGTCAGCGTTTTCTTTTCGAGGGTCATCTGGCCTTCCGAATATTTCGAAAGGTCAAGCAAATCGTTCACCAAAGAAAGCATGCTGCGTGAGGATGAAAGAATGTTTCCAAAAATTTCGATGCTGTCTTTATCAATTGTCGAACCTTCCCCATACTGCGTCAATAGATGCTCAATACTTCCCATGACTACGGTCAACGGATTTCGAAGATCATGAACAAGCATCGCGGTAAATTGGTTTTTAATCCGTTCCAGCTCGCGCTGCATTAACGCTACTCTATAAATAGAACGAACTCTTGCCAAGAGCTCTTCTATTTCAATCGGTTTCGTTAAATATTCGTCGGCACCAAGAAGGATTCCTTTGGCTATGCTCTGAGGGTCACTTTTAGCGGCCGTTAAAAATATTACGGGGATTTTTTGCGTGTGCGGGTTTAATCGAAGGCGACGCAATGTTTCAAATCCATCCATCATTGGCATTTGAATATCAAGAACAATGATATCCGGTTTTTCTGATTCGGCTTTTTCAAGACATTCCATTCCACTTGTCGCACGAAACATTACGATCTGTTTTTTCTTTAACGCAAATTCCAACAGATCAAGATTGTCTTCGGTATCGTCGACAAAAAGAACTTTAGGAATCGATGGAATCTCTTCTTCGATCAGTGTCATAATCCATTATCCGCAACAGTGAATTGCCTTGATAATATAAAGAAAATCGGAGAAATAAAAGCTGTTTGAAATCCGGTCTTATGAGCGACATTGACATTTGTAATACTGCAACAATCATCGAAATAGAAGAAGTGTTTATTTACGGTAAAAAGAAAAAATCAAAAACTCTAAGAAAAAGACATTATTTTTCTCTCAGAGGGCATTAAATTTTTCTTACGTTTCGGTTTACTTGATTCTATTTTGCAAATATTGTATGTTCGTCTACTAAAATCAAATATCCTTAGGAGGTTTTTATGTCACGTAGTTTAAACAAAGTCATGCTGATCGGTAACCTTGGAAAAGACCCCGAATTAAAATATACGCCAAGCGGCGTGGCAGTAGCGACATTTTCAATTGCAACATCAGAACAATGGAAAGATCAAGACGGCAATGCGCAAGAACGGACCGAATGGCACAATATTGTGGCATGGAGAAAGCTGGCTGAAATTGTCGGTGAATATCTTAAAAAAGGAAAAAAGGTATACGTCGAAGGGAAATTACAGACGCGAAATTACGAAAAAGATGGCGTGAAAAGATATGTGACTGAAATTGTTGCGGATCAGCTTATTATGCTGGATGGCGGCGGTCAACGGAACGGCGGCGGAAGTTCTACAGAAGAATCTATCCCGGCATCTTCAGGTGCACCAAAAGACGACGATCTCCCTTTTTAAAATATATTTTCCATCGAATACAATCTCAGCCCCATTTCCCGATGGGGCTGTTTTTTTCCAAAAAGAACTGCAATGAAAAAATATTCCCTAGTATTATTTTTTATTCTTTTTATTTCCGTATCCGGAAGTTACGGTGCTTCGCATAAACCGGTCAAAGCAAAAAATGGAATGGTGGTATCTGCCGATCCCCTGGCAACGAAAGCCGGATTACAAATCTTGAAGCAAGGCGGGAATGCAGTCGACGCAACTGTTGCCGTCGGCTTTGCATTGGCAGTCACGTATCCCGCTGCAGGAAATATCGGCGGCGGCGGATTTATGAATATCCGGTTTGCCGATGGACGCTGCTACACAATTGATTACAGGGAAAAAGCACCGGGGGCTGCATCCAGAGATATGTACTTAGATTCTGCCGGAAATTTTCAACAAATGAAAAGTGTATTCGGACATTTAGCGGCTGGTGTCCCGGGAACGGTTGCCGGAATGCTTCTGGGACTGGAAAAATACGGCACGATGGATCGGAAGTCGGTAATTACTCCCGCCTATGAACTCGCTACACAAGGATTTCCCCTTCTTCCCGAGCTTGCCGAAGCATTGAATTCAGAAAAAAAATCGTTTGATCAATTTTCAGGATCGAAAAAATATTTTACAAAATCGAATGGGGAACTGTTTAAAGAAGACGATCTCTGGAAACAACCTGATCTTGCAAAAACATTGCAGCGGATAATTGCAAAAGGGCGCGACGGTTTCTATAAAGGAGAAACGGCCGAATTTCTCGCTGCAGAAATGAAACAAGGCGGCGGACTTATCTCATTAAAAGATCTTGAAAATTATCAGGCCGAAATCCGCACACCGCTCAAAGGAACATACCGCGGATACGAAATTATTACCATGCCTCCACCGAGTTCCGGAGGCCCTGCCCTCCTTCAACTGCTGAATATTCTTGAAGGTTATACTCTGAAAATTTACGGACAGAATTCTTCTGCGGTATTGCACCGCTACATCGAAGCGATGCGCCGCGTTTATGCCGATCGTGCTGAACATCTTGGCGATCCTGCTTTTTATAATGTTCCCATTGATTGGCTGATCTCAAAAAAATATGCCGATCAACGGCGTGCGACAATCGATACACTCCACGCAAGTGAAAGCAAAAATATTTTCCATGGAAATTCCCCGGCTCATGAATCTGAACAGACAACTCATTATTCCGTTGTCGATAAATGGGGAAACTGCGTGAGCGTGACAACAACATTAAACGGTGGATTTGGGAATAAAGTTGCCGTTACCGGTGCAGGATTTTTATTGAACAATGAAATGGACGATTTCAGTGCAAAGCCCGGCGCCCCAAACATGTTCGGTGCGGTCGGCAATGTTGCAAACGAAATCCAGCCGAACAAACGGATGCTTTCTTCGATGACTCCAACCATCGTTGTGAAGGATGGAAAACCTTTTATGGTCATTGGCAGTCCGGGCGGAACCACAATTATCACCACGGTCATGCAGGCGATCTGCAATGTCATTGATTTTGGAATGAACATCCAGGAAGCGATCGATGCACCACGCATTCATCATCAATGGGTTCCCGATGTAACATACTATGAGAAACGCGGACTATCTGCAGATACAATTGAAAGATTGAAATCGCTTGGCCACAATCTTGAACAGCGACGCGGCACATCAGGGCTTGCTGAAGGAATTGTTATCGATGCAGAAAATGGTGTGTATTACGGCGCAACTGATGTGCGCGGCTACGGTCTTGCTGCCGGATATTAAGTATTTCCGCTTCAACGCGACTTTTCGTATATTATTGCATTCTAAAAAACCTGTGAAGAGTTTTTCACAGGTTTTTACTTTATACTTACCAGGGAAACCATGAGTCAAGAACAACGTTATAATCCTGACCAACCGATTCAAGTCGGCGGACAGGCTGTACTTGAAGGTGTGATGATGCGCGCCAAAGGAATGATTGCCACTGCAGTGCGAAGAGCCAATGGCGACATTGTTATTAAGAAGCAGCCGTTCACATCGGTTATCGAAAAATATCCAAAATTGAATACGCCGATCGTTCGCGGCGCTATCGGCTTGATTGAAATGATGTATATCGGCATTAGCACACTCAACTATTCTGCTGAGATTGCTATGGAGGACGAAGCAGAAAAAAACAATACTCCGAAGAAGGAGAAAAAAGCTCAAACAAAGCTTGCGCTGACATTAACGCTTATCATTTCCCTCGCTGCAGGAATTGGCATTTTCTTTTTTCTCCCGCTGTTCACCGCGACGCAATTCTTCGACGTTGCACAAAAACCGCTGGAGTTCAACCTTGTGGCAGGCGCTATTCGTATTATTATTTTAATCGTCTATTTGTTTGCAATTTCCAAGATGAAAGACGTTCATCGTCTTTTTCAGTATCACGGTGCCGAGCATAAGGCCGTTTTTGCATTCGAACAAAACGCACAACTCGTCCCTTCGGAAGCAATTAAATACACGCGTTTCCATCCCCGATGCGGAACAAGTTTTGTATTGCAAGTGATGCTCATTGCAATTTTTCTTTTTGCCATCATGGATACGATCCTTCTTTTATTTATCAGCAAAATTACACTGCCCATTCGCTTTGCAACCCATATTCCATTCATTCCCGTGCTCGGCGGGATTTCGTACGAGTTTTTAAAATACTCCGCGAAACACAGCAACAGTGCTATTGGAAAAATATTTGTTGCGCCGGGTTTGTGGCTGCAAAAAATTACGACGGAAGAACCCGACGAATCGATGATGGAAGTTTCTCTTGCAGCGATCAAAGCCGCACTTCGAATGGATGAACAACACAATTAACCTTTAGGCCGTAGAAAAATTTGAACGCAGTATATCATGAGTCAGTTTGTTGAAAAATTATTGAACGTAAAGCGGCGGTACGACGAAGTGAATGAACTTCTCTCGGATCCTTCCGTCATTTCCAATCAGCCGCGAAGCCGAGAACTTGGGAAAGAATTCCGCGATCTCGAGCCGATCGTCAAAAAAGCCAATGAGTATTTGAAAGTGTATAATGATCTCGAAGGAAGCAAAACCGTATTGGAAGCAGGCGGTGATGCGGAGTTAAAAGAACTTGCCCTGGCGGAAATTGAAGAATTAAAACCACAGCTGGAAAAACTTGAAGAAGAAATGAAAGAACTCCTTCTTCCGAAAGATCCCAACGACAATAAGAATGTCATCATAGAAATTCGCGGCGGAACCGGCGGCGAAGAAGCCGCGCTATTTGCTTCCGATCTTTATCGAATGTACGTGCGATACTGTGAAAAACGAAAATGGAAAGTTGACACACTCGATTGGAATGAAACCGATAAAGGCGGGTTCAAAGAAGTAACGCTCAGCATCGAAGGAGATGATGTCTACGGCACGTTGAAATTCGAAAGCGGCGGACATCGCGTTCAACGCGTTCCCGAAACAGAAGCACAAGGGCGCGTCCATACATCCGCGGCAACAGTCGCCGTTCTCCCGCAAGTTGACGATGTAGAAGAAGTGCAGATTAATCCTGCCGATCTTGAGATTGATACATATCGATCCGGCGGCAAGGGCGGACAGAACGTTAACAAGGTAGAAACTGCGGTGCGTATCACACACAAACCGACCGGTATCGTTGTTGCGTGCCAGCAGGAACGGTCGCAGCTGCAGAATCGTGAACGTGCAATGAAAATGCTGCGTTCAAAATTATATGAGATAAAACTGAACGAACAGGTATCGGCGCAGGCAGCAGCGCGAAAATCGATGGTGGGCAGCGGTGATCGAAGCGATAAAATTCGAACGTACAATTTTCCCCAGAACCGCGTCACTGACCATCGCATTGGGTTGACATTATATAACTTGGATCAAATTATCGACGGCGGCATTGATGAATTGCTTGAACAATTACGGTTGGCAGACAGGGCAGAAAAATTACAAGAAGGAAACGCTTCGTAATTTGCAGCGGAGATACACATAGCAGCGGCGTTTCACTGCAATTTCTTTTTTCGTTTCTTCGCGAAAAAATCTTTAATCAAACTTCCGCATTCCATATCCAGTACACCTCCGACTACATGCACAGAGTGATTTAGTTTTTTGTTTTCCGTTATATTGACAACACTTCCACACGCCCCCATTTTGGGATCATAACAGCCGAACACAATCGTCGGGATTCGCGATAGGACGATAGCCCCGGCACACATCGGGCACGGTTCCATCGTAACGTATAAAATACACTCTTTAAGAAATTTACTTTCGATATGAGAAGCGGCGGCAGTCAACGCAATCATTTCGGCATGTGCCGTCGGATCCTTCATTCGCTCGACCTGATTGTAGCCTTTTGCAATAACGGAATTCTTATGAACAACAACCGCCCCAACGGGAACTTCATCTTCATCAAATGCACGAACAGCAAGCTTTAACGCATGCTTCATCCACAGTTCATGATTTGTCATTATCTTTTTTATTCGTCTTGAAGGGAGATAATTCGACCAGATTACCAACGGGAGATTCTGTTACTTCGTATACTTGTGCGGCAGAAAATTCTTTTAAGGCATGGTTGATTCGCTGCGATGCGTTTTCTATTTCGTCGATCTTTTTTGTTGCCTCGGGATCACTGACTTGCTTTCGAAGCAGCCGGAGATATCCTAAAATAATTGCAAGAGGATTATTGATTTCGTGCTTCAATGTCATGATAACTTCGTGCAGTGTTTGAATCTGTGTTTCTTTTAATTCAATATCATGCATCTTCTCAAGCATCTCTTTTTCTTTTTGATGCAGTTTTTCTCTTAGCTCAATTACTTTCACTAAAGCATAGGCAAGTATCCACATCCACAGCAGTGTATCAAAATGCTTCAGCGCATCTGTCGCACCAAAATGACGATTCTTAAAACGAATATAAAAATCCATCGTCGAAATAAAGTAGTAGCCGTAAATGAAATAGGATGCAAGAATTGCAGGATACTTGAGGACAAAATCACGGATGGGGGTATAGAATTTTTTGAATTTTGAAGACAAAATGAACTCTCCGTTGAATCTTATTTTCATCCAAGATAACAACTTCTTTTTCTTTGTGCAATCAAATCAATAAAATGATTTCATTCATTGGATGTACACGATAAAAAATTTAGGAGCCTACAAAAATAGTACTGTTGTGAATGGCAAAATAAAGGATGAACCTCCTTATCTAAAATGGCAAAACCCCACTAAATAGCAGGGTTTTTAATGCATCCGACAAGAATCAAACCTGTAACCTATTGCTCCGCGGTGTCTACTCAAAATTTATCCATGTATCATTTTTTTTACTTTCTTTGATTTTTCTTCTTTAAGAGTGGGCTGGCCTTTACCTGTGGTTATCAAGTTCATTAAACTGTTTTTCACATAATCGCTCCATGCGTTTGAACAGTCACCGAAACATTCAATTTCAGGAACTAACCCTATGTGGGTAAAGCGGAGTTGAGTTTTATCATCCTTTTTAGAAATTTCAAAACTAATTTTCGTATTCGTCCATTCGCGTTTGTCTTTAAGAAAATTGAGTTTGCTGTCTGTAACAAGCCACACTATTTTTTTATCAGGGATGACTTCCACCAGTTTTTGTTTTGAATAATGAACGTCCCCAAAACGAACCGAGAATTCATCGTTTAGTCGGTGAGAACTTCCTTCCAAATTTTCCGTCCACCATTTGGTGACATCGTTTACAGCATCAAAAACTTCTCTCGGGGTTTTATTTACCAAAAGAGTGACACTAAAATTTTTATTTTCCATTTTCTTCTTTCCCGATTTGTTATTGTTACTTGCTTTGTGTGCTTTTGTTACCAAGATATTCATCGATCAGCCGCTGATTGAAGCCACCCTCTTTGGGGTTAGGCTGACCTTTACCTGTGATAATCAGGCTCCGCAAACTATTGTTTATATAATTGCTCCAAGCATCCCTGCAAATATTGTAACATTCATATTCGGGAACTAAACCGAGATGCGTGAAACTGATCTGCGTTTTATCATCCTTTTTAGAAATTTCAAAACTAATTTTCGTACCCTTCCATTCGCGATTATCTTTAATAAAATTAAAATAGTTGTCCTTGACAAGCCAAACAACCTTCCTGTTTGGGATAACTTCAATCAATTTTATTTTGCAAATGTGAACGTCTTTGTAATGATAGGTAAACTCATCATTAAGTTTTTCTGTTCCACCTTCAATTTCTTCTGACCACCATCCGCGGACATTATTGATGGCATTGAATACCCTTTCTGGAGTTTGGTCTACCAAAAGCGTCGTGGCAAAATCGTGTGCAGTCATTTGTGTTGCCCTTCCTTTATTTTTTTCACCATTGTAATTGCCAAAAGTAAAAATTAGAATTGTTAGGAAAAAAAAGATGTTTTGTTTTCTCAAGTTTTGTTTTGAAAATTTATGAATTGAAACGCGTCTTCATCTACGGCGCTCTTATGTCGGATTAAATCAACATTCCTGTCGTTTGTCAAGCATATCTGGTATTAGCGATAAACCAACCTAAACCGTTGTTTGTTCCTGTGATTAAAATGATTTTGCACGAACCTTCTCTCATTTTTCTCTCCTTCGTTGTTTTTGTTTTATTACAAATATATTGTCCAAAATCTACTTTGTCGAGGTGCAAAATGGACTTTGTAATGGGTTGATTTGGACACGCTGACTTTCTATCTTTTAAAAAAAGGAATTCCTATGAAACATCTTACCATATTAGTTCCGAACGGACAGAACAACTTAAGCAGCATCGTTGGAGCTTACAAAATTTTTACGAGAGCCAATGAACATTGGAAGGGGCTTGGTAAAAAGGAATTGTTCACAATTCAGTTGGCAGGTATTTCAAAAGCAATAGATTTCTATGACGGTTTGTTTACAGTGAAGCCTCATACAAACATTTCAGCGATTGCTAAAACCAATTTCATCATTATTCCTTCGTTGAATCATAATTATCAAAACACCGTGAAGGAAAACAAAGTGCTGATTGACTGGATTGAGAAACAATATAAAAATGGTGCCGAAGTAGCAAGTATATGCACCGGCGCATTTTTACTCGCATCATCAGGTTTGCTGGATGGAATGAGTTGTTCTACACATTGGTCTGCAGCA
Source organism: Ignavibacteriales bacterium (assembly GCA_037443785.1). GTDB lineage: Bacteria > Bacteroidota > Ignavibacteria > UBA10030 > UBA8401 > JAQUOA01. The sequence goes on along the minus strand of JBBINR010000016.1, from coordinate 41,301 downwards.
GATACTTTCAGAACTACGTTTCCAAAAGTAAACGTACACGCTGATAAATTGATTACTGATGAAAAAGGAATTTATACCAATGGCGGCGCCTACTCGTTCCTGAACTTGATGATTTATCTAGTAGAAAAATATTACGACAGGCAAACGGCGATTTTTTGTTCCAAAGTATTTCAGATTGAAATGGACAGGCAAAGTCAGTCTGCATTTATAATATTTAAAGGACAGAAATTGCACGGGGACGAAATGATAAAAAAAGCGCAAGAGTATATTGAAAGCAAGCTGCATGAAAAAATATCTGTCGAACATTTATCATCCAAATTCTGTGTCAACAGACGAAGTTTTGACAGAAGATTCATCAAAGCAACCGGCAATACTCCCGTTGAATATTCGCAACGAGTAAAAATTGAGTCGGCAAAAAAAGCATTTGAAACCAGCCGCAAGACAATTAATGAAGTAATGTACGACGTCGGTTATTCAGACGTGAAAGCGTTTCGTGAAGTATTTAGAAAAATTACCGGAATATCACCATTGGAATACAGAACCAAATACAATAAAGAAGCGGCAGTTTGATAATGCCTTGGAAAAACAACCGACATTGAAGAATCTCGCAATGCTTGTACAAAAATATAATTAAAAATACACAGGTATTCTGCAATTGTAAGAGAGATAAATAATAGTGCTCTTTTTGTTTATCTCAATTGAGAGTACAAAACAAAATCCTGCTCGAAGCAGGACTTGTTGTTTTAACTATTGAAATAAAATATTTTTGAGTATTTGCTTCTGATTATTTTTCGAACGGTATCATGCTGTCTATCAGTGCGCGGATATTAACAGTCGCAACACCCGAAGTTATATCAGACATTGCATACGGAATAATCAACGTATCGTTATGAAGTAACGAGCCACATGAATACACCACATTAGGAACATATCCTTCCCGCTCTTCTTCATTTGGACTGATAATCGGCTCTTTCGTTCGGGCAATTATCTGTTCAGGATGATGAAGATCCAACAGAATTGCACCGATTGAATATTGCCGCATAGGACCAACACCATGTGTGAGTACCACCCACCCTTTCCCTGTTTCAATCGGCGATCCGCAGTTTCCAATTTGAACAAATTCCCACGGATTGAATGGCTCTTGAATTATTTCTGCTGTTTCCCAAACATGAACATCATTTGAAAACATAATTCGGTTCGTTTCGCCATCCTGTCGGGAGAGCATCACATATTTTCCATTAATCTTCCTCGGAAAAAGCGCCATTCCTTTGTTTTGAATTGCCTTTCCCTTCAACGTAATGATCTTAAAGGTTAAAAAATCTTTTGTCTCTATGAGCTGAGGAAGAATCGAAAATCCGTCATACGCTGTATATGTTCCATAATAGGTCACTTCACCACTGTCATCAACAAAACGCACAAAACGTGCATCTTCAATTCCTTTACTTTCACTATCCAAGACAGGAAATATTACTCGCTCAGAAATTTTTTGATCTTCTTCGAAGCTGGCCGTATAGTTTGAATTGATTGAAGCGCTTGATGTTGAGACTTCACGTTGGATAAAAGGCATTTCAACGAACTTGCTTACCTTGTCAAAAGTGATTGACCCTTTATTTCCAATCAATCCTGTACGAAAAACAATGGATGAAATGTGACCTTCGCCGGTTGCGCGAAGACTCATCATAAAACGAGTACTTCCTTTTGGAACTTTCCTTTGATCCGGATGAACAACTATCGACGGATTGAACAGTGCGGCAGATTCAATCGAATATTCCATTGTGAAATAAGAGCCAAGAAGAAATTTCTTTATATTGCTGATCGAATCTCGATTCGGCACATGCCCGGATATTTTTTCAAAGTGGCGGGCACAAATTTTATTCAAATCTTTATGCCGACGTGAAAATTCTTTCACCACTTTCGTTTTCAATTGCTCTGCTTCTTTTTCAGACAAACTTAAAATACGATCGATTGTTCGCTTAATGCGAGCGGAATTATCGGGTATTAACGGCCTGGCGAGAACACGAGTCGTGTCCCGCATAATTTTAATTTTTGTTCTCTTCACTAATAATTTGGCCTTTGCTTTTCTGTCCATGGCTGTCTTTCACAATAGAGTGGATGATTATTTTTTATCTTTCAATTTTCACTTTAAAGAAAATTTTTTTCTATTTATTTGATCGTATGAAGCGAAGAAATTTTAATCTTCTTTTCCACATCGAACGCCTTCGCTTTGGATGAGCAGACAATACTTCGTGAGGTACCGGCATCCAAATCGAAATAATTATCACTCAATTCCATATCATATCCATCAATTTCTATTCGTATATCTTTGGCAAAAAAAGCACTCTGAATAATCAAATGTAACGACGAATCTTTTGGGGCATCGAACTTTGCAAACAATTGCGGTAAAGGAAGCAACAAATGTTTTGGCTCGGTAAAGAAAAATCTGTTTTCACTGATTATCCCTTCATCGCTCACTAATTGCGCAACGACATATCGATCGTATTTATTTTCATCACTCACAGGCATTTCGTAGAACTTTTGGAGAATACCAGAGCTGTTCGATTTTAGAACAACTTCTTTCGAAAGGTTTGAAATTTTTTCCCCTTTAAATGATAACACCCGAACGTGAAGCGTACCGCTGACGCGTTGTAATCTGTCATTTGTTCCCCACACTTCCAATGTGTCTCCATTTTTTTTGATCGACACCAGCACGTCTGCAAAAAAGCGTCTCGCATAAAAGTATGACGCCTTCGGCCGCAGTGAACTATCTATGACCGACCAACTGCTGACAGGCCAGCAATCATTCAATTGCCAGAAAATAGAACCGGCGGTTTTAAATTTTCTGCGACGCCAGTGCTCAACCGCTGTCTTCAATGCGTTTGCTTGCACAAGCTGTCCGAGGTAAACAAATTCTTTGAAATCGGCCGCAACGTTGTAATGCGCCGACTGAAATCGATAAAGCCGCTCTTGACCTTCAACCTGTTTATTATGATGCTCAATAACCGGGTGCTGCGGAAATCTGTCTTCCGGAAGCGTTGTCTCTTCCCAGGTCTTGATATTTGCCGGAGCTTGAAATCCAAACTCCGAAACAAATCGAGCGTTTACATTTTCATATTCTTTATAATCTTTCCAAAAACTCCATACATGCCACTGATGATGTGTTCCATTCGATTCATTATTTGGAAATCCTACACCGAACGGTGAACTGCGCCAATATGGACGCGTTCCATCCAATTGTTTGACGATTGTCGGAAGTAGCTCTCTAAAAATAATGGACCCTGTCATATCATCGGGAGTTTTATCGGGATTCTCCGTACAGAAGAGCCATTCACATTCATTATTGCCGCACCACACTGCAAGACTTGGATGATTGCGCAATCGTGTGACAACTTTTTGCGTTTCATCACTCACAAGTTTTTGGAACCACGACGTTTGTGGATACTCTCCGCACGCAAACATAAAATCCTGCCACACAAGCAAGCCGAGTTTATCGCACAGCGAATAGAATATTTCCTGCTCATAAATTCCGCCTCCCCATACACGAAGCATATTCATGTGGGCATCGCACGCCATTGTCAGCAGTCGTTCATACGTCGAGTCTGGAATTCGTGGAATAAAATTATCGCTCGGTATCCAATCGGCTCCTTTACAGAAAATTTTTACTCCATTCACTTCAATGATAAATGATTTTCCCTCATCGTCCTTTTCTTGCACAAGTGTAATTGTCCGGATCCCAAATGTCGCAGAGCATTGCGATAATACATCATCATTTTGTTTCGCAGTAAATGTTGCTGTGTACAATGGTTGCCCGCCATATCCATTCGGCCACCAAACATTCGGCTGATCAATTTTAAGATCGAAACGCAGATGGGGTGATAAGGCTTTTTTCTCTACCTCGTGTGAGAAACCATCGCCTTCAACTTTTACACAGATTGATATTGGTTTCTGAAAATTCTCGATCTCAATTGAAAGTTCGATAACGGCAAATTTTTTATTTACCTCAACCGTTTTCACAAATGGATTTCGTAAAACTGGTCCGGTTGATGCTTCGATTGAAATAGCGCGCCAAATTCCCGATGTCGTAAGTTTTGGTCCCCAATCCCAACTAAATAAGTATTGAGCTTTTCGCACATACACGCGATGAGATTCCAACGCGACTTGAAGTGCACCGTGTTTCTTTTCTAATTGCTTTGAGCGTTTAACGGGGGAATCAAAAACTATTTCAATAGTGTTGGCACCAGCAACAAGATGTTTTTTAAGGTCGAACCGATGCTCGACAAACATATTTTCCGCAGCACCGACAATTTTTCCATTAACTGCGATTGATGCATACGTATCAAGTCCCTCAGCATGAAGAATGATATTTCGTTCTTTCAAAAATTCAGCGTCAACTTCAAACTCCCGCCGATACAGCCATTGATAATTTTCAATCCATTGCACTTCATTTTCATTCATCCGATAAAACGGATCTGGAATAATTCCATTTGCTAAAAGATCGGTATGAATTGTTCCGGGAACAGTTGCAGGAATCCATTCGAGAATTCGAACATACTTTTTTGGTACATCCTTGCGCACATTAATTGCTTTTACAAACCATTGACCGTTAAGATCAATCCACTTCATATCTCTTACCTCATAAGAATAAGTTTTTTCGTAAATATGTTATTAGAAACTTTGAGAACGCAAAAATACACACCACTAGACTGCTGGTCAGCGGTCCATCGTTGTTCAAATACTCCTGGCGGCAATTGTCCATGAACAAGCGACTCTATTTCCCTTCCAAGTACATCGTAAATATTCACAAGAACATATCCACCGATTGGAAGTGAAAATTGAATTGTCGTTGATGGGTTAAACGGATTCGGGAACGATTCAAGAGAAAATTTTTCCGGAATCATTTTTGTTGAATAATTTTTCACTGATGTCACTCGTGATGAGAATGCCGCGATTTCGTCAGGTGATAATTCATAATCAAAAATACGAACATCGTCGAGCACTCCGTTGAAATTATAATTGTTGTCATTGGGAAGCGATTGCCCGATGGTCAGTGCCGTTGACGTTGTTTGAATTGTTCCACTCCAGGGAGCAAACGCATCGAGTTCACCATTCAAATAAAGCTCCATTTCGCCGTTGCCATACAAAACAGTAACATTGTAAAGAGAATCAATCTGCAGCCCTGTTTCTGAATCGAGATCTTTAATGCCGGTTGATGTTTTCACTGTCCAGCGAAGCCGATTATTCGAAATAGAAACTTTCCATCGGTTTTGCCAATTACCGTGGGAGATCGGATATTGCTCACGATAATAAAACGCGCCAATCTTCATCCAGAAATTTATTGCAATGGCATTTTGCGTATTCAATCCATTGTCGTTTGGAATTTGGACTGAAGATGTAACACCATCAAAAGAATATGCACTGTTCAAATTTCCGTTACGGTCCGGCACCAACAAAACATTAGCCGCAGTTCCATTCCTATTATTTCCCGACGCATCATTCGCATTTCCGTTGAACGGGTAATACGCCAAAACATTTCCTTTTGTATAGAGTGAAAAATCTCTTACCTCCACCGCAATGCTGTCGTAAACAATTCCGCCATGATTATCATCGACGATACATTTCAACCAAAAATTTCCTGCAGTCGATGGACTTTGCCACGAAACGGAGCTGCCGCTTCCAAAAAATGTTCCATTGGATGATGACCATGTGTACTGTAATGTGTCGGAATCACTATCTGCCGCGTAACAATTAATCTGTGCTGAAGAATTCAAATTTATTTTTCGAGGGAGAACATGGATTTTTTGTATCGTTGGGCTATGGTTAATTTTTTTTACAACATTAAGAGATATCGTATCAACCGTTTCAGCATTTTTTGAATCTTTTACAGTACAGAAAATCGAATAGATTCCTTCGGAATCTGGAACTGTCCATGTTATTTGGGATCCGCTTCCAGGTAAAATACCATGAGATGAACTCCACGCAATAGAAATTGAATCACCATCAATGTCTTCTGCAGTACAAAATAATTCAATGATAGAGTTTGTAGTCACTGTATCTTTTTTCGTACTGACTGCCTTAATTCTCGGTGGATGATTACCTGCAATATGATCTGAACTGTAATCTACCACCACATTATCAATCAACATTTTCCCCTCGTTGTAAGTAATTGTCCCCCCGGAAGGCGCAAGAACAATAACACGTGATGAATACGATGGGATATCAAATGTCGTTTGATTGATGACATTGCTCTTTACAAAAACGTTTGCAACTGCATCGTAAAGATCAACGCTGCTTCCTCCGACATTGATAGAAACAGCAACTGTGGAATCATATGGGTTATAATAGAGAAACGTCGGATATGCGGATGTGTGCCTAAAATCTGTCGCAAGTAAATTTAGTTGAAGTACCATTGCTACATCGGTAGTTTCAACAACGGCTCCAAGATATCCAACATGAGAAGAACCGTACAATGCAAGATTCGTTTCAGCCCAATTATTTTGAATGGCATCTCCCGTAGCAAATGGACTTTTAGACAATTGTGATTGCCTCATCGCTTCATGTCCAATAAATGAATGCTCATCGTATTGTAACGACCACGCTCTGCTGTCCTGATTTGAATCAGGGAGAAAATTGGGGTAGAAAAGTCGAACTGCATTTGCCGCATTCAAGATCCATTTCCCAAGTGCATTCGCATATCGATCATCATATCGCGCAATCGGCGCAAGCGTCCCGACTTGCTGGAATGTATTCATCAAAAAAGCGTAACTGGGATTGAATTGTTGTACTTCTCCTATTAAACCGGAACAATCGTACGCCCCCCATTTTCCAAGAGTTGCTCCCCACGAACGAAGCGGACCGATATTGAAACACCATGTAAATAATTTTTGGAGATTGTATTGTGTTCCAAGCTCCGCATTCATTCGCGCGGCAAGATATGTTCCATAGGAAAGCTGCAATTCATACGATGGATTCAATGATCGATCATTGAGAAATTCCATTGCCAATTCTGCACCAATCCGATATTTTTGATTCCCCGTTTTTATGTACGCTTGATACAATATCCACGCAATCGCTCCGGATGCTTCGGGTTCGTGAACATCGTTATCGTACGGCATCATTGTAGAAAATTTCCAGGCTCGATGATCCATGTTGGGAATAGTCCATGGAGTAGAACTTCCTCCCATCGCCTGCACTGCTTCAAGCCAACGATCTGCAACAATCGTAGTTTGTGTTTGAAATTCATTGACATCGGGATGTAAACTGTACAACTGATAAAAAAATACGTTCGGCATTGTTTCATACCACCAATCATCCCCATTGGTTGCTCTCGGTCCATTAAGATAAATTTTTTCCGACGGAAGCGTATTGAACCATTCCTTGCACATCGACACCCAATCAATTCCATTTTGATTTTTTTTATTGATACCGGCCAACTCGGCGCCAATAACTGCAGGCAGACAGTTTATTCCTTCTCCGCCAAAATCCGGTGAACCAACATACGATTGCAATTTGAAGCTTTGCGATCCGGGATAGTTTACGGTGTTTGAATACAGTTTATTCAATGGAAGATATGTTCCGCTTAATGAAGAAAAGACAAGCGAATCATATCCCTTCGCGACGAATTTCCAATCACGCATCAAATATGGCTGAGGAAGATTCGGCATTTGATTGATTCGATCAATACTAATTTGTTGGCCGTATAACGGCAGCTCGATTATCACAATCAAAAACATTAGAACGATATTCCTGTAAAATTTCATTGCAATGATTTTTCAAATTCAAAAAGATTCTTGCCTTTTAGTACTGAAACCTTTTCTTGTTCTTTATCAATTAGCAGTCCAATTGTATCATCCCCGTTAGAAAATGAACCGTATAAATATTTCTTCGATTCAAATTTTTTATTTTGTTGCACTGGAAAATATTTTGCATCTGTAAGGTATGGCTGAAGTTCAATCATCACGTTCAATGCTTCAATTGTTGATTCTGCACCGGAATTTTTACTGTAGTCCGTTGCGCTATGAATTCCGTCGAAACATCGCCCTGTCTTCGGATCATACATTTGAATCGAACCAACGTTGTTTCCAAAAAACCATGAAGCGGCAATTTTGGCCATCACCAAATACGTGCTGTCATTCGTCACGTCAAATAATCGAAGCAGTCCTACCGTCATCGGTCGAATATCGTATGCAATTTGTTCAAACTCTCGCTTATTCAATGAATCAGCGACATCAAATTCACGCTTAAATCCTTGAATTAACAGCCGCGAATAAAATCCATCGGCTTCCAGCTTTGCCGATTGAATCATTTTTTTGTTGTTCAGCAATTTTCCGGCTTCCGCTAGCGCTTGTGTTTGGCTATTTCCCCACGCATGCCACATTGTTTCCCACGAACGGTGAAGTCCGTACGGATACGTTTTTATATCTCCGTTCTGCATCATCATCATTCCATTGCACAATTTTTCGATATACGTTTTTACTTTCTTGTCGGATGTTGCCGTATAAAATTGATTGAGTCCTAAAACCAATTCGGTTGTTGCGTCGGAACCCGATTCGTACAGCAGCCATTGCGGAATCGTTAAACCTGACATTGTTCTTGTTTTTCCATACTTCAGCAGCAATGTATCAAGTGAATAAAATGTTTCTTCGATTCCTTTTTGAAGTTCGGATGCGAATGCCGGATCAGTTTTTTCAAAAACACGGAATCCTAAACCCATGCACCACATTCCGCGAGCAGCCCACCAGCCGAATGATTTGTAACTCGTCTTTCCGTTCCGATTAATTGTATGGTCGGCAAAAATAAAATTGTAGAAATGACCGTCGCTTGCCTGCATTTTGATAATAAACTTCAATAGCTCTTTCGCTTTCTTTAAACTTGAATGCGTTTTCGTCAATTCATAGTGACGCAAACATGCAACCGACGCACGCGCCGCATCATCCACGCAGGCAATTCCTTCATCGTTTGCATCGATCCATTTGTACGAAGGATAATCAGCATAAATATGGACGAAGTTGACAGAGTCACCGTTGAAATAAATTCCCTCCGTCAAATGTTCAAGATGCGCAAAGTTCACCAACGACTGCTGCGAGAACGTAATTGAGCCGAAAGCAACAATGGCAAAAGCAATTTTTAAAATTTTCATTGTTGTCTCCGAAGAAAATTATCCACATCATCAAGCGACGGCATTGCAGCAATGGCACCGCGATTCGTTGCAACGAGTGCACCTACAGCGTTTGCAGTTCTGCAAATAATAATGAGATCTAACACAGTCAATGTATCAATTGATTTTTTGCTCCAAATAATTCCTGCTAACAATCCTGCCAAAAATCCGTCCCCGCATCCTGTTGTGTCAACGGTTTTAACTGAAAAACCTTTTACTTCTTCAAAAAATTTTGTCGTCGCAAATGTGCATCCCTTTTTATCGCGAGTGACAACAACTAGCGCAGGACCCATTGAAAGAAGTTTATCAATTGCACTTCTCAGATTTTTTGTTCCTGTCAAAAATTTTGCTTCACTATCATTCAATCGAAGGATTGTTGCCCGTCGAATCATCGATTGATAAATGCTTACCGCTTCTTTCGGATTTTTCCATAGCGACATCCTGATATTTGGATCAAAGGAAATCCATTTTCCTTTTCGTTTAGCATGGTCGGCAATTGCAAAAGCACTTCTTCTTGTCTCATCGTTGAGCAATAAAAACGGTCCAATATTGATAATTGTTGATTGGCAAATAGCATCATAATCGATTTCTTTTTTCATTAAGTGCTGATCTGCCGGATCTTTTTCCCAAAATTCGAAATCTCGATCACCGGTTTTGGTCACCGCAACAAATGCAAGACGGGTTTTATAATCCGGATCACTGATAATCCATTTCGTTTCTACGCCGAGACTTTTCAATTCAGCTTTGAGGAATCGTCCGAAAGAATCGTCTCCAACTTTGCCAAGAAAAGCTGTGCGAATGCCCAATCGTGCCAGACCAACAGCAACATTTGCCGGTGCTCCACCGGCCATTTTTATAAACCGCTTCGCTGTCGAAAGACTTTTTGTCGGTTCGGATGAAACAAGATCGATGAGCGCTTCACCAACCGAAGTGACTTCTGGAACTTTCATATTCTTTATGGTTCTATAATGCTTTTAATTGTTAAGCCTTCTTCTTGATACCGGAGTGCTTCATGAACATTGTCGAGAGAAAAAATATTGATCGGAAAATCATTCACCTTGATTATTCCGGAAGACAACGCTTTAATTGCACGGTCAAATGTCAATGGATTAACATACGATCCAACAATTGTTAATTCTTTGAAATAGATTTGGTTTGGTTCAATCGGAAAGGTTTTTCCAACAGGACAAACGCCAAAAAACTCCACCGTTCCTCCACGGCGCACAAGTTCCAATGCATCTTGCGAGATTGACGTTCTCCCCGCACACTCTATCACAACGTCAGCACCGACTCCCGTAATGTCTGTGACTGCATCTTTTACATTAATTTCATTTGGGTTCAACACATGCGAAGTACCAAGCTGCCGGGCGATCGTACGTTTTTTTTCTAACGGCTCAACAACTATCGTCGTTGCAGCACCCGCAGATTTTGCTAACTGCACCATCATCAATCCAATTGTTCCGCTTCCCAAAATGACAACCGTATCACCGACCGTAATTGACGCGCGATCAATTCCGTGCAGCACGCACGAGACCGGTTCAATAAATGCGCTCGCCGTCATCGGAAACTTCTCAGGCAAATGATATAATTGCTGCTCGGGAACAATGCAAAACTCTGCCATCCCGCCATCAATATCAACGCCGAGCGCCCGTAAATTGGAACAGAGATGGACTTCCCCTCTTCGACAAAAATAACATGTGCCGCAGGAAATATTTGGATCAATCGCCACGCGCTGACCGAGAAAAAAATTTTTAATCTCCGTTCCTACGTCCTCTATTACCCCGGAGTATTCATGTCCCAATACTACCGAAGAGGCAGATCGAGATTCCCCTTTCACAATGTGTACATCCGTGCCGCATACTCCGCACGACTGCACGCGAACGAGCACTTCATTCTCCAACAACGAGCGAAGCGGCCGCTGCACAACGGAAAGACGATTTGGCTTTTCAAACAATGCGGCTTTCATCGCATTACCACTTGATTGTTATTTTGTCACTTGAATTTGAAGCAGTAAACATTACAGCAATATTAAATAATGTTTCAGATTTTTTATTTACTACAACATTTTTTATGAGTTTGCCATTTAATAGAATCCGATTCGGTTTTGCTTTCCCACTAATATTCAATGTCGTTGAATGCCCCTTAAAAGATGAAACCATACATTCAAATTGTTTCTTCGCCGTCGAATATTTCACCGAATGAACAACGGCATTCGCATTTGTTAAATACGGCTCCGAAGTCGAACCAAACTTGATCGAAATATTTTTTGCTGATCGTCTCTCTACGGGAAGAATAAGAGATGGAATTTTTTTTCCGTCAAAAGAAATTTCGCTAAACTGTTTCCCGTTTCCGCCTAAAGAAACATCTTTCATGTCACCAAACGTATAATTGAAATAGATAGTCGAATCAAACTGTGCATGATTTTCACCCACGGAAAGATTCCACACATTGTCATTCATTCCGGCCAATGTGTACATCGTATAAAGATAAAACCCGCCAGCCCAGAGAAACGACGGTTTATCAATTTCGCCGTATTTCGATGAGGAAGGATTGGAATATCGATACTCATACATTGCGGGAATTCCGTTCGGACTTTCCGCCACGCCGTCAATCGTCATCATTTGTTTGACAAAGGCAAGGGCCTCTTCGGATTTTTCGGCGGCGTTCAATGCCAGAGCATACCATGCATTATTATGAGGCCACACTCCGCCGTTGATATATGTGTATGCTTTTCCTGCTTCGTCTCCAACGATTTTAAAATATTTGATAACAGAATCCTGATCGAAATCTGCCGGCATTACGGCGCGAATGCCGACATTCGGTGCCAGCAAATCTTCTTTGGTTGTTTCAAGCATTTTATTTGTTCGTGCCTCATCAAGCAAATGATATGATGGAGCAAGAAGGGAACCCATGTAGCGGTGAATATCTTTATCGGCACCATTGTAATTGATAAGAAAATTCACAGAGTCATCCCACAGCTTCGTTACAAGTGCAGAACGCATGTTGTTTGCATGATGTTCTAAATTAAGAAGAGAGGGATTTCCTTTATCAATCATCGACGCAATAAATAAATAATCTTCAATAGCGCGAATGCTTAATGCAGTGATATACGTTCGCGGCCCTTCCTTCCAGCCAAGATCCCACCAATCAGGACGAAATGCGTACATTAGATTATCACTTTTGAGCTGTGTTAATATTTCCGAAAGACTTTTTGAGATAAGCGGATACAATTGTTTGATGGTTGCCGTGTCGAGCGAATGACGAAGATAACTTGCCGAAACTTCAATGAACCAGAGATGATTCCAATTCGACGGTGTGCACATTTCCAATTTAAATCCGTCGTCTTTCCAATAAAATGCATGCGGGATAATCGAATCTTTGGCAAGCGATGCAACATACAGTAAATTATTTTTCACACGATCGAGGTCAAAATTCACTGCGCCGAGATTTGTCATCAGGAGATCGTGCGTAAAGAAGAAATTATATTCCGCCGGGCACGGCATTGGGACGATCCGCCAGTCAATATAATGCGCATTCGTTGTAAGAATTGCTTTGGACCATTGCAGAGTTCGATCTATTTTTGGATCATTCGTCCGGAAAATTGTTTCAGACGATGCTTTTTTTCTTACAAGATCATTAAATGCATTGATTTCATTCTGCCAAATTGTTGAAGGAGCTAAAACTTTTTTAGCAGCCTCATCCTGATTTGAACTTCCAATCACTTGAACTATTGTCATCACTTCGCCAGGCTGAAGCTCTTTCACATATTGGTATGCTGCCATTGCACGTATTCTTTTTTTGGCAGTCAATTCTCCAGCTGCAAGCGTGCTATCAATCCAGAGACTTTTTCCGTCATCCGTTGCACGAATTTCGTCTGCATCGATCCAAGTTTTTGCAGCGTGCTCGCCGGCATTCATGACAAATACAGATGCAAACTTTGTATCAGCATCCGGAAAGTTTGCGATCACCGCCTGATTTTGCGGAATATATTCCATTGCTGCAGAATCTTTTCGCGAATATGTTTGACATGTCCGCAATGCAAGAAGAAGATGCGAATAAACCGTAACCCGTCGTGAAATTCCGGATTCATTTTTCACGTTCAACGAAAAAACTGCCGCAGGTTCGTTCAAACAAAACTCATAGCGTATTTTATACGATACGAGAGAGTCTCTATCATAGAAACTTACTGTATGCGGACTAAGATCATATCGCCAGCCTTCTTTCCCGATCCATTTTTTCTTTCCATTACCCACTTGTATTCCAATTGCCATCGGACGGGATGCATCCCGTTCCCAATATCCTGTGCTGACATCAATGCTGTTGGCAACCGGATAGTAAAAACTTATTCGCGATGGAAGCGGATTACTGTGATGAAACTCCATTCCAACAAAGGGACCGCCAACTTCCACCTGTCCATATTTTTTGTCAAATGCAAATGATAATGGATCAACATTCTGTCCCTTTGACACGACAATACAAAAAAGAATAACATGAAATATTTTAGAACTTTTTTTCAACGGACTCTGCTCCATGCTTCATCAATGGTTGGGAATGCAACATGCGGGAATGTGCCACCCGGTTTATAAAAGACTGCATCAATAGAATGGATATCCCGTTGAACGTTCAGCGACAACCTGTGCAACAATTCTTCATTAACTGTAACCGGAATTTCTTTTTTTATCTCCGCAATTTTTTTAAGAAGAACGTCTGCTTCCATTGAATAGTAACAATCAGTTTTTACTTCGTTTTTTACATCGGCGTATTTTTTAATTTTTCCATCAGCGTCGGTAAACTGCACTTTGTGCTCCATGTAATAAGCGTGGAGAACGGTATCGGAAAGATTCATCGTTCTAAGAACGGCCGATCGCTCCGCTAAATACAACAACTTCAACTTCCATTGATTTTTTTCATGAATGACGTCCGGCATCCGCTCCAATCCTCTTTCGTACGCCCTTTGGCTCAATAATCTATCCTGAACCATTTTCCAAATCGTCTTTTTGACACTCGACGTAAATGCTTTTTCCGACCTCGTATCGAGTTGAAACTGTCTGATCTCGTACCAATCAACGTAATCGCGAACTTGGAGGGATCTCTTCCCAAAGGTTACCAATGTTCGTTGAAGATATTTTCCCGAATTACTGATCGGCTGCGGACCAGCTTCTGTCATAAATGTTGACGGAATCTTCCACGTTACTTTTGTATCGTGCGAAAGTCCTTTGTCTGCAAGGTACGCACGCACGATATTCAATCCTTCCGCCTTCATGATGGGATAATTCTGATCCATAAGATTTTTGATGTACTGATCTGCCAACTTATTCGCTTCAATTTTTGTTCGGATTTCAATCGCCTGATTTTTCAATTCGGCATATTCCGTTTGCGTGGTAATAGGATTTTGCCGAAGAGAGTCAATTTTTATTATGTAATATCCATCCCTTGCTTCAATTGGATGAGAAACGTTTCCCGGCTTAAGTTTTTTGATGAGTGCTGCAAGATCGGCATTGTCGCGCTCCAGTTTCAACAACGATGTCTCATTTGATCTATCACCGGCAGTTAGATTTGAATCAAGTTGCAATGCAAAAAGTGAATCAAATGCATGAAATGCCGCTATCCGATCAGACATCTTTTGGGCATCGTCCTTTGACGCAGTAAAAATCCAGCGAAATGAAATATTTTTTTTTTTACTCCTTGCATCCTGCTCAATCTGTTTTTCCGATAATATTACCTTTGAAAGAATATCCTGACGATATAACTGCTCAACAGCATTATCTTCTTCCAGCCCCTGCACGCGCTGTTTCACAAACTCCGATTCGCCAAGATGTTGACGCTCTCCTTCTGCCGCCAAGAGATACTCATATGTCATATATTTTAGATGCTCACGCAAAGGATCCGGCATCCGTTTCACAAATGCAGGACCAAATTCAAAACTGGTCAACAGGTCGTTCGCAGAAATTTTGTATGACCCAACAACTGCAACAATTGAAGTATCGTGTTGAGCAAAAAGAAAACGAAACAAACAAATGAAAAGTGGCAGCCAAACCTTCATCCCTTTATTCCCGATGAGACCATGCTTTCAATAAAATAGCGTTGGAAGAATGAGTACACGATAATAATCGGCAGCGCAAGAAGTGTTGCCGCGGCAAGCTGCAAACCAAGCAGGGCTTCAGCTTCTCCTCCGATTGTAAATAATGTGACGATTTGCGGCAGCGTCATCAAAGTGCGTTCGCGAATAACAATGATCGGCCACAGGACATCATTCCAACTTGCCATGAACGAGAGAAGTCCGACAGTTACAACAATTGGTTTCGAAACAGGCCAGATCACTTTGAATATAATTGACACCGTTGAACAGCCGTCGATCCTCGCCGCATCGATTAATGCTTGGGGAAAATTCAAAAAAAATTGCCGGAACATGATAATTCCTAGCGCACTGATAAGTGTCGGCGCAATCAAGGCAAGATACGTATCGGTAATTCCAAGTTTTACCATCAACACGTATTGTGGGATGAGCGTCACTTGAAACGGAATCATCATCGTGAAAAGTATCAATCCGTAAAGTCCGTCGCGTCCCCGGAAATTCATCCGCGACAGCGCGTAGCCAACTAACGATCCGAATACAACAGCAGAGAATGTTGTGGTAAATGAAACAATGATGCTGTTGAGAAACGCCCGCGCAATCGGAATTCGATGAAAAACACTTTCATAATTTTTCAAATTGAAATGAGAGGAGTATAAACTGAATCCGCCGATTTCCATTTCAGGTTTCAGTGAAGCAGCAAACATCCACAAGAACGGATATGCAAAAACCACTGCGCCAAAAAAGAGCACGGCATATTTCAAGAATTGTTTCATATGATCGGATCCATTTCAACAGTCTTCTTTTGAGTCATCACAACAATAAACATGATCAGCGCGAACACAAAACCGAGCGTTGCGGCATATCCCATATGGTTAAAATAAAATGCTTGGTTATAGATATAGAGAACAGCAGAAAGCGTGCTCTGCATCGGTCCGCCGCCGGTTAGAACATATGGTTCAACGAACAATGAAAATCCGCCTATCGTAGAAAGAACTAAAACAACAACAACGGTTGGATTCAGCAGCGGCAGTGTTATTTTAAAGAATTGCTGCACCTTCGTTGCACCATCCAAATTTGCGCTTTCATATAATTCCGGCGGAACATTCTGCAGACCAACAAGGAACATAACGATATATATTCCGACATTTTTCCACGTTGCCATAATTGCCACAGAAGGCATCGCAACATCAGCATTTACCAACCACGGAATTTTTGGAGCCCCGAAGAGCAATAAAAATTTATTTAGCAAGCCGGAATCGTACGAATACAGTTGCTGCCATAAAATAGTGACGACCACGCCGGACACTACGACCGGAAGAAAATACAATGTTCTAAAAAATGACCGGTATTTTATTTTTGAATTTAAAAGCAGCGCAAATCCGATCGCCACAATAATTTGTAACGGAATGTGAAATAATAAAAATACCAATGTGTTGACAATTGATTTGATAAAAAGCGGATCGTGTATCAATCGATAAAAATTTTTTAGACCGATCCATTCCATCGGAGTTACGATGTCCCATCGATTGAAGACGAGAATCAATGAAAAGATCAGCGGGTATGCAACGAACAACAGGAAGTAGATGACGTACGGAAGGACCAGTGCATATCCCTGACGTTCAGATTTCTTTTTTATTTTTTTTATTTGTTCCATTCAACAATCAATTTCATCCGTTGAAGAAAATCCGTAGTCGCCTCCTGCGGATTTTTCTTTCCATACACTGCGCCTGCTTCATATTCCTGTGAAAGTGCATCAAAGATTTCTTTAAGATCAGGCGCAGCATCAACGCTTCGTGTGAACACCGCCTGATCCGCAAATTCCACCATATATGGATTATTCTTAAAGTATTCCGTGAACATCGGATTCTTCCGAAGCTCTTTCCGAATAGGAATCTGATTTGCAATTTGGAGAAGCATCAAATCGAATTTCGCCTGCACAATGAATTTTACAAATTCCCACGCCTCTTTCGGATGTTTCGTTGTGCTGAAGATCGCAATGTTTTTGTAATCACCGTACGTAAACACTGGACCCTGGTGATCATCCGGAACGGGAAGAGGTGCTACACCGAGCTGAAGCTTGGGCGCAAGAGTTTTTATTGTTGGAAGATTCCATGGCCCGGCAAAATTCGTCGCCTTCCGTTCAAGAAGGAATGGATCTCCTCCTTGAAAATACGTGTGAGGAAAATAATTTTCTCCATAGCATTTTTGAAAGAATGCAAATACTTTTTCAGATGCTTTCTGATCTATTCGCGGTTCGCCGTTGACAAAAAATGTTTTTCCATTGGATGCTGCGATGTAAAAAGAATAATAATCGAACCACCGCTGCCACCAGATGGGACGGATATCTCTTTCACCCATCCAAATATCAATTTGCCCGTCGCTGTTTGTATCGCGCGTTATTTTTTTTGCCGCTTCATAAAATTCCGAATACGTACGTGGAACAACGGTAACGCCGCTTTCTTTGAATAATCTTTTGTTATATAACATCATGACAGGACTTGTTTTCCACGGCATCTGGAAAAAATGTCCGGTCGGATCTTTGAACGTTTCAATAATTTCCGGAGGTGTCCGTGCAATCATTGTAGAATCGAAATCAGAAAATTGATCCAACGCAATCAATCCGCCAAGTCGTGTAAATTCTGCTAACGCTCCGGGCCAAATATTGGAACACACATCCGGCGTTGTCCTTCCTGCAATCGCCGCAAGCAGCACTTCTTCTGTTGACTGACTGACGGGAATGGACTGCATCTTCACTTGAATTTTTGGATACAGAGAATTCCATTCCTTCACAATTGAATCGGCAAGTTGAACTTCCTGAGGATTTGGTGCAGGCCAGTAGGTAAGCATAACAACATCAGTTGATATCGCTTCATCTTTTGCATCATTCTTTGCACATCCAGCAAATACGAATGCAAAAACGCCGAGAAGGGTGGTGAGTATTTTCATTAAAATACAATAGCAAGTGTAATGGTGTTCGCTGCTTTCAAACGGCCATAATCTGAATATGCAAAATCAAGTTTAATATCCACTCCTCCACCAAACAATTCGCCGCCAACTCCTGCACCAAATGTCAGACCTCCTTCACTGTCTGCAAGACCAAGAGACCGATATCCTCCGCGTAACGCCAGTATTTCAGAAAATGTATATTCAAGCCCAATGTTGATACTTTCATAATTATCACTGGGATGAAGAGCATCAATTGCAATAAGGACATGATGAATATCCGACTTGTACAAATCTGTCGCAATCCCAAATTGAAAATTCAGCGGAAGCGACCAACTGTCCAATTCTATATTAACAGGAATTTGATCGTTGCTTCCCATTTTTTGCTTGTCCGCACTGACGAACATTCTGGCATCACGGCCCGACATTCTCATATCCGTTCCAAAATTCGAAATCATTGCACCAATTTTCATGTTGTTGAAAAAATCGGTTGTGTACAAAACACCAAAATCCAACGCGAATGCTTGTGCACTCATGTGCCAGATTGTTTCTTGAATATACTTACCGCTAAAGCCGATAGAAAACTTATCCGATAAATTTCGTGCGTAATGAATTCCAACGGCAATATTCGAAGCGCTGAACAATTCCCCCGTTCCTTCTTGTGCATCTACAGTTCGAACCGGCATGTCGCCCATCGTTAATGCGGTAAAACTTAATCCAAGGGTCCCGAATGAATTTACGGGAACTGCAATGGCCGCATAATCAAACCTCAAATCAGCAATCCAATTGGAATGGGAAAATAAAACATCCGGTTCAGTTAATCGGGCAGAACCGGCAGAATTCCAATACAAACTTGATGCATCATCCGCGATACCGGAATATGCCGACCCCAAAGCAATTGCACGCGCGCCGACAGGAATTTCCAAAAATGTCCCCGCTGTAGTCCCTGTTTTGGAAACGTTTGTTCCCCCTGCCTGACCGAATAAGAAATTTGCCAAAACAATGCTTGGAAGAAAAATTCGTAATAAAAATTTCGGCACCATAACTATTCCTGTTTATTTAACGACAGCAAACTTACTGATTTTTTCACCGATACCCGGTGCATCGACATGAAAGATATAGACGCCATAACTAATATCCATTCCATCTTTTGAAACAAGATTCCACGGTTCCTGCCCGTTATCAATTTCGCTGTCGTGCGTTAATGTCTGGACAAGATTTCCTGCGACTGTATATATTCGGATCGTGCATTTCGCAGGAAGGTGAATGAAGTTCACACGACGTTCGCCCCTCCCTGTTCGAAACAAATTTTTCGGTTCCCATGACGCCGCACCTACATACGGATTCGGCACAACGGCAACTTTATCCAAATCCGACTGAGCTTGTTTTGTATCGACGTTTGATCCTCGTATTTTGAATTGAAATGCTTCACCAGTCCTGAACGGTTTTGTGGTCGTGATGCCCAAAACATCGTTTGGCTGCGGAAGTTTTAATGTTCCTGCTGTCGTATCAATGAATGTTTTCACTTCCCACGCTGCGCGATAATTACCTAACTGTGCAGATTTTCCTAAGCTGTCGCCGGAAATAATTATCAATCTATTCCCCGGTTCAATCGTGGAATCATTTCGATTATCGAACAAAACAAATTGTGCTTTTCTATTTTCCGTCGTATTCCAAACAGTAAATTTGGTAGGGATGGGCGTATCAAAAAATCCTGTTTGTGTCGATGTATCAACGATTTGATTTGAAAATCGAATTTCATAATCGGCAGGATATCGTACGGCAACTCCTGAATAGGCATTATCTTTTTCCAATGAATTCACTGTAATAGCTAAGTTTGAATTTCCTTTTGCCCATTCTATTTTTTTCACTTCAACCGCTGCATCATTTTTCACGTAACCAATAAATCCATCGATCACAGAAGTTTCTTCGGGATTGCCGACGATTTGTTTTTTTGCACCAACTTCAATGCCGGACGTTTCATCACGCATAATGAAATATGGTTTGGAATTATTTTGGAAT
This sequence comes from Ignavibacteriales bacterium, assembly GCA_037443785.1. Lineage (GTDB taxonomy): Bacteria > Bacteroidota > Ignavibacteria > UBA10030 > UBA8401 > JAQUOA01. The sequence continues at coordinate 21,109 of JBBINR010000016.1, read as the reverse complement.
GCAGAATTATTCTCGAATGTCACTCGATAAGAATGTCCTTTTCTGATCGAATCCGGATTAAGCACTGCAATGGAAAAACTTCCCGTGCCGACACCAGCGTGAAGAATCTGCCCGTCAAGTCCAGGCTCCACATAACCTGCCGATGGTGCACGAGGAGTCACAGCGGCAGTGTTGATATCAGCTTTGGTATTTCCATTCACGTCGGTTTGAATGATGCTCGTGCATTCAGACGGAGCGATCCCGTCATATCCTGCAATTGGATCCAACGTGTAATATCCTCGATCATATGATACAACAGCGTAATAATATGTCTGGCCGTTTTGAACATCAGTATCAATATATGTGTGACGGAGTCCTGTATCATCGCCGAGATTAAATCTTACACCGTTCACATCAATCGGATGCAAACCTTTGATGCTGTCCACCAGATCAAACTGTGCTATTGGTGAGCGGTAGGTTGATTTTCCATACGCATCGGTGATAATCAGATCTTCGAGAAAGCTTGCTTCGGTACTACGATAAATTCTGTATCCTTCAAAATCATATTGTTGAAGAAATGGATCGAATGATTGCTCTGCACGGCTGTCCCAATACAATGTTACTTTGTGATCGCCTGCTACAGCGGTAACAATTGGTTTCTCCGGAGGTTTCGCGAAGCGATAGTTTGCATTATAGATTTGTTGAACAGTTTTTTTGCGGCGGATTAAATCATTGCGATTGTCACCAAACAAAAGCGCCATCGAAAATCTTTCCGTTTGCAATTTTCGTAACGGAAATAAATTTCCCGGAAAATTTTTCTTCGCATCTGGGCGCGCGCCTGCGGAAAAATACATTCCAAGATTTACATTATCCAGCTGTTGAAATCCCGTTGTATCGATCGGCGTCGTCAATACATTCCAATTTTGTTCATCATTATGAAGTTCATAAAAGTGAACAGGGAAAATGCTGAATCCGGTCAAACCAATTTGATCGGATTCATCCTTATCAAGCGATCCAAAATTTGGCTCTCCCTCTTCAGGTTTTCCATCTCCTTGACTTCCGTCTGCATCAGCTCCGGGATAATTTGAATCAAATGAAGAAAGACCGTCAGTTCCGACATCATCGTTCAAAGGTTCACCTTCATCCCAACGACCATTTTTATTCAAATCAGAAAAGCCTACCCAATTGGCATTTTCATCTCCTGTCCACCAATACCCTTGTTGTACTGCCGGGACATTTTCAATACTTGAATAATTATAGAATCGCAAAAATTTTGTCACATCGACACTTGCCGAAAGCGCCGCAATGACATTTGCCTTGCCGATAATTTCTGTTCCGGAACCGTTGTCTCTTTTTTCATCAATAATTCCATCATCATCATCATCCAATCCCTGCGGATTGCCGACAGAATCTTTTGAAATTCCCGGGCTCTCGAGAAACGCATACCCTGCATACCCTACTGGCGACCAACCTCCCGGCGATCCTCTTCCATCTCCATCAAATGCGTACGCGATGTCAAGTTCCTTATCGAATAAACCGCGGTCATCGCTGGAATCATCCGTGCCGCCAATTCCCCAATCCACGTATTGCGCAAAGACAACTTTTGTATAATCTCTATCTGAAATATTTGTGATTTCGTAATACCAAAAAATTACATCAGCAGCGAGCACCTGCGACCATTGAAATCCCCGTACTGCAACTTGTAAACCAAGACCACCGCGGGTCGTATCAGAAGCGATTGGATAGTAGTTGTATTGCTTATCAGCCGCATCATCCATTCTAAAATATGTTTCAAGATCCGCATTCATAATTCCGCGACCGAAATATCCGTTCCAATTTTTGTCCCACTCCGACGAACGATCAGGCCACGTTGCAGGCCATGTTTTTGGTTTGTTGCTCATCGCAGGCTCATCCTGTGTCGGATTCGCATATCCGGGAAGGGGCTCCCACCCCCACGGAACTTTTGTTACCGGATTCGTGCGAATAAATTCGCGATAGTTCGTTTCCAACGGATGGATCGTTGCGTTCGTTCTGTCTTTTGTTTCAGCTTGCACAATGACAGCAATTCCATCGACGTATTGATGACCGGAACCTTTTGGCCACTCACCGGACGGGCTGTCCGGATAATGAGCAATCTCTCCATGATTCAAGAAAATTGTGCGCACGAAATTCCCATCCATAATACCTTTTTTTGTGTACGTGATACTTCCCTTATTTGGATCGATAAATTTTTGTTGAGCCACGACGATACTGACAAAAAAAAGAAGCGCAACAACGAATCGGTACCATATACGCATGCATTCTTTCATAGAGATTCTTTAGTTAATGTTGAGATCAAATCCTGCAACAATCTGGCGCGGCGCAGAATAAAAATCCGGACGTGTATAATATTCCTCGATAGAATTTACACCACGCGGACGTCCAGAATATCCTGAGGCAAGGCTGTAACTTGCACGGCCGGTATCGGTGAAAATATTTAATTCGTTTTCATTATCAAACACATTGTAAACTTTCACAAAAAGATTAATAGGATATCCGCCAATATCTAAAAATTTTGTCACATAGAGATCGACAGTGTACATCATCGGTCTGTTTTCACTGTTAACTAAACCGGTTCGTTGATTTTGATATGACGGAGTGTACGGCAATCCGCTTCCGAGCCTGCCGATTGCTGTAATGATATAATTACTCTGCTCGCCAAACGTTAACGTAGCGTTAAGCGAATGCCGTCGATCCCAGTCCAGCGGTGAAAGCTGTTTCTGACTTTCGCGCGGCGGGCTTGATTGATTGTCAAGAAATACAGAGTTTGGGTCAGATGCATTTCCTTTCGCAATTTGAAATGTGTAATCAAGCGACGCGCCAAATCCATCTTGAAGCCGTTTTTCAAAAGAAAGAATAAAGCCTCTCGTATTTCCATAATCTTGATTCACGTACTGTGAATATTTATTTCCGTTGCCGATATCAAAAATTTGCGTCCCGATAAGATTGCGAACGTCTTTATAGAATAGACTGAGATCGACTCCAACATTTTCTGCAATTTGCTGCTGCAAGCCAAGTTCGTACGCAACGGTCCGTTCAGAACGAAGCCCGGGATTACCGACTTGAAAAAGTTCTGTTGCATTGATGTTGTACGACGGATTGAGATACAACAAATCAAATTGCGGCACTTGAAAAAAATGGCCGTAGGATAAATGCAAAACTCCTTGATCGGTTATCGGAAACGCCAGACCAAATCTAGGGCTTACTTGATATTCCGGATCGGCTGGTTTTTGACCGGCGACTCGCGATAACTTAAGCTGCTCTGTCAGAATTTTTGCTTTCGAATCAAAGTAATCGAACCGCAAACCGATATTTACAATAAAACTTTCGTACTCCATTTTATCTTGAGTATAGATCGACCATTGAATGGGAGGAATAATAGTGCTTGCAAAGTCCGACCGACCAAAGTAAACAGGCCGCGGAGTGTAATTTGATAATTGATCGTTTTGAATTCCAAAGTTGTTAATCCATAACCGATATTGTTTCGCGTCAAATCCCGCTTTTATTTGATGGTGATTGTCGATTTGGCTTACAAAATCACCCTTGCCAAGCCAATATCGTAATTCACGATTGAAATGAATATCTTCTGCACCGCCGGTAAGAAATGCAGAACCGCTTGATTGAATCTTTCGTGTATACACCGGAAATTTCGGATCATACGGATCTTGATACACGTACGATTGTTCCGATGTTTTATACCACGCGACGTCTGCTTCCCAAAATGTCTGTGAACTGATGACTCCGACATAATTAACGGTACCAAGAGTTCCATCGGAAAAATTTTTCAGCGAACCATCGGGAGTGTATTTGTACTGGTGATCATAATTTTTCCATTCGCGACTTTGTCCGAGATATGAAAAACGAACTTTGTCTGTTCCAAATAAACGGAGTGAAATTTTTCCCTGCAAAGTTTTTCGTTGTTCATTATTCATCGGAACATAACTGTTGTCGCCCGTTGTGCCGCGATACCATTTTGATGGATCGTTTGAACTAAAGTCCGCTGAATCTGTTGGATTAAAAATTCTTCTCCCGTACAAATATCCCTTATTGGAATACAGCCTTCCCGACAAAAAGAACGTCAGATCGGATCCTATGATCGGACCACTCAACGTTCCTTGCACATCATAAATATCTGTTGGACTAATATGATTGTACTCATCAGTCGGCTGGATCGGTGTTGTAAGATTTCCGTGGCGCGCAGAATCCGGATTCAGGAACATATTTTTCCTTCCGCTGACGTAATCGCCGAAGTATGTCGAAATGCTTGCAGAATATTTTTCTGTTCCATCTTTTGTAATTTGGTTTACGATTCCTGACATTGCTTGGCCGTATTCTGCGTTAAACGTGCCGCTGATAACTTCAAGTTCCTGAATCGTGTGATTTTCAGCCGTTACTCCCGCACCGCCGGAATATGAATCGGTTACCGGAATACCATCTATTAAATAGAGCACTTCGCCGGAGCGGCCGCCTCGAAAATGCCCGTCAACTACACCCGCTTGTAAATTGACAAGACCGGCAACATCTTCCACCGGAATGGCTTTAATTTGATCTGAGCTGACTTTCGACGATGACGATGTTAAATCCTTTTGAACAATCGGACGCTGTGCAACGATAAGCACTTCTTGATTGAGTTGAACGGATGATTCGGTAAGAGAAAAATCAATTTTTGTGGTTAAATCAACAGAAACTTTTACCTGCGTCATTGTTGCTGAATGATACCCGAGTACAGACGCATGAAGCGTATATTCGCCAGGAGCAACGTTTAAGATATTATAGTATCCATCAAAATCGGTTGAAGCGCCGATCTTCGTTCCTTCAATAAGAACATTGGCCCCAATAATTGCTTCTTTTGTATTTGAGTCAATAACGCGTCCGGCAATTTTTCCAGTAGAACCTGCAACAACGATGTTCACTCCAATAAAAAATAAAATTGATAGGATAACAAAATATCTCATACGTGTGCCGCAATTTTAATGAAAAAATATGCAGTATGACAATCTCTTTATTCAAAAGATCATCATACTGCATTGAGAGAAAACTATTTGATAAGCATCATTTTTTTGGTAGAGACAAAAGAGTTTGTCGAGAGACGGTAGAAGTACAAACCGGTGCCGACAGTAATTCCTCTGTCATCTTTGCCATTCCAACGAGCCGTCCATGTTCCTGCATTTTGTGTTTGATCGACGACCGTAGCAACTTTTTGTCCGACGATGTTAAACACTTCAAGCATCACATGTCCGCTGACAGGTAATGAATATTCAATTGTTGTCGACGGGTTAAACGGATTCGGGTAATTCTGTTGCAACGAATAATCACTTGGAACATTGATATTATTCGCACTGATGTTCTCCCGAACTCCCGTTACGACGTTATCAACACCGTTCACTGAAAAATCATCCCAATACGAGACACCAGTCCAGAGATGCCAGCTGCGAGCACGAATCGAAACAGCTTTTGCATCTGCCGGTGCAGTAATCACCCAGAAGTATTGTGTCCAATCTGTTGCGGTGTCTTTCAAGGTAAAGCGATAATCTGCTCCACCGATTTCATTCCATCCGCCAGCATCAGCAAACAATTTCGAATGCCACGTTGCTGTAAAGCCTAACTGACTTTCTGCATTGAACACTGAATCTTTCTTGATCTGACTGGTCTTCACCCATGCACTGACAACATATTGCTTGTTGCCCGTGACCGGAACGGTTTCTGTAAACCATACTAACTCTCCATCTCCACGACCTGGCGCTCCAGCAATCTTCAATGATGATGTACCGCTGTGGGCTGCTTCTGTGGTCACACCTGATCCCGGGAAATAGGTCGCTCCATCATTTCCGCCGTTCGGTGCAATCCAATACTGCCAGCCGCTGTCAGCATCAACAAATCCATTCCAGTTCTGTCCTGCCCACGCTCCGGCTCGTCCAACAAAAATAAAATCATCGAACCAGACTGTCCCTGTTGCATTGGCTCCTGCTTCAGCTGAGATAATAACTTTGTATGCATCCTTCGGTAAAATTACTGAACCCACTGCGTTCGTATCGGCATACCATGCTTTGCTTGCAACGCTTTGATCGACATCCAATGCTACCGACTGTCCGATCATTACCATGTTGGTGTCATAGAATGTAAATTTTACTTGCCACTTTGCGTCGGCTGTTGCAGGAGACGTGTTCACTCCACTTGTCTTTACCCATGCGCCAATTTTTATATCGACTCCTTTGCTGACCATATCAACCCAATACCGCACGTTGTTCTGTGATACCCAGCGTGCGCTTCCGGCTGTGGTGCTCTTGGCTATCTTCAATGATCGGGTTCCCTGATGCACTTGATCGCTTGCCCAGCTCAAGGTCGCTCCGCTGGTCCCTGCTTCCGCATTCCACAACGACGGCTTCCCACTCTCAAATCCGCCATTTGGAAGTAAGTTCGTATTCTGTGCTGGCAGCAGTAACACCGCCCACAAGAATACAAAACTAAATAACGGTAGATTTCTTCGCCAATTCATGATTGCTTCTCCTTTTAGTTGATGAAAAATGAATTTAACAAACGAATACAGAGTCATTCTTGCTCCATCGACACCTCCTTCGTCAATCCTTCACAGGATTATTTATTTTGATTCCACACGATTCTCTCACAACTAATTCTACATTTGTGATTGTTTTTGTTCGCAGTTCGGTTTTTTCTTTTATCATCTCTACCATGCGTTTGACGGCGATACTCCCGATTTCCTCGCGATGAACATTGATCGTTGTTAAACGAGGTTCAGATAAAAATCCCATTTCAACATTATCAAATCCAACAATCGCCACATCAGCGGGAATTTTTTTCCCATTCTCTTTCAAGTAACGCATACAGCCGACTGCCATGGCATCATTCGCAATAAAGAGTGCTGAGGGTATGTTTGATTTATTTTGAAATATTTTTTTTGCAGCGTTATACCCATTGACCGATTGTGTCTCCGGTTCTGTAATGCATATATAACTATCGGAGATAGATAAGTTTAAATTATTCATTGTGTATCGATAACCGGAATATCGGTCACTAATACTCGGATGTTCAATATCGCCGCCGATGAATCCAATTTTTTTGTGTCCACCTTTTGCCAGATGAGAAACTGCAAGTTTTGCTCCTTCGAAATTATCGATCAAAACAGTTGAAACACCTTTATCAGGTTTATCAAAATCGACAAGAAGTAAAGGAATGTTCCTCTCACGGAGATAATCGATCCACGACGAACCAATTTTTCCCGCAATGATTACCCCATCAATATTTGATTCAAGAAGAAAGCGGGGAATTTCTTTCGTGTCTTTGACATTAAAATTTACTGTTGTCAGAAGAACATAGTAGTTGCTCTTTCGTGCTTCGAATTCGGTTCCAAGAAAAATTCTTGTATAGAAAGGTTCTGATTTTGAAAAGTGGTCTTCGGTGAGAATAAATCCAATGTTTCCACTGAGCTTTGAAGCGAGAAATCTTCCGCTTCGTTGAGGATGATAATTTAACTCTGAAATAATTTTTTTTACTTTGTCTCTGGTTTCTTTACTGACACGCGATTTATTATTAATCACCAGAGAAACGGTAGATAAAGAAAGTCCGGCTTTTTTTGCAACATCCTTAATATTAGGTTTTTTGTTCATGTCGAAACGTTTTTATTTTAAGATATAAATAAAGAATTCATTGGCATTTTTTAAGTTATTTTTTAATAAATTTAATCGAAACGTTTCGACATTATAAGCCAATTATTTGACTATGTCAAGACTTTATTTATACCAAAATTAATCTATCATAAAAACTGAAAATGGCATTTGTTCATTTTCGAGTTTAACACTATATGGTAATGTGGTTTGGACTTCACCAGCAAAATGCTGTGTTTACAAATCAGACAATGCAACGATAGATTCAAGAAGAGTTCACTCGATGTGGACTATAATTAAAACACCTGGTGTTATAAGGTTTTTTGGTTTTGCAGAATTACGAAAGGGGATAAAATAAAAAAGCCCTGTATTTACAGGGCTTTTTCTTGTACACCCGACAAGAGTCGAACTTGTAACCCCCAGCTTCGTAGGCTGGTGCTCTATCCAGTTGAGCTACGGGTGCGTGATTACGATTTATTAAATATACGAATCTTTCCATTTTTTTCCAACGGGAATTTTTGCGGTAACAACCGTTAATACTCCCGGGTTTATTTTAAAAACACCATTGTCTTTGTCTGCATCATAACACCGCTTTGCAGGCGGACAAAATATACACCGTTCGGTAAACGCTCGGCATTAAACAGAATAGAATAATTTCCCGCTGGCTTTGTTTCATCAACCAATGTCGTTACTTTTTTCCCAAGGAGATCAAAAATTGTTACGGTAACATGGGCTGTTGAAGGTATACGATAATTGATGATCGTAGAAGGATTAAATGGATTAGGGTAATTTTGTTCCAGCAAAAATGTTGAAACTGACAATGTCGAATTATTGTCTCGCGCGGATGTAAGGTCGTTCGTTCCATACACTTCACACTCTTTAAGAATATATGAATCGTCAAGAGTATTATTTTTCAAACACAAAATTTTAAGTTGACGACCAGATCCCGATAATCCGGAAATATCGTCCACATCTCCATCACCCGCACCAGTATTATAGATCGCTATCAACTCACCCGATTCTTTGACAAGATACAGATAATAACTTATTCCATAGACCGACCCCCATTGCAGCCGAACATTTTTCACCGAAATGGTTTTCCCAAAATCGATCGATATCCATTGAGTCTTTCCGGATTTACTTTTCCAAAACGTATTACTGTCGCCATCGTTCACCGCACTTATCGAATATCCCCAATCTGTTGTCGAAGCGGACGCCGTTCGATGAAGTGCCCGATTGAATTTGTCTGTTTGAATTCCGGTGATGGTGATGCTTTGTGTATCTGCCTGCTCTCCATCTGCAATCAATGTAAATATTGTATCGCGTGAAACGAAAACACCAACAGTATCATTTTCTTTTACCGGCGTTCCATTGAAAGAAACGGATGACCCTGTTCCCGTTTGCCACCGCAACGCAATAGAATCGATTGAACCTATTTCATACATCGGAATGTTTGCTCGAAAGAATTTTATTTTTCCCGGAGGATAATAAAATATTGTGCGAGTCACAGAATCTGAAATCGAGCCTCGGGTCGTAAGTGTATACGTTGTTGTGTTTGATGGCGCAATGTTCAACGAATCGACAGCATTCACAGGATTTCCATTAAGAAACACTTGGGAATTTTCTGAAGTATTCCAGTATAATATTGCCGTTTCATTTTTATTCAGGGTATCGCGCGTCGCATAAAAATAACGAATCACTCCGCTCTGACCATGCATTACCGTATCGTACACAAGTTGCGCCATCTTTTCATAGCCAATGGCGTTTGGATGAACACCGTCAGGGAACAATGCACTGTCATTTTTCATCAACGAATAAAAATCAATCAAGAATGTCTGTGCAGAATTTCTCACCGAATCAATAAGCGGAATGATTTCATCTTTAACGACAGGGTTGTTGATTCCCCAATTTGTATGAAAGACAGGAACAGGAAAACAAACATAGATTTGCGGCCGGCGTTTCAACATCCGAAATGCCGCAACAAACTCCGTATAGTTGCTGAAGAATTCATCTTTATAAATCCAATTTTGCGGTTTGCTGTCATTCGTTCCGAGCTTAATAATAACAATATGCGGATCAAAATTTCGTGCATCGATAAATTCAAGCTCCTTCCAATACGGGTAATCGCCTTTTTTCAACAGTGTTCGAGCAGAGATTCCATAATTTCTGACATCATAATTCGAACCCAATTTTTTTTGAAGCTGCTGCGGGTAAGACAAATCTCCGAGGCCGCCCCAGGTTATGCTGTTCCCAATGCATGCAATGCGAATTTTGGCCGGTTGTGCATAGCTACACAGTACTGCCAGGAGTACAATCACCACCATCTGTTTAGGGACCGATTTTCGGAAAATCATAAATTGATTAGACTTTCAAAAACCACCGTTTTTTCCAGAAGAAAAGAAGAACAAAAAAAATGCACGCAACGGTTAGAAGCCCGTATACGAGTGAAGCATTAAGCGGAGAAAAATATTTATCAAAAAAAACAAGCATCCAATAATCTTTGATAGCAATTGATTGTGCTTCACCGGTTAAGGAAATTGTCGTTGTCGTCATACCATAGACGACAACTTCTTGAATTGTCGAAATCACATATGCAGCAATTGCGTTCGACCCATAGACAACAAATGGAAATGCCCATCGTTTGTATCCAACGGCATCAATGAGAAAATACAGCGCTGCAAAAATGACTTGCGCCCACCCTGCCATAAAAATTGCATAGGAAGATGTCCATAAATTTTTGTTGATGGGCATCCACATATCCAAAAATGCAGCAAGCAACAGTAATCCTGCACCGGTAACAAATATCCAATTTACCTTCTCTGATTTTGACGGTGCCGGCTGTCGTAAATACTCTCCCGTTAACACACCAAATAATGCGGTTGCCAATGATGGGATGGTGCTGATAATTCCTTCGGGATCCCACGTGAGTGTATTTTTCCACATGTGTCCTTTCAGAAAAATAGAATCGACGTATGCCGCAAAATTATTCCCAAGTTCCATACTTCCAAGCGTAACGCCCGGAACCGGAATACATTTCATCAAAATCCAATAAAGTGAAAGAAGCATCGCAATGGTAATTCCAATCCATTTTTTGTTTGTTCCAAGAAACATCAACGAAGCAAAACAATATCCAATCGCGATTCGCTGCAGCACTCCGGGAATGCGGATGGTGTTAAAGCTGAACGGGATATTCCACAATAACCCAAATGGAAATCCATTTAAGAAAACACCGATCGCAAAAAGAAAAAATGTCCGGCGGAAAATTTGTCGAACAAGTTTATTTGTACTATCGCCGCGCGATTTTCGGGCAGAAAGAGAATACGTAACAGAGACACCGACAATCCAAAGAAAGAAGGGAAAAATAAAATCAGTGAATGTCCAGCCATTCCAATTTGCATGTTCCAGCTGTGGATAAATGTGTTCCCATGAACCGGGGTTATTGACAAGCACCATCGCCGCCATCGTGAAGCCGCGGAAGACATCGAGCGATACAAGCCGTTCTTGTTTTATCATTGAATTGAATTTTATCTAAGAATATTAGAACACTATTTCGATTTCAAACTTTTGAATTTCTTTTAATCGATGGAAGTCTTGATAGGCATACTGTACCTGCATCGAAATGTTGTTCAGTAATTCCTGCCGAATTCCAAATCCCAAGGCAAATGATTCTTCGGAATTATTCAAGAACAGCGACTTGTATCCGCCGCGCACCGAAAGGAAATTATTATAGGTGTATTCTGTTCCGATATTGATACTTTCATTATTATCGTTCGGATGCAGCGCGTCGACGGCAACCACAAATGCATTCTCTTCCGTCTTTACGACATCGTACGAAATTCCGACACGGAAATTCAACGGAAGCGACCATTCTTCCATCGCTAAATTCGCAGGAATGCGGTCGTTGTTTCCTTTTTCAAGCGGCGAAGGGTCATGCAATACAACGGTGTTTGTTCCGCTCAATTGCATTTTACCGCCAAAATTTGTTACTGCCATGCCAAGCGTTATGCCCGGAAAGGGGGTGATGTATTTGATTCCAAGATCAATTGCCATGGTCGTCGCGGTCATTTTCCAAATTCGTTGATGGACGACCTTCGGGGTGAAACCGATCGAAAATGCGTTGGTCAATTTCATCGCATACGTTACACCAAATGCGACATCAAGCGCATCGAACGATTCGCCTGTCCCGTCCGGATTTTCAACGGTCGTAACATCCATTTCATTCATGGATGACGTCGTAAGACTGAAACCGAGAGCACCGTATTGCTGCAATGAGAACGAAGCAGCAATAAAATTATATTGAACATCCGCGATCCACTGTGTGTGGTCGACCAGGACCCCATTGTTGGTGAAATCAGCGATGCCTGCCGCATTCCAATACAACGAACTTCGGTCGTTGGCAACTGCTGTGAACGCACTTCCCATTCCAACGGCACGAGCGCCTTGACCGATAGAGAGAAATGGAGCAGCGGTCGTTCCGCGTTTGGTATTGTCGGTTTCTTGCGACATAACGATTGCGGAGGTGCAAAAAAAGAGCAGAATAAATTTTTTAATCATTGAGACATTCACTTAATAGGACTTTACAAAATTTTTACTTGATCACCGCAAATTTCCCGATATATTCACCGACGGTTGGAGCATCCACGTGGAAAATGTAGATACCGTATGCGATATCCAGCCCATCGTCTGTCACTAAATTCCAATCCAGCGATCCGTCGATAATTGGTGAATCTTTTTTCAACGTTTTTATTAAGGCACCTGCCATCGTATAAATTCTTACCGTACATTGCTGAGGCAGATTCGTAAACTCAATTTTCCTGTCGCCGCGCCCGGATTGATACAATGTTCGCGGCTCCCACTTTGCCGTTCCGATGTACGGATTGGGGACAACTTTTATTTTGTTCAACGAATTTTTCGCAATCCCTTTATCGACGCGTTGACCTTTTGTCGTAAATTCAAAATAATCTCCTTCATACAACGGCTTTCGTGTTTTGAAAATAAACTTGTCCCCTGCTTGCGGAAGAACAGATGTTCCCGATTCCGGCTTTCCATAACTTATTTTCCACGTCAACTTAAAATTGGTATCGTCAACGTAGCCGTCAATGATACGAATGGTATCACCTACACTGAATTTTCCGTTTCCATCAGCATCATGAACGATGCATGAAACGGTCGTCCCTTGGGTAATATTTTTTATCGAAAATGGTACCTTCATCTTCGGATATTCCGGAGGGGCATCGAATGCCGTAGGTATTGTGTCGCTTCCGTAAAAACGTATTTCATAATTGGAAGGCCACGCATAATCCAATGCTGCATTGGATTTATCCTCTTCAACGTTCATCACAATATTCGATGTTCCAATAACCCAGCCTATGGAAGTATCGATCACCGTTACGACAGTGTCATTTAATATGCTCAAAATTAATCCTTCGAACGGCGAAGAAAAATTATTATTTGATACGGCAGCACTGCTTTGATGTTTAACAATCGTGTCGGTCGATGATTGATAAAAACGTATCACATCAAGCGAATTTGTTTTGTATCCCGGCATTGTTCCGGCTGAATGAAAAAGGACTCGATAGGTGGCATTGTCTCGAATACTGGTTGGATCAACAACATTTATCCTCAGCGATCCGGTACCAATTCCTTGTTTCACCGAAGAAATATTTCCTTCAACCCCCGGAGGAATGTATCCGGCACTTGCTGCATTCGGAACAACCACAGCGCAATTGATATCGACAAATTTTAATGTCCCGGAATAATCAACACTGATAATTTTTGGGCATTCTGTCGGCTGCAAACCGGTGGTTCCATAATGCGGATCACCTTGATCATACGAAACGACGGCGTAATAATATTTCATCCCGTTTTGCACCGTGCTGTCGACAAACGAATGACGTAAACCACTATTGCTTCCGCGATTGAAATGCGCCCCGTTAATTCCAACCGGATCGGAACCGCTAATACTATCAACGAGATCGAACCGTGCAAGAGGTTTCCAGTACTTCGGTTCACCGTCGGTATCGGTAATACGTTTTACTTCTTCGAATTCCGGCTCGGTGCTTCGATAAATTGAATATCCTTCAAAATCTTTTTTCTGTAAAAATTTGTCGAACGACTGCTCTGCGTTGTTATCCCAATACAAGTAAACTTTTTTATCTCCCGAAATTGCCGTTAGGTGCGGTGTAATTGGGGGTTGTGAAAAATTATAATTGGCATTATAAATCGCTTGAACAGTATTCTTATTAAAGACAAGATCAGTGAGATCGCTTCCAAATGCCAACGCCATCGAAAACCGATCGCGATGAAATCGTTTCAATGGGAATGGACCCGAACTGAAGTACATACTGATGTTCGAATTCTGGACAAGCGTGTCGCTGAACCCGCTTGTCATTCTCTTATACAGCGTGGGATCATCATTAAAATTTTTACCGCTTGGATCAAGGGACAAAATCGACATTGCCGTTAATCCGATTTGATCCGATTCATCTTTATCGGTTTCATCAAAGTTCGGTTCTCCGTGGGTCGGCATGCCATCTCCTTCTCCTTTGTCCGGTCCGTTATATTGAGGATCGAACGGCCCAACCCCGTCGGCACCAACATCATCATTCAGCGGTTCATCGCTGTCCCATTTGTTATTAAGATTTAGATCGGTATATGTTTTCCAATCGTGATCATTATCGATATTGTCGTCACGCTTTTCATCAACCATTCCATCTTCATCATCATCGATGCCATTTGTTGTATTACCCGGGCTTTCAAGATATGCGTAGCCAAAAAATCCTGTCTTCCAATTCCCCGGCGTCCCAATTCCGGAAGGATTCCACGCATACGCAAGATCGATTCGGGAATCGAACAGCGCGCTATTGTTTTGACTTTCAGTCCCTCCTACACCGGGATCAGAATAAAATCCGAAGACGGCATTGTTGTAATCACTATTGGAAAGATTGATGATATCGTAATGCCAGAAAATAATATCTTCGGCTAAGACATGCGACCACTGGAATCCGCGTACTTCAACACGCAATCCTAATCCGCCGCGGGTCGAATCGATCTGCAAGTAGGTGGTATCATTTCCGGTAAAAACACTTTTCGTATAGATCGTATCGACAATAGGCCAATAACCGTAGGGCTGACGGGCGTATTCACGATCCTGCGCATCGTCCATCACATAAAATGTTTCAAAATCGGCATTCGTTACACCGCGTCCAAAATATCCGTACCAATATCCATCCCACTTTGCTGCTTCTTGTTCAGTATAATTGAGCTGCGAAAATAATGAGCGAGGCCAATGTTCAGGAAATGAAGTTGTATCTCTGTTCTGTGCCGGGTGCGTTGCCGATGGACTCATATAGCCGGAAACAGGTTCCCATCCCCACAATGTCTGTGTCGTCGGATCACGATCCATCCATTCGCGATATTGCGTTTCCATGGGTGTAATAATTTTTCCGTTGTAATTAAGTCGCGCACCGACAATCACAGCAACACCGTCAAGATAGGAATGCCCTGAACCTTTCGGCCATTCGCCGGATGGTTGATTAGGCCAATCGCCAACCTGCCCCACGTTGTCGTACAATGTGCGAACAAGATTCCCGTCCATGATTCCTTGTTTTCTATTTTCTACATTACCCCGTTCTTCATCCCGGTATTTTTGGATGTACGACGGAGCTTGCGCAAAGGCGGACTGCCTTATGCATGGAAGGAACAACAGCAAAAGAAAAAAATATTTTTTTCGAAGATATTTCATTGGATAAATTAAAAGGATAATGAAAAGCCAAGTTGAACTTGTCGTGGCGATGAAAATGATGTCGGATCATTTAAATATTGATTGAGCGTATTTAACCCGACGATCTGAGACGCATATCGTGAATTGAGATCTTTGTTGGCGCGTCCAGTCGTTGCACTGACGCCAAGCTCACTCTTGATATCAAAGACATTATAAATATACACGAATGCTGTTGTCGCAACGCCGCCGAGCGTAAAATTCTTTTCGGCGCGTAAATCCACATTCATTGTTGACGGTTTTATCCCGCCATTTTCAAAACGAACTCCTTGCGACGATCGAACATCTTCGGTATACGGTAAGCCTGAACCATAACTGCCAATGAGCCCCACGCTCCAATCCTCCGGATAACCGAGCGTGAGCGAAATATTTAGCGTGTTTCGCTGATCCCAATCAAGGGGGACAACTTTTTTATTCGATTCGATCGGCGGACTGGTTTGGTTGTTATAAAACACTGCGTACGGATCGGAAGCATTTCCTTCTGCAAATTGGTATGTGTAATCGATCTTTGCACCGAAGAAATTTGTGAATCGCTTGTCAACCGAAAGAATTACTCCGCGTGTATTGCCGTAATCCCTGTTAATAAATCGCGCATAACGGAATCCTTCGTGCGATCGGATCAATTCCATTCCAAGCAAATTGCGAATGTCACGGTAGTATAATGTAAAATCTACCGCAACGTCGGTGTACACGACCTGCTGCAATCCTACCTCGTATGACACCGTGCGCTGTGCTTTTAAATCCGGATTGCCGCTGATCGAAGAGAGCGATTGCCCCGGAATGATAATATAATCTGAATTCAAATATAGATTTTCAAAATTCGGTATCTGGAAGAAATGTCCGTACGAAAAATGGATAATTCCTTGATCGGTAATTGGGAATGAAACACCGAGCCGCGGACTCACCTGAATTTTTTCTTCTGCATTCACCATTCTGCCGGCAACGCCATACAGCGTATCAAATTTATGATTTCGCGCCGGGTTTTGAATATCGGCGAGCAATTTCGTGTTCGGGTTGAAGTAATCGAAACGAACACCGGCATTGATCACCATGATATCATATTCCATCTTGTCTTGAAGATATGCCGACGCTTCGTACGGGTGTTTGGTATATTGCTGGTTATAGTACGTACCTTCATTCGGATAGCCCAATGTGAAGAGTGTTTTTCCGGTCGCTGAATCGGTAATGCTTTCAGTCTTATTGATGACAGAGTTATTGTGGTTGGACAACGTATGAAACCGCCCTTCAACACCCATTCCAACTTTATGTTCCTTTGTTATTTGTGAAGAGAGAGACCATTGAGCTGTCATCGTTGTAGTTTTTCTATCGTACCTGTCTCCCTGATTGCCCCCCGATTGAAATGTATATCCCGAAATTGGAACACCTTGCAGCGCGGGATATACATTTCAATCGTACGGATTTTCATAAAGATATCCTTTCGCCGAAGTTTCAATCCGTGATATTTTGAGCGATTGAATTGTCGTCGACGATGGGACATGTGTTATTTGCACATTATGAAAATTGCTGCGGGAATAGTCATTCAAGATTCCATCGGGAGTCCATGACCAATAATGACTGTAGGATTTTGAAAAATTATCATCGGTAAAAAAACCGTACGTAAATTTTATTTCCGGCAACGAGTAGGTAAGCTTTGCGTTCACCGAATACCGCCGTTCAGGATTCATCGAAACAAAGGAGCCGTCTCCGGTATTTCGATGGATCATGACTTTCGAATTCGTCGAGTCGGGAAAATAAGAAACATCGTCCGTTACTTTAAAAACTCTTTTGCCGTACAAATATCCGTCGCTATGATAATATCGTCCTGTCGCAAAAAATGTAAGTTGATTATCAATTTCCGTCGGACCGCTGAGTGTCGCTTGAAGATTTTTAATGCGAGTCCCTTTTGTGGAAGTCAAACCTTGAAATGTCGAATTGTGCGACGTGATATAATCACCGATATATCCGCTGACAGTGCCGTGCATTGTCGAGGATCCATCCTGCGTAATAATATTAACAACGCCGGACATCGCCTGTCCGTATTCAGCGTTGAATGTTCCGCTGATCACTTCCATTTCTCTGATCGATGAATTTTCCACCTGCACGCCAAGCGAACCATTCAACGGATTCGTTACCGAAATACCATCAACCAAATAGCTTACTTCACCCGCGCGGCCTCCGCGAAAATGCCCATCAACAACACCTGCCTGCAAGTTTACCAATTGAGTAAGATTTTCCACGGGAATGGCTTTCATTTCATCCGATGAAATTGTAACGGATGATGAGGTTAAATCTTTTTGCACGAGCGGACGTTCTGCTTGAATGACAACTTCCTGGGCAACAACAGCAGTTTCTGACAGTTGAATATCAATCGATGTCGTTAAATCTATCTTCACGATCACATTCGTAATTTTTGTTTTATCATATCCAACCATGCTGACAACAAGCGTATATTTTCCGGGTGTCACATTATTGATTGAATAATACCCATCGGGATCGGAAACGGCACCGAGATATGTTCCTTCAAGAAGGATATTTACGCCGATAATTCCTTCTTTCGTATTTCGATCGATTACTTTGCCGGAAATTTTTCCCATTGTTCCTGCAAAACTTTGCGATGACCAAAACGAAATAAAGATGATGACAAATACAATTCGGAAATGCGGACTGCGTAAAGAGAAGTGAATCATTGGAATCTGTATATACTTTCTTGAAAAGCGAGTGAATAACAAACTCCGCGCTTCCTTGTTCAGAAAGCGCGGAGCATGATACAACTATTTCAACAACATCATTTTTTTCACACTGTGGAAAGCGCCTGCTTGGATGGTGTAGAAATACACACCGCTGGCAAGCCGTTTTCCGACTGACGCATCAAGCCGCGCAACATACGTACCGGCATTTTGATACTCATTAACAATCGTTGCAACTTCGCGTCCGATGATATCATACACTTTCAAGTGCACCATACCGGGTTTCGCAATGGCGTACCGAATTTCGGTCGATGGATTGAATGGATTCGGATAGTTTTGTGAAAGCATATACGACTTTGCAACAACTTCATCGTCCCTGCGAACGCTTGTTGGATATCCGCCAAGCCACGTGTATGTCCAGTATCCCGTCACATATGCCCATGAATTATCTTCATTGGTCGGCGAGTAGGTCATAATACCTTCGCGAGTATTGGCAGAGTCTACATCGTTAATCGCAAAATCGATCGGCATTTGCATTCCAAACGAAGGAGTAAACAAATTATCTCCTCCTTCACTTGCAAGAAGTGATAGTGGAATTTTTGCTTCAACGGTATAGCCGGGTGTTAATTGCTTTTTCTTCCAGACATAATCTGCACCTGGTTTCATAATGAACTTATCAAACACCATTGGGTGCGTCATGTTGACTCCGTTTTGACAGAATCGCAAGTGATAATTTGGCTGTGCACCGCGCTGGTAGTTCCATCGGAAAATTCCTTGCGAATCATCGTAGAATCCGATAAAGAGTTCCGGCGAATCACTCTGCCATTGCGTTGTATTCGTTGTATCAACAATCACTTTATCATCGATCACATCAAATGCGACGTACATGTTTGTATTATCAATCGCAACATATCCTTTTACATTGAGATCGAGACTATCGGTGATTTTTGTGTTCGCTACAACTGTTCCGGACTTATCTTTCGGATTCATTCTAAATGGAACAATCGTTGTCCAATCAGTTAAACTTCCGTCAGCAACAAATGATTGCGGTGCCGTCGGCGAAATGACCGTTACACCTCTTGCCGTGTTCGTAACTTTAGAACTGAGACCTGGAACACTTTCATTTCCCATGGAATCGATACACGTTACGGCATAATAGAAATCTACCGTTTGATCATTCTTAGGAACGCGAATATCTTGATCAAAAAGCCCAACGCCTTTGGGAATAGCCAATTTTACAACCGTGACACCGGGTGCATGCACATCAGCAATGACCTGTGTGCTTTGATAGACATTATATAATTCTTGTTTCTCAACAGCATTATCTGTCCACGAAACAGTGTTGATATATTTTCCATTGGCAACACCAACAACACCGGCCGGTGGAGTCGGCGCCGTAATATCAAATGTGGGATTGCCTGTCCAGATATTGTCGAAATAAACTACTTTGCCTAAAACATTTTGTCCGTCGCCTTCAATTCTAAATTGAGCAACTCTCGACGAATCCATCCACTTGCTCTTATCATGCATCGCATCCCATGATCCCCACTGAGCAAATTTGTTAAGCGGTATTTTCACAAGATGCCAATTGCCATCATAGCCGCCTTTCACGGCAGAAGTTTCCGGCATTTCGTACACAACCTGGTAAGCGCTCGGTGTTGTCGTTTGCGGATCTGTTAATGCAACATACAGTTTACCAAAATTCTTTGGAGCTTTAATGGCAAATTGCAATGTATCTTGTTTCCAATTTGGTCCAAGGTTCCGCGGATTGGTAATATCCCACCATACGCCGTCCCAGCCGTCGTCGCCAGTCCATTTTATGGCACCCGTGCCTTTGCCGTCATAATCTTCTGTCGGATCAATAACAACGGAACCGCTCCACCCGGTTGCCATGTGGATATCCGATTGTGTTTTGTGTCCATTAAAAATAACCAGAGGTGTTACATTTTTTCCTACAGCCATCATGTTATCAATATAGAATGTACATGAGTCGTACGTGTTGGCAGAATCAGAATCGAACTCCATGTAAAATCCGCGAATAAATCCGAGATCGAAGCGCTCATTATTATTATGACCGCCAACGCTTTGACGATTCCAGCCAGCATTCCAATCCGCCGGACCCGGAGCGGTCGGGTCGCCAACAACTTTCAACGGAACGCTGATGCGTTTCCACGTTTTAGTAGTATCGTTGAATATTTCACGGTATTGATGACGCCAAAATTCTGTGAAACCATTGCTTCCCGTCGGATTAGCGTTATGGGAAACATCATTCGGATTTTCCGTAAAGATCAATGCCATATATGTATCGGTTTGTTTTGCAGGACGTTCTACATACATCCAGAATACGAGTGAATCATAATCGGCAATATTGATCACTTCGTTTGCATTCAGAAAGTTTGCAAAACTTACACCAGCATACTGCCAATCAACGTACGTTTTGTTCAACCACTCGATCTTTAATGAAGCAGCACCTTCATACTTGAATGTAGAGTCATACGTAAACTCCTTCAAGGCGCTTCCATCGCTCGACCACGCATCTTGAAGATTTATCCAAGTACCGTCGAACTTTTCGACTTTCCCCTGTGAGTACGCCATCGTACCCAAAAGGACTAATAATAAAACCATGTAAAGTTTTTTCATACGTGCCTCATATTGGTTGTGGAATGATGAATTACATTGTGCTGCAAAAACTTTCATCGTGAAACGTGAGCTAATGCTTACTGCAAAACAATCATCTTTTTTGTTTGAATAAATGTTCCAACGGTTAATTGGTAAAAATATACTCCGCTCGAAAGCTGCAATGCACTGCTATTCAGCGGACAATGATATTCTCCCTGCGCCTGACGTTCATTCACCAGCGTAGTTATTTCTTTCCCCAGCACATCATACACTTTCAGTAATACCGGCGAATAGTGCTCCAACCGGTACGTAATCGTCGTTTCCGGATTATACGGATTGGGATAATTTTGATATAATAAATTCATCTGCATCGATTCATTTTT
>JBBINR010000015.1:0-77081 GCA_037443785.1 Ignavibacteriales bacterium | reverse complement strand
ATTCTTGTCATCAAACAAATTTCACGGGAACAACAAATCCGAACCATGTCACAGGAAATTTCGATCACAATTGTCTGACATGCCACACAACAACAGCATGGCAGCCGTCTACGTTTGATCATAATAAAACAACTTTTCCATTGGTCGGTGCTCATAAAACTGCGCAGTGCGCATCATGTCATGTGAACGGAAAATTTGCCGGCACGCCGACCGATTGTTATTCTTGCCATCAAGCGGATTTTACAAAAGCTACAAACCCAAATCATGGGCAGTCACAATTTCCGCATGATTGTGTAACGTGTCATACCGTGGTAACCTGGCAGCCATCGACATTTAATCATGGTAAAACGAGCTTTCCCCTTACCGGTGCACATTTGGCGACAGCCTGTATTTCGTGCCATAAAAACGGGCAATATGTGGGAACATCAAAAGATTGTTATACATGCCATCAAACTGATTTTGCGGGAACTACAAATCCAAATCATGTTACTGGAAATTTTGATCATAACTGCATAACGTGTCATACCACAACGGCGTGGAATCCGGCAACGTTCGATCATAGTAAAACGCAGTTCGCATTAACCGGGGCACATGTGCAAGCCCAATGCAACCAATGCCATGTAAATGGCAAATTTGCCGGCACGCTGATGGACTGTTATTCGTGCCACCAAAAAAATTATACGAACACGACCAATCCAAATCATACGGCAGCAGGCTTTCCGACCACATGCCAGACATGTCATACAACAACTCAATGGACTGGTGCTACATTCAATCATACATGGTTCCCGCGTAATCATGGAAACTCAGGGGGAATATGTTCGCAATGTCATACGAATCAAAATGATTTTAAAGTTTTTCAATGCACAAATTGTCATACACAAGGACGAACCGATCCACATCATACCGGCGTACGAAATTATATCTTTAATAGTGCTAATTGTTATCAATGTCATCCCAATGGAAGGAACTAGCATTTGGCACAACGGAGAAAAAAATATAGAAGCAAAAAATTAAAAATCATTATGGTGGTCATAGTGTTTTTAATGCTGGGGAATAATGTCCGGGCTGGAGAAAAGATTCGATGCTGTGTAACGTATATTTCCGGGTCGGTTTTTTATCTCAATGCTGGAAGAGATGCGGGATTTGTTATCGGCGACACCGTAGATGTAATTCACAATTTGAAAAATATCGGTGAATTGCAAATTAATGCTATTTCGAAAAAAACATCATCGGCACAATTGTTAACTCCTTCCGTAAAAGTTGCCGTTGGAGATTCAATTGTCAGTACAAAATTTTTTACGGCTGTTATTCCCATTACTGGTGAATCACTTGCTCTTGGAAAAGATTCAATAAAAAATGTTTTGTCAACACGTGTGCCATCGCGTGTACCGCTATCGGACAACGACTGGAATATTGTTTCGGGACGTGCCGCAATTCAATATATCGGTGTGGTCTCATCGGATTCACGATTAAATCTTAGTCAGCCTGCACCGCTGCTTCGATTAGACATCAGAAATCTCTACGGAACCGGTTTGGTTTTTTCGATGTACGGGCGAAGCTATTACGATTTGACAGATCGGTACCGCCGATCCGGTGAGAAATCGCCGCTCAAAATTCGAATGTATGAATTTCAGTTGCAGTACGACGATCCTCAATCCATAATGGGATACGGAGTTGGGCGAATGAATTCTCGTTTTGTTACCGGCATGGGAATGTTCGACGGCGGCCAGGTGTATGCGCGGCAAGGAAATTTTACGGGCGGCGTGTTATTCGGCGCAAGTATTTTTGATCAATCGTTCAGCATTGACCAGGATTATAGAAAAGGCGGAGTGTTTGTGAATTACCGCAGCAGCATGGATTTCACACAATACTACGACGGCACCATTGCCTATGTTCGTCAACTGATGAGGGATAAGTTGGACAGGGAATTTCTTTATCTTCAAAATTCTGTAGCGTTTAGTTCACAGCTTTCTCTGTATGAAAGTACAGAACTTGATTTGAACGATATAAACAAGGGAGTGCGGAAATCGGCGTTTAAATTTTCCAATACATTTCTTTCGGTAAATTACTATCCCTTGTCGTGGTTACATGCAAACATCGGTTACGATGGGACCCGCAGTATCTATCTTTTTCAATCGATGAAATCCATTTCGGACACGTTGTTTGATAAAAATTTAATGCAGGGATTTCGCGCTAATGCCACCGTACGCCTTCCGTATTTCATTTATCTTTCCGGCGGAATAATTTATCGCACAAAAAAAGGAGATGCACGTGACGCCAAAACTCTCAACGGCTCGCTTCGTATGACAAATATGTTTGGTTCAGATGTGAACGCCGGGGTGCGGTATTCAAAGATCAGCGGTGTTTTTTCCGACGGACAGGATATCACGTTTGATGTTGATCAAACATTTTTCTATAAGCTAACGACCGCAGTACGGTACAATTATTATTCATACACCATTCACTCGCTGCATCAGGCATTCATTACGCACACGATCAGCGGAAATATAAGTTATAGAATTTCGAATATGTGGTATGTCTCGTTGTTCGCAGATAACGTTATTGATAAGGCAATGAACAATATGAATATCTTTGCGGAAGTTGGAATTCGATTTTAATTATGGATGGCTCATGGCTTACAGCGGCAGTTACTGCCGTACTGATTGTTGCGACCGTAAGCCCGTATGTTCATGGTCTTCGAAAAAAAGAAGCAAAGGCCCGCGCAAAATTTCAGTCATTGAAAATATCGGGACTGCATGAAGCGGTTGCCATGCACCCGCATATTGATGTATTGCAATGTATCGGATGCGGATCATGCACTAAAGTGTGTCCCGAAGGTGATGTGCTTGGATTGATTGAGGGGAAAGCGACCCTTATTCACGGTGCAAAATGTGTCGGTCACGGGCTTTGCGCCGAATCGTGCCCTGTTGGTGCAATAGAATTATTAATGGCAAGCGCAGGACGAAGTGCGGACTTGCCAATGCTTAGTGAAAATTTTGAAACGAGTGTTGATGGAATGTTTATTACCGGCGAACTGGGCGGACTTGGTTTGATTAAAAATGCCATTACTCAAGGGAAAAAAGTGATCGATTATATTGCGTCGCTTCCTCATTCGACAAAAGACGATGTGTATGATGTTGCGATTATCGGAGCCGGTCCTTCTGGACTCGCTGCAGGGCTGACGGCGATGTCAAGAAAACTTCGCTATATCGTTCTCGAACAAAATGATATTGGCGGAACAATCCTTCAATATCCGCGCGCGAAGGTTGTCATGACGGCGCCGGTTGATTTACCGTTGTGGGGAAAAGTAAAATTCACCGAGGCAAAAAAAGAAGCGCTGCTGGAGTTGTGGCAAAATGTAATTGCCAAAACAAAATTGAAAATCCATACCGGCGAAAAGGTAACCGATATTCAACGCAATATCGACGGCAATTTTGAAATAACATCGACAACCAAAAAGGTAAAAGTAAAATATATCGTTCTCGCGCTTGGAAGAAGAGGAACGCCGCGTAAGCTTGGCATTCCTGGCGAAGAACTTTCAAAAGTGGCGTATCGTTTAATCGATGCAGCATCATATAAAGGTGCCTCTGTGGTAATTGTCGGCGGAGGGGATTCTGCCATTGAAGCGGCCATCGGTCTTGCGGCGCAGCAAAACAACAAGGTGATTATTTCATATCGTAAAGAGGAATTTTCCCGCATTAAAGAACGTAACAAGCAGCATCTTGATGAATATCTTGCCAAGAAAAAACTCACCGTTATTTTCAATTCCGACGTGCAGGAAATCAAGGAATGCTCGGTACTCCTTAAAATTCAAAATGACGTTAAAGAAATTCCGAACGACTATGTCTTTATTTTTGCAGGAGGCGAACTGCCGAATGCATTCCTGAAAAAGATTGGGATCCAAATGCAGGCGCAGGAAATTGCGTAAGCAGGATATCATCACAATCAGCCATAAAATGATGTTATTTTTTGTTTAAGGGCTTGATAAAAAATAAAAGATACGCCTGCTGAGTAAAGTGCAATTTCAATTAACACTTTTTGTAAAAATGATTGTGCAATAAAAACAACGACGATTCCCGCAATCAATACGGCAGCATATGCGGAAAAAATTTTCAGCACTGCAATTGGTGAAATTTGTTTTTCCTGTTCGATCGCCCTTAATTTTTCAATCAACGAAACCGGCAAATTTTCGTTTTGCAGTTCGGAAAGTGCTTGGGCGATAAATATGTGATTACGGAGCTGCACTATTTTGACATTGTCCAGGTCTTCGGGCCTGGCTGCTTCGTTGTAGAGTTGCAGCATTTCGTCAAGCTTGCCGTGTCGAGTAAGGAATTCTTTTAAAGAAACCTCGTTCATGTAAAACTCTCCTTATGAAATTTCAGCAAAACTTTTTTTAAATTTTCTCTCCCACGGAAAAGAATTGTCGCGACCGTACCTTCAGGAATATTCAGTGCATTTGCGATTTCTTTGTATGATAATTCGTCAAAATAAAAAAGCAGAAGCACCGAAGACTGTTGAGACGGTAGTGCGGTAAGCGCCTTCAGGATAATGGATTTTTTTTCTTCTTGAGTTACAATTTCTGACAAAAGCAATTCATCAAAAGCATCACTTCCTATCTCATCAAGAGAATCAGTGCGAACAATTCTCTTTGAAAGCCGGGTATAGCACACATTGACGGTAATTCGCCAAATCCACGTTGACAGGCGTGCATCACCGCGAAAATGTTCAATTCCCCGATAGATTTTCATGAAGACATCTTGAGCGGCTTCTTCAGCATCTTCACGGTTTTTGAGCATTTTCAAACAATGGTTGAAAACGCGTGAAGAATATGCATCAACAATTTCCCGAAATGTGTCCATGTCCTTTATTATTAGACTTGACGAATGAAGATTTTCTTTCAGTTGAAAGAAAATTCTTTGTTTGATAGTCTAATAAAATTAAAAGAGAGAATCTTTATGATTAATATAATTTTTGCCATCATGCTCATTCTTTCGCTGCTATATGAATATCGAAAGCGGGAGGAGCTTCACAAAAAAAATATTGAAAACCTTAAGAACAATATCGTGCTGCAGCCGGCAACGCAGAGAAAAGATCTGTTTGGAATCATTTTAATCGGATTTACAGGTTTCTTCTTTATGGGTTTCTTGGTGTTCCTGGCATTTTTCTTTCCCATTCGCGTACCTCGCGTTTTACTTCTTTCGCCGCTTGGCATTGGTGTCACAATTATCATGCTTGTAAGAAGAGATATTGCTCTTTATAAAAAATCTCATTCATTCAATGAATAACATTATGGATTATATATTTCCCATCATCGTAATCGCGTCGATTTATCTATTTAAACACCAGGAACGGCGGCATGAATTTGAATGTGAGTTGTTTTACACGCACGAACAAATGCAGCGGCGAATACATATTCCTAAACGTGATGTCATAGATTCGTTTTTGATCATCTTTATCGGACTGACATTATTAGAAATCGGGGTTGTATTTCTATTAACATTTGTGAAAATGATGATGGATGAAGCAGCACGAAAAATTATACAAAACGAAATAACAACGCAGATGGTTTTTACAACGGTTTTGCTCGGCAGCGGATTAGGAATGTTGATTCTTGGAATGAGATCATTGATGTTGAATTATCGATATAAAAGATCCATCAAAGTCATGAGCGAAGAAATAAAAAATCCCAATCGAAACTGATTGGGATTTTTTATTAAGAAGCACTTTTTCCTTATGCTACATCTTCATGCTTCATCTCTTCCGGAGTTTCGCCGCCATCGTCGGGTTGATTTCCGGTAGTGAACATCAACTCATCTTTTTTCTTGTTTAATTTTACTTTGATGATGCTTCCTTCGGTAAACTTCTGTTTCAGAATTTCTTCCGCAATCGGATCTTCGACGTATTTTTGCAATGCGCGGCGTAACGGCCGTGCACCGTATAATTGATCGAATCCTTTTTCCGCAAGAAATTCTTTTGCTTGTTTGCTCAACTCAATCGAGATATTAATCGTGCTCATCCGTTTAAAGAGATCCTTCACTTGAATATCAATGATCTTGGTGATATCCTCTTTTGTTAACTGGTGGAAGATGATCGTGTCATCAATCCGATTCAAAAATTCCGGATTGAATACGCGTTTCACTGCTTCGTCGATCGTGTCCTTCATATGTTTGTATCGATCGCCGATTGTTTCTTCGCCGAAGCCGAATCCCTTCGATGCTTTAATATCGCGCGCACCGATATTGGACGTCATAATAAGAATTGTGTTTTTGAAATCTACTTTTCGTCCAAGGCTGTCAGTAAGCTGACCGTCATCCAATACTTGTAATAAAATATTGAACACATCCGGATGTGCTTTTTCAATTTCATCCAACAGAACAACCGAATACGGTTTGCGGCGTACTTTTTCCGTCAACTGGCCGCCTTCTTCGTATCCGACATATCCTGGAGGCGCTCCGACTAAACGAGAGACAGAGAATTTTTCCATGTATTCGCTCATATCAACGCGAATGAGCGATTCATCCGAATCGAACAAGAACCGCGCAAGAACTTTTGCGAGTTCTGTTTTCCCAACACCGGTTGGTCCGAGGAAAATAAATGAGCCGATTGGACGTTTCGGATCTTTCAATCCGGCACGAGCCCGGCGAATAGCTTTCGATAATTTTTCGATCGGTTCATCCTGTCCGATGATGACGGATTTTAATTCGGATTCCATCTTCAACAATTTTGCCGATTCTGATTCTGCGATTCTGTTGACCGGAATGCCTGTCATCATCGCGACAACATCAGACATCTGATCTTCGCCGACCTCGAATACCATCGATTGTGATTTTAATTCCCATTCACGTTTTGCAATTTCAAGATCGCTTAACAATTTTTTTTCCAGATCACGCAGCCGTGCTGCTTCTTCAAAATTCTGGTTTTTGACAACCTGATTTTTTGAGAGTTTAATTTTCTCAATTTCTTCTTCGAGTTTCAAAATTTCCTGCGGAACCACAATGTTTGCCAGATGCACGCGCGCACCGGCTTCATCGAGAACATCGATTGCTTTATCGGGAAGATTGCGATCGGTGATGTATCGATCGCTCAATTTCACGGCTGACTCAATTGCTTTGTCGGTATAGCGCACACCGTGATGTTGCTCGTATTTTTCTTTAATGTTGGAAAGAATTTGAATTGTATCATCAACACTTGCCGGATCGACCATAATTTTTTGGAACCGACGGTCAAGAGCACCATCTTTCTCGATAAATTGTCGATATTCATCAAGTGTTGTTGCACCGATACATTGCAAATCACCGCGTGATAATGCCGGTTTGAACATATTGGATGCGTCGAGCGAACCTGATGCTCCGCCTGCACCGACGATAGTATGCAATTCATCGATGAAGAGAATGACATCCTTTGCTTTTTCCAATTCATTCATTACCGCTTTCATACGCTCTTCAAACTGACCGCGATACTTTGTTCCGGCAACAAGCGCAGCAAGATCAAGTGTGACGACGCGTTTATCATGAAGTACACGGGAAACCTTTTTATTGACAATGCGCAACGCAAGTCCTTCAGCAATAGCTGTTTTTCCCACACCCGGTTCGCCAATCAATACGGGATTATTTTTCTTTCTGCGGGAAAGGACTTGGGCAACACGCTCGATTTCTTTCTCACGCCCTACGACAGGATCAAGTTTCGATTCTGCGGCAAGTTTTGTCAAATCTCGACCAAAATTATCGAGTACTGGTGTTTTTGATTTTTCTTGTTTCTTTTCCTGTGTTGATGATGCCTGTTGTGGCGGAGTTGACGGTTTTCCGCTGATAATATTATCAAGTTCTGCACGAACTTTATCATAATGGACATCGAACTGATGAAGAATCTGAGCCGCAATATTGTCATCATCTCTTAGTAAAGAAAGGAGAAGATGTTCTGTTCCGATGACGTCGGATTTGTATAATTTTGCTTCAAGATATGTGATCTTTAAAACCTTTTCTGCCTGCTTGGTCAAAGGAATATTTCCGATCGTCAATGTTCCGCCGGATGTACGAACAGTATCTTCAATTGCTTTTTTCAGTTTATAAAGATCGCCGCCAAGATTTCGGAGAATTTTCACTGCAATTCCTTCACCTTCACGGATAATGCCGAGAAGCAAATGTTCGGTTCCGATATAATCGTGACCAAGACGAAGCGCCTCTTCACGGCTTAATCTGATAACATCTTGAACGCGATTTGAAAAATTACCTTCCATGTATTGTTCCTTTTGTAAGCGATCGGTTTGAATGCAATACTATAATAACAGAAACGAGTATGAACAAGTTTCTTTCTGAAATATACCTAAATAGCAAAGGGGTGTCAAGAAATGTGAAATGTATCTCACAATGAATGACGAATAATGTCAATTTATATTGCAAATTCTTGACTTTCCGTCGATCATTGGCTATATTTATAAGCCAAACCTAAACGCAAGCAACAAAAGTTGCTTTGATTCCGCGGTAGCTCAATGGCAGAGCATGCGGCTGTTAACCGCAGGGTTGTAGGTTCGAGCCCTACCCGCGGAGCAAAAAATCCCATTACGACACAATCGTTATGGGATTTTCTCTTTTAAACAAAGCTAACCTTCCGAGTAAATCCAATCCTTAGCAAATCCAATCCTTATCTATTTATTTTTTGTGTTTCAAGCCAAGACGATGATGTACATTGAAATTCTAAATAAAAGATAGAGAACTCTCCTAATTTTTCGTAAATTAAAGGATATATCAGCCAAATTCTTAACAGTTATAGAACAATTTCATGAAAAAAATAGCGGTAATCTTCGGAACCCGCCCGGATACAATTAAATTAGCTCCAATCATTCTTGAATTAAAAAAGCATCCCAAAGATTTTTCCGTTGTTTCAATTGCGACAGCACAGCATCGCCATATGCTTGATCAGGTATTAAACGTATTCAAAATTGTTCCTGATTACGATCTCAATATTATGCAGGCAAAACAAACTCTTGCCTCCATTACTCACAAAATCATCACGTTGCTTGATGAAGTTCTTGAAAAAGAAAAACCAGATATGGTTTTGGTTCAAGGTGATACAACGACAACTTTTGTCGGAGGGCTTGCCGCATTTTACCGAAACATTCCTGTTGGTCACGTTGAAGCCGGCTTAAGAACGCATGACAAATCCAATCCATTTCCAGAGGAGATTAACAGAAGGCTTACGAGTTGTGTGACTGATATTCATTTTCCACCGACGGAAACGGCTGCAAAAGCATTACGAAAGGAAAATATTTCCAGCGAATCAATCTTTATTACCGGAAATTCTGTTATTGATGCTTTGAAAATTGCCGTAAACAAGAATCATGTTTTTTCTGTTCCGGTTCTTAACGCATTAACCGCGCAAAAGAAAAAAATAGTTTTATTGACAATGCATCGCCGCGAAAATTGGGGAGCGCCGATGAAAGGGGCCTGTGAAGCGGTGAAGGAACTTGCGACAACCTTTTCCGACATCAATTTTATTTTTCCCGTACACTTGAATCCAGTCGTGCGTGATGTCGTTTATCCAATCCTTGGTGAAACATCAAACATTTCGTTAATCGAACCGCTTGATTACCTTGACTTCGTTAATTTGATGGCGAAGACAAATCTCATCATCACCGATTCCGGCGGCGTTCAGGAAGAAGGGCCTTCGCTTGGCAAGCCGATTCTCGTTTTGCGGAAAGTAACAGAGCGGCCTGAAGCAGTGAAATACGGAACGGTAAAACTTGTCGGGCTTGATAAAAAGAAAATATTTGAGGCGGCCGTAAAGCTTCTCGTGGATAAAAAAGCGTACAGAACGATGGCTGCAGCCACCAATCCGTACGGAGATGGTACGGCGGCAAAGAAAACAGTCTTGGCAATTCAACAGTATTTTCGCTTAACCAAGAAAAAATTTATTCCATTTACTCCCCGATAATGATCGTTCACTGTATGAATCGAAGATTATTCTTTAGTGCTCTAACTTCTTTTACGCTTATTTTTTCTCTTTATGCCCAGGAATTTCCTTTAAAAAAAGTTCTTGTTGTTGTTGAAGGAAATTCCGATCTCAAAAATTTTGCCATAGGCGATGGAAGACAATTAGCCAATCTTCTTGCACACTTCAATACGGCGACAACAATTGAAGGCGTAAGCAAATATTTACCGCATCAGATCGAGAGTTTTGATTATACCTTTTATATTGGGTTCCATTCAATCAATACTCCGCCGGCAGGGTTTCTTGCAGATGTTATGTCAACAGCCAAACCAATTATATGGCTCAATACCGGTTTTAAAGAATTCTCGGGAAAATATCCGCTTGGAAAGCATTTCGGATTTGTTGTGTCTCGGTTTGATACCGTTTCTATTTTTGATGAGGTAACATTTGGAGCGAAACAATTTACCAAAAGCGAACCCAACATCAATATTATTGACATCGTTAATAGAAAACTCGCTACTGTTGTAGCAACGGCGTATTCTACAAAAAAGAAAATTGAAGTACCGTATATTGTTCGATCGAAAAATCTGACGTATATAGCTGATTCACCGTTTGCCTCAGCGACGGAAACGGACCGCTATCTTTTATTTTCCGACATGCTTCATGATATTCTTAACGAACACCACGAAGAATTTCATTCGGCATTGATACGTATTGAAGACGTCGATCCGCTTGAAAGTCCCGAGCAGCTTCGAAATATTGCCGATATCCTAGCCGGCAAGGAAATTCCATTTCTCGTTTCCGTTATTCCATTTTATGTTGATCCCGGAGAGGGAATACGAATCAGTCTTTCGGATAAGCCTGAATTTGTCGATGCCTTAAAGTACATGGTGAAGAACGGGGCAACGCTGGTTATGCACGGCGTTACGCATCAATACAAAGGAATTACCGCCTCTGATTTTGAATTTTGGGATGAAAGCACCAATTCACCTATTAAAGGGGAGACCGAGGAATCAATTTCACGAAAATTGGAAATCGGAATTCAAGAGTTTATGAAGAATGGATTATATCCTCTTCTCTGGGAAACGCCGCATTATACAGCATCATTCAAACTCTATAAGACGGTGTCAAAATATTTCAGTGCGGCAATGGAGCAGCGCCTTTCAATAGAAGATTATGATTACAGTCAATACTTCCCTTATGTGATCAATAAAGATCTTTTTGGGCAAAAAATTTATCCCGAAAACCTCGGTTACGTTCCATTGAATTCCGATAAAGAAATCAGCAGAACGTATGTCAAAAATCTTTTGAAGAATGCAAAAGCAAACCTGTATGTGCGCGATGGATTTGCTTCACTGTTCTTTCACCCATTTTTGGATCTTGATTTGTTAGGCGAGCTTGTTGACGGAATCCAGCAACTTGGATTTACCTATATCGATCTTGGCGAGCAAAAAAATTTGGTAAAAACGCAGGACAGAGTGATCCTTTCCGGTTCGCAGCAATATTCGATGAAAATGACCGATCAATATCTTTCAGAATCGTATTTTGATCGGAACGGCGAAATTATCCGAAAGGGTGTTTCAGAGGGACGGTTAAAAGGAGCGATAACAAAAAATATTGAGCTGGAGAATGGAGAATTTTACAAAGCCGAGCCGGTCGAATTCCGTGAAAAACCGGTTTCGACGTTAGAAAGCGTTGTGAGCACAGCCGAACATTTCTATGAAAATATTTTCCCATCCGATGAGAACTGGAGAGAGTCGAAAGCGGCAATTTTGTGGAATCATCACGCACGCGGCGCCGCATTTCACGACCAGGCCTCCTTTGCATCGGTTCTTAACTCAGTTCATATCGGCGTTGATACGATATTTTTGCACCAACCAATCGATGTGACAAAATATAATTTGTTGATTGTGCCGTTTGCTTTTGTTGATTCGTTAAACGAACAGGATTATACGACGATTACCACGTTTGTTGAAACTGGCGGATGCATTATTACCGATGCAAAAAATGAATTGGCAAAAGAGCTGGGAATCAATTACACCAATTCTCGGATGATGGTAAATAGGATTCGTGACAAGTATTTCCCTGAAGAACAAATTAGCTGGCGCTATCCGGAACTGGTGACAAAATTTGAACCCGACCAGTTGGATGAAGTATTTTGTTACGACGAAATAACCGAAGTTCCAATGGTTATCGGAAAAAGATTTGGCAAAGGGAAAGTCATCTATATTAATTCTCGTTTCGATCCGTATTCGAGAGAAGGATACAGTCTTTATCCATATCTGATGGAGTACGTCAGAAAATATTTTCAGATGCGCCCAATCGTTCGTCGAGAAAATCTTGATGTCTATTTTGATCCGGGGTTTCGGCACACCTACAGCATTGAACAGCTTGTGAAGCAATGGGTGCAGAATGGAGTTCGTGTCGTTCATGCGGCAGGTTGGCATGAATATCCGAAGTATACTTATGATTATGAGCGATTGATTCGGCTTGCCCATGCCAATGGCATTCTTGTTTTTGCATGGCTGGAACCACCGCAGGTCAGTCAAAAATTTTGGCTGGAGCATCCTGAATGGCGCGAGAAAAATTTTAAAGGAGAAGATGTTCGTCCATCGTGGCGATACCCGGTTGCACTGACGGATGACCGATGCGTTGATGAAATGATTAAACATTACAGTGACTTTCTGGCAAAGTATGATTGGGATGGTGCGAATATTGCGGAAGTATATTTCGAAGCCGGCA
This sequence comes from Ignavibacteriales bacterium, assembly GCA_037443785.1. GTDB lineage: Bacteria > Bacteroidota > Ignavibacteria > UBA10030 > UBA8401 > JAQUOA01. Next base: position 64,409 of record JBBINR010000015.1, on the reverse strand, counting down.
GAGGATTCGAGGATCCAAACTTTTTTACACCGATGCATGTATCCGCTCAACAGAAGCTGCGATCAACAGCGAATATCGAGCTGACAAAAATATTTGATCCCGCATCGGAATTTTACTGGAAGAATCGGTCTGACATAAAAAAATCCATTATTGAATATCGAGTAAATCGGCTTCGTAAAGTTTATGAAAAAATATTGAATGCGATTGTTCCGCTGGAAAAAGAGAAAAACGGATTTCAGGTGATTATTACGGCAATGGATGAATTGGGTTCACCGGAACTGCGCGAATACCTTGGCGTTGACATGAGCACCATACTTCAACTGCAAAAGAAATATGGATTCCTTCTCCAAGTGGAAGATCCAGAAAAGGCGTGGTCGACATCGCCGCTTCGCTACGTTGACATGGGAAAAAAATATTCGTCGTTAACCGGTGACGCAAGTAAAGTCTTGTTGGATCTCAATATCCTTTCGTTCAGGAAAAAAGAAATTGTAACTCCATTCCCCACGTCAATCCAGACCGGTGCGGAAAGTTTCGATTTAATCGATGCTGCCGCCCGCGGATCGAATAGATTCACGATCTATTCGGAATCGAGTGTCAATCCTCAGGATATGAGTTTCTTTGCGAATGCTTCTGCAGCGGCCGTGAATCTGCGATCAATCGAATCTGGATTTGAAAGCGTTTCACCGTATCATTTCCTCTTGAAAATGCCCAAAGGAATTACGCAGTTGATGATCGACGGCGATCCTGTCACAGCGTTCCGTGGTAATAGTTTTTTAATCCCTGCGGGTACTCATGCCATTGCCGTATCCAACGAACCTTCAGGTTCATTTTCAACTTCTCAACTGAATACGAAAATACTTTCGTTCACAGGGATCATTCATTCCATTCATTATGGACTGAGGGAAGTCATGTTTGATTATGAATCTGACATGCGGACGTTAATTTCATTATCTGCCGCCCCAACCAATGTTTCGGTTGACGGGAATCCAATCCAGTTCACGGTAATGAAAGGCAACGATTGTTTCTCAATTTTTCTTCCCCCCGGCAAACACAGTGTTGAATTGATCGCAGGGGATCAGTTTAGTTTTGGAGTTAATGTCACCAGTTTATGGTCAACAACGGCAATAGCGATCTTTGGAACAATTGCAATATTGATGTTATTTTTAATGTATCTTTCACTGAAAATTATTAAGCGTACAGCAGTACAAAGGTCAAAATAATTTTATGAGCATTTTAGAAGTCGATCTTAGCTTCCTGTTTGTGGTTGCCGTTATTCTGATCTGGTTTATGATTATGTATCAATTTGTCCTGACGGTGTACGGGTTTGTCAATCTTCTTCGGTCCTTTAAGGAAAAGAAAACTATTGATGAGACCAGGTACGATTTTCCAACGTGTGCAATTCTCATTCCGGCACATAACGAGGAAAAAGTCATCGGTGCGACCATTGCCTCAATGCTGGAACTTGATTACCCGAAAGATAAATTAAAGATCATTATTATCAACGACGGATCGGTCGACAGGACAAAAGACATTATTTTAGATTTTGCCCAACGAGATGCACGAGTGGAATTATTTGACGTTCCAAAAGGAGAAGGAGGGAAAGGTAAATCACGCGCATTGAATCTTGGAATTAAACAGGCAAAAGCGGAAGTGATTGCAATTTACGATGCCGACAATACGCCGGATAAGCATGCGTTGAAATATCTTGTCGCGAATCTTATTTCGGATCCTGAACTCGGCGCAGTGTTGGGAAAATTTAGGACCGTGAACAAGAATTATAATCTTTTGACAAAGTTCATCAATGTCGAAACGCTAAGTTTCCAATCGATGCTTCAAGCAGGCCGATGGCAAATGCATAACGTCTCCACGTTGCCTGGAACGAATTTTGTCATGTGGTCGTGGTTGATCAATCAATTAAACGGATGGGATGAAGAAGCGCTGACGGAAGATTCGGAATTGAGCATTAGAATTTATGAAGAAGGATATAAAATAAAATTTATTCCCTATTCTATTACGTATGAACAAGAGCCGCAGGAATGGAAAGTATGGATTAAACAGCGAATGCGATGGGTGCGCGGGAATAATTATGTTATTTCAAAATTTTATAAGCACATTCCGAAATTCAAAAATAAACGGTTGGCGTTTGATATTCTCTATACGCTTTCATTGTATTATACATTTTTCTTTGCCATTATTGTTTCCGATCTCCTTTTTCTGTTAAGCGTGACAAATCTTGTCAGTATTGCTTTGCCCGGTCCGTACACTTTCGTTTGGATCATGGCATTTGTTTTGTTCATTTTTGAAATCACGCTTGCCATCTCATACGATGACGAAGATGGTTTTAAAAAAATTGGAATTATTTTGCTGATGTATTTTACCTACTGTCAATTGTGGATCTACATTGTTTTGAAAGCGGCGTATCAAGAGTACATCAAGAAGGAAAAACGTGTTTGGGCAAAAACGGTGCGATTTGACACGGAACCCAAAAAATTGCAATGAAAAAAAGTATCGTTGTTATTTTTTCTCTTGTAAATTTTTATCACACCGGTGTCGGACAAATATCGGGATATGGATCAGCATCATACGGGCAATCGACGAATCCGCTTTACGACTATCACAGAGTGTCTGACCAAATTCTTCAAACCTATCTTGAAATAAATTCCGATCATCAAGTAGAAACTTCCCATCTAAAATTCCAATACGTTGGCGGCTCGATGATCTTTCACCGCTTTTCCCTCCGTAATTATTACGAACATCGCCTTGGTGCTGGATTTGATAAAAAATTATCTTCCCTATCGCAGCCAATCAGCGTCGACAGTGACGATGAAAATCAGCAGGATTCGGCCGGTACATATTTTCATACCGACGTTCAAATTACTGCCCGGCATGACAAGAAAGAGTATCAAGAATTTAATAATAATGGCTTGTTATGGAACAATGCTCTGCGGATAAATATTGAGAGTGATCTGGTTGTACGGGTCATGAACGGGACGCAGTATCGATATTATCAATATCTTCATCCTTACCAAAATATATCTGAATTAGTTTTCGTCAGTATAGAAAAGAGCACAAATACACAATTTCAATACGGGGGCATTGTCAGAGCCGGATTAAAATATTTCCCGAAGATAACGTACGATACGAGTTTATTCGAAGAAACTCGGTCCTATGTCGTGCAAACTTTTACCGATTCCATTTTAGTAGGAAACGGCCAACAAAAGCATTGGCAGTATTTTACCTATTCCGACAGCAGTGAATCTGACAAAACTATTTTAAAAAATCCCGGTACCAAAAGCACCTATCAAATTGCATTGGGCGGGTACATTCAAAAGAATTGGAATGCCGCATCGATACGAGCAGAAATTTTGTATCGAGTTAATTCTCATTCAACGCTGCTTACGCTCGTTCAAAATACGTCCAGTCGTACATTGAATGAAGATTTATATAACGGTGCTTTTAGTTCGCAAGGTCCTGAACTGCATTGTATGATAAAATACCTTCTGCCTTTCAATATTCAATTTTCCTCAACTATTGATATTGAACAAAATACATTTGAAACGCCAAGTTATGATCTTCTTTCCGGCGGTATTATAAACAATCATCGTACCGATGTCGTTGCAAATTGTGAAATGTACATATCGAAATTTTTTTCGGTTGACGATGGATTCGGTTTTGATGTTTCAATAAGTTCAAATTACCTTCGGAATAAATCAAACGATGCCTATAATAATTATTCTGTGTTCGGATTTGCGATTTCTGTAGGGTGCGGCTTTTAATCCGCGGACCTCAATTTGTTCAGAAAAATTTGAAACAAACTTTGCCTTATCGTAATCCGTATTCCGCTGCCTTTTGAATTTCAGGAAGTTCAATCAAGCGGTCCGGCGTAAGAAATAATTGAACAAATCCTGAACCGTTTCGAGTGCTGAATTTCTTCACCCACGCTGATGCATTTCCGTTATCATCGACTGCCAACGGAACATCTATGTCGTGAATCGGCATTCCTGCAACACCGACAAAATTATGCCGTAATCCCCATTGTTTTCCTTGGTCAGTAATAAAAGAAGCATAAAATCCACCGTGGCTTCGTAAATCTTTATATTGGTATTCGATTCCACTAATTTTTTTCGAGAGTGAAAAATCGAATCCGCCGAATTGTTTCTTTTCATAATCGATTTGATAAACGGCAGGATTCATTCCAAGAAACACAGCTTTGCCGCCTGTTTTTAGGTATTCTTGAAATATGTTTGATCCTAACGTATCCTGGATTATCGAGGGTAAAAAATAATTGCTGGCGAACACGATAACGCTTGCCGTATCATTGTGAATTTGTTTTAGCAGGAAATCTTTGACATCGGTTTCGTCGTAAAAATCATATCCTTCTCGGATAAAATAATCACGAACATATACATCCATCCCGTTTCTAAATGCTTGAAAAATCGGTTCTTTCGTCCAGAATACGGCTCTCTTGATGGATTTAATCGGTTGCCGTTGAATCGATTTGGTAGTCAGTGCATAAATCGAACCATCATCACTTCCGAAATATACATCGTTATCCCTTGGAATTGCCGAAGAAAATATTTGCGGCCCTATTTTATATCTCCACAGTTCTTCACCGGTTTGCAATTTCAATGCGTACACATATCCATCGTTGCCTGGTACAATGACAACATCGTTTCCAGAAATCGAGGGAGAAGCCCAAACGGGGCCATTTGTTTGAAATCTCCATAATTCTTTTCCGCTGTCGACATTAATCGAGTTGATAAATTGTCCATCGGATGTTCCTGTTACGAGCATTGTATTTTTAACGGCAGCAGTAGAAATAATCCATGATATCTGGTAATCATATTTCCACAGTTCTGTTCCGATCGATTTTTTGAGTGCGTATAAATATCCATCCCTTCCTCCAAAAATAATTTTCTCCTTATCGATAACGGCAGAAGCGATGATCGCTTTGCGGTCAAATCCGAATTTCTCATTATCCAATTCCTCACCAATCGAATTGAATTGCCAGATCAAGCGGCCGTTCTTTTTATTAACGGCGAAAAATTTTCCTGAGCAATCGCCAAAATAGATATTTCTTTCATCGATCGCGGGAGTAGAACGAATCGGTGAAGTCGTTGCCAAAGTCCAGAGCTCTTCACCGTCATTCGTTCGAAGCGCATACATATTTCCATTGGCACTGCCGACATACATTGTATTCCCATCGATTGCCGGTGAGCCACTATAATAATCGAATCCCCATACATAGGGAAGAGGTGTGCCAAGATTTTTTTTCCATTGCAGTGAGCCATTCGAAATGTTGACGGCATACAAAATATTTTTTCGGCATACAAAATACGCGGTCTGTTCTATTATCATTGGCGTGGAATTTACTGCTCCGGCAGCCGTAAATTTCCACTTCAGGCTTCCGTCATTTCTATTAATGCAATAGACATTTCCATCTGATGATCCGACGATAATTACTTTTTCAAGCACGGCGGGTGTGGAACGCACTGCACCATTCGTTTGAAGACGCCATTTCAATTCAACCCCATTAAAAATTTGTGAATTACTAAAAACACCGCAATGCGAAGAATCAGCATGGAATTGCGAATAAGACTGATACTGAGGAATGGTGAAAAGAACCGCCACAAAAAATCTTGTCAAGATTTTCATAAAAAACCTCTGAGAATTGAGAAAATAGTGAAGGAGAAACGTTTAATGTCTCTAAGTGGCGGGATCAAAATATATAAGTAATATATATTGCACGAATATCAGATTCAATACATTAAGTTCTACGTGGGAAAAATAAAATGCTTTCTGCAGTATCTTTTCTTTGTTTTTAGCTGAAAGGATTGTACAATTGCACCATGAAAAAAATTCTCTTTACCGTAATACTCTTTTTCGCAATCGGTCATTCGGAAAACAATTCATTCCGATTTGAGCTGATTGGCACGCAGCGAGGGTTATCAAGCGGAGAAATCTACAGCATTTATCAGGATAAAGCGGGACATCTTTGGATTGGCACAACAGACGGTCTGAATCTCTACGATGGATATACATTTAAAGTTTTCAAGCCGAAACCATTTGATAAAAATACTGTTTCGGAAGGTTTTTTTGGCTCGCTTACGGAAGACCATGAAGGAAATATTTGGGCAGGAACCGTGGAAGATGGCATTAATAAAGTTGATCCGTATACTCAAACAATATCCCGGTATCGATTCAAGAAGGGTGATTCGGCCAGTCTTCCCAACGATCAAATCATTGCCATGTGTGTTGATCGTAAAAATACATTATGGATTATCACGGGGCTTCGCGGCATTGTGCGATGTGACCTTGCCACAATGCGTTTTACCCTTGTGACTTCAGTGATAACAGATCAAGGGATTCAACAACTTCCATTTATCCGATCTATCTTTGAAGATCACAATGGAGTCTTATGGTGGGGAACCACAGATGGAAGATTGATTCGGTATGATGCTCACATCCAATCCGCAAAATTTATTTCGACGCCGGAATATAGAACCGGTTCTTCGTTTTCAGTCAATACATTTTGCGAAGATTCGGCTGGAATAATTTGGATTGGTACAAACAATGGGCTTCTTTATTCATTTGACCCTGTTGACGAGAAATTTACTCAAATCCCTTTTCGTGTCGTCGATCGTCCTAATCGTAAAAATATTTTTACACTAAAAAATGATGCGGCAGGGAATATCTGGATTGCATCTAATGTCGGTGTGTTTCGGTATTCTCCGTATTCAAAAATATTATTATCAATAGCTGAATTGTATGGTTTATCAAATCCCGGTATGATGTTATCTGCACGGACGCTGTTTATAGATCGATCGGATTTGGTGTGGATCGGAACTTCAATTGACGGGCTGCTAAAAATTGCTTCTCTTCCGGAAGAAATTTTAAACCTACGGAGCGACAAAACTCCGTCGAAAGGATTGCCGGATAATTATGTGCGCGGCGTGTATGACGATAATCATGGAACGATTTGGATCGGCACCATGGAAGGGGTAACACGGTTCGACGTTAATAAGAAAAGATTTTTTCCTTTGAACAGAGGAATTCAAACAACTCACCGCTCGATTGTAAAAAATATTCATGCCGTTTGCGGCGATAGCGCCGGAAACATCTGGATTGGTTCAGGCAATGACGGCTTGTTCCGATATACTCCGTCATTAAAAAAAGGAATTCACGTTCTTGGCTCAGGTTCGCAAAGCAGCGACTCACGAGACGACCATATTTTTGATCTTCGAACTGATGACCATGGATTCATTTGGGTTTCAACAGAAGCCGGCGGCGTCGTTCAATTGAATCATAACGGAAAAATTTTACATCGATTCGATACTACGTCGCATGTCCTTCCACTCAATATGGTCCGCGTGACGCTGCCGGATAAGGATGGAATAATTTGGGTGGGAACATTTGGTGCCGGGCTGTGCAAGATTGATCGAAATGCTAAAAAAAGTTTTGTCTATAAAATGAATCCGAATAATCCGCATTCTCTAACCAACGATTTGATTTTAGATCTCTTTAAAGATTCAAAGGGGAGATTATGGATTGGGACACGTATCGGATTAAATTTATTTGATCCTTCAACAGCTACATTTACACACTACACAACGGAAAATGGTTTGCCAAATGATATCATCGTCGGCATCCGGGAAGATTCACGTAAAAATTTATGGATAGCGACATACGACGGCATTTCCAAATTTGACGGGACAAATTTTCATAATTTCTATGGTGCGGACGGATTTCAAGATGATTTATTCAATACCGGTGCATCATTCACGAGCAAGAGCGGGCGATTGATGTTCGGCGGCGTTCGAGGGTTAAGTCTCTTCAATCCGGATAATCTGCACATTGCACGATTTGTCCCTCCCATCATTATTACTGCCTCAAAGCAAATCGGAAAGTTTGAAACAGTAAAGGCAAGTCAATTTCGTGAAGCGTCAATAACGCTTGGCCCTAATGAACAATCGGTTACATTCGAATTTTCTGCGCTCGATTTTCGACTGCCTGAAGGAAATTCATATTCGTACAAACTTGAAGGCTTTGATCAGCAATGGATTTTCAGCGGGAAAAGACGTTCAGTAAGCTATGCGAATCTCCGCGGTGGAACGTATTTATTTAAAGTGAAAGCTGCCGGCCGAGATGGAGTATGGCTTGAAGCAAAATATCCGATTGTCCTTGAAGTGATTCCTCCCTTAAGGAATCGGTGGTGGTTCGTTCCTTCGATCGGCTTAGGTATCATTGCGGTGTTATTTTTATTCTACCGCACTCTGATGTACAGGAAAATAGAATTTGAAAAAGTCAGAACACGAATTGCATCGGATCTTCATGATGAGATCGGTTCGGGATTGGCACGTATTGCAGTCTTGTCAGATATTATTGACACGCAATCAAAAGAAATTCCTTCGGTAAAAGGGAGGAAAAAACAGCACTCAATGACAGAGGCACCTTCTCGTATCGGAGTTATTTCCCGTGAATTGATGGAGTCAATCTCGGATGTTGTTTGGTCTGTGGATCCGAAGAATGATCCCTCAGAGCGGTTGATAGAAAGAGTTATTTCGTACGCGACGCAGTTGTGTGAAGAAAAGGATATTGGAATTTCAGTCGAAATGACGTCGCTGGAGTCGTTGACAGTCGAACCATTCTTGAAAAGAGCAATTTTGTTGATTGTCAAAGAAAGCATGACAAACATTATTAAGCATTCTCGCTGCAAAAAAGTAATCATCCGGATGGAACATCAAGGGGCGGAGCTGTGTATGACAATATCGGATGATGGGAAAGGGTTTGATGAGAAGAACCTGGAAAGAATTAATGGTCTTGATAATATGCGAAGGCGAGCATCAGAATCAGGCGGAACTATCGATATCGTTTCAACACCCGGGAGTGGCACGAGTATTACGGCGCGATTTCCATTGAGCAAAAAATTGCTATAAACTGTTCGTATGTCCTATTGAATGAAGTGGAAAAAATTTAAAAATTTATCGCATGAATAAGCAAAACAAGTCCAAAAATATTTCTGTGTGTATTGTCGATGATGACCACGAACTCAGCGCCGGAATGGAATATATCCTTAATAACACAAAGGGGTTTTCTTGTGTAGGAGTTTTTCACAGTTTTGAAGAAACAATAAAGGGTCTCGAAGCAATGAAGGGTGCTTTACCGGACGTGATCCTGATGGATATTGGAATGAAAGGAAAAGATGGAATTGCGTGCGTTAAGGAAGTGAACAAATGGTATCCCTCCATCCACGTTATCATGCAAACGGTTTTTACAACCGATGATAAAATTTTTGAATCACTCAGGTCGGGCGCCGTTGGATATATTTTAAAAAACACGACAAAAGAAAAACTGCTGGAAGCAATTCAAGAAGCCCATCGCGGCGGCGCACCGATGACCGGTTCCATCGCGAGAAGAGTATTAATGCATTTTCAAAAACCTAAAGAGCGCTTATTAACAGAAGCGCTCTCAGAACGCGAAATGGAAGTATTGGAATTGCTTGTTAAAGGTCATAGTTACAAAATGATCGGAGAATTGCTCTTTATCAGTCCGTTTACCGTTCGTCATCATCTTCATAATATCTACAAAAGACTTCACGTCTCATCGCGCGGTGAAGCGGTCGCTAAAGTTCAGCATGAATTTGTACATCACCGATAGCTCCCGGACTATATCCTCCTCTTTCTAAATCTTTTCTCGTGATCACGCCCACGAAACCCGCAAATAGGACATTTGTTCCATTGATGTGCATTATCATTGTGTGGTAATTTCATGCGTTAAAAAATTTTACTGCGTGTTCCTATTTGTACGCTCATTTTTGAAAAACTTTTTGAAAGAAAAAAATGTACACATCACATCGTGTTCTATGGATTGTTCTTTGCTCGCTTGTCGGCTTCACATTCATCTCTGCTCAAAATCAAACACTTAAACATTGGTTTGATAGTCCCATTGATGGGCAAGTAAATAGTATCGTTGTTGCGGGAAACACGGCGTATCTTGGAGGCAGTTTTACCCAATGTGGATTTTCGACTGGTTACGGTGTCGCCGTTGATACCGGTACGGCCGATGCCGATCACTACTTTCCGAAATTTTTTAACACACCGGGCGGACAGATTTATTGTGCGATACCCGATAGTCAAGGCGGATGGTATATCGGCGGCTCATTCACCACCGTAAACGGTCAACCGCATAAATATCTTGCTCACGTCAGATCAGACAAGTCTGTTGATTCATGGGATCCTTCCCCCAACCACACAGTCAGTACAATTTATTATTCAGGCAATAAAATTTATGTCGGTGGAGGGTTTGACTCTATTGGAAATGTGCCGCGAGGACACGGTGCTGCATTTGACACCTCCGGAAATTTATTGTCGTGGAACCCGCAGGCAAATAACGATATTACTGCTATACAACCTGTGGGGGGCAAAGTATTTGTTGGCGGCTCGTTCCAAGTTCTTGGAGGTCAACCGTACTATTGGTACCTCGGTTCCGTTGATTCATCCACAGGTGCCTTAACGGGTTGGAATCCTTCGAATGGCGGTCCCTCGGGGTCGTCCGGTATTTACAAATTTATTTATGCCAATCATCAGATATATATCTGTGGAGCGTTCACACAATTAAACAGCGTCAGTCGTATCTGTTTGGCGAAAATGGATGAGAACGGAAATATCAATGCGGTATGGAACCCGTGTTCATCAATCGTTGGAAATTTTGTGAGCTCGATATCCCTCTCCAATGGAAAAATCTATGCGTGCGGCGACTTCACTTCGATCGGTGGACAGACAAGAAAAAATATCGCAGAGATTGATACTGCGACAGGTTTGGCAACTTCGTGGAATCCCGCCTCGACCAACGGAGCTGTCCGTGCGCTTGTTGTGAATGGATCAAAAATGTTTATCGGTGGAAGCTTCACGTCGATTGGTGCAAAATCAATTTCGTACCTTGGTGCGTTGGATGTTGCAACAGGTGCAGCCAATAATTGGAATCCCAAACTTAACAATGTCGTTTTCAATCTTGCATCGTGGGGTTCAACAGTCTATGCCGGCGGATATTTAACAGCATCGGGATTGACAGCAAGAAACAGATTAGCGGCAATCGATCTTGGTACAGGAAGATTGAAATCATGGAACCCTAATGCCGACGGAACAGTGTACGCACTGGCGTATGCACAGGGAAAAATTTACGCCGGCGGAGGTTTCAGCTATGTGGCAGGAGGATATTATCCCAATTTAACGAAACTCGATACGCTCAGTGGAGCCTATATTTTTTTAGGAATTCGAACAGCGCCTGGCGGAACTGTTTTGTCGTTACGCGTGACAGGTGATAGATTATACGCAGCTGGGAATTATGGATTGGTTGCATATAATATTCCTACAGGAACCAAATTAAGTTTTAATCCAACATTCGATTTCTCTGTTGTGAACACACTGTGTACTTCAGGATCACTAGTCTATGCAGGAGGAGGTTTCTCTGTTGTCAATGGAGTAAGCCATCCTTACGTTGTCGCATTCGATACCACAACTGATCTGGCAACATCATGGAGCCCGTCATTAAGCAGCACATGCTATTCAATTGCCGTGCACGGATCAACGGTGTATCTCGGCGGACAGTTTTCTACGGTCAATGGAAGTTCATGTCCCAGTGTGGCAGCAGTTGATGCCGCGTCCGGTAATCTTGTTGGCGGATTCGCTTCGAGTTTTTCGGCAATAGGATATAAAGCATCAGCAGTTGCTCCTTCCGGGAACCAATTGTATGTCGGGGGACAATTTTCACCAATCGGCTCGATCAGCGGAACAAACTATTTGGGAACACTAGATGCAACGACAGGTACCGTTTCTTCATGGCGTTCTGGTGTTGTGGCAACTGAAGTTACTTCAATTCTCTTATCACCGCAAACCGCATTGATCGGCGGTTCATTTGTGACAATGATGAATTGGCCGCAAAACAACTTTGCCGTTTTAGGCGATGATTCAATTACAAATGCAACGCTGCCGGTAGAATTGACTTCTTTTACGGCCTCGATGAACGGACGAAATGCAGAATTGAAATGGGCAACAGCAACCGAATCGAACAATTACGGATTTGAGGTTGAGAAAAAAAAGGTGAAGACTACATTGGAGAGTATGAAATGGGAGAAAATTGGTTTTATAGAAGGGAAAGGAACAAGCAATGTATCTACACAATATTCATTCTTGGACAAAAACCTTTCTGCAGGGAAACACTCTTATCGATTAAAACAGATTGATCGGGATGGAAAGTTTAAATATTCAGATGAAGCGGAAGTAGTGATTGTACAGATCCCGCAAAAATTTTCTCTTTCGCAAAACTATCCGAACCCGTTTAATCCTACGACGGTGATCAGTTATCAGATTCCAATGAACGGTCATGTATCGTTGAAGGTTTATGATGCTATCGGAAGAGAAGTGGCAACCCTGGTGAACGAGTTAGAAGGAGAAGGAAATTATTCTGTGCCATTCGACGCATCGAATCTCTCCTCGGGAATATATTTTGCACGCTTACAGAGCGGCGATAAAGTACAATTGAAAAAAATGTTGTTGATGAAGTAATGTGTGGAAGTTTTCAAGGCAAGCAAGCCCCGGCCGAAGAAATTTAGCCGGGGTTTTTGTTTGTGCAAGACGTCACAAAAGCAGTGAACAGGACAAATGTCCTATTGAGACGGATTCATATCTCGTAGTATTTTGACGCATTGATTTTAAATTCACTATTACGTGGTCATTACTTCAAGAAAGGATATTCAGTGAAACATTGTCGACTGCTCTGGTCAATTCTATTTATCTTCACTTTTTCAGTCAACGCCCAATGGACAAAAACTTCCGGTCCTTATGGCGGAGCTGTTTATGCCTTAGCCCAAAATGGCAATACACTTGTTGCCGGCACACTTTCCGGTGTTTTTAGAAGTACCAACGACGGTGTAACATGGGTGCAAGGGACTGGAATGGCGGCATCGTCGTATGTGGTAGGTCTTTCTTTCGTCAACGGAAAATATTTTGCTGCGACAAGTTCCGGCCCGTACATTTCTTTAGATAATGCTTCAACATGGTCGAGTGTTGATTCTTCCAGCAAAACAGGGTATACCATTTCGGCATTCGCGAAAGATACAATGCTTTTTGCAGGTACATATTCCGGCTTGTATACTTCAAGCAATAATGGAAAAACGTGGAGTGCGAAGGATAGTATTATTGGCAGTCGTCAAGTTACTGCATTTTTTACCGCCGGGAATGTTCTTTTTGCCGGAACGTCTAACGGACTCTTTCGCTCGACCAATAATGGCGTTGTCTGGAACAATGCCGATTCAATAGTGAACACATCCAATGTTTCCGGATTTGTTGTGAAAGGAACAAAATTATTTGTGTCGACATGGAACGGTGTCTATGTCTCTTTGGACACCGGAAAATCGTGGAGCAGTGTAAAAGGTTACCAAGTAAAACAAATTGTGATGAGCATTGCCACCGATAGTACAAACCTCTATGCAGGAACAGGGAACGACGGTTTATATATTTCAACTGATGACGGTGATACATGGAAAAAAGGCGTTGTGTTTCCGGCTGTACAAGTCACGGCTCTTGTTTATCATAAAACCAATCTTTATGCGGGGCAACCGACCGGTGTTGCACGGGTGATGAATCAAGGATCAACCTACGCATTAATGAATTCCGGACTCACTGCAGCGAGCATCAATGGCATTGCATTGGTGAATAACAAATTGGTCTCTTCAACGACATCAAATGGATTATTCACATCAACAAACAGCGGCTCAGTATGGACGGCGGATACCAACAGTCTAAAGCAGGTAAATGTTGTTTCATTTTTTGCCGATACAACAGCTCTCCGGATAGGAAGTACAAATGGAATTTATCGCTCCACCGACGCAGGGCAAACATGGCACACTGATACCGTTGGATTGGGTGCAGGTTCGTATGCAACCAGCTTCTCAAAAAATGGATTGCTGTTTTGCGGAACGCTCAAAGGCGTATTTATTAATACCGGTGCGATGTGGGAAGCAAGAAATAACGGGCTGCCCAAAAATCCGTACATCAAAGACTTATTTTCTGTTGGCGGGAACATGTTCGCCGCTGTCAATGATACTGGAATTTTTTACTCTTCAAACTTTGGATTGAATTGGAACTATGCGGGAATAGGAGTTCCGGCAAAAGCATCATACAATAAATTTTTTGCAATCAATAATAAAGTGTATATCGGAACCAGCGGTGGAGTGTACGTAAGTACAAATAATGGAACAAATTGGAAGAAAATTTCGACAGGGCTTCCGGGCGGTGTTAGTGCATTTGCTACGTTTAGTGGAAATCTCTTTGCCGGAACAATCGGATACGGTGTGTATGTCTTGAAAGGAAGCGATACAACCTGGTCAAATGTTAACACCGGAATGCCGAGTGCAAATGTATACACATTATTTGTAACTGGCACGACGTTGTATGCCGGCACCATGAGCGGTGTGTGGAAACGATCTCTTTCTGAAATGGTGACAGCGGCGGGAGAGAACCAACCTCTAACGGCAGGTAATTTTGAACTTTTACAAAATTATCCCAATCCGTTCAATCCGTCAACTACAATAAATTTTCAAATACCGGTCGGCGGTCATGTAACTTTAAAAGTCTATGATATTCTTGGCAAAGAAATTGCAGCATTGGTAAACGAAGTGAAACAAGCAGGAAGTTATAAAGTACACTTCGATGGAGGAAAATTATCAAGCGGATTATATTTTTATACGCTGCAGTCAAGAAATTTTATTGCCACAAAAAAATTCATCTTATTGAAATAATCACACACACAGGGGAGGGTTATGCGGAAACAGCTTGTTGTTATTGCCTTATGTTTTGTTTGTGCAAATGTATTTTCCCAAACATTTCATTTTATCAAGGGACCGCTCGGCAACGTTCTTTCGATATTTTCCGACAACAACGGAAATATCTATCTTGGAACGGAATTTGGTGTCTATCGCTCGACTGACGCCGGAAATTCCTGGGCGCGGTACACTGGAAATAATACTTACCAGGGAACTACGACGTATGCTTTTACAACCTTAGCCAATGGAAATCTTGTTGCTGCTGCGGGACAGAATGGTGTGAAAATTTTTACCGGCTCTGCGTGGGTCAATAGAAATTATGGTTTGCCGTATTCAGGCGGATTCTATTCTTCTATTCGTGCAATAGCAAGAGATTCTTCGGGAAATTTATTTGCCGGTGGTTATACAGATTATCCGACGCCGGGCGGAGTGTTTATTTGTCAAGACACAACGTGGGTTTCCGCAAATACCGGTTTACCGACCCTCAGCGTTAACGCGTTGGCAGTAAGTCCGTCGGGTGTTGTATATTGCGGAACAGACAGCTCGGGTGTCTATAAATATAATGGTTCATCGTGGATTTCGGTGAATAATAATTTATCAAGCACACGCATATTTGTTCTTCGTTTCGATGCACTGGGAAATTTATTTGCGGGAACCAGTGCAGGATGTTCGGTGCTCAAACCTGGAAATTCTGTGTGGACAAATTACACATCAGGGCTTCCCAGTAATTACCAGATGCTTTCGCTTTCTTTAGATCCGACAAATAGCGGAAGAATTATTGCCGGATTGGGCCATGCGCGAAATGTTGTGGGATCATTGCTCGGGAAAATTTATGTCAGCAATGACACGGGGAAAACATGGAGTGACGCATTTCCTGCCGTACAAACATTGTCCGCGAAAGCATCGTTCATTCTCAACGATGGAACAATGTTTGCGGGAGCGCAAGGTGTGTTCCGCTCTTCCGATCATGGTTCTTCGTGGCAGACAATCAACAATGGGTTTAAAGATGCATTGCCGATCAATAACCTCGTGATGAATTCAAAGGGCTATTTATTTTACGGTTCAGTGGATGGAGTTTTTCGATCAACCAACGACGGAACAACATGGGAAATGATAAACAGTGGACTACAACGTCCGCAGGTTTCCATGGTGTTCGTCGATTCGCACGATAACGTATACGTTGGCGTGTATGTCGGCCACATCATGTCAACATTATCTGCACGAGTGTTCCGTTCAACCAATGACGGAACAAGCTGGGATACGACAACCATTTCTCCCGACGATCAAATATGCAAAATGGATGAAGGACCTGCAGGAACGTTATATTGTTCGCACGGTTTTGGAGGAAAAGAAGGTCTATCGCAATATCCGGGTTCTTCACTTTCCAAATCAACGGATTATGGAGTTACATGGAACGATCTTCCGGTGAAAGCCGGAATGGGATACGGACTTGCTGTTAACAAACGCGGACATATTTTCCACGGGGGCGAAACACCGAACCCCTATCGTTCAACCGACGGCGGTGTTACATGGGATACAAATTTTGTCATTCCGAATTCAGGGAATGTTATTTTATATATGTCTCCGCACGACGAAGTATTTACAACGTCGTACGGATTGAATGAAATATGGTACTCGGATTCTGTGTCCAACGGAAAGCCGTTTACCAACATGATTAGTCCGACATGGCCTTCCTATCATAGTCCGGCATGCATGGCGTGGGGAAAAAATAATCGAATGTATGTAGGTACACGCGCTGCCGGAGCAACGTCCGGATTGTATTATACTGATCCGCCGTATTCTGCAAACTCGACATTTACCGCGGTACCGAATATCCCTGTCTCCCCATTTACATTATTCTGGGATAACAACGGCTATCTGTGGATGCAGGGACCGGGTTTTGTTGCAAAGAGTGATTCCATATTGGGGAATCCAAAAACGGTAACGGGCGCGGGAAATGAAATGGTGACGCCAAAAGAGTTTTCGCTTTCACAAAATTACCCCAATCCGTTCAACCCTTCAACGCAGATCAGTTATCAATTACCGGTGAATGGCCGTGTATCGTTAAAAGTGTATGATGTGATCGGCAGAGAAGCAGCAACGCTGGCGGACGACGTAAAAGCAGCCGGATATTATTCGGCGACATTCGATGCATCAAAACTATCCAGCGGAATTTATTTTGCAAGACTGCAAAGCGGTGATAAAGTGCAGTTGAAGAAAATGATACTGATGAAGTAAATAAACCAACATCGTATACAAATTCCTTAAACCTGGCAGAAGCTGAATACCTGTCAGGTTTTGTATTTTAAAAGCGTAAAAAATATTTTGTTTTTCAATAGAGATTAATTACTATTATCGCCATGAAAACCGTACTTCCGATTGTTATCTATTTTATAGCATCACTTGCACACGCACAGCATCTGCCGCTCCAAAATTATACTACTCGCGACGGATTGATTTCCAACTTTGTTACTGAAATCTATCAAGATTCACGCGGCTATTTATGGCTCGGAACAGATGAAGGCATCAGTATTTTTGACGGCTATAGGTTCAGGAATATCACGTTTGATGAGAGTAAAGTTTGGGGAGATATCAATACAATTATCGAAAGCAAATTTTATCCGGGCAAAATGTGGATTGCCACTAATGGCGGTGGTTTGGTTCAGTACCTGCACGGACAGATGACAAACTTTTTGGTGGAGAACAATGAGACGAGCAATAAGGTCAATTCCGTTCTGGAGATGGATGATAGTTCTCTATGGCTTGCAACCGATAACGGCCTGTATCATTTTCAAAATGGATCGGTAAGCCGTACGGATATGATAAGGATGGTAGGAGTATTTCGATTGGTTCGTGATTTATCAGGAATAATTTGGTGCTTTAATGGTCAGCAAGTTTTTCTTTTTTCGCCGGAGCATAAAACCCTTATCGTTCCAAATATCAAAGATTTGCCGAAGAGCAATCTTTATATCGTCAATGCGCTTCCGGATAGTTCCATTGCGATTATTGGGAAAGGGGTGCCGCGTGAGACATTGTACATTATAAAAAATTTTTCCATACAAAGGAAAATAGACATTGGATCATTGAATGCTACCAGCACAATACTTGATCAGCAAAAAAGGTATTGGGTAAGAACATCCAAGGGATTGATAATGATTCATGGAACGATGCAAGGATCAGTATCGCATTTATATAATGAAAGCAACGGTCTTCCGTCGAATGAAACGACTGTGGGATACACCGATCGCGAACATAATATTTGGTTTGGTACGCTGGGAAGAGGTTTGGTCAAAATGAATTCAATAGAATCCTATCAATTATCATTCGAAGAATTGTCCGGGAGAGGCACTATTGATCGATATTCGCATCTTTGGGTTCCGTCGCTGCTAGGATTGTACGAAGTGTGGAGAGATACCACCATGATGTGGCAGAGTCATTTGCATTTGCTTAATTCTGCTCAGGGGAAAAATATTAAATTCATGGCTGCCTCAGTCGATACGAATCAGAACATTTGGATTTCAGATAACCAAGGATCGCTTCATTACGTTACCATTACACAATTGCCAACCGGACATTCTCGGCTTGCGTTAAAGTATTCATTAACATCGGAGAAAGGTTTTCCCCGGTCGCTGGGGATCACGATGATGATTGATTCCAAAAATATGTTATGGTATGGGCTTGATTCGGCAGGAGGGCTGGCATGCATCGACTTCGCTTCAACTCCAACGATTGCGGCACTCTATAAACATAAAGATAATTTTCCAATACGCGATGTGCGTGAGTTATATGAAGATCAGAGTGGAAATATTTGGGTCATGGGATATGAATCGGCGTACTGGATCGTAAAGAGAATTCCCAACGGGTTTATGATTGATTCGGTATCATCCCTCGCAACAATGCTTCCGAAGATTCCTTTTCGCAGTGTGCTGCAAACCAACAATGGGTTGTTGTGGTTCGGTTCTCGGTACAGTGGTTTATATCGATATGATGGAAAAGTGTTAAGACATTTCACGAAAAAAGACGGGATGATCAGCAATCAGATTTGGAGTTTGGCAGAAACATCTGCCGGCGGTTTGATCATCGGTACGCAGGGCGGATTAATGTATATGCCTGACAGCACTGCAACACGGTTTATCTCACTGCAGCAATACACCCCTTCACCGGTTCGTAAAGCCGGTTCCGCGAAAGATTTTTCATTTGCTCTAACAAGATTTGATCTGACGCTTTTTTCAACTCCCGTCGACGGTACGTCTTCGAAATTTCCTGAAGTATATTTCGCCTCGTTGAAAATCAATGGGAAAGAGCATTCGCTTGCTGACAATATATCACTTTCGTCGAATGAGAATACCGTCACAATTGATTACACGGCAATCTCGTTTCGGAATACCGGAGCGCTTCGGTTTCAATATAAGTTATCACCCATTGAAGACCGATGGAGTGAGGCAACGATGGGAAGATCGGTGACCTATGCGAATCTTTCCTCAGGCAAATATGTTTTTGTTGTCCGCGCACTTAACCAAGAAGGCAAACCGAATGAAGCACCATCAATCCTTCCTTTTGCCATTGCGTCGCCGTTGTGGGCACGATGGTGGTTTATTGCACTATGCGGTCTCGTGATCGCTGGAGTATTTGTCATAGTCGAAAGATTCCGCGTTCAACGATTGCTTGAGATGGAAAAAATTCGATCACGCATTGCAGCGGATCTTCATGACGACATCGGTTCAGGATTAACGAGAATTGCGCTGTTGACAGAAATGATTCACCGTCAGTCGGTTTCCGGAGAAAAAGTTCCGGATGAGCAGTTCACCATTCCTTCATTTACAGAAAAGATAGGGACTATTTCCCGCGAACTCATCGACGCAATGGGTGATGTTGTTTGGTCGGTTGATCCTAAAAACAATTCGATGGAAAAACTTCTCCACCGTGTACAAACATTTGCAACGGAAGTATGTGAAGCAAAAGATATTGCACTGGTGTTTCATGCCGAAAATGGGATCGAAAAAATTAAGGTGGCATCAGACAGTATCCGGGCAATTTTGCTTGTTGCCAAGGAAGCGTTGACCAATGCCGTCCGTCATTCGAACGCAAAGACAGTGACAGTTTCATTGAAGCGGTCGAATAACCATCTCGCCATTGAAATTAAAGATGATGGTGGAGGATTTGCGTTGAATGAATTGTCGAGAACAAACGGATTGACAAATATGCGTAATCGAATAGAAAAAAACGGCGGAATATTTACTATTGAAGCTGTAAAAGGAAAAGGAACCGTCATTTTTGCCGTAATTCCGTTGCAGCATCATAACTAAACAAATGTTCAGTTGCAGTCATACGATTGGAACGGTATTTTTTTACCGATGGGTCAACCTATGAAAAGCGAACATTCAACTTTTAAAGTAATTACTGTCGCCATTGTCGACGACGATGAAGAAATACGCACCGGATTAGGGTGGATTATAGAACATTCCGATGGATACAAACTTACCGGTTCTTTTAAGCATTATACGGAGGCCGTTGAAGGAATTGCAAAAAATATTCCGGATGTAGTTTTGATGGACATCGGATTGCCGGGGAAATCCGGGATTGAATGTGTGCGAGAGTTAAAAGAGAAATTTCCGGAAATCCAATTTGTTATGCAGACTGTTTTTACCGATGACGATAAAATTTTTGAATCATTGCGTGCGGGAGCAGTCGGCTATTTGTTAAAGAAAACTCCTGCGGCACAATTTCTTCAAGCAGTCAGTGATGCCTACGAAGGCGGCGCGCCGATGACAGGCGAGATTGCCCGAAAAGTATTGAAGTATTTTCAAGAGCCGCCGAAAAAGAAAGCAATTTTTTCTTTAGAGCTTTCCGACAGGGAACAAGAAGTGTTGAAGGCGCTTACCGAAGGGCACAGCTACAAAGCGATAGCCGATCAACTGTTTGTTAGCGTACACACCGTTCGCTTTCACTCCATAACATCTACGAAAAACTTCATGTTTCATCACGAGCCGAAGCGGTTGCGAAGGTGATGAAAGAAAAACTGATGTAGATATTCCTCACTGCAATTCTCATTACAATTGTCCATACATTTTTTTTGCCGGTCTCCAAAATTTTCCCTTGCAATTTTCCAATTGATGTTTTTCCTCGATAAAAATTTTGTGAAACAAATCACAAAATTTTACTACTGCACAAACGTTCAGTTGTAGCTGCTGCGTTGGAATGATATTTTGGTAGTGGATATAAATACTTATACCTCCCCAACTAATCAGGAATTGTATGAAAAATATTTTTCTCTTTTGCATTGTATGGACATTGGCGTATTCACAGAATATAGAAACACCGAACCCAATCCTTTTCGTCACCCAAACGCCCGTTGCCGGGTTTAGCGCCGTCACCCAGACATTCAATAACCATAACGGAGATGTTCCCTCAGTGCCGCGTGGTGGTGATTTAATGATTCGATATCCTGACGGGACAGTGCGAAATCTTACCCGTGAGGCAGGCTTTGGCGATTCTACGGAAATGCAGGGAAACAATGCTATTGCCGTCCGTCAGCCATCGGTTCACTGGAGTGGAACAAAAGCGTTGGTTAGCATGCTTGTTGGAAATCCGATTAAGGAATTTGATTATCGAACATTCTACTGGCAAATCTATGAAGTTAACGGGCTGGGGAAAGGTGAAAAAGCAATAATTACCAAAATCCCGAATCAACCGGAAAATTACAATAACCTTTCGCCCATTTACGGAAGCGATGATAAAATTATTTTTACTTCGGATATGCCGTTTAATAAAGCGGCGCATTTGTATCCGCAGCTGGATGAGTACGAAACGGCAAGAGTGGTAACAGGATTGTGGAGTTTAGATCCTGCCTCTGGTGCGGTGACGCTGTTGGAACATTCACCCAGCGGTTCCTTCTATCCGATTATTGATTCGTACGGAAGAATTCTTTTTACACGGTGGGATCATCTTCAGCGTGATCAACAAGCTGATGCTGATCGATACACTCCCGGGTTGTACGGCATGTTCAATTATTCGAGCGAAGCGCCCGATGCTGTTGGAATGAACACGACGCAGGAAGTTTTTCCTGAACCGCGTGATACATCGAGTAATGATTACAACCCCGAGTTTGCCCTCCATCGTTTTAATCATTTTTTTCCGTGGCAGCTCAATCAGGATGGAACAGAAGAGGAAACTCTTAACCATGTTGGACGGCACGAATATGGAGGATCGTATACCGAAGGATCATATGTCAATGACCCGAATCTTTCGTTCATCATTCGCAAAAATTTTGTGAAGAACAAAGTCACCATTATTGGAGACGGCGGATTGTTTCACATTAAAGAAGATCCGTTGAATCCCGGTGTGTATTACGGTGTCAATGCGCATGAGTTCGGTCGTGAAACAGCAGGGCAAATATTGAAATTTACCGGTGCGCCGAATATCAATCCCGAAGAAATGGATGTCATTGAAATTACCCATGGAGCAACAGCTTCTTCGGCGCAAGAAGGACAGACTCCCGATCCGAATCACAGCGGACATTATCGCAATCCATTGCCGCTTTCCAACGGAACATTGATTGTGAGTCATAGCACTTCTCCTTTTATTGATAAACTTACTTGGGATGGAGCAACACCGAAGGTTTTGTATAACTTTAGATTAAAAACAATGAAGCCGGTCGTTATTAACGGGAAAGATTATTTTGTTGCCGATAAACCGCTTACGAACGGAATTGTTCGTTCCCTGAAATATTATACTGGCGAAGCTGATATCATTACGCGAACCGATACATTGTGGGAATTAGATGCTGTCGAAGTACGTTCCCAGGTTGCCGCACCGTTAAAAACCGAAACACCTCTGGCATTACCTGAACAACAAGTATTTACCGAAGAAAAAGTTGATGTAAAAAAATTTCAAGACTGGCTCAAAGCCAATGATCTTGCCGTTATGGTTAGCCGGAACGTTACGACGCGTGACAGAAATGATGTGCAACAGCCGTACAATCTAAAAGTTCCGGGCGGTGTACAAACAATCGGAACATCCGGTACTGTTTACACTATACAGCATGTTCAATTTTTTCAGGGAGATATGATTCGCGGCAGAGGCGGAGCAGACCACCCGGCGCCGGGACGACGTGTGTTGGCACAAGTAATGCACGATCCTGCTGTAAAAAATCCGCCGAACCCAGGCGGTCCTGCCGGCAGCGTTAGAATTAGCCTGGATGGTTCCGTTGCATCATTCATTCCTGCGCATCGTGCAATGAGTTGGCAGGTTACCGATCCGAACGGTATAGGAGTTGTACGAGAACGATATTGGATAACTTTTCAACCCGGTGAAATACGCACGTGCGCTTCTTGCCATGGCATCAATACCAATGATCAAGCCGGTGTCACTCCGCCGCAAAATAAGCCGGAGGCGTTGCGTGAATTGCTGCAATACTGGAAAACGACTTTAACCAGTGTCGAAGATAAAACACAACCTATTGCATCATTTGAATTGAAACAGAATTATCCGAATCCATTCAATCCAGGCACAACGATCAGCTTCACAATTCCTGCATCGGGATTAACAACATTGAAAGTATACGATGCCATTGGAAGAGAAGTGGCAACGCTGGTTAACGATGTGAAAGAAGCTGGGTATCATTCTGCCGTGTTTAACGGAGAAAAACTTTCAAGCGGCATTTATTTTGCAAGATTGCAGAATAATGGCAGACAGATTATGAAAAAAATGCTGCTGTTGAAATAACTGTCCAACGCATTGTAGAATCGTAATGAAAGCATCATCAGTTTTCCGACGGGGCTTTTTTTCTGCAGCAGTATGACCGTCACAAATAAAAATTGGTAAAATAACTTTTAAACCGTAATTCAACTGAAGGAGTCGTGTCGATGAAACAACAATTTGAACAAATTCGTGATCAACAAAAAGAATCGTGGAACAAATTTTCTCCCGGATGGAAAAAATGGGATGACCTGTTTATGGATTTTTTAAAACCCAAGGGGAACGAAATCATTCGATTGCTTAATCTGAAAGAGACAGATATAGTGCTGGATGTGGCGGCAGGAACGGGGGAACCGGGGTTGACCATTGCGGCAAACTTGAAAAGCGGAAAAGTTTTTATCACTGACCTTTCTGATGAAATGCTCGCAATAGCCCGGGAAAACGCGAAGTCGAGAGATATTAATAATATCGAAACCCATGTGTGTGACGTGTGTGAGCTGCCATTTGCCGATAATACATTCGACGCGATAAGCTGCCGTTTTGGATTTATGTTTTTTCCCGATATGCTGTTAGCGGCGAAAGAAATGGTGCGTGTTTTGAAACCAGGCGGAAGAATTGCTACCTCGGTTTGGAATGTTCCCGAAAAAAATTTCTGGGTTACCGCGATGATGGGAACGATTAATAAACATATCGAATTGCCTGCTCCTCCAGCCGGTGCACCAGGAATGTTCCGCTGTGCAAAAAATGATCTTGTCGCTGATCTTTTTGCGCAGGCAGGATTAAAAAATATTTCGGTGCAAGAAGTTACAGGGAAGTTGAATTGCAAAACAGCCGATGTTTATTGGAATGTGATGACTGATGTTGCCGCTCCCGTTGTTGCAGCGCTGAGCAAAGCAGATGATGCAACGAGAGAACGAATAAAAAAAGACGTGCATCAGACAGTGAATAATAAATATCCGAATGGAAATGTGCAGATAGACTCAAGTGCCCTTGTTATCTACGGCGAGAAGTAGATGGGTAAATCGCAAACAATATTTCCTGTATCCCGCAGGGTTCAATCAATCGATCTGCTGAGAGGGATTATCATGATCGTAATGGCAATTGATCATGTCAGAGTGTATTCAGGTATTCCGGCAGGTGGTACAACGGTCGATGTTTTTTTTACCCGGTGGATCACCCATTACTGTGTTCCAACATTTGCATTTTTTGCGGGTTCAAGTGCATTTTTGTATTTCCAAAAGATCGGCAGTAAGCGAAATCTGATAAATTTTCTTCTTACCCGGGGAGTTCTTCTCGTCATATTTGAAATAACGATATGCCGGTTTTTGTGGACATTCAACGTAGACTATTCAAACTACGTTGCTACGAATGTCATTTGGTCGCTGGGTTGGTCTATGATACTTCTTGCTGCTTTTGTAGGGCTGCGTCCGATTACTGTAGGAATCATTGGCCTCGTTATTATTTTCGGACAACAAGTATTTCAATACGTTCCGAATATTTTCCCATCTCCGATTTATGAACCTATAACAAGAGTATGGGGATTTTTCTATCCGTCAATAGTGGTCAATCGATCGGGTGCGAGCGTGTTTTCCGGTATCGCCGGGATGCCGAATATCATGGGCATTAGCATCCTTTATTATATCATTCCAATAAACGGTGTGATGATGGCGGGATATGGCTTCGGACAATTGTTGCTTCGTGAAATTGAAATAATAAGGAAAGTAAGTTTTCGTATAGGTATTTCTGCCATTCTCCTTTTTATTTCAATTGGTACGGTGATTACTCTTTCCACGACAGGATTTGAAGACGGGATGAAGTTTGTTTTTAAACTTCTGGGACAACAAAAATATCCTCCCTCACAACTATACCTTTTGATGACTCTTGGACCGGTCATTGTCTTTGTGCCTTGGGCAGAAAAAGCCAAAGGTCGGTTTGTCGATGCCGTTAGAATTATTGGACGTGTTCCGATGTTCTATTACTTGCTTCACATTCTGCTGATTCATCTTTCCGCATTGGCGGTGAATTTGATTTTGTACGGAAGCATTCATCAAGAATGGTATAACACAGCGCCATTTGTAGGGATCTCAGAAGGATTGCGGTGGAGTTTGCCATTGCTTTATGCGGTGTGGATAATCGATGTGATCATTCTTTATTTCGCATGCCGGCGTTATGCCAATTTTAAATCAACTCACCCGGAATTGCGCTGGATAAAATACCTGTAACGATACCTTGACATTGTGATGGTCAAAGAATATTTCCATAAAAAAATTTCCCGCAATTTGGCATTAGCGCTGTTGCTGTTTGGGTGTGCGCCTGAAGGCAATCAATTAGTTTATTCTTCGTCCGGTTGTGTCGAAGGCAATTTTACGGTGAATGTGAAGCAGACAAATGGAAAAATATACTCTGAACTATTTGGGAACGATACTGTGATTGCCGCTACTTCGGTAGGTTTTTATTTGAATACCGAAGCGCAGAGGAGTTTCTCTTATCATGGGATTCCAATGATATTCAAATGTTATCTGGCAAATACTAATACAGATACCTCTAAACGTTATTTTGCTATGCCGTTGCAGGGACAATTCGTTCTTACACAAGAATTGTACTGCGGGGATAAAAAAATTGGCTACTGGAAGAGAGTTATATAAGTTATCACATCAATGTTGTTTATAACGTCTGGCAAAATCTTATAATGCACTTCGTTCCACGTCAATACTTCGGCTCTAGAAGGTAGGAATGTTAACATCTGTTGGGCAATGATGTAAGAAGTGCATCTCTCCTTAATTTTAAAAAATAACAATTACAGAAAACCTAAATGCAATACTTTTCGCAAATTAATCTTTTATTCAAAGCGCTTACAATATTCTGGTGTTTCACGGCAGGTGTTCTTCCCGCTCAAGAACTTGACAAAAGAGAAAATCCGCTTCACGTTAAATTAATGGCACGATTGAGGAATGCAAAAGGACTACAGCATATCTCGCAAAATGAACTTAGGAAACTTGTGCGCGAAGAAATTTCCCGCTGCAATGAAATTCTTCTCAACCCGAATGTAAAAGATGGTACTGCAATGGTAAAGAGTGAAGCAGTATCTCGCACATACACCGGCTCGATCTACGCCGTAGATACAGTGGTTGTTTACGGTGTCGTTGACTCTCTGAGGTATTCTTACAGCATCAATGCAAACGGAAGTAATCATTTTGAAGTAATCGAGAAACGAGAAAATGGTCAATGGGTGAAGTATAGCCGCACCACGTTTGCGTATGATGAAAACGGCAGAAAGGTTTCAGAATTAGTCGAGCGATGGAAAAACGAACAGTGGATGAATCTCATCCGGTATACCTGGACATATAATACAAAAGGAAAAACAATTTCCTTTTTATACGAACATCGGATCAATGGACAATGGGAGAATTTTTATCGTTACACCTACACCTACAATGATGAAGGCAAAATTCTAACGGATTTAAATGAAGAATGGATAAATGATCATTGGGAAAAATCTGATCAATTCAGCTATTCGTATAATGGTAGTACAACAATTTTCGTGTTTGAATATTGGATAGCAGGTCAATCTGGATATTCTTTCCGTTACACGTATACATACGATGAAAGCGGGAGAATAATTTCTTGGCTTGCTGAGGAATGGGTAAATAATCAATGGGTAAATTATGATCGAACTACATACGCTTATGATATTAACGGGAACGAAACTTCAACAGTACAAGAAGTATGGAAAAACGAACAATGGGAGAATCTTGAGCGTCACGTATTAACGTATGACGACCGTGGGAATAAAACCACAGACCTTCTTGAACAATGGACGGCTCAACACTGGGAAAGTTATGTACTCTCTACGTTCACGTATGATGCCAATGGAAAGAAAATTTTATTTTTATTTGAGCGATGGATATCGGGTCAACGGGAGAATTATTTCCGCAGCTCTTCCTCCTATGATGGAAAAGGAAACCAACTTTCAGAGTTAACGGAACAATGGAAAAACGGACAATGGGAAAATTTTATACGCTATGCGTACGCATACGACGGTAATAATAATATCACATTTCATTCCGCCGATGCATGGTTGAACGGATTGTGGGAACCTGCCAATCATTATCTCGATATTGCTGACAGTGCAGGAAATAATTACTTCTTTATTGGCGCCAGATTATTTCTTCATTACAAACAAATTGCAACATCCGTTGCATCGAACGATATTGAAGTACCGGCATCGTACCAATTACGCCAAAACTACCCTAATCCCTTTAACCCGTCTACTGTGATCAGTTATCAATTACCGGTGAACAGTTTTGTAACACTCAAAGTGTTTGATGCTATCGGCAGAGAAGTTGCCGTGTTAGTCAACGAAGTGAACGAAGCGGGGAAATATTCCGTAACATTTGATGCGTCGAATGTTTCCAGCGGTATCTATTTCTATACGCTGAAAGCAGGTCATTTTATTTCGACACAAAAAATGATACTAATAAAATAATATGGGCAAATTGGAAGTATTTAAAAAATTAACCTATGGATATTACAATTATTGATTTGACTTCTTTGGTTGGTAAATGGCAGGGAATTGGTTATGCTGAATACCCAACGATTATGCCTATGGAATATCGTGAAGAAACCATTTTTACGAACAATAACAAAGATGCCGTGATTCATTTTGAACAACGTACATGGATATTATCTTCAGGCAACAAAAATAACGAGCCGATATTCTGGGAATCTGGTTTTCTTATCGACAAAGGGAAAGGATTATGTGAGATAGTCAGCGCGCAGAAAAGCGGTCGAATGGAGATCCTAAGGGGCACTGCACAACGGATGAATGATACCACAATCCAACTTCCGTTGGCGAGCGTCTCAATACATAATGATGAACGTATGATTCGATCCGGAAGAATATATACCTTCGCAAAAAATGTTTTGCACTATGAGCTTACCATGAGTACGACAGCAAACCCATCATATCAAAGACATCTGTCCGGCCGTTTAACGAGAATGGACAACTAAAATGCTTCTGTGAAATAAGCAGTGTATCAATTTATACCATGCACCGCAGAAAAATTGCCGTGCATGATCTTTTTCTTGATTCTTACCAAACTGCTCTCTATTTTTCCCAGTCAATTTTTTTTAATCCCTTCACCAAAAATATACGTTTGATTCGATTTCTATTCTTACTTTGCATCACTGTTATTGGTGCTGCCGGCCAGCCGCTGTTTGAACGCTATACTGTGGAGCAAGGGCTTTCGCAGAATCTTGTCATGTCCATTGCGGAGGATCGTCACGGATTTTTGTGGTTTGGTACGAAAGACGGTTTAAACAGGTTTGATGGATATTCCTTTCGCGTGTTCAGAAATAGTATCAATGATACCAGCACCCTCTCTGCAAATTACATCACATCACTCCATATCGACAGCACCCAAACATTGTGGATAGGTACGTCCGGCGGCGGCTTGAATCGCTTCAATGAAGAAACAGAAACGTTCACCTCTTTCCGCAAGGTCGAAAAAGACAGGACAAGCATCCCGTCCAATTATGTTTTCAAGATCATTAGTGGATGGAACGGAAAATTATTTGTTGCAACCATCGATGGAGGAGTATGCTCATTCGATCCAACAACAAATGTATTCACTCGAATTCTTTTTGATTCAACAGAGATAACGCTACCGTATTCATCAATGGTGAGCTCGTTGTTTCTCGGAAGAGATTCTACGCTATGGATATCGACTCTTTCAAAAGGAATATTTGCTTACAACTTTCACACCGGCAAGCGTGAACATATTTTCTGCACCCACACAAAATTCGGATTAACCGAGAATGTTGCAAAAAATATTTTTGAAGACAGCCGCAGAAGAATATGGATTGCCAATGACCACGGTTTTGACATTTTGGACAGGTCAACCGGGATAGCGGCAAATCATCGGATCATTCAAAATCATGACACACTTCCCGGCGTTGCCGTGCAAGAACTTTCTGATGGAAGATTTTTCATAAATGTATTTTCCAATCAAGGATATTATGATCCCGTAACGCGGAAATTTCAACCGCTGGGAATTACACTCAGCACCAAGACCTATTTTGACCACAGCGGAATGTTGTGGGTTTCTACCGGCGGGTATGGAATTATAAAATACAATCCATTGCTTGAACGCTTTCATCGTAGACCCGGTCCATTTGCTTTTGAACGGTTTGAAGAAGAGTTTTCTGAGATACAGAAATCAAATTCCATTACGGCGAACGTAAGGACGGTAGATAAATATACAGTGGTAAGGGACTTCTCGGGAACGCTTTGGTTCTGGGAAAAGAGAAACAGGCGTTTGGATGCGTACAATACATTTACAAAAAAATTGACGGTGTTTACTCCGGAAGATTTAAAAGAGGGAATAAAAATCCACGAACCGCAGAGAGTATTTGCCGTTAATGATAGTTCTGTCTGGATAACGTTCGGCAGCGCATTGGCAAGATTTGATTCGCTGAAGAAAAAATTCATCACATATAATTTGGCCGAGTATGCTGAGAATCCATCATTATTAAAAAATAGTACTGAGTATGCATTTCTAACTGCGATCCATCGGGGCAAAAATAATATTGTATGGATCGGCACCACGAACGCCGGTCTCATTAAGTTTGATGAGCAAAAAGGAAGGGTCGAATTTTTCCGTTCTGTAGTAAATGACAGCACTACTCTGACAAACAATTATGTCCTTACTATCCTTGATGATCCGAACGATCCGGCAGTGCTGTGGATTGGAACCGATGGCGGCGGTCTCAATAGATTTGATACGAGAACAAACATTGTTACTCATCGTTTCACCGCTTCCAACGGAATTCCGAATGATGTTATTTACGGAATCCTTTCGGACAAACAAAAGTATTTATGGATGAGCTGTAACAGCGGAATATTTTCATTCGATCCTTTAACAATGAAAGTTACGGCGCGGTATGACGCGCACGATGGACTGCAGAGCAGCGAATTTAATCGCTATGAATTTTGGAAAGATGAAACCGGCAAAATGTACTTCGGCGGAATTGAAGGATGGAATAGTTTTTATCCTGAATCGATTTACACACGAACGTATGTTCCCCCGATTGTCTTTGCTGATATTAAAGTGCAGAATCAGTCGATTGTTTTTTCCAACACATTGCAGCATTCAACTGCGAAGCCGCAAAAGCCAGTGACGCTGCACCCCGATCAAAATATTATCACATTTGAATTTGCGTCGCTTGATTATGCAGCACCGAATAAAAATAAATACGCGTACATGCTGGAAGGATTCGATAACGGATGGAATTATTCCGGAACAAACCGAACGGCTACGTACACAAATCTTGATCCCGGTTCATACACATTTCGCGTCAAGGGAACTAACGGCGATGGTGTCTGGAATGAACGAGGAACATCGATTCAGATCATCGTTCTTCCGCCATATTACAAAACATGGTGGTTTCGGGGCGGAGTGTTGGTCATCGTTATTGGTTCATTGATAGTTATTGTGCGAAGAAGATTTACGATCCTTCGCCGCGAACAACAGTGGCAGGAAGAATTCTCGCGTCAATTGCTTGAACAGCAAGAGCAAGACAGGGAGCGCATTGCTGCAGAATTGCACGACAGTCTTGGACAAAATCTTTTGGTAGTAAAGAACCGCGCTGTGCTTGGAGCGCGCAACGCAGAAGAACAACATCAGTCAAAAGACCATTTTGATTTTATCTCGTCGATTATTTCTGATACTCTTAAAGAAGTGCGGGAGATTTCGCACAATCTTCGTCCATATCAATTGGATCGGTTAGGATTATCCGACGCACTTCATTCCACTGTGCAAAAAGTTTCGGAATCATCCTCCATTATTGTTGAACGGGAGATTGATGATGTAGATAATGTTTTTACAAAAGAGAAAGAAATTAATATTTACCGTATTGTTCAGGAGAGTTTGAATAATATTCTTAAACATTCACATGCTACAAAAGCAAAACTCGCTGTAAAAATAAATCACAATGTTGTGTTTATTACGGTAGAAGATAACGGCAGGGGATTTTCATTCGCAGATAATAAAAACGGGAAAGGTTTTGGAATGCGTGGAATGAATGAGCGTGTGAGAATATTGAATGGAACAATGTCATATCATACAGAGCCTGGCAAAGGAACAAAGTTAGAATTTGAAATTCCGTTCTCCAAAAATGAACGCTTATAGAAATCAATTATGAATACACTAATCACAATCATAATCGCTGACGATCATCCGATGTTTCTTCATGGATTACGCCAGGCAATTGAATCGGAAAAAGATTTTCAGCTTTTGCAGGAATCGCGCAACGGCGAACAGGCGTTGCATGCCATTGAAACTTTCAAACCACAGATTGCTGTGCTGGATATGGACATGCCGAAATTAAAAGGGCTTGATGTCCTGAAAGAACTGACCAAGCGAAAGCTCGATACCGATGTCATTATTCTGACGATGTATGATCAAGAAGACATGTTCAACAAGGCGGTTGATTTTGGCGTCATGGGATACGTGCTGAAAGATTCTGCCGTGAGCGATATTATTGAATGCATTCGTTCTGTTGCTTCAGGAAAGCAATATATCAGCCCTGCGATCTCCGGGTTTCTTGTGAAGCGGACAAAAAAAGTGAACGAAGGAACTGACGCAAAGATCGGGCTTTCCGAATTAACAACAATGCAGCGAAAAGTGTTGAAATTAATTTCAGAGAATAAAACTTCCAAAGAAATTGCGGAGTTTCTTTTTATCAGTCCTAAAACAGTGGAACGCCACCGCTCCAACATCTGCGACAAGCTCAACATCACAGGCAACAACGCTTTGCTCAAATTTGTGATTGAGCATAAAAACCTTCTGTAAAAATCCAAAAATCCAAAAAGCCAAAGTACTAATAAATTCCAAATTGCCGTCATCTTTTGGTATTTGGAATTTCGATGTGGGTGCCAGCCCCCATGCAATTACATGCCTGCACGGATTGAGACTCCGCTTGTTCCTCTGCATTTTTGCACAGGGGAAATAATCATCATGAAATTTTTAATCGTAGACGACAATCGCAACATGCGGGAAACATTGAAGATGATGCTCGGTTCGGATTCAAATGAATTTTTTGAATGCGAGGAGGGGAGCACAAGTCTTGAAGTGTATAGAACAGTCCGCCCGGATTGGGTGCTGATGGATATTCGTATGAAAGGAATGGACGGCATCACCGCGACAAGAAAATTAATTGAACAGAACGCTGATGCAAAAGTGTTGATCGTGACTGACTACAACGATGAAAAACTGCGGGATGCCGCCCGCACTGCAGGAGCGATTGCTTACATCACCAAAGAACATTTGATCGACATCGGTTTATTTATTGGAAATCCAAA
This sequence comes from Ignavibacteriales bacterium, assembly GCA_037443785.1. Taxonomy (GTDB): domain Bacteria; phylum Bacteroidota; class Ignavibacteria; order UBA10030; family UBA8401; genus JAQUOA01. Next base: position 31,530 of record JBBINR010000015.1, on the reverse strand, counting down.
TCTCTAACATCATTCATTATCTCCAGGAGGATCGCCATGAGGCGTTCGTTTAATTACCGCAGTTTTATAATGCTTATACTCTCAATCTGTGCTACTACTGTTCACGTATTTGCACAGACACGCGACGGAAATTTTTGGATCCCAAACAATACCGTTAATAGTATTATTGTTGATGACTCGCGCGGAATAGTGCTGCTTGGGGGCGGATTTAGTTATCTCGGCACGTATACCGGCGGCAGTGTTATGGTGAATAAAACCACCGGGCTGTATGATCAAACATTTCCCGTTGTCAATGGAAGTGTCGATGCCGCTGTCCCGGACGGATTTGGCGGCTTATTTATCGGTGGCTATTTCACTTCTGTGGGAGGAGTTACTCGAAATAATCTTGCACACATTACTTCGGCTGGGACAGTAACAAGCTGGAATCCCACGCCCAATAATTCGGTGAACGCTTTAGCGATTGATAATGGGATATTATATGTCGGTGGAAATTTTACACTTATTGACGGACACAGCGTCACATATCTTGCCGCGTTTGATGCTGCAACGGAAACGTATGATACAACATTTCAACCCGGTTATATATCAGGATCGTTTTCCGCAAATGTAACTTCACTGTATGTTTATGGAAGTAAATTATACGTAGCCGGAGATTTCAATATGCTCGGTGATTCGTCGAGAAATAAACTGGCGGCGGTTAATAAAATCTCCGGGGGGATTGATTCGTGGGATCCGTCACCTTCGCATTGGACTGATCCGATTTATTTGAATATAAACTCCATTATTTCGTACGGTAATTTGCTTTTTATTGGTGGAAATTTTACTTCCATTGGCGGACAAAATAGGAGGTCGCTCGCTCAGGTAGATACAACGACAGGAATTGCAACAAGCTGGGATGCGCAGATCGATCCGTACATCTCTCAGAGTATTTTTTCAAATGATACCTCCTCATTTATTTCAGCATTATATGTAAAAGGAGATACACTGTATGCAGGCGGATCGTTTCAAGGTTTTCACGGGCAGACGTCGTACGGTTTAGCCGCACTCAATGCATCAAGTTCCGCAGTTATTTCCGGCGCTGTCCCGCCGTTGTTGACACATACCAGCGCTGAACAATTCTTTTTAGATGGAACAACATTATATATCGGCGGGTATTTTTCTTCACTTGGCGGAGAGATTCGCAAAAATATTTCTGCCATCAATGCGGAAACAGGCGGGTTATTATTGTGGAATCCAGCGCTGAGTGAATCACCCAGTATAATTTTTACTTCCGGTTCGCAAGTATACATCGGCGGAAATTTTTACAGTGTGAATGGTGTTGTGCGAAATGGTCTCGCTGCAATTGACCAGTCCACCGGTATTCCAACAAGCTGGAATCCGAATGCAGTTTCAACGGATAATGAAACGTCAATCAATGCAATGGTGTTAGCTGATACTATTCTTTATGTAGGGGGAAGATTCACTTCATTTGATTCGGAAGTATTTTATGGGTTGGCGGCAGTTGGAATTGCCGGTGGCAGCGTTTTACCATTCATACCGGAAATTAAATATTCCAATATTTTTGGTCCGTCCAATCCGGAAATTTTTGCGTTAGCAAAAAGTGCCGGAAAATTATATATCGGCGGCAATATTGATACGGTGAACGGTCTTAATCGCAACGGTGCGGCTGCTTTCGATTTGAATAGCGGCTCACTCTCATCATGGAATCCAAACGTAACGTACTCAGGTTCTGCCGCTGGCGTTGGCGCACTTGCCGTTGCCGGTGAGAAGGTTTTTCTTGGCGGCACTCCGTTTAATACGGTTGGTGATTCCGCAAGAGAAAATATAGCCGCCGTAGATTTCGGGAGCGGCCATGTGCTTTCGTGGAATCCCGGAGCAAACTCTCACGTCTATTCATTTGCGGTTGATGGTTCAACAGTATATGTCGGCGGGTCGTTCAATCAAATTGGGGGAACAACGCGAAACCATATTGCGGCATTTGATACTGCAAGCAGTACGCCGACGTCATGGAATCCCGATTTAGACAGTTCGCCGGATGCTATCGCTGTTAATTCTTCAAATGTTTACATCGGAGGATTTTTCCAATCTGTCGGCGGAACTACGAGGTATTCCGTTGCGGCTGTTGATAAAGTTGTCGGCACGCCGTCATCATGGAACCCTCAAATTGATCAAGGTAATTATGTTCAAGCTATAGGAATTTCGCATGGGTATGATAAAATATACATTGGCGGCAGTTTCAATACGGTGCTGGGAAATTTCTCACAGAATTTTGCCGCTGTTACAAATCCGTTTGATGCATCGCTTCCTGTTGAGTTGACCTCCTTTACTGCGGTTACGACAGTAAACAACGTTCAATTAGCGTGGGCTACTGCAACCGAAACAAATAACTATGGGTTTGAAGTTGAGAAGAAAAATATGAAGGATGAATTAGGAATTATGAAATGGGAAAAGATCGGATTTGTGGAAGGAAACGGAACAACCAATTCGCCAAAATCATATTCATTTGTTGATGCTTCTGCAAACGGCAATGTTGCCTATCGATTAAAACAAATTGATCGTGATGGAAAATTCAGTTACTCGCAATCTGTTGAAATAATAGTTGGTGTTGCGCCGAAAGAATTTGCGCTCGCACAGAACTATCCGAACCCTTTCAATCCCTCGACACGGATCAGGTATCAATTACCGGTGAACAGTTACGTCACTTTGAAAGTCTATGATGCAATCGGCAGAGAAGTAGCAACGCTGGTGAATGAAGTGAAAGAAGCAGGAAATTATTCAGCAACTTTCGATGCATCGAAACTTTCAAGTGGAATCTATTTTGCTCGGTTGCAAAGTGGTGAAAAGGTGCAGCTGAAAAAAATGATGTTGATAAAATAATCTTTACTTTATTAAAGGAAGTAATTAATCAAAAGCGCCGCGGATACATGAATCTGCGGCGCTTTTACATTTTCTATTGGATATACTTTATGAACAACCACATTTCTATGGATTAAATGATTGAGTAAAGTTATTTTCTTTTTGTGAAAAGAGCGCGTGCCCAATTGTTTTGTATTCATTTTATTACCCTTTGTTCCGTTTTATACGGCCAAGAAGACCAAAGCGTCTTCGAGCGTATTACCCTGGAACAAGGATTGTCGCAGAGTTCGGTTTTTTCCATTGCACAGGACCAGCAAGGATTTCTTTGGTTTGCCACGCAGGAAGGACTGAACCGATACGACGGATATAATTTTAAAATTTACCGCCACACCTCTTCCGATTCTTTTTCTCTTTCCGATAATTACATCAACACAGTATTTGTGGATCACCGCGGCGTGTTGTGGGCGGGAACGCAATTCGGCGGATTGAATGAGTACGAATCAAGCGGGGGACGCTTTACTCATTTTCGATATTCGAAAAATGATTCATGCTCGATCAGCAGCAATTATATTCTTCATGTTTACGAAGATCGTCGCAATACAATGTGGATCGGCACCGTCAACGGTCTGAACGAATTTCACCAGACTACGAAAACATTTTCACGTTATTATATCGATCCCCGACAAGATGATAAGTCGGGAGAAAATATCGTTCGCGCGATGTATGAAGATCGTGCAGGCCAATTATGGATCGGTGCGTATGGCTCAATTATGACATTTGATCGTGAGAAGAAAATATTCACACGCTATGATACCGACATATCTGTGACATCAGTGAACGGGTTTGAAGAAGACACACTCGGCAGATTGTGGTGCGCGGCTGCTGAAGGATTGTTCTATCTGACAAATAAAAAATGGATTCACGAAAACGCCCTTTCATCACGTTCGCAATTGCTGGAGGGAGAAAGCTTTTTAAAAGATGCCAATAATAATTTTTGGATTGGAACGAAAAACGGTTTGATCCGGTTTAATCCTTATACAAAAAAAAATACACGCTTTACATATAATTCGCTGGACCGCCGTTCGTTAAGTGGAAATACTGCGTTGTCTCTTTTTGAAGATCGCACAAGAATTATTTGGATTGGAACGTATGACGGCATCAGCAAGTACGCTTCAAGACAAACACGTTTCCGTCGTGTTGCAATTGCTCCGGGGAAAATTAAAAATGGCGGATGGAATAAAATACGCTCGTTCGCTGAAGATCCATCCGGCATGATTTGGGTCGCAACGCAGGAAGGAATGATGAAATACGACCGCATAACAAATCAATTAACACAGATGGAAGGAAAAAACGCGTTTCGCAATCGTGGCGGAACCAACACGATCTGGGTGTTGGAAAAAGAAAATCAAGCCGCAATATCAGGATTGTGGCTTGGCAGCAACGGCAACGGATTGATTCATATGAAGATTTCTTCCGATGAAAATATTTCTTACGAATACTTCTGTTACCAAAAAAAAATCCCATCATCGATCAGCGGCAATACGATTTGGTCAATTCACACAATGCATTCGGGAGAAATGTTTATTGGGACATTGCTCGACGGATTAAATCGGTTCGATAGGAAAAAGCAATCATTTACTCACTATCAATTTCAGCCGAATAATCCGAACAGCATCGCCGACAATACCGTATGGTCGCTGTGTGAAGATCACGCCGGAACTTTATGGGTTGGCACTGCCGGCGGTGGGTTGAATAAATTTATTCCGGAGAAAAATAATTTTGTTCGATTTCGTCATGATGCGAACAATCCGAACAGCATCAGCGATGATAAAATCACTTCGATTATTGAAGACAAATCAGGAATACTCTGGCTCGGCACGTATGGCGGATTAAATCGCTTCGACCCGAAGAGTGAAACGTTCACTGTGTACACGATGAAAGACGGGCTTCCGAATGAAGTGATTTATTCTGTTCTCGAAGACAACACCGGCGATCTTTGGATCAGCACAAATAAAGGATTGTCGCGATTCGATGTCCACGCCGGAATATTCCGCAATTACGACATTGGCGACGGCTTGCAAAGCAACGAATTCAACATGGGGGCGGCGCTTAAACTGCACAGCGGAGAATTGTTGTTTGGCGGTATCAACGGCTTTAACATTTTTCGTCCGGAACGTATCGTAAATAATTCGTACGTCCCGCCGGTTGTGCTTACGGAAATCACTGTTAACAGTGTTCCGCTAATGGATGGAAAAAAAATGAAATTCGTGAATAAAGAAATTTCGGAACTCGATACGCTCGAACTTTCATACAGCGATGCGGTCTTCAGCTTTAGTTTTGCGTCGCTGGATTATACGAATCCGTCGAAGAACTGCTATGCGTACATGCTTGAAGGTTTTGACGCACAATGGCTGCAGGCAGGAACGAAACGGGAAGCAACCTACACGAATATCGGTCCGGGTGAATATATTTTCCGCGTGAAGGGGTCGAACAACGACGGCATTTGGAATGAAAAAGGTGCGGCGTTAGTTGTCATCATCACACCGCCATGGTGGGGTACATGGTGGTTCAGAGGAATTCTTGTAATTGGATTTTTATCCATCGGACCGTTCATTTATTTCCGGCGTGTCTCGGCGTTGAAAAAGAAAAATCTTTTACAGCAAGAATTCTCCCGTCAGTTGATCCAATCGCAGGAACAAGAACGGCAGCGTATTGCGGCAGAACTGCATGACAGCGTCGGACAGGATCTGCTCATCATTAAAAACAAATTGTTGTTCGAATCGGAAACGGAAGTGAAATCTTCCGGAGTAAAAGATGTCATCGAATATATTTCCACATCGCTGAAAAATGTACGCGAGATATCCCGCAATCTTCGTCCGATACAATTGGATCAGTTAGGATTGACGGCTGCATTGGAGTCGATGCTCGAAACGATCGCTGAATCATCACGTATGAATTTTACGATTCGCATTGTCGACATCAATAACACTTTGACGAAAGAGAATGAGATCAATCTTTTCCGCATTGTTCAGGAATGCTTGAACAATATTTTAAAACATTCCGGAGCAACGGATGTTGTGGTGGAAATAAAAAAAGAAAATAAAATTTTGAGTGTTATAATACACGATAACGGCATTGGAATTAATCTGAGCAACGAACCGCAGCGCGGGTTCGGCATGAGCAGTATGAAAGAACGTGCACATATTCTTCGCGGCGAGTTGCACATTGATTCACGACAAGGGGAAGGGACAAAAATTCGATTGACTGTGCCAATTTGACTTTGATATCATTCTCGCAAATTTCTGGCAGGAATCCATTATTAATTATAATGAGAGGCATCTGAAAAACTCGTGAGTTTGTCATGGTGAGCGAAGTCGAACCATGATTCAGCTCAAATTATCACACTTCGACTACGCTCAGTGTGACTTTTACTTGTCTATAGACAATTTTTCAGACGTCTCAATGAATAAAAAGGCGGATATACGTCGTTATATTTCAAATACAATTTTTGTAAAAGCTCTTTCATCTTATTTCCGACTGAAATCGCGGAACGAAAATAATAATCTATGGATATCCTCTTATGACTGACAATTTAACCATACTCATTGCAGATGATCATCCGATTTTTCGTTCGGGAGTTCGGCAGGTGCTTGCAAAAGAGCCAACGCTGACTATTATTGCGGAAGCAGAAGATGGCGAAGATGCATTTCGAAAATTATCCGACCTCAAGCCGAATATTGCAATTCTGGATATCAACATGCCGAAAATGACCGGACTAGAAATTGCTCGGCGGGCATCGGCAATACATTCAGAAACAAAAATTATTTTGCTGACAATGCTCGAAGACAAAAAAGTTTTTCTCGATGCAATGGATGCGGGAGTGAAGGGATATCTTTTGAAAGATTCCGCTGTATCTGAAATTCTGCGCGCAGTTGCCGCTGTAAGAGATGATCGTCATTATCTCAGTCCAACGCTTGCCGAAGTGCTTTTGCAGAAAAAATCTGTATTGAATAATCAATCCGCGGGAATATTGAAAGAACTTACTCCGACTGAAATTCGCGTCATGAAAGGAATTGCCGATCTCAAATCGAATCAGGAAATTGCTGATGCGCTCTTTATCAGCAAACGAACGGTCGAAAATCACCGCGTTAATATTGCCAAAAAGCTCAATCTTCAATCCTCCAACGCTGTCATAAAATTCGCCCTCCAACACAAAGCCGAGCTGGAATAAATTTTTTTATTGTCATTCCCGCATACTTTTGGCTGTAATTCATTGATGGATACCCGATAGAAACATTCCCGTCTGCCGGCGGGCAGGACAACGATCTATCTTCCCGTGCGTTTACGCACGAGCAAAAGTGTGTTCGTACGGATATCTTTCCCCACTGTTCCTTTCTAATTTCTCTCAAGCAAAAAATTATTGTAGAAAAATGGCATCGATGAAATTTCTTATTGTTGATGATAATAGAGCAATGCGGGAGACACTGAAGAGTATCGTCATACGGGATGAAGACGAGTGTGTAGAATGCGATGACGGAAAGTATGCCGTTGAGTTGTACAGTCAGTTTCATCCAGACTGGGTATTGATGGATATTGAAATGAAAGAAATGGATGGAATCACCGCAACAAGGAGCATTATAGCATTCGACCATAACGCAAAAATAGTTATCGTCACCGCGCACGATGATAAATTTTTTGAAAAAGCTGCAAAGAATGCAGGGGCATACGCTTTCGTTTCGAAAGAAAATCTTGGGGAGATCAATTCAATTGTGAGGAGAAAATTATGAGATTCATTCGATACACCGTAGTGATTCTGAAGACTTACTTCAGAATTATTTTTTATCTTTTCATCTTTGTCGCCAGCATTCTTCGCGCACAAGTTCCAACCATCACATCATTCAGCCCCGCTTCTGCATCTGCCGGAAGCACGGTAACGATCAGCGGAACAAATTTTAATTCCACAGCGGCGAATAATATCGTGTACTTTGGCGCGGGAAAAGGAACCGTCACTACGGCAAGCAGCACATCGCTATCCGTTACCGTTCCGATCAATGCAACGTACGGTACGATAAGTGTCACGGTAATTGGAATAAACAAAACAGCAATTTCAAAAAATTTTTTCACTCCGTCATTCTCTGCCGGCGATCTCGATGCATCATCGCTCACTGTTGATCAAACGATCAATCTTACCGGCACGCCGCTTCGTCCGTTGATGATAGATATGAATAATGACGGGAAGCTCGATCTTCTCTTTACCCGCTCATTCTCATCTCCACTCGAAACGCGGACAATCTCTTATCTGCAAAACACAAGTTCATCCGGCAATTTTTCATTTGCATCGAAAATAGAAATCCCTACTCCGTCTGTTCCGCGGAAAAATTATTTCGGCACAGAAGATAATCGTCCGACCGATCCGAAAAAAATTATCCCTGCGGATTTTGACGGCGACGGCGTAACCGATTTCGTTGTTGTAACGCAATACGGCGTCAGCGTGCAGCGCAATATTGGTTTTCCCGGCACACCGTCATTCCAGCATTGGCAGGAATTTTTGAATCCCGACATGACCGGCGGCTCGTGGCAGATGATCAAAGGAACGATCCACAATGCGCTGATCGGCGCTCTCTTCACGGCGCTCGGCGGGCGAGGAGCTGGCAGAGCGAAAGCGATGGGCGGAAGTCTTCCATTCAATGGCGGCGCAGGTTCGATGCCGAATGGTTTTCCTGACAATCACTCCGTGTGGGTCCCGGATTATTTGTCTAACATGAACGCGAACGATGCAGTGGTTGCCGATTTCAATAACGATGGCAAACCCGATATTGCCATTGTGTATTCCGGAAATCCGGCGATAGATGTGCACGGTCGGCTTTGTGTGTTTATCAACAACGGCAGTTCTTTTTCGCTCGCAACCGATCTTGAAATTCTCGATCCCGTGTTTCAAAATCAACTCGACATCTACAGTATTGCCGCCGCAGATTTTGACGGGAACGATACAACGGATATTGTTGTGGCGGGAAATTTTAATGCGTATTCACATCAGGGAATGGTAACGGTGCTCGTCAACGCGATGGGAGATGGAACAAGTTTTCTTCCGATCCGCAATTGGCCCGTTGATTCGCGCGCTGAGCGTGTCGTCGTAGCGGATTTTGACGGCGATGCAAAACCTGATATCGCATATCAAGTTCAGGATCTCAATAAAATTTTGGTGCGGAGAAATACCAGTCCTTCGGATGATCTTACATTTTCAGATCCGATAGAGATTTCATTTCCGAATGCCTACAATTCGATGCAAGTATCGGACATTGACGGCGACGGAAAACCTGATCTTGTGTGGGGATGCGAAGGAGCAAGCGGATTCAAGATTGCGAGAAACACCGGATCGTCCGGCACGATTTCGTTTGCATCGCCGATTCATTATCTCACGTCGATCACTTTTCCCAACGTGATTGCTGTTGGCGATCTCAATGGTGATGGAAAACCGGATATCGTTTCTGTAAAATCACCGGATGAAATTTCGATATTGAAAAATTCCATTCTCCCATATTCATTGTCGCAATCATTGGTGAATGTTACAACGCCGTCGATCGCAAAGAACGCTACGACTCCTGTTGCGTTGCAGTTGAAAGACAAAAGCGGAAATAGTGTGAATGTTTCAGGTCAAACAGTTTTGTTTTCGCTTGCGGGTAGTGGAACAAGCAGCGGAACATTCGGCTCGGTATCGGACGATGGGGGCGGCGCTTACTCTGCAACATTTACGGGAACGAATGTCGGCACGGCGAAAAATGTCACCGCCTCTGTCGGCGGTACACAAATCACTTCAACGCTCCCAACGGTAACAGTTGCCGGCGGATCGAATTCAGTTGCACACTCCACTGTTTCCATTTCTCGTCCGATTGTTGCTGCCGGTGCAACGGCAACCGTAACATTTTACGCAAGAGATGTGAATAATGACACGCTTACAACAGGCGGACTGAGCGGAGTGACATTCTTTTTAAACGGTTCGGGAACAAGCAGCGGATCGTTCGGCTCTGTGACCGATAACGGAAGCGGAACATACAGCACAACATTTACTGCCTCAACAGCCGGCACTGCAAAAAATATCAGCGCAAGGATCGGGACAGATACGATTCAAACTTCGCTTCCGACGGTAACTGTCATTACCGGAACATTTTCCACATCAAACTCAGTTCTCAGTGTCGCATCGAGTTCAATTTTAAAGTATGATACCACAACGGTAACTCTGCAGGTGAAAGATGGTTCCGGAAATAATATTACAACCGGCGGATTGAATGTGAAGATCGAAATATTCGGAAGTGTGAATCCGATGAACAACGGCAAGGCATATCTTACCGACGTTGTTGACAATCAAAATGGAACCTATTCATGCAAATTGATTGGGCTGACAGTCAGTACGGGGACTGCGGTTATTTCATCTATTTATAATTCCGGTACATCGTCGTATCAGCAAGTAAATTCATTTCCTTCAACTGTCAGCGTTACTGCCCGCCCGGTTTCTCTTTCGCTTTCCACTATTGATGTACTGGCGACAAACGGAAAGACGGTTCCGAGTTCGACAATTTATTTTTATCTCTATTTGAAGAACGACAAAGGCGAAGCATACACTGCAACGTGCTCTTCCGATCTTTTTTCGCTGTTATCGGATGGAACATCCGCCGGTTCTGCAACTACAAGCGTGACGAATGCAGGGGGCGGAACATACTACATGGGATGGCAGGGAACAACACCGGGCACTGCGCGTACGGTAACGGCTACGATTGATGGAAATTCTGTTACATCATCGCTGCCGACGATCACGGTTGTTCCGTTTGGTCCCGGCATTACGTATCCGGGATTCGGAGAGCAGGCTGTTCCGGTGGATACAATTTTTTATTGGGGAGCCTCAAGCGGCGCAACTTCGTACAGGGTGCAAGTTGTGGCAGATTCGCTGAACGGAACTGCGCTGATTGACACAAGCGGAGTGACCGGAACATCGCTTTCGGTTTCGGGATTGCAAAATTATCGAGTGCATTTTGTGCGAGTGATGGCGATGAACAGCGGAATTGAAAGCAACATCTGGGCTGAGCGGCAGTTCACCACGATTCTTCCTGATGTCATGCCGCTTTATCCGCCTGATCGGGAAAGCAATACTTCTTCTCCTGTTCCATTTTCATGGGCATCGACGAACGGTGCGTCAACATTTCGATTTCAAATAGCGACCGATACGGGATTCGTTTCGCTGGTGACTGATGAAGATACGATCACACAAACGATTGATACGGTGAAAGGACTTGTGGCAGGAACAAAATATTTTTGGCGCGTAAAAGCGGCAGGCGGCGGTGGTACAAGTTCTTTCTCTCCAACATTTAGTTTCACAACATCAACGTCGCAGAATGGTGCATCCATCTATTATGTGAAGGCAATAGGAGATGACAATGCATCCGGCACATCGTGGGCAAATGCTTTTGCAACAGTAACGAAAGCATTATCTGTAGCATCCGCAGGAACACAGATCTGGGTTGCTTCAGGAACATATAAGCCGACGGCAACAACTGACCGTTCGATTTCATTTGAATTAAAAAATGGCGTTGCATTATACGGGGGATTTTCCGGAACGGAAACAAATCTTTCGCAGCGTAATGGGCAAACAAATGTTACAATTCTTTCGGGAGATATCGATGGCGATGCAACACTTGCAGGAAACAGTTATCACGTTGTTAATGCCAGCAATACATTTGCATCGTCGGTGCTTGATGGATTTACCATAACAGGCGGCAATGCAGACGGCTGGCAGCGAGGCGGAGGAATTTATTGTTCAACCGGATATCCGATACTTTCCAATCTCACTATCAGCAACAGTTATGCGAATGATATTGGCGGAGGAATGTATAATGTTCTCGGAAATCCAACGCTGACGAATGTGACATTTACTAGCAACACGAGCGGCGATAAAGGAGGCGGAATGTACAATGAAAGAGGAAAACCAGTCTTCATTAATTGTTCATTCATCGGTAACAGTGCAATTGACGGCGGCGGCGTGTGGAATGGTAATTATAATTATCCCAATACGAGCAATGCCGATTTCACGAATGTGATGTTCAAAAATAATTCCAGCTCGCACTTTGGCGGAGGAATGTACACCGAATATTCCAATCCGACTTTTAGAAATATTCTCTTTCATAATAATTCTTCTGGTGCCGGCGGCGGCATTTATGCGACGCAAGGAACGATCACCGTTGCCAATACTACATTCAGCAATAATGCGGCATCAGGTTCCGTTCCTACAAGTGGCGGTGGAGTGTATTCGTGGCAGGCAACAATAGATTTTAAGAACACCATTTTTTGGGGAAACACAAATAATCAGGTGTTCAATGGAATGGGAAGTTCGTCGCGATTTTATAATTCGCTGGTGCAAAATGGGATGCCATCCGCCGGAGGATTTGGTGTTGATAATGCGTATGGCGGATTCGATGCCGACAGCGGCGGGAATGTGTATGCCGATCCATTATTTGTGAATGCCGCTTCGGGAGATGTGCGGATTTCAACTGGAAGTCCGGCGATTGACGCTGGTGATAATTCACTCGTGACTGCAATTTCTGATATAGGCGGTTATCCACGTATTATCGGAAAGAAGGTTGATATGGGCGCGTTCGAATATCAATCGGCAAATGATGCCACGGGAAATTCTGTTACGTCGAACGATTCACTGTATCAATTCGGGAATACGAAAGTAAATTTGAATTTCAGCGGCATTGCGCCGGGGAAAAAAGTTATTGCGTTTGCAAGTCATTATCTCACTTCTCCCGATAGTATCGGATTTACCGGCACAGCGCCGTCGTTTGTCAGTTCGTTCAGGTGGATCATTGCGCAGACCGGTGACGTGTTTTCGTCTGCATCAATTGTCCTTTCCGATGTGTCAACATATCCCGGGGTGTCCGATCCGTCAACATTATCGATCTACCACAGAAGCACACCCGGCTCAGGAAATTTTTCTCCATTGACGACAACATACGATGCAGTCACCGACAAGCTTACAGCAACAACGACAACATTCAGTGAATTTGTCATTGGAAGCGACAACAATGCTCTTCCAGTTGAGCTTTTCAATCTTACTGTGACGGCAAACCGATTGAATGCAGAATTGAAATGGAAAACAGCAACGGAGGCGAATAATTACGGATTTGAAATTGAAAGAGCAGCCATTAGCGCTTTGCCTTTAGCTAACAGCCAACAGCTAAATGCTAAAAGCTGGTTTAAAGCCGGTTTCATTGAAGGAAACGGAACAATAAATTCTCCAAAGCAATATTCATTCACCGACAGAAATTTAAAAGTGGGAAAGTATTCGTATCGGTTAAAACAAATTGACCGCGATGGAAAATTCAAATACACACAGGCAATTGAAGTTCAAGTTGGCACGGTGCCGAAAGTATTTGCGCTGGAACAAAATTATCCCAATCCGTTCAATCCGACAACGACAATCGGATTCACAATTCAAACGACGGGATTGACAACGATGAAAATTTATGATGTGATTGGGCGTGAAGCCGCAACGCTGGTGAATGAAAATCTTGAAGCCGGTGTCTATCATCAGTACACATTCGATGCATCGAAACTTTCTTCTGGAATTTACTTTGCCCGATTGCAAAGCGGCGATAAAGTGCAGTTGAAAAAGATGCTGCTGATAAAGTAGCATATGGGGATTCAGCCATGAAAGACGGATAAAAATCCGTCTTTTGTTTTTTTAAATCGAATTTGTATTTTCTTTTATGCGACCTTTCAGTGTACCATTCATAATCTTCGTTATCGTTCTGCAAGCAGGGAACATTGCTCTTGCTGTTCCCCTGCAGGCCGATGTCATGAAATATGTATCCACCGATTGGGGGTTGAAAGAAGGCCTTCCCCAAAGTTCGGTGAACAATATTATTCAATCCCGTGACGGATATATCTGGCTGGCGACCTTCGGCGGATTGGTTCGGTTCAATGGTGTATCGTTTACGACGTTTAACCGTTCGAACACCAAAGGGCTTCGTTCTGACCGGATGCTGACGCTGTACGAAGATAAGTCTGGCGCAATTTGGTGCAGCACAGAAGACGGATTCTCAAAGTTTTACAATGGTTCGTTTAAAACATATCAAATCGTTGATAGTATTTTCAGTTATGCGCCTCTTATGATTGCCGAAGACGCGCGTGGCACATTATGGATCACAGCAAATGCAAAAGTTTACCGGTTTGATCATGATTCGTTTGTGCTCGTTCCCGTTCAGAGTGATTCAGCGCTTGCACGATCAGCAATTCAAAATCCAAATGGAATATGGCTGGCTCATAATAGTAAACTAGTGCGCACTATTGGAGATTCCATTGTTCTTGTAAAAGATTTTTCGCACGTAGTGCAGCATAACTTTGAGTATGTCATTGAAGATCCAAAAGTATCAGGTCAGGTTTGGATTGCTACCTCCGGTTCGGGCGTGCTGCGGTATGATGTTCACACAGGTCATATGCGGCAATATATGCAAGCACAAGGGCTCCCTTCACAATATCTTAAACGGCTCTATATTGATCGGTCAAATAATCTGATGACAATCGGGTTTAACGGAATTAGTATATTCAACGGCGAGCGGTTTGTACCGCTGCGTACAGTGCATGGCAGTTATGACCGAGAATATAATGAGGTGGCACAAGATGTGGAAGGTAATTATTGGGTCGGGTCGCCATCGCGAGGGCTACGGCGCATGCGTTCTGCTGTCATCACAACGATCGGTGCTGAGGATGGTTTACTGGAGGGGAAAATGCTTTCGTTAGTCAGATTGCAGAACGGAACATTTCTTTTCGGCACCAATTGCGGCGGTATTTACGAATATAAAAATAAGAAAGCAGTCTTCTCTTCAATCAATTCGTCGCTGATCAATTTATGCGTCTGGTCCATTTTCGAAGATTCCAAAAAACAACTGTGGATCGGTTCACGCATGCTTATGCGGTTTGACAGTTTGAGAGGTAAAGGTGTCGTGTTGGATTCAGCACAAGGTTTCAACGGCTTGGATATTTTTTCGATAACGGAAGATTCAAAAGGAAATGTATGGATTGGCTGCTTGAATGGTCTCTATATTTTTGACGGAAGACGTTTCCGTCAATATACGAAAGCCAACGGATTGGTGCAGAACGACGTCCGCTCACTCTATGAAGACAGAAATGGAACAATGTGGATCGGTACTTCCAACGGTTTGCACAACTATGCAAACGGAAAATTGTCGTTCGTTCCAATAACATTAAACGGCGATACTGCTTCACAGCCGCTGAGTTTGTATGTTCGTTCTATCTACGAAGATCGTGACGGAATACACTGGTTTGGAACGTACGGTGGAGGAATTCTGCGTTTGAAGGATGGAAAGTTCTCAGCTATAACAACACAGAACGGACTTGCCGATAATATTGTCTCACATATCTACGAATGTGAGCAGGGATATTTTTGGATGGGAAGCAACAGAGGCATTGTGCGTGTGAAGAAGGCAGATTTGAATGCTGTGGCAGATGGGAAAATGAACGAGCTTCACTCCTATATGTACGATACTGAAGATGGATTGATTTCGCCCGAAACGAACGGAGGTTTTCAACCTTCCATTGCAACGGATGAAGAGGGAAATATTTATTTTCCAACCGTAGCGGGTGTTGCCGTTGTTGCAGCTCCAAAAGTACAGGAAAACAAAGTTGTACCGCAGGTAACGATCGAAAAAGTTCTTCATCGCAACAGTAATCTAGGAAAACTATCCGAGATCACACTCACCTACGACAGCGCGGATGTTGAAATTCATTATGCATCGTTAAGTTATGTCGACCCGACAAAAATTCATTATAGATTTATGATTGACGGCGTTGACGCACATTGGAACGATGTCGGTGACCGCACTACGGCATACTATACCAACATTCCTCCCGGAGAGTGGACATTCCGTGTTATCGCTTCCAATAACGACGGTGTGTGGAATGAAACAGGTGATTCGATGAAGATAACAGTCACGCCGCCGTTTTGGAGAACATGGTGGTTTTATTCTTTGGTCGGTTTGTTCTTTATTATAATGGGACCATCGGCCTATTATCTTCGTGTAACGCAGTTGAAAAAGGAAAAAGATCAGCAGCAAATGTTTGCAGAACGGCTTATTGATTCGCAGGAACAGGAACGGCGGCGCATTGCCGCGGAACTGCATGATGGATTGGGACAGCAGATTTTGATTATAAAAAATCGGGCTGAACTTGCATTGCAAACCGTCACCGATCCCGAAAAAACCATAGAACAGCTTCGGGAGATCAGCGGAAATGCCGTTCGATCGATGAACGATGTGCGGACAATATCGCACGACCTTCGCCCGGTCTATTTGGAGCAGTTTGGTCTTCATGATACGCTTGAAAATTTGTGCGAGCAAATAAAAAAAACTTCTTCCATTGCATGTTCATTTTATATAGATCAGATCGACGGCATTATACCCAAAGACAAAGAAATTAATTTTTATCGTATCGTGCAGGAAGGGATTAATAATATTTTGAAACATTCCCAAGCAACCGAGGCGACCTTTATGGTTCGGAAATCCGATACCGAATTGACCGTGTCATTGTGGGATAACGGCAAGGGATTCGATATGCATCATGAATCATTTTCCACTGGATTAGGATTGCAGGGAATTCAGGAACGGGCAAAAACCCTCGGCGGCGTGTGCAATATAAAATCGCACCCGGGTGAAGGAACAACGGTAACTGTTATCATCCCTATTCAGCACCATGGATAAATTGAAGAAAATATTGATCGCCGATGATCATTCGATAGTACGCAACGGCTTGCGGCAAGTGCTGGAAACGAATCGCGATCTTGACGTCATCGAAGCGGAGAATGGAGAGGAAGCGCTGCGGCTTATCCGCGAAAAGCATCCCGAGATAGCGGTCCTTGACGTTGAAATGCCCAAAATGACAGGCTTTGATGTCGCACGGCGGGTGAATGACGAATCAATTTCCGTTGCGCTCGTTTTTTTGACGATGTTCAAAGATGAGATGATGTTCAACAAAGCAATGGATATTGGAGTGAAAGGATATGTGCTGAAAGAAAACACGGTTGCAGAAATTCTTCAATGCATACAAGCGGTATACCACGGGAAGTATTACTTAAGCCCGTCTCTTTCAGATTTTCTTGTGCGAAGAAATTCAAAATTAGTTTCCCCTGCGTCGGACCAAAAGGGAATTAATCTTCTTACCCCTGCCGAACGAAAACTTTTAAAACTTCTTGCTGAAATGAAAACCAATCAACAGATCGCCGATGATCTCAAGATCAGCGTGAAGACCGTTCACAATCACCGCAATAATATTTGTGACAAGCTTGGCTTACGCGGAGCTCATGCGTTACTAAAATTTGCCGTCGAAAACTCTTCCCTATTATAAACCTTTAATCTTTTTTTGAAACTTCTCACATAGGTACTGTTGCCTATGCGAATAAGCAATTCTCTCCATTGAATTCCTCTCCAGTTCTGTTTTATCTTGAACCTCAACAAGGGGATCACTCCAAAGTATCACTCTTCAAATCGATTATGAAAATTTTAATTGTGGATGACTTCGACGATATGCGCCGATTGCTGCGCATTGTCCTTGCGGGGAAACTTTCAGCAGCAGACGAGATCATCGAATGCACTGACGGCAGTGAGGCAGTGGAACTCTTCCACATCCATCATCCAGATTTTGTACTGATGGATGTACAGTTGAAAGGAATGAACGGATTTACGGCAGTAGAAAAGATCTATCAGCAAGATCCGGATGCGAATATCATCTTCGTGACAAGTTACAACACGCCGGGATTCCGGGCAAAAGCGGAACAGCTTCACGCGAAGGGATTCGTCTCAAAAGATAATTTATCAGAACTTCACCAAATCATACAATCACTAACACTCAGGGGAGGAACACAATGAAGTACAAATTGCTACACAGTGCTGTTTTTATTTTTCTCTTTACGGCAGCTGCATGGGGGCAGTTCTCCGTATCATCGACATCGCCGGCGAAAAACCAGTTGAATATTTCAGCGGGGGCGAACATCACGATTAATTTTAATCAGTCGATGAATATTGCGAGCATTACAACAAGTACAGTGAAAGTGTATGGTTCGTATACTGGATATCACAGCGGTGTGTTCACCTATGGAGCGACCTCCGCAACATTTAATCCGATCAATGATTTTAAGCCCGGCGAAATTGTTATTGTGTCCGTGACGACCGGTGTTCAGAACGCAAGTAATCAAGCGATGACGAATCCGTACGTCTATAGCTTTACTGTTGATGCACCGTTGGGCTATGCGAAATTCAAATCACCGGCAAATTATACCGTCAATGGCATCGGCAGCGGCAATTATGCTTCTGTTATTGCTGATCTGGACGGCGACGGCGATCTTGATATTGCAACAACTGCAACCTTGTATGATCAATTGTCTGTTTTCAAGAACAATGGCGATGGTACATTCGCGTCTGCTGTGAACTATGCAACGCTTACTGCGTTAGATGTGAAAGCAGCGGACGTAGACGGCGACGGTGATATGGATCTCGTGACGGCAAACATTAGTGCCCATGGCGTTTCAGTGTTTGTGAACAATGGAGGAACGTTCAGCACCAGAAATGATTTTGATTTCTCTCCGACACAATCAAATTCCGGGTCAGTTGTTGTTGTTGATATGGACGGTGACGGTGATATCGATATCGTCGCGTCCGACTTAAATAATGCTACCATTAACGTCTTGAAGAATAATGGCAGCGGTTCATTTACCTCTACGGCATACCCCATTACAATAAAACTTAACCCGCTTGCATATGGAGATCTTGATAAAGACGGCGACATGGATATCGTCGGAAGCAATGGGACAGTTGATTCGGTTGAATACTTTATTAATGATGGCACGGGAGCGTTGACGTTTAATACGCGATTCTCTTGGACAGGAAGCGGGTATACAGCGCCGATCATTGCCGATATTAACTCTACCTTCGGCGATAAAATGGATTTGATCTATGCAAATGCTACGTCAAACACTATTACATATTGGTATGATGGATTAGGTCCTGCGTTAGGCAGCGCAAATACTTCTTCGGTGGGTGGATATCCCGATGGTCTTGCAGCTGTTGATGTTGACAGCGATAATGACCAAGATCTCTTGGTCGCAAATCATGATAGTTCAACGTTCTCGCTTCTTTCCAACAACGGCTCGGCATCGTTTACCAAGATAAATACATATCCTGTTTCCGGCTCTCCAAACGATGTGCGTGCGGCAGATCTTAATGGCGATGGTGCGATGGATGTTGTAACCTCTAATAGTGACGGTAAGATTTCAGTGATGATGAACTATAACGGCGGCCATGTTTCATCTGTTGCGCCAGTCAATGGTGCATTGAATCAAAATGCTGCTACGAATATTGTGATCACATTTGACGAGAATATCAATTCGGCAACGTTGACTTCAAGTACGATCAAAGTTTTCGGTTCGTTGAGCGGTGCTCATAGTTGGACATTGTCTTCGTACAATTCCGGTACCTATGCGGCAACAATTGATCCGACAAATGATTTTAAACCGGGTGAAGTTGTTACTGTTACAGTTACAACCGGTGTTCAAAATGGAAATGCTATTGCATTAGAAAAAGGATATGCTTCCTCATTTACTGTTGCGGCAGGAAACACGGCAGGTGTTTTCGGTGCAAAAACAGATTACGCATCAGGCAATCAAGCAAAGGCCGTTGTTGTTGCCGATCTTAATGCGGATGGATATGCCGATTTAGCCGCTGCAAATTTTGCAGATAATAATATTTCTGTCTTTATAAACAATGGCAACGGTACGTACGCTTCGGCAGTTACGTACACCGCGGGAAATGGACCGTCATCGATTGCTGCTGGCGATATTAATGGCGACGGCAAAGTTGATCTTGTTGTTGCTTCAACAACGGATAATGTGTTATCGCTTTTAACAAATAATAACAACACCGGATTCAATGCCGCTACAACAGTTTCTATGTTGTATGCAACCGCACCGAATGATGTTAAACTTGCTGACATTGATAGTGATGGAGATCTTGATCTTGTGTATACGACATCAAACAATGTCTATTATCAAAAGAACAATGGTTCCGGCAGTTTTTCATCGGAAGAAAATGGTTCTTCCGGAACAACACCTGTGGGTGTTTCAGTAGCAGATATTGATAACGATGGCGACCTTGATTTTCTTACAGCGAACAATGCCTCAAGCACTGTGCGTGTTGCCTACTACAACGGCAGTAATTGGTATTCATCAGGAAATTCTTTTAGCGTCGGTAATTATCCAATGAGCATCGTGACAGGTGATTTTAATAACGATGGATACGTTGATGTGGTGACTGGTAACGTTGAGTTTGGCAATGGAACAATTTCCTATTTGCAAAATAATCACACCGGCGGATTTGCTACAAAAGTTGATTATACCGTTGGCACGGGTGCGCAGCCGCGCGGTTTGACGGCGGTGGATTTTGACGGCGACGGTGATTTGGATATTGTTGTTGCCAACAGTGCAGGGAATTCTGCGGTGGTGTTCACAAATAATGGAAGCGGCATATTCACGAACTCCGCACAATATACAACCGGAACAAGTCCGTATGCAATTGCGTCCGCTGATATTGATGGTGACGGCGATATGGATATTGTTACCGCAAATAACAGCGGAAATAGTATTTCCATTTTGAAAAATTCGACGCAGGTTCTCATTTCATCAGTCTCTCCGACGGTGAACGCTGTGAATGTAACGACATCATCAAATGTTACCGTAACATTTAACCAGTCGATGAACTCAGGAACGTTAACGACCAGTACGATAAAAGTGGTCGGTTCAATCCGCGGAAATTACAGCGGAGTTGTCAGCTATAATGATGTTTCCCATACGGCAACATTCAATCCCGACAATAATTTTAAGGCGGGTGAAAATATTACCGTTCTTGTGAAGACCGGTGTGCAAAATAATGATGGTGTTGCGTTATCGACACCAGATCAGTGGTCGTTTGTTGCAACAGCTTCAGCAGAAGGAACGTTTGGCGGCAGATTAGATTATACATTGTACGGAATTCCGGATTATGAAGTGACCGCAGATATGAACGGTGATGGCGCTCCGGATGTGGTTTCCACTTCAACGTACTGGGATAATGCAACGAGCCAAAATTTACCAAGAATTGAAGTGAAGTTGAACAATGGATCAGGTGCGCTTGGAACTTCAGATACAACATATCTCGGCGTTGATTTTGCATACGCACTTGCTGTGACCGATGTTGATGGTGACGGAGACCTAGATGTTGTGCTGACCACAAATGATTATATGGGTGGCGGTTATCTTGAAGTTCTTTTGAATGATGGCACAGGTCATCTTTCTGCACCTGTAAAATACTTTGCAGGGGACAACTATAGTGGCTCCATTGGAACAGGAGATCTCAACGGTGACGGTTATAATGATATTGCGATTGTCCTGAGCGGTTTTGATCTAATTAAGACATATTTGAATAATGGCAGCGGCGGATTTATTGTTTCCGATTCTATTTCAACCGGTGTGTCAGTTTCTTCTTCGGGTATTGCTCTATCGGATATTGATGGCGACGGAGATTTGGATATCCTGACATGTAATTACAACTCAGGAACTGTTTTATTGTCAAAAAATAATGGCAATGGAATATTTGCAGCACCGACAACATTTTCAGGAGGTACCGGGGTTGCTTATCCTGATGGTATTGCTGCCGGTGATCTCAATGGCGACGGGGCAGTTGATCTCGCAGTTTCAGATAATGGTGATGGAAAAATCTCTGTGCTTTTAAATTCTGGCAGCGGAACGTTTTCAACACCAACAGTATATACCGATAATAATCCTTCATATATTAAATTGGCTGATATGGATGGTGATGGCGACCTCGATATCGTCACATCCGCAACATCTATTTACAAAATATCTGTGCGCGCCAATAATGGAAGCGGTACTCTTTCTGCGGCATCAATGTCCAGCACAGGGAATTACCCGAGCGATTTTTCAATCGCGGATATGGATGGCGATGGCGATCTTGACATCGTAGTAGCAAAAGATAACAGTACGGTTTCAGTCATTAAAAATATTGAATTGGTGAAAGTCAATACAGTCTCCCCAACGGCATCCGCACACGACGTTGCTGCAACCTCAAACATTACAGCAACATTTAATGTCGACATCAATGCAGCAACATTGGTTGATACGACAGTCATTGTTCACGGTTCAATCACAGGAAAAATTGCCGGTGCTATCACGTATGATAGTCCTTCGAAAACAGTGACATTCAATCCTACGAACGATTTCCTTGCTGGCGAAGAAGTGACACTCACGTTAACAACGAATATCAAGAATACGAACGGTATTAACCTTCACAGCGCTTCTACATATACGTTCACAGTTCATGCTGCAGGCGCAGGCAATTTTGTGTATCATGACACAATTCCGGATCTAGGCCAAGATGCATCGTTTTCTTATTACTATGCTAATTTAATAAATTCCGGCGATGTTACAGGTGATCGGAAAATTGACCTTCTTGCAGCATATAGTGGAAAAATAAAAACTCTCAAGAATAATACGACATCATTTGATTCTATCTCATCGCTGACTCTTGCTTCTACGCAAGATATACCGTTAGCGGATCTGGACAATGACGGCGATCTTGATATGATGCAAGCGACATATTCCAATCTCATTACTCCGGCGCTTAATGATGGCAGCGGTAATTTTACAGCTCAGACATCACTAACCGGCGGTAATAATCCTCAAAGAATAGTATTAAAAGATATGGATGGCGACGGAAAAATAGATGTGACTGAATCAAATGGTTTCGGTGGTTCGCTAATGAATACATTCTATAATGACGGCACCGGGCATATCTCAAGTTCGAACTATTCATCGGCTATCATTCATTATGATATGTGGGACTATGCGTGTGCCGATGTTGATAACGACGGCTTGAATGATATAATTTCGTTGCACAGCGGTAATGGTAATAATTTTGTCACCATTACAAAGAATACAGGCGATAGAAAATTTGCAACACCAGTTGACTATTCCATTGCTGTTGGAGGTAAGAAGATGGCAACGGCTGATGTGAATGGTGACGGGTATGTTGATGTTATCGTTGCCAATCAAGACGGCATGTTCTTTTCGGTATTGTTAAATAATGGCAACGGCACATTTGCCACTGCGGTAGATTATTCTATAGGATTTACGCTCTACCAAATTGCAGCAGCCGATATCGACGGCGACGGAGATGCTGATCTTGTTATTAAAGGATATGATAATAATTCCAACAAAGATAAAATTGTTATTGCGTATAATAACGGTTCCGGTAATTTTGGTAATCAGAACGAAATTAACATTAAATCGGGAGCTCCGGATTATTATTATAGTTACAGCAACTTTACGCTTTTAGATATTGATAATGATGGTGATCTTGATATAGCTACTCATGCGAATCATTATTATGGTACCAATCAATATGAAAATACGTTGTTGTTTGAAAATGCGGCAGGTTCTTCTTCCGCTCCGACAACCGCAGCAAGCAATATTACGGCAAGCGGAATTAGTGGAACAAGTGCCACAATTAATTGGACGAACGGCGATGGTGCACGGCGTTTAGTGTTAGTGAAACAAGGGAGCGCCGTAAATGGTACGCCCGCCGATAACAGTAATTTTTCGCCCAATCCGCAATTCGGCAGCGGTACACAAGTAGGAACCGGCAATTACGTAGTCTACGGGGGTTCTGGATCTTCAACAACTGTTACAGGTTTGTCAAAAAGCACAACGTATTATGTATCGGTCTTTGAAATGAATGGTCCTCCCGGAAGCGAAAAAGTATTGACGACTTCAGCTCCGACTGCATCGTTTACCACTACGCAGTTCGATGGACCGTTTGATGCGACACCGGGTTATGCTTTAAGTTATAACAATCATTGGGATCAAACCAATAATAATTTTTCACTTTCTGATTCTTTTACAATCGAACTGTGGGTAAAACCCTCTACGATCGGAAGTGACATGGTAATCCTTGATCATGGATCTGATGATATGTGGATTGGAGTAAACGCCTCAGGAAATTTCTATGCAAGAGTGTGGGATAATAATAGTAGTCAAAATATTACGTTTACAGGAACAACAGTAGCAGTTGCAAATCAATGGTATCATCTTGCATTGACAGCAATAACAGGAGATTCAGCAAGACTGTATGTCAATGGTACTTTAGAAGCTAAATCTGCAAATGTTATTGGTTCAGTTTGGACAAGTTCTGATGTGTTTTATTCTGGAGGAGATTTCAATACGGCGTCTTATTTAGGTTTAATTGATGAACTTCGTCTCTGGGGTTGTGTGCGAAGCGCGAGTGAAATCCGTACAAACATGCATAAAACCTTTGAAGGAATTCCGGCTAATTTAAAAGGTTATTGGCAATTCAACGAAGGAACTGGTAACACTGTTGTTGATCATGTTAATGGTAATAGCTTTATACCGTCTGGCGGTAGTCTAACGTTTGTATCATCCAACGTTCCTGTTGGCGGCGGAAGTAATACTTCTACATCAGTTTCAGCAAATGCTACCGGTCTTCAAACCATTGGCAATGTACAATTGAATATGACCACCGGTTTCTCAAGTCCGACGGATGTATATGTTTCAGAAGTTTCTGTTGCTCCAAACAGTTATCCGACAAACTTTAATTCGTCAGTAGGAAACAAATACTTTATCATTGATGCGTTTCCATATCCGGATTCCGGCACTTTCTCTGCAACATTAACACTTTCGTATGGAGCGGGCGTGCTGACGGATGCAGTTGCAAGCAATTATATTTTGTATAAACGCGGTTCATCATCAAGCGGAGATTGGACATCGTATGGTACCGCTTCATCCGTGAATACATCTACCGGTGAAGTAACGTGGACGAACATTGCATCATTCAGTCAAGCTATTGTTGTGAACCAAAACAGTGCGCTTCCGGTTGAGTTAGCTGTATTTAGTGCTACACCATCGACAGGGAAAGTTGAGTTACACTGGAAGACAGCAACCGAAGTCAATAATGCTGGCTTTGAAATTGAACGTTCTACTGTTGATGTAAAAGCATCGCAAAAAAACAACTGGAAGAAGATTGGTTCTGTGAATGGTAATGGAACATCTAACACGTCACATGAATATTCCTTTGTTGATACCAAAGCGCAAAATGCTCTGCGTTATCGTCTAAAACAAATTGATCGAGACGGTTCATACAGTTACTCACAAATTTTAGAAATAAACGTGGTTGCTCCAATCGTGTTTGAACTGAAACAGAACTATCCGAATCCGTTCAATCCGACAACGACGATCGAGTTTACAATTCCGAAAGATGGAATGACCACATTGAAGATCTATAATTCGATTGGTCAGGAAGTAACGACACTCGTAAATGAAGAATTGAAAGCGGGTGAATATCATCAAGCAATATTCAATGCGCAAAACTTTGCAAGCGGTGTGTATTTTGCGCGATTGCAAAACGGCCATCAAGTGCAGTTGAAGAAGATGATGATGCTGAAATAATTACGATTCAAATACAAATCGTGGAACAAGGGCGGAATTCTTTCCGCCCTTTCTTTTTTCTTTGATGGAAATTCTGTATCATCTTCTGTGAAAATTAAGATAATTTTGTCTTTATTTCTCCTCGCCTTCTGCAGCGCACAAACAAAAAACTTTGTTGCGCGGCAATGGAATATTGAAGACGGACTTCCGCAAAGTTCCATCCGCTGCATCACACAAACGCATGACGGATATTTGTGGATCGGCACATGGAATGGTCTTGCACGTTTTGACGGTGTGCGGATGACTGTCTTCAACGCTTTGAACACACCTAAACTTCATCCTTCTATTATAGATATTTACGAAGACAAACAACATCGTCTCTGGATCGGAACCGATGGTGGCGGATTGCTGCAATACAAAAACGATAGTCTTGTATGGCTGGATAGTGCAGACGGTATTCCTGCGAAGGTCATTAACTCAATTAAAGAAGACAGCGCAGGTAATGTTTGGTTCGGCACCGACAACGGCGTTTTCATCTATACTGAGAACCGGTTTATTCATTTTTCCACTGCAAACGGTTTCCCGAACTTCCCGGCAACCTGGGTGATTCCTTCTCGCGATGGTTCAATGTATGTCCAGTTTATCAGGGCGGTATTCCATGTTCGTCTTTCCAGTAAGCCTGCCGAAAAGCTGGGTGACTCGCTGATTTTTCTCGACGAACCGTTTTCCACCGGTGGTTATAGAATCGATGTTGATACTTCCGGCGCGGTGTGGTACAGCGTGAAAGAAAAAGGAGTTGTAAAACGGATCGGCTCGAATGAGTACATCGACAAAAGATTTGCAAATGTAAATCCGAAAGAAATTTTTATTCTTCCTAACCAGCAAAAATGGGTCATGACACCGCAAGGTGTGTATCTTCTTGAGAACAACGAGATCCATAATCATCGAATAATTGACGGAATAGATTGCTCGAGTATCACTTCTGTATTTGAAGACCGCGAAGGAATTCTTTGGATCGCCGTTGAAGGAGCTGGACTGATTCGTCTTCGCGCAAAACAGGTCGAAACAATAACGGTAAGCGGTGGACTTCAAACCAACGAGATCATGTGCGGCATGGAAGACCGCGCAGGAACAGTTTGGATCGGAACATGGCTCGGCGGCCTCTCGTACAGAAAGCCTGGCGGAAAAAAATTTGCAGCAGTTCCGCTTCTTTCAAATGGTACTTCTATCATGGCAATGTCACAATCTGTTGATGGAATGATATGGGTGGGTACATGGGCACATGGTGTTTACATAATTGACCATGGAAAGGTGAAAAAGTTTCTTGGCAAAGGTTTAACAGATGTGATCACTATTCGATCTATCGTGAGCGATCCACGTGGCGGTGTGTGGATTGCTTCTGCGTACGGTGCAATCGGATACTACAACGGCGAAGAAGAAAAGATATGGGATTCGCAGAATGGTCTACCTAATTTTATGATTAACTCTCTTCTGCTGGCAAAGAACGGCGATATCTGGTCGGGAACAGATGGGGGAGGCGTGATTCGAATTTCCAAAGGAATAGTTTCAATTCTGAATTCAAGTAATGGTTTGATTGATAACTTCGTTCATGTATCAATTGAAGATAACAACAGAGCTGTGTGGCTGGCATCGAGGCGAGGATTGCAGCGATACCTGCCTGTTGGCAGCCTGGCGGGGAATAACGGAATGCTTTCGACGGTGAATTCGAAACATGGTTTTGATGACGATCCGGCACAGTTCACACAGGATGTTGAAGGCAATTACTGGATAGGCGGGACTCACGGAATTCACAGAATAAGAAATCGTGATCTGAATGAGGCAGCAGACGGAACTCTTCCATCACTCAGTTACCTAACAATTGGAAAATCTGATGGTATGCCGGTGCTTGAGTGTTCGGGAGGCAACAATCAGCATGTATGGAAAACCAGTGACAGTGCGTTGTGGTTTTCGACAACACACGGTGCAGTTCGGATTGACCCTCGCAGTGTTGCGTCGAATCCCGTACCACCAGGAGTAATCATCGAACAAGTGCAGATCGAGAATTTGCCAGTTGCGCTGGACAGTGAAATTATCATTCATCCGCAAGAGACAAAGATTGAATTTCACTACACCGGCATTAACTTCTCTGCACCGGAACATATACGATTCAAGTATATCCTTGAAGGATTTGATGATCATTGGAGAGATGTTGCAAATGTGCGTTTTGCTCAGTACACGAATCTTGCACCCGGACGATATACATTTCGAGTGAAAGCAGTCAATAATGCCGGCATCTGGAACGAAGAAGGAGCTTCTATTGACCTCCTTGTTCTTCCGCCGTTCTATGCAACATGGTGGTTTCGCGCGCTCTTTGTGATTTTCTTTTTCACTGTTGGACCTTCAATATATTTTTTGAGAGTACGGCAATTGAAGCGCGAGAAAGAAAAACAAGTTGAGTTTTCCCGCCGCTTGATCGAGTCACAGGAATCCGAACGAAAAAGAATTGCTGGAGAATTGCATGACGGTCTGGGGCAGAATCTTTTGATCATCAAAAATAAATTGCTGGTCGCGTTATCTTCTAAAAAAACGGACGGAGAATCTCATCATATAGAAGAAGCATCTGATGTTGTCAGCAGCACCATTGAAGAAGTCCGTTCCATCTCGCATAATCTCCGCCCGCATCAATTAGATCAGCTGGGCATTACAAAAACACTGCGTTCAATCGTGCGGCAGGCGAAGGAATCAACACCGATAGAATTTTCCACAGAGATACAGGATATTGACGGTGCACTTTCTTCGGAAGAAGAGATCAATCTCTTCCGCATCGTTCAGGAAGCATTCAACAATATTATCAAACATTCGGGCGCAACGAAAGTAAACATTAATATCTTTCAGAACGAAAATTCAATTACTGTAAAAATCTCAGACAACGGTAAAGGAATTTCTTCTTCTGCCGGTTTCGGAATTTCAGGAATGCATGAACGGGCAAAGATGTTTGGATGGAAACTGATAATTGAATCGAATCCGAATCAGGGCACGTCGCTCTCAATCATTCTATGAAAAAACAATCAGTCATCACTATTCTCATCGCTGACGACCATCCGATGTTTCGCGATGGAGTGAAGCAAGCACTTTCGAATGACACTTCACTGAAAGTTATTGCAGTTGCTTCAGATGGCGAACAAGCGTTGCAATTTGCAAAAGAACATTCTCCCGATGTTGCTGTGCTTGATATGAACATGCCAAAGATGACGGGAATGACTGTGTTGAAAGAATTGAATAAATCGGGCACCAAAACAAAAGTTGTGTTTTTAACAATGTTCGACGATGAAGATATTCTGAATGAAGTGATGGACTTGGGCGTGAAGGGATATATTCTTAAGGACAGCGCATCGGTTGATATTGTCAACGCCGTTCATGCCGTTTACGAAGAGCGGTTCTATATTAGTCCGTCTTTAACCAATAAATTGTTGAAACGAAAAGGAAAGCAAGAATCTTTCTCTTCTTCTCACCCGCAATTGCAGTTACTCACCGAGCAGGAGCGGCGCATTTTAAAAATGATTGCCGACTCAAAAACCAGCAAAGAAATTGCCGAAGCGCTCTTCCTTAGCCAAAAGACAATTGACAATTACCGATTCAAAATTTCTGAGAAGCTCAACCTCTCCGGCAGTTACAGCTTGCTGAAGTTTGCTCTCGAAAATAAATCCAACCTGTAAACAATCAACCACAGAATCACACAGCACACGAAGGTGCACCAAGAAACATTTTTCTTAGTGTCTACAGGTCTTTGTAGTGAGTATTTCCACACAAAGAGTACAAGTACTCTACATAAAAGAGTATTTCATCCTATTTATTCCTCCTTATCGTTAGCCCATATTACACCCGTTAATTATGGTGAACTCTCCAATGAAATTAATGATTGTAGATGACAGTTCGGCAATGCGGCAGATGATTCGAAGCGTTGTTGCGGATCCGAATGATGTTGTGTATGAATGTGCGGACGGAATCGAAGTCGTCGGCGAATTTTCACGCACACATCCCGATGTAGTATTGATGGATCTGCAGATGCCGAAAGTGAACGGAATTGAAACCACGCGCCAATTAAAAAGAGAGTTTCCCGAAGCAACAGTGATCATTGTTTCCAACTTCAATGATCAGGAATTCCGCGACGAAGCAAAAGAAGCAGGAGCAATATCGTACTTCACAAAAGAAAATCTAATTCAGTTAAAAAATTTTATTCATCATTCATAAAAAACAACATCATGGGGGAAGAGGAGGAGTTATGAAACGCCTGTTCGTTTTTGTTTTAGCATTAACTGCTGTGTTGAGCATGTTGCACGCTCAACAACCGGGAAAGTCCATTAAGGATTTTCTTAATGCCGACGGTACGCCAAACCTTAAAACCGGATTCAAGGGAAGTGTGAATGTGCATGGTTACCAAATGGTATTGGATAAGAAAGGTGCTCCCCGTTTTCTAAACACGAACAGCGTTCAAACCGCAAATGCTGTTACAACAAGCAATGATGATTATTGGGCTGGCAGTTTCTCCAATCCAACAGTGGGAATGAGTAGTCAAGTATTCGCACTTGCAGTAACCGGTGATACACTGTACGTGGGAGGATGGTTTACAGCCATTGAAGGAGTAACGAGAAATTATATCGCAATGTGGGACGGCTCCACTTGGTCTTCGCTCGGTTCGGGTATGGGTAGTTATGTGTCTGCCCTTGCTGTGAATGGGAATGATTTATATGCCGGAGGAGCATTTACTACCGCTGGAGGTGTAACGGTAAATCATATTGCAAAATGGAACGGCTCAACCTGGTCTGCGCTTGGTTCTGGGGTATTGGGTGCAACAGAAAGTTATGGCGATGTTTCAGCACTCTGTTTTATTGGAGATACGTTATATGCGGGAGGAACATTCAACACAGCTGGCGGCAATTCGGCAAAAAGAATTGCGAAGTGGGATGGCTCAAATTGGTCGGCGCTTGGCGGGGGAATCTATAATAATACCGCAATAAATACAGGAGGTAACGTTCAAGCTCTCGCCGTCATCGGAAATGACCTTTACGTCGGGGGAAGTTTCGATAGAGCCGGAGGAACAGCAATAAGTAATATTGCAAAATGGAATCACTCAAGCTGGTCCGGCCTTAGCTCAGGCACAAACGGTCCTGTTGCAGCGCTTACGGTTTTATCTGGAAAATTGTATGCAGGGGGACAATTCAGCACAGCGGGAGGAACTTCGGCAAACAACATTGCACAATGGAATGGCTCAAGCTGGTCAGCGCTTGGTTCGGGAACCAATGGTGAAGTATGGGCGCTCGGAATCTCTTTTTATGGTAACCTGATAGTAGCAGGCAGTTTTACCACTTTTGGAAGTGCCTCAGTCAATAATGTCGCGGACGTTTACATTGATGAATACGGCAGCAGTCCGTCATCATTTGGCTCAGGACTAAACGATAAGGTTTGGGCGCTTGCTGCATCCAGCAATGCTGTGTACATCGGGGGAGTATTCACTACAGCCGGAGGTTTTACAGTTAATCGCATTGCAAAAAGAGGTTTTGATACAGATTGGCAGCCGTTCGGTTTTGAAATGAATGGAATTGTGTATGCCGCAGTGTTTATGGGGAGCGATTTGTATATTGGCGGCGAATTTACCAAAGTGCCGGGTGATGTTTCTGCAAGCCGTATCGCAAAATGGAACGGCTCAACATGGTCTGCGCTCGGTTCAGGATTGGACAGCACTGTGTATGCGCTTGCTGTTAATGGAAGTACGTTGTATGCAGGTGGGGTGTTTACAACTGCGGGTGGAGGATCGGCAAATTACATTGCACAATGGAATGGCTCAACATGGTCAGCGTTTGGTTCGGGAATGGATGGAGGTGTTACTGCTCTTACTCTTATCGGAAGCGATCTCTATGCAGGCGGATGGTTTGGAAACGCCGGTGGAACTTCGGCATTAGGTATTGCAAAATGGAATGGATCAAGCTGGTCTGCGCTTGGATCGGGTGTGGATGGCTCTGTTGATGCTCTCGCTTCCATCGGAACAGATTTGTATGCGGCAGGAGGATTCACTACAGCGGGTGGATCGTCAGCAAACAATATTGCCAAATGGAACGGCTCAA
>JBBINR010000014.1:0-77226 GCA_037443785.1 Ignavibacteriales bacterium | reverse complement strand
TGCCGGCGCACCATTGTTGATCGGTCATACCATTATAGGATTGATGGGATTATATACGATTGATACGCCGCGTAAATTTTCTGCAGTTGATCTTGAGCATCTTCAAATTGTTGCGAATCATATCGCGGTTGCCATCGCCAATAACCGGCTTTTCCGCGAAGTTCGTGAGCAAAACATTGAGATGACGAAGCATATTGAAGAGCAGACCAAAGTTGAAAAACTTTTACGTGAAAGCGAAGAACGATATCGTACGCTGGTGGAATATTCTCCAAATGCTCTCATTGTGCACGTTAACGGGATTGTCAAATTTGTTAATCAGGCAGCACTGAGCTTGATTGGCGCTGAAAATTCCGATCAATTGATTGGCAGATCTATTATGGAGTATGTTCATCCCGATTATCATTCCATTGCGTTAGAGCGCGTTCAAAAAGTCTATTCCGATGAACCTGTGCCGAGCCTTGAACAAAAATGGATGCGTTTGAACGGTTCGACCGTCAGTGTAGAAGTTCTTTCAATTCCGTTTACGTATGAAGGCCAAAGAGCGGCACAAGTAATCGCTCGTGATATTACTGAGCGAAAACAAGCTGAAGACGCGCTCCTTGAATCGGAATTACGTTTTCGGTCGCTGTTTGAAAATGCAAAAGATGCCGTATTCATTGCCGATACAAAAACTGGCGTTATTATTGATGCAAATGCCGAGGCGGAAAAATTATTGAAGCGGACACGATCTGAAATTATCGGCATGCACCATTCACAGCTTCATCCGCCGACGAAAGTAGATGAAGCTTTGATGATCTTCAGAGAACAAATTTTGATGCTTGGAGGGCATGCCATAGAATTTGAAGTGATTGATGCACATGGAAAATCTATCCCGGTTGAAATTAAATCGAGCGTTATTCGGTTGGATAATAAACGGATTGTGCTGCAGGGAATTTTCCGCGATATCACTGAACGAAAAGAATCGGAAAAGGAACTTCGAGAAAAGGAGGAGCGCTACCGTGCATTTGTTGAGCAAAGCTCGGAAGGAATTTACCGGACATCGTTTGTAGAACCGATTTCGATTCACCTCCCGGTCGATGAACAAATTGCCATGATGTTCGATCGAAGCTTTATTATAGAATGTAATGCTGTTCTCGCAAAAATGTATGGATTTATTTCGGTGGAAGATGCCATCGGAACGCGAATCGAAGCACTTCTTGTCCCGACCGACCCGCGCAATATTGATTACATGCGAGAATTTATTTCAAAGGGATACCGATTTTTTGATCAGGAATCTCATGAAATAGACGTAAGCGGCAACCAAAAATTCTTTTTGAACAACGCCATTGGCATTCTTGAAAATGATATGTGGACGGGAGTGTGGGGAACACAGAGAGATATCACCGATAGAAAACTTGCCGAAGAAGCGCTTCGAAAAAGTGAAGAAAAATATCGCGCTTTGTTTGAAGAGTCAAAAGATGGAATTTATATCAGCACGGATGACGGGAAATTTGTGGATGCCAACCCGGCGCTTGTGGAAATGCTCGGCTATTCGTCGAAGGAAGAATTGTTTGCGCTGAACATCGGAACCGATGTTTATTTTAATCCGGCAGATCGTGACAAATTTAAGCGTTCAATCGAAAATAAATCATACGCAAAAGATGTTGAAGTATCACTGCGGAAAAAAGACGGTGCTGAAGTGAACGTTTTAATTACGTCAACAGTAGAACGAACAGATGATAATCTGGTGCTGTATTACAGCGGAACGATCCGTGATATTACCGATAAAAAGCGGCTCGAACAGCAGTTAATGCAGGCGCAAAAGATGGAAAGCATCGGTACGCTTGCCGGTGGAATTGCGCATGATTTCAACAATCTTCTCGCGATGATTCTTGGAATGGCCGAATTGGTAAAAAATAAAACGACCGAGAATCCTAAAATTGTTTCGTATATCAATAAAATTATTGACGCATCGGAACGCGGCGCCTCAATTTCAAAGCAGCTGCTGTTGTTTGCCCGCCCCGAACAAGCTGAGTTAAAACCCCTTCCGGCTCGTGTTGTTGTCGAAGAAGTGAGAGATTTTCTTGCTCATTTTCTTCCCAAAAATATCACGGTGACTTCAAATCTTACCGATGTCCCGACGATGATCGTGGGAGATGCAGGGCATTTGCATCAAGCATTTGTTAATCTTGCATTGAATGCGAAAGATGCGATGCCGGATGGTGGAATATTGAAAATTTCGGTCGATACCATTTCAAGAGACATTGTAAAAAAACAATTCGTAGATGCTGAAAATGATCGATACATCGTTGTTAGCATTGGAGATACAGGCATTGGAATGAGCGAAGAAGTCCAGCAAAGAATCTTTGAACCGTTTTATTCCACGAAAGCACGCGGTAAAGGAACCGGTTTAGGTCTTGCAATCGTTCATGGAATCATTAAATTACATCAAGCGCACATCACGGTGCAGAGCGAGAAAGGAAAGGGAACAACTTTTACAATGTACTTTCCAGCTATCGCAACAGATATTACTCACACACAAACAATGCAGGAAGAAATGATTCAGAATAACAACGAAACGATCTTAATTGTGGATGATGAAGAAATGCTTCGGGAAATTTTAATTGAAAGTTTGCAGGATGAAGGCTATAAAGTACTTTCGGCTGTGGATGGGTACGAAGCGATCAAAACCTATATGGAAAGCAAGGATGAGATCAAGTTGGTCATTACTGACCTTGGTATGCCGAATATGGGAGGCGAAGAATTGTTTGAACGACTGAAGAAAATTAATCCCGACGTACGGGTGATCGTTTCATCCGGATATCTTGATACGATGACCAGATCTGAACTTCTGCGCAAGGGAATTAAAAATGTTTTGACAAAGCCGTATAAGTTCGATTCGATTTTTTCGACGATCCGAAAAACGATCGATAGTAATTAACATGAAGATTGTTGTTACAGGAGGTACGGGATTTATCGGATCGTATCTGCTTCAATCGCTCTCGCAACAATCACATACCATCATTCTACTGACCCGCGGGAAGTCTTACCGGAAACAATTATCTTCGTCTGAAATTCGCTATGTCCAATGGGATGCACGACAAAGCGGTGATTGGGAAAAAGAGATCGATGGCGCTGATGTCGTCATTAATCTTGCCGGGAAAAATCTTTTTGAACAGAGATGGAATGATCCCGTAAAGCAGCAAATTATTGAGAGCCGTGTGCTTCCGCTTCACATGATTACGAATGCGATTGCAGCCGCCCGCGTGAAACCTTCAATAGTAATTTCTGCTTCTGCCGTTGGGTATTACGGCGATAGAAATGATGAAATAGTTACAGAATCAAGTACGCCTGGCAAAGACTTTCTTGCCGATGTTGTTGCTCAATGGGAATCCGCCGCCTATGGTGCCGAACAATTTGGCGTAAGAGTCGTAACTCCCCGTATTGGAGTGGTGCTTCAAAAGGACGGGGGAATGATTTCAAAAATGCTACTGCCATTTCAATGGTTTATCGGCGGATCTGTTGGCAACGGCAACCTGTACCTTCCGTGGATTCATATGACTGATGTTGTGAGAGGAATTTTATATCCGATCGAAAACAAATCGATTCGTGGAGTTTATAATCTTGCTGCACCTCATCCTGTGACAATGAAAACATTTGCCACGCTATTTGGAAAAGCACTGCATCGTCCATCACTATTACCCGTTCCTACATTTGCAGTGAAAATATTATATGGCGAAGCAGCTTCAAGCATTCTTGCGGGACAAAAAGTGCTGCCAGAAAAATTACTTTCATCGGGATTTCAATTCTCCTTTCCGGAATTAGCCGCCGCTTTACGCAACATCCTCCTATAATATCAATGTTCCATCAAATCACGTGTGTTGATCTACAGCATATTTCAATTTCAGCGTTGTTTTCTTCTTTTGAGTTCAGTTTTTTTTTCCGAAATTGAATGGAAATGAAATTTTACGTTACAATATCATTTATAGCGATTTTCATTAGTGGATGCGTTAATGATGCACCTCATGATAATCCATTAGATCCTCATTCATTGGGATATTCCAATCTTGGAGATTTAACCGGACAAGTTATTATCGCAAGCCGGTCAACTGGAATTTCCGGCGCTTTGGTTACCGAAAATACGCTTAAGCTGTCAGTTGGAACCGATTCGCTAGGATTTTTTTCTTTTACAGGGCTTCTTGCCGGTGGGCACACATTTATTTGCTCCAAAGAAAATTTCACAGCCGACACATTTCACGTTACAATTCAAGCCGGTGAAAAGAGTCAGATTGTGCGAGGATTAAACGGCGCACCGAATGTTGCATCGCAAAAAATTTCCACACGAAAAATTGATTATGTCTCTTTCAGCCCTCAGTATTTTGTTGATGTTGAAGCCGATGTTAGTGACCCCAATACCATTAATGATCTCGATTCAGTATGGTTTAATGTCGATTCACTCCTTTTTCCGATGACATTTTCCCCCACGGCCAAAAAATTTGTTGCGACTGTTTATAAATCGCAGTTTCCAACAAATACAATTCAAATATTGACAGGAAAGCCGCTGCATATTATTTCCAGAGATCAGCATTTTGCAACCAACATCAGCGAACCGTTTTATATATCAAGAGTAATTGAAAATACGTCAACACCAATTTCTCCTGCTGGAGCAAACACCGTACGAATGGATTCGTTATTTTTTAAATGGATACCGCCGGATGTCACATTTAATTATACAACCACGATTACGGTATATCGTACCGGAACGGAAAATGTTGTGTGGTCGCATGCCGGCGTAATCTCATTTTTTGAAGAACTGCAATATCCAACCGATGGAAGTGCGCCGCTTCTTTCGGGCAACTATTTTTGGACAGCGACGGTTGCTGATGACTTCGGCAACTACGCACGATCAAAAGAATCATACTTTGTGGTGAAATAATGGAACAACAAGATAATTTTAATGCGCTGTTTGAAATAACCCGAACAATCAATTCGATTCTCGAGCCTGATGTTTTATTGGAAAAAGTTCTTGAAATTGCGATGACACATCTTTCTGCAGAACGCGGATTCGTTATGCTGGCAGACCACAAGAGCGAACAAGGATATACGGTGGTATCGGTAAAAAACTTCAGCTCGCCAAGTGCAGGAAATGAATTTGCTGCATCATCATCGGTTGTAAAAAAAGTTTTAGAATCCGGAGAGCCTGTCTTAACGTTTGATGCGCAAAGCGATGAACGGTTTGAATCGGCAACGAGCATTATCGCTCAAAAAATCTTGTCGATCATTTGTATTCCTCTTCGCATGGGCGAACGAATCACCGGTGCCGTATATTTGGATTCAAGTAAATCGCGAAAAGCTTTTACGGAAGAAGCCTTAAAATTTTTATCGATTTTTGGGAATCTTGCCGCTATTGCGATTGAAAATGCGCAACAGTATACTCAATTATCGCAGGAAAATATCCGGCTGAAAAATGAGGTTGAAGTTCCGCATCTTTTTAAAGATATCGTCGGGAAAAGTGAGAAGTGGAAGAAAGTGCTGGAGATTGTTCATCGTGTTTTAGATGTTGATGTTGCCGTTCTCATCACCGGCGAAAGCGGGACGGGAAAAGAATTGATTGCGCGTGCCATTCATGATAACGGGACGCGGAAAGGGAAACCATTTATTGCGGTCAATTGCTCGGCGCTTCCGGAAAATCTGATGGAGTCTGAATTGTTCGGTCATACAAAGGGATCGTTTACCGGTGCCAACGCCGATAAAAAGGGATTGGTTGAAGTTGCAAAAGGGGGTACATTATTTCTTGATGAGATCGGTGATCTACCGCTTTTGCTTCAGTCAAAAATACTGCGCCTGCTGCAGGAGAAAGAATATCGCAGAGTGGGTGATACGATCAATCGGAATGTGGATATTAGAATTGTTGCGGCAACAAATAAAGATTTGAATGAAGAGGTCAAAGCCGAAAAATTCAGGGAGGATTTATTTTTCCGATTAAATGTCATTGGGATTCATCTTCCTCCGCTGCGCGAACGTAAAGAAGATATTCCGCTGCTGGCAGATTTTTTCTTTAAAAAAACTGCAACCAACTACAAGCGTCCTATTGAAAAAATTCATCCCGACGCCATGCAGCTCCTTCTCTCCAACCCCTGGAGGGGAAATATTCGCGAGTTTCAAAATATTATTGAACGAGCTGTCGTGCTGTGCCGCGGCACGCAATTGACCCGAAGCGATTTTATTTTTGATTCCGGTGATTCTTCGGCATTGCAAAAAAATGCAATGACGCTGGCAGATTTTGAGCGTCAGCTTATTGAAGCGACGCTGGAAGAAATGAACGGCAATCGTACGCGCACCGCAGAAAAACTTGGTGTATCGCTTCGATGGCTTCAATATCGAATAAAAGAATGGGGTGTTGAATAATTGTTTTTATCGCAATTTTTGAATGAACTGTGAACAGTGAATACATCACAACTAAAAATTGAGCAGAAATTAAGTGAAAGCACGACTACGTCGGTGTATCGTGCTTTTGATGAAGTACTCCATCGAAGAGTTTTGCTCAAAGTTCTTCATAAACATCTTGCGAACGATACCGATGTTCGCTCCCGCTTCATCCGTGAAGCCCGTGCTTGTGCTGCTTTGAGAAGCGAGCATATTGTACAAATATTCGATCTGACGGCGCTTGATGAAGCACCAGCAATTGTCATGGAATTTGTCGATGGGAAATCATTGAAAGAAGTGATTGCCGAAGGAAATAATCGAAATTTTGAATTCGCCAAGAAGGTTGCTGTTCATGTTCTTCGCGGACTTTCTATTGCCCATGACAAAGGAATAATCCATCGGGATATTAAACCTGGAAATATTCTCGTTGCGAATGATGGAATTATCAAAGTAACGGATTTCGGTCTGGCATCATTTGTTATGGCTCCTACGGTAACAATGGATGGCATGGTAGTCGGAACGCCAGCCTATATGGCGCCTGAGCAAGTACGCGGAGAAGAAATTGATGCACGCACCGATTTGTTTGCTCTCGGAGTTACGCTAATCGAAATTCTCAGCGGAGGACGGCTTTTTGAAGGATCCACCTATTCCGAATGCATGAAAAAAGTTCTGGCGTTTCGTGAGCCTGATTTAGAAAAATTTTCCGGCGATTCTTCTCCTGAATTTATTCTTTTTCTGCAGCGATTGATGGCTATTCGACGCAACGAGCGATTTCTTTCTGCAAAAGATGCGCTGTCAAATCTCGGCGAAAAAAAATCGAGTGTTTTTGTCCGCCCGTTTGCCGTCAATACTTCTCGAAAGAAAATGCTTCCATATTTTATTATGACATGTGTTGCGTTCATGGTGATTTATTTTGGCTGGACAAAATTGTCGCATCGCACGTCTTCCAATCAGCAGAGTGTTGATACCCTTCAGTCAATATCGTTACCACCGTTCGACTCGATTAAAGCTTTCACTCATGCAGGAGGCGGAAGAGGCGAACCAACCGCGAATAACACGATCAGGCAGATGCCGAATAAGGATACTGAACCGATGAAAGGGAAAAATGTCGCTGATTCTGGAAGCATTGTTCTCGTCAGTTCCCCCTGGGCAAAAATCTTTATCGATAATAAATTGATTGGCGAAACACCCCTTGCCAAGCCGATTGTTCTTGCTGTTGGGTCGCATGCCGTGATGTTCACCAATCCTTCCTTCGATCCAATTGTGAAAACCGTAATGGTTGGTGAGAATAAAGAAATGACTGTGACGGGAGATTTTTTTTCGCAAGCAGGTTTTGTGATGTGCATGGTCTCTCCATGGGCTGAAGTGTATATCGATGAACAGTATAAAGATACTACTCCTCTTTCAAAACCAATTATTTTGTCGGCAGGAAAACATACGCTTCGACTGAAAAATGCTTCGTTCACTGATATTGTAAAAGAAATAACCGTTCAGCCACATGATACATTGAATCTTTCAATATCTTTTTCTCAATGAAACGTCTTATCACCATAGTATTGTTAACGGGAAGTTTTATTCTTTGTCTATGCGGACAGGAGAAATCATCCGCCGATTCTTTACTATCAGCAGTTGAATCGTTTTATAATTCCGCTCAATATAGCTCTGCAGAACTTGAGGCCCGCCGATTGTATGAAAGTGAAAGAATTTCTGATTCTGTAAAAGTGCAGTGCGAAAAATGGATTGCATTTTCACTCATTGCTCAGGGCAAACCGAATCAGGCTCGTGAGCGATTTGTCAACATTTTGACTGTAAATCCCGATTTTGATCTTGATAGGGTTTTTACATCACCGAAAATTCTTGCAATCTTCAACGATGCACGAAGCAAGTTTCTGTCTCAGAAAAAAAGCATCGACACAACGCATTTCATTGCCGCAAACCATTCGCACCAACTGTCATTTCGATCCGTTGTTTTTCCGGGATGGGAACAAATCCATCAGGAAGAAAATACGAAAGGATTTATTCTATTCGGGACCGGTGCAATATCCCTCGGCGCAGGAATTGCGTTCGAGATTCTTCGATCAAGCGCTCGCGATTCATATATGAAAGCAGCTACTCCATCAGACATCGCCTCAAAATATCAAACGTATAATCGATACAGGAAAGCAGAGATTTATTCGTTCATTTCTTTTGGTGTCATTTATATTATTTCTGAAATCGATCTTTTCAATTATCCATCTGCATATTCTTTGACATTGACGCCGGGCTATTCCGGCACGTTCGGAACAATGTTAACGATGTCCGCTAAGTTTTAACGGCAAATTTTGCAGTTGTTGTGCAAAGAATGCATATCAAGTCTAACAAACTATCAAAAATTTAAAAATTTAGGGCAGTTTTAATGGCACAGTGGTTGCAACAAAAATAGTGTCGTTCTTTTATTCAAAATATGCTGGACGTCTTGGCTTTTGGGTCTCCCCCGCTCAATTGCCGAGACTGATTATCAACCACCGTTGTTGGTGGAAATTAAAAATTAGTTTTTAGAAAGATTTATTAAACTGTAAGGAGGCAATATGAAACAACGATTTACTACGTTGATATTATTACTCATCTCTGTGATGATGCCGGTTTTTTCTCAGACGACTGTTCCGACATTTAAACTCTTTGCAACGAAGGTTGAATTGAATGGAGAAGTGAGACTTGTGTGGACACGTCCGGCAGGTATTCCGGAGGGTGTTAATTACGAATTGTACAGAGCCAAGGTCGCCGATTCGGCATCATTTACTCTTATTCGAACAACGCATGATACCACGTATGTTGACAAAGTCCCGTCAATTATCACTGCGCTGTCAAACAGCTATGCGTATTACGTTTTAGTGAATAATAACGGTACG
The DNA here is from genome assembly GCA_037443785.1 of Ignavibacteriales bacterium. Lineage (GTDB taxonomy): Bacteria > Bacteroidota > Ignavibacteria > UBA10030 > UBA8401 > JAQUOA01. The sequence continues at coordinate 67,933 of JBBINR010000014.1, read as the reverse complement.
ATAGAAAAAAGCAACACGATCGTGCTGCCGGTTCCCGGTATTCCGCCGATTGGTTCATTTCATCTTGATGGAGAAGTCGAAGACGGAAAAGTATTTTTAGAATGGAAAACTCCTCCTGTCAATACACCTGTAAGTTACTATTTGGTGTATCGCGGGAGATTGGGAGACCTCTTGCCAATACGTTTCCAAATTGATTCGACAACGGAATTGCATTCCATAACGGACATTCCGCAAGGCGTCCCTGTGGATGGTTCGGTAACATTCGTTTATTATGTGAAAGCAGTATTTGCTTCGGGTGATCCGTTAGTCAGCACAACAGCACAGATAACAATCGAGAACAGAGGTACAAGAGACGAACTTAAGTTTATTTCGCGTCCCCCGATTTTAGGTCAAGTAAATATTCCATTTGTCTATACGGCACAAGCAGTATCGTCTGATTCGACCGCTATCATTCGCTATTTTGGTAGAGCAAAATTAGGAATGTTGACAGTAGAAACAGGATTTAAGATTGATTCCGTCAGCGGAGTTGTAGATTGGACTCCGTTTATGAAGGGGTGGTATGAAGTAGAAATCTACGCTGTAACAAATAAAGGAGCGAAGGCAAAGCAGGAATTTTATGTTGCCGTTGCCGAAGGGAACGGAATTGTTCAGGGTAAGGTAATTGACGAAGCAAATAACCCCATCCCAAAAATTGTTGTGCAGATGTTCAAAACTGAAAATAATACGAATCTTTCATTTGCATATTCGGCCGTTACGGATCAGAATGGAAATTACAGAATCAACCGTGTCGATAAGGGACAGTATAAAGTACGTGCAACATCTCCCTCCGGGAAATACGATAACCAATGGTATAATGGAGTGACGGAGGTACAAAACGCAACCGTGGTTACTATTACGGATTCAAATTCAATCAACCCGGCACCCACCTTTGTGCCGTTCAAACTGCACAGCGGCCCGCAAGATTTACCGAAAGTCATGGTTTCAGGATTTGTTACCGATACTTCCGGAGTTGCCCTCGCGCAGGACAGCGGACGTGTTGTTTTTGTGAGAGCTGATTTTGCATTGAATTTCGGCGGCGGACTGCAGATCGGGGCGGAAAACTTTAGAAAATATTTTGACTTCAATTTGTTCAATGATTTTCGTCTTGAAGGAAATTCTGAACATGTCTTTAAAGCTAGAACCGATTCGCTCGGACATTATGATATCCAGTTAGTTCCCGGAGCGTACATTGCCTTTGCAAAAGCCCGCGGATATGGAGTTGAATTTTTCAATGAACAATCATCATTGGTTTCTGCGAATATCCTTATTGTCCGGCAAGACACAAGCGGAATCAACTTTACATTAGCTCCGATTCCCCCTGTTGTGCTTGGTGAAATTAAAGGATCGGTTATGGATTCCTCATTGAATATTGGCGTTCCTTCGCGTGTTATTGCTTTCCGCGATGGATGGAGATTCAAAGATGACTTCCATTCAGCTAAAGCGTACGTTGTTGATACAGATTCTCTTGGTGCTTATGTTATTCCCGATATTCTTCCCGGGACGTATATTGTGCTCGCCGTTCCTCTTGGTTCGTATGTTCCGGCATTCTATTCAGCCGACACATCGAATCATAATTGGAAACATGCCACAAAAATTCACGTGAGCGGCAATAGTGTCGATAACATCATCATCTACGTAAACCCAATCAGTCTTTTTGCTAACGGATTTGCATCAGTAAGCGGAAAGGTTACTGTGAATGGCATGGGAAGCATAATGATGAATATGAAAGAGCGTGCCGGGGTTACCGTCTATGCACTGCGCAACGGCCAGGTTGCAGGGTATGGATTTACCAATGCCGAAGGAAATTATTCAATTAATGGATTGACGCCGGGTTCTTATTCGGTTTTTGTCGATAAACCAGGATTTAATGAGACATCGAGCGCAAATGTCAGCGTTGCTTACAATTTGAGCAATCCTGTAAACGCAACAAATGTCAACTTTACAATTGATTCGCCGACGAGTGTTGCGGTTGGCCAATCTACAGTGATGCCGACAAATTATGCCCTTGATCAGAATTTCCCGAATCCATTCAACCCGAGCACGACGATTAGTTATTCGCTGCCGCAATCCGGTGCGGTAACATTGAAAGTCTACAATATTGTCGGTCAGGAAGTTGCAACGTTGATTAATGGTTTCCAGAATGCTGGACGATATGCAGTGAATTTCAATGCCGCTAATTTTTCAAGCGGCGTGTATTTCTATCGCTTGCAAGCTGGAGTATTCAATACCGTTAAAAAAATGATGCTGATTAAGTAAGTGCTGAAGGATAGAGGCGAAGGATGAGAGGAAAGGCGGACAAATGTCCGCCTTTCTTATTTTTTATTGACGCCAATGCTGCTTCATATAGGACAATGCAAGTAACGCCGATGGAATACTTCCAATGCTCACGTAATTTCATATTTAATACCCCTTCCAAAAACAAAATATCCTAAAGATAGTATTGTGTTTTCTTTCTGATTTTTTTACTATTCACAAAATATAAATGGTGAAAGAGGCATTGTAGTGGCCACTAGGTAACGTTAATATTTATGAGTAAAATTTCAAAATACATACTCATCGTAACGATCACTTTCGCGTCTATTGGGTGTGATCAAAAAACTAAAGCAATAGCTAAAGAAGAATTACAATTTATGAGTTCTATCCGATACTTTAATGGTTTAGTTCAATTTCAATTTGCAGAAAATGAGGGAGGCTTTTTAAGCATTGGTTCAAAATTACCGTTCACAGTCCGTAAATCTTTGACCCTCCTGCTTTCATTGTTTACCGTAATCGCTTTTGGTGTATTAGTGTTCTCGGCGGATAAAATAAAAACTACGAGCGTAGTTTCATTTTCGTTTCTCATCGCCGGTGCTTCCGGAAATTTAATTGATCGCCTCTTTAACCAGGGACGGGTTATTGATTTTATCATATTGGGGACACGCAATATACACACGGGTATTTTTAACGTGGCCGATGTGCTCTTAATGGTTGGTACATTTATGCTGTTTGTTACACAGTTGCTTCACATAAAGAATGCCGGGTGATCAGTCTTATGCATTGGCTGTACCGTCACTGCTGTGCTTAGATTTCGAATGGTATGTAAGACCGCGAGGCAACGTCAACGGGAGAATTAGTATGCCTATACAATTCAAAACTGATGGTGGGGTAATGTATTCCATTCTGACTGGAAGAGTAACCGATGAAGAACTTTTTTCACATTATAATCTTCCCGTTTTTCAAAAGTGTTCTCCACCCTGGATCGAAATTGTCGACGGCCGTGAAATTACTGATATGGCTATCACGCCGGAAGGGCAAAACAAGCTCGCAGCAATTGCTGCAACAAAAATAAACCAACTCCGCGGCGGACGTGTCGCGATGGTAGCTTCGACTGATATTACGTATGGTATGTTCCGTATGTGGGAAGTTCAACGGGGGGACATCAACTACGAGGTAAGAGTATTTCGTGAGATTGAAGCAGCTCTCAACTGGCTTCTACCGCTTCGTGTAAAAATACAGAAAACATAAATCAGAGTTTCTCTGCTTAAGAATAATACACCTTCATTCTTTATCCCGTCCCTTTTAAAAAATTAACTATCATGCCTATGAAATTTTTTACCCGAAAGGTTTGTGACGAAGGTATTTGATAAAGTATAGATTATCTATTACTTTATCATGAATGGAACATACAATTCTTACATCAACTGGCAAAGAAGAAAAATTCATTGGAACGCAGGGAGCTGCCGTATTGCGAACGGTCGCATACTTTGATGTTTTTCATTATCCGCTTACCATTGAACAAATATTTCAATTTCTTCCGCTTGAAGGGGTCTCAAGGGATGAACTTATTGCTGCCGTTGCACGATTAGTTGAGGAGCATTGCCTTATTCAGCATGGTCAATTTTATTGCCTTCCGCTTTCAAAAGCGGAGTCAATCCAGGACCGGCTGGCTAATGAAATTTGTGCGCGGAAGATGATGCGCCAGGCCCGAATAGCTTCATTTCTTATAAAACAATTTCCATTTATCAGGGCAATCTTTATTACCGGTTCATTGTCAAAAAATGTTGCCACCAGTTCAAGCGATATTGATTTCATGATTGTCACAAAACGAGAAAGATTATGGATCAGCAAGACACTGTTGACATTGTTCCGTAAAATATTCCTTTTGGGAAGTTCGAAATATTTTTGCACAAACTTTTACGTTTCGGAAGATGGGTTGCTGCTTGCGGAACGATCATATTTTTCTGCAATCGAACTCGTGACGACAAAACCGATCTGGAATGAAGATCTATACCGCAAGTTTCGGCTCACAAACGAATGGACAAAAGAATATTTGCCGAAATTTTCTTCCATCGAAAGCACCACACCATTACTTTCATCGCGACGTTCAATGGTGCAGCAGGCAATAGAAATGGTGATGTCGATTTTCCCCCTGCAAAAAATTGACAAGGGATTAATGAAGTATCATATCCGCTATTGGAAAAACAAATATTCTCATCTTGATGACCAAAAAATATCGGCATTGTTTAACAGCTCGCCCGCGACGTCATCCGCATGGAGCTTAGACCATAAAAATCGAATTGAACGTCGATATCATGAAAAGCTTGCGTCGCTTGGTTTGCGATTATTTGTATGACGGACATCCTCCTTACACATTCGTTCTTCATTCATTTTGATCCGAAGCAAGAGCAAGCAATGATGCCGTATCCGCCGCTTGGAACACTGTATGCCGCCAGTTACTTGGAATCAAAAAATTTTTCTGTTCGGTTTTTTGATACGATGCTGGCAGCCTCCGAAGAAGAAATTCATACTGCACTGCAAACACACCGACCAAAACTTCTTGCAATCTATGATGACGATTTTAATTATCTCAACAAGATGTGCCTGATGAGAATGCGTGAAGCGGCTTTTGGTATGACTCGTATTGCTAAAGCATTGGGAGTATTTGTCGTTATTCATGGCTCGGACGCCGCAGATCATTATGAACGCTATCTCAACAATGGCGCGGATATTGTGATTATTGGAGAAGGAGAGCACACATTATTTGAAGTATGTGATCACAAATTGCGTAACAATAATGATGACTTTTTTGATATTGCAGGAGTTGCCTTCACAAGGCATGGCAAAATTGAAAGAACAACGAAGCGCGATGTTCTAAAAAATCTGGATGCTTTACCGATGCCCGCGTGGCATCTTATCGAGGCAAAAAAATATCGTGATGCATGGATGAAACGTCACGGGTATTTTTCTGTGAATATTGTTACCACCCGTGGATGTCCCTATCATTGCAATTGGTGCGCGAAACCGATTTATGGACAAGTCTATAATGCGCGGTCGCCTGAAAATGTTGTTGCTGAAATGCAGTATATCCTTGACCTTGTACAGCCAGATCACTTTTGGTTTGCTGACGATATTTTCGGGCTGAAACCGGGGTGGGTACAGCAATTTGCAGCGCTGTTGAAAGAAAACAATATTGCTGTCCGGTTTAAAATTCAATCCCGCGCTGATTTATTATTGCAGGGAAATACTATTGAATCGCTCGCGGCAGCGGGATGCGATGAAGTGTGGATTGGGGCAGAATCCGGATCGCAAAAAATTCTTGATGCAATGGAAAAAGGGATTACGCTTCAGCAAATTTATGAAGCGCGGAGAAAACTGAAACAGTTCGGTATCAAAACGGCATTCTTCCTTCAATTTGGATACCGCGCTGAAACGATGGATGACATCCGGGCGACGATTCACATGGTAAAAAAATCAATGCCTGATGACATTGGCATTTCAGTTTCGTACCCGCTGCCGGGCACGTCATTTTATGAAAAAGTAAAATCGGAATTGAAAGAGAAACAGAATTGGATTGATTCCAACGACCTCGCCATGATGTATCACGGTACATATTCTGCAGCTTTTTACAAAAGGCTGCATCGATATGTGCACAGAATTTTCCGTATTCATAGGGCTGCAGAAATTGTAAAAAAAATATTTCTCTTTCAGCAACTGCCGACAAAGAAAGATATCAGAAGAATTTTGTCGCTTGGTCTTCATCTTCCCGGTGTTTGCATCGATTATCTCCGGCTGACATCATTAGCAAAACAATAAATGACCGAATCTGTGCACTCTCAATTTGATGATGTCAACAAGGCGTTTTCTTCACAGGCGCCGTTGTTCGACCGCTATGAACACCAGAATACCATTTTACAATGGATGCGGAAACAAGTTCATCTCCATATGGAACAGTTTTTACGTCCGGGAGACTCGCTGCTGGATATCAATGCGGGAACCGGAATTGATGCAGTCTATTTTGCTCAACAAGGGTATGCCATAACCGCTGTCGACCTCTCCGAAGGAATGGTCGGGGAAATCAAAAAGAAAATTTCTGCGTTGCATCTCACCGAAAAAATTTCTACTCGGCAATGCTCATTTACAAAATTATCTTCTCTGTCGCCGAAAAAATTTCATCACGCATTTTCCAATTTTGGCGGATTGAATTGCATCGATGATCTCTCTGCCGTAGCAGAGCAATTACTTTATGTTTTACATCCCGGTGCATTTGTTACGCTTGTTATCATGCCTGTCATTTGTCCGTGGGAAATGCTGCATCTTTTAAAAGGCAATTTTTCTTTGGCGTTCAGGCGGTTTCATCCTGACGGAATTATGGCTCACGTCGAAGGACATTATTTTAAAACATACTATCACACATTTTCTGATATTAAAAGAAGCTTCGCTGAAAAATACAAGACTATTCACGTGAGAGGGCTGGCAAGTGTTTCGCCGCCGCCGTACATGGAAAAATTTCCGGGAAAATTTCCACGACTGTATCGGTCGCTGACGGCATTTGACGAACGATGGGCGGGAATACGTCCGTTGAACAGGTGGGCAGATCATATTATTGTAACACTTCAAAAAAACGATTAGGCCGTGGCATTGTCCTACGATCATATACGCCGATATTTTGGTCAACGTAAAAGCGATATCACCAAAATCTCGGCATTGTTATCCAAAACTCAACGAAAACACTATCAACAATTCGTCGTGTGGATGGGATTCAATTCCTTTTTGGAAATGTTTACGCTCGCCAGTTTGATTCCTCTCATTCAGTTTATTCTTCGCCCCGAAATATTTGTTCAGGATAATTTCTTCAGTATTAAACCAATCGAAATTTTCACGCAGTTTCAACGGACATTAATCTTGTCCGTTATTGTTACAGTGCTGTTTATCGTAAAAAACTATGCGGGCTACAGAATGTATGCGAGATCGAATAATTTTGTCTTTGCTCTCGCTGCCGAACTTTCAGAGAAGAAATTACGAGAATATTTTTCACTAGACTATCTTGCACAGCAGAAAACCAATTCCTCTGTTTTGTTGCGCGAAATCGCCTATGCACCTATTGAATTTTCACAGCATATTATTTTAGGCAGCATGACACTGTTGTCAGAACTCATGGTCATCATTCTTTTTACCGGACTCCTCGCCATGTATCATATCGTTGTATTTTTTTCAACACTCATTATTATTATTCCGCTGATCGCCGTCGTCCGCAGAATAAGCACAGCAAGACTTCAAGAGTTAAAAGAGACAGTACAGCATACGCATAATGAAAACCTTGTATCGCTGGGCGGCGCACTGCAGAGTTTTATCGAGGCGAAAGTTTTTCACGTGGAAAAATATTTTATTGATCACCATAACAATCTTCAGACAAGGGTTAATCGCCAATTAGCATTGTTGAATACCAGCAATGCTCTGCCAGCAAAGCTGTCGGAAATATTTCTTGTCGGCGGGATATTATTTGTTATTTCGATTGTTTCATTTTTTGACGCCGGTGCGACATCGTCTTTTATCGCTCTTCTCGTCTTGATCGTATTATATGCCTATCGCGTTATCCCATCACTCAACAAAATTTTAATACTCTGGTCGCACATACGTACGTATGAATACACGATTGATATCCTGCAGCCGATGGTATCTTACGAAAACCCAAAAAACAAGAAAACGAATGTTCAAGAATTTCATCGTTCACTTGAAATAAAAGATTGTTCTTTCGGTTATCCTGAACGAAAGAATGAACTATTTCGTAATGCTTCAATGAAAATTGAAAAAGGAAAAATCACCGGAATTATTGGAAAAACAGGCTCGGGAAAAACGTCGCTGCTCTTGTTGACGATGGGAATATTAAAACCTACCAATGGAACTCTTTTCCTTGACGATATTCCTGAAAAGGGAATCAATGATGATTCATGGCGGACATTGTTTGCATTTGTTCCGCAGCATCCTTTTATATTGAATGCGTCGATACAAGAGAACGTTGCGTTTGGAATCCCTTTTCAAAACATCGATTCGCGTAAGGTGACCGATGCACTTCAAGCCGTTGGCCTTGATGATTTTATCGCCTCTTTACCGGAAGGAATTCTCACGATTATTGGAGAGAACGGGAAACAGATTTCGGGCGGACAACAGCAACGCATAGCAATAGCCCGGGCATTATACAGAAATACCCCTGTCATTGTGTTTGATGAACCTACCAGCGGACTCGACAGAAAATCAGAACAGGAATTTGTAAATCTTTTAGGGAATTTAAAGAAACAGAAAAAAACAATTGTTATTGCATCACATCGACAAAGCACACTTATCCGCTGCAATGTTCTCTATGAAGTTACGCGTCGAACAATTATTCGGCGGAGGAAAAAATGATGTATCTTCATTTTATAGAAATTGTTCTTTCCCTTGTCCTCGTACTGTTGACAGCAGTAAGTATTTCCAAAATATTTTTGATCCGCGGGAAAATTCATCTTTCGGTTGAGGTAATGCAGCGCTTATTATCGTTGGCACAGCGATCGTTAGAAACATTGGATGTTCCTGTTGCGTCCGTTTTGCTGTATGAAAATGCCGTTATTGGAGAAGGATACAACACTGTACAGCGAAACATGAAAGCAGGAGAGCACGCGGAAATTAATGCGATCTCTGACGCGATTGCAAAATTAGGCTTTGATCAATTCTCAAAGTTGAATCGCCGCCGTCTTTGTCTTGTCTCGACGTTTGAGCCGTGCACAATGTGCCTGGGCGCGTGCATTAATTATAACATTCACCATGTCTTTTTTTTGCAAGGAAAAGATGTTTCAGAATTGCTGAAGGAAAAGAAAGCGAATGTACAGTATCTTTTGAATCGAAAACTTGTCAAAAACAACGGCGAACAGATTCAATTATTTTCACTTCATCCGAAGTATCCCAAAAAATAAATATTTATTCCCTCTTATCGATTACTTTTTGATATACATTTCTGTACTCGGAGGCAGTCCACGAATTATTAAAACGCTCAGCATATTCTCTGTTGCGCTTTTGCATCGTTTGTCTTTGCATAGGATTGTTAATCAACGCTAAAATTATTTCTGCAAGCGCTTTAGCATTTTCTGGTTCTGCTGAGTGCGAATTTTCAGTATCGGTATCTGCAAGCAAACCCACCCGCGTTCCTACAACCATTGTTCCCGATGCAAAGGCCTCCATGATGACAACGGCTTGCGCATCATACAATGATGTATGAAGCAAAAGATGAGAAGACTGAAGCAGCGCAGGGATTTCAGAATATTTTTGTTTTCCGATCCATTGAATCTTATCGATAATATTTAATTCTTTTGCGTACGCTTGAGTTTTTCCGTTCAAAATATCGGGTCCGACAATTGTCAGCCTGCAATCGATTGTTCGGGATAAGAGTGCGACTGTTTGTATCTGTGTAAAGACATCTTTCACCTCATTAATATTTCCAATGCTGACGATATTGAGAGGCGAGGAAATTGGTCTAGGCCGAAACCCATACTGCTTGATGTCAACGCCATAAGGAATGATTGAAATGTCTCGTGCCGTGATTTTGTTCCGACGCATGATTTCATGTTGAAAATGTGTGAGAACGATAATCTTTTCTGCAGAGCGACAGCACCAACGTATCATGCTTCGATGCAGCGGCGTTTTCATTCCCCCATATTGAATCCTTGGTATTCGAACAATATCTCCCCCGGGTATGGTGATAACAGTAGGGAGTCGGAACAATTTTCCAATAATCGCGGCAATAAAACCGGCCGGCAAAATCCAAAATCCATGAATTACATCAAAGTGTTTTTTCAGTTGATCAAAGCCTATTTTGCAAAAAATAAAAATAACGGAGAGGGTTCTATTTTTGGAAAAAATTCCCGCAGGCGACGTATAATGGATATCAGGATGCTGCAGCAAGGGATGAAGATCGGTACATGATAATGAGTACAGGTGGAGTGTGTATGAAGACGAAAGCTCATGAAGCAAATGCAGCAGCGAGGGAATATGATGTTCGATTCCGATTCCACCGGGTACGATAATTGCGATCTGTTTCTTCATGCTTTTGTTGGACTGACGCTAAGCAATTTTTTGGCAATTTCCAAAACACTTTCCGGAGTGTGGCGGGATAGACACCGGACATCGCTATATTTACAAGCCGGACTGTTGCAATTGCCGCACTCAAGATCGGATGAATCAAGGCTAAGGGAAAAATTCCCGAGCGGTTTTGACCAATAACTTGGTGTTGAGCCAAGCAATGCCAAGACTGGAACGTGTGCAACCCATGCCATGTGCATTAATCCGGAATCTTCGCTCAGCACAAAATCCGCTTTTTTTAAAATGCAGAATGCGTCGCTCGTTGTCGTACGGCCGACAAGATTCACTACCTGTCCATGAAAATGGTTTTGAAAATATCGAGCCTTTTCCTGGATTCGTTCCGTTCCTAAAAAAAGATACTGGACGGTGTTCTGTAATGTTCTGTTCAATCCATTTGCAAATGTTACATAATTTTCGAGATTCCAATTCTTGGTAACAGAACTTCCCGCGGGATTGATGACAACCAGTTTTTTTTGCGGATCATATCCGGCGTCAAAAAGGTGTTTCATACCAAGATCATTTTGCTTTAAGACAATAGAAGGAAAATCATCTTTCCATCTTGGCAGTTCTAATGCTTGAATCGTTCGCTTTGTCCGTTCGCCTGCAGTATGAATTGAATATCGATCGAATTCGCAAAATGCTTTGGGTGAAAGAACGCGCCGAACAAACCTGCTTATCTCGTTTCGTTGAAGGTCGATGACAACATCGTATTTCTGCTGCCGAAGAGAAGATAAAAGAGAAAGCATTTTCGCCAGCAGCACCGTTGATTTCCTGTTGTCAGACACCGAAACGATGTTGTTCATCATCGCAACGTTTTGCAAAAGATCAGCGCACTCGCCCCGCGTCAGGAAATGAAATTCAGCATGGGGAAGAACATTTTTTAATGCTTGAAGATACGGGAGCGCGATCACCATATCTCCAAAAGCGTGAAACCGAATGATCAGAATTTTTTTTGGCGGGGAGGGAGATGCCCAAGGTTTAGAATAATTTTTTTCAGTTTTTCTCATAATAAAGCAATTAGGAATAAGATAAAATAAAGTACCTGCCGCTTAAATCCAAAGTATGATTGATAAATAAAGATACCCTAGGGTATTGTTTCTTGGATGTACTCTTTGTACGTTTCCCTCAGATTATTCTTCACTCGGTTCCTTAAAGGAACGATCATTCTCCTACGGGATGATGATTTTGGAGTGAGGTCTACAAAAGCGCCGCGGATAATACTGCGGCGTTTTAATTTTTTATCTTTGATAAATCTTGGGTAATTTTGATAATAGCACCTCTTTTTTGTATTTTCTGTAAAGAATTTTTAAAATTATTGTGAATGCATTATGTCAACTCCTGAAAAATCAGACTTTATCCGAGAAATAGTTAGCAGCGACCTTGCCACAAATAAATTTGGGGGACGAGTGCAAACGCGGTTTCCCCCCGAGCCAAACGGTTATCTTCATATTGGTCACGCAAAATCGATTAACCTGAATTACGGTATTGCCCGCGATTACAACGGGAAATTTAACTTGCGCTTTGATGACACGAATCCGTCAAAAGAAGAACAGGAGTATGTTGACTCTATAATAGAAGATGTAAAATGGATCGGAGGAAATTTTGAGGGCAGACTCTTTTATGCGTCCGATTATTTTGAGCAAATGTATGATTATGCCGTTCAGCTCATCAAAAAAGGAAAAGCCTATGTCTGCGATTTGTCGGGAGACCAGATTCGTGAAATGCGCGGAACGTTGACGGAACCCGGGAAAGAAAGTCCGTATCGAAACAGATCAGTCGAAGAAAATCTTGATCTCTTGACGCGTATGCGCGATGGTGAATTTGAGAACGGTGCAAAGACACTTCGTGCAAAAATCGATATGGCATCTCCAAATATCAATCTTCGTGACCCGATCATGTACCGTATTGTGCATGATGAACATCACCGCCAAGGAAACACGTGGTGCATTTATCCCACGTACGACTGGGCGCACGGCATCGAAGATTCTCTTGAGGGAATCACCCATTCGATCTGTACATTAGAATTTGAAAACCATCGTCCGTTGTATGATTGGTTTTTGAAAGAGCTTGGCGTGTTTCATCCTCAGCAAATTGAATTTGCCCGGTTGAATTTGACCTACACTGTTTTAAGCAAACGAAAATTGTTGAAACTGGTCAATGAAAAACATGTCACGGGATGGGATGATCCTCGTATGCCGACTATTGCAGGATATCGCCGGCGCGGGTATACTCCGGAAGCGATCAGAAATTTTTGCGATACGATCGGCGTCGCAAAACGTGACAGCGTGATAGATGTGGCGCAAATGGAATATGCCATTCGTGAAGATCTGAACAAACGTACGCAGCGAGCGATGGCAGTGCTTCATCCAATTAAAGTCGTTATCACAAATTATCCCGAAGGCAGCGCTGAGGAGCTTGACGCGGTAAATAATCCCGAAGATGAATCAGCAGGCTCGCGAAAAATTCCTTTTGGAGGAGAACTCTTTATCGAAGCGGACGATTTTCGTGAAGTGCCGCCGCCGAAGTATTTTCGTTTATCGCCGGGAACAGAAGTGCGTCTGCGGTACGCCTACATCATCAAATGCGAAAAAGTAGTAAAAGACGATCACGGAAATATCCTTGAACTTCAGTGCACCTATGATCCGGAAACAAAAAGCGGTCACGCCAATGCGGGCAAGAAAGTGAAAGCGACGATTCACTGGGTTTCAGCTTTACACGCAGTGAATGCCGAAGTTCGTCTGTATGATCGTTTGTTTCTGAGCGAAAACCCCGACGATGCTGAGGAAGGAAAAGATTTCCTTTCAAATCTTAACCCGAATTCGCTTCACGTTGTCAGTCGCGCAAAAGTTGAACCGGCGCTCGGCATTGCAAAAGCGGGTGAACGATTTCAATTCGAGCGTGTCGGATATTTTTGTGCAGACAGCAAAGACCATAAATCCGGCGCACCAATATTTAATCGTGTTGTAACACTGAAAGACGCATGGGCAAAGATCGAACAACAAGGGAAAAAGTAAAAAATAAAAAGGATTATCAGAAGGCGGATGAATAATCCGCCTTTTTTATTTTGTAAAAAATCTTATGAGGAGTTGAAAATTTTTCCAAAGGAAATTGGTGAACGGATTCCGAAATAAATTTTGATAATTATAAAAACTCTATAAAAATAATTTAAGATAAGTTTGTCTGGCTGAGTTATAAGACAAAATTTACGATTTTCCCTCCTTCTCAAAAATAATTTTTCTACTTTCACAAAACTGTTACCCATCTCATCTCCGATGTTATAGAAAACCGAGTAAAGAGTCGCTTGACATTTGCTGAATATCAATGAATATTTTGCATAAATTTTTTAAACAATTGCTTTCATGTTCACGCTGTTACAACTTTCCACTTTTCAAAATAATGCTGGTATTGTGCGCTGCCGAAATTTTGTAACACGCCACTATTAATCTTTTGTGCAATTTTTATAGGAGCAGGTCTATGAAAAAACTTTTTACTCTTGTCGTTGCAGTTTGTTCCTTTCTGTTGAATGTTGCGTATGCCAATATTTATGCGTCAGGCATTCGCATTTCTGATCCTACTGTGACGGACTACAATAATGCCGGAAAAACTTGGGATGGAAACGTTAGTGATGGATCGGGCGTAAAGATTTGGTTTGTCATTAATGAAGCGGGAGTCGGTTCGATCACGGCAACCGTAACAGTGAAGCAAGGCAATACAACAATAAAAACTTTAAATGTTTCTTCACCGGTAAAAGGTATTAACAATGTTCTATGGGATGGAACAGATAATTCCGCCGCAATAGTTTCCGCGGGTACCTATTCATTTGAAGTGACGGTCAATGACCCTACCGGACATTCTACATTCGATTCACTTTGGGTAGCAGGAGCTCGTTATGCTGGCACGGATTTAGATGGTGGAACTTCGTACGGCGACTATATACTTTGCTTAACTAAGCAGAAATAAAAAAGCCCTCAAAAGAGGGCTTTGGTATTTTAAATGTTATTTTTGTATGATATGCACCGATGAAATATTGCCTACAAAAGCCCGCAAAAGATATTAGAATAAGTTTGAGACCCGCTGTTTTGGATGGATCTCTATCAGAACATGATTTATTTGAAATTGGGAAAAAATATATTTACGAAAACTTTATTAATAAAGATAAAGATGGAAAACATTCTCCATTTTGTTTGACGCATGATGGATTTTTGGTAGAATATTTGGCTAAAAATACGCATCATTTTTTAGATATGGAGTTTAAGACCGATGGGAAGAAAAAATCATTAATAGAGAGGGTTGAAAGAGTCCATTGGGTAATACCGGTTTTAAGGGGGACGGCAAACACTCATACATATATCAGCGACGGTACTAATTCTGTTAGCGGTGACTTTAGACGAATTTATTATGCAAAATCGTTAAACTACGTGATAATTTTAAATCTTTACGATCCTGGAATATTTCGATTAAATACGGCTTACCCAGTAACAGAAAAAGAAACACGCCATCAAATGCAAAGGTTGTTTGGGGTTTAAAAATAAAAATGCCCGATGAATTATGAGCGCATCGGGCAACGCTACACACGTAATGCTTTCGCATTAGAGACTGCAAGACATCTGCATCGGTATTAAGCTAAAAATATTACCGTTCATTGTCAAGTAAAAAACAACAATATATGATAATATGTTTTACCTATATATTATCGGCATTTTTTAGGCGAATCTTCAGCTATACGTTTTAAACATTTTGCCTTTCCATAAAGCCAAATAAAATCGTATTTCCATCCTAATTTTTAGATTTTAAAACGACCAATCATCGGCTTATTATTACCGAACGCAAATGTTTTTCTCAATCGTAAAAGCATAAAAATTATCAAAACAAGAAAGGGCAATGTGTTATAATGAACTTGGTGAAAATATTTTGTTTTTATAACTCATTTAATTATAACGTGTTAGGCGATTTTATATATTTTGAAAAACACTAAAAGCATTTTGTTCTTGACATATATGTTTTTATTTCGTTTATTACATCATGAAAATATCGAAAGGGAATAAAAATGGCGGAAAACAATAAAACAAAAGAAACACAATCTTCAAAAGATCGAATTGGATATGGTGTAAAAATCCCCTTGCTGACCTTTCCAGAATGTATAAAAAGTATTAAAGAAATAGCCATAAAGGGTGGATTAGAGGGAAATGACGATGTATTATCACAGGTTTTCGGAAATTCTGCAAGTAGTAGTACATTATTAAATAAAATTTATGCTCTGCGTGGATTTGGATTACTTACATTTCAGGCAAAACAATATTCGTTTACTGATATAGGAAAGAATATCGTACAACCAGAATCCGAAGAAATGGAAAAAGAAAATATTGTCCGATCTTTTGCTACCAACTCTCTATTGTCTACCGCGTGGGAAAATTACAAGGGGAAGTTGTTACCACAACGAGAATATCTTTCACACTTCTTTGAAAAAAATTTGAGTATACCCGCAGATTTAAAACTTAATTGGGCTGATTATTTTTTAGAAGCGGCGAAATTTGCGGGATTAGTATTTGAAAAAGATAATGGTTCATTTCAAATGCTTTCTGCACCAATAAAATCGCCCACACAATTAAAAATTCCAGAAGAAAAGCCCTCAGGCGAAGAAAAATATATTCCACAAGGGCAAAAGCCCACTACGGATAACTTATCAAGTTTTCTTTCTTCTCAGTACTGGGGAATATTAAACCAACGTAAAATTTCAAATGATCGTAAGGCTATTTTTGCAATTCCAGACGAATTAACACAGGATGATATTGAAATGTTGCGTGTTATTATTAAAGGTATTGACGCAAGTTTAGATGGATTAAAAAAGTATGAACCAAAATAAAAAAGGGCTCACTAAGAGCCCAATGTTTCAAACCTATAAACTGAATGTTGAAGCATTCAGAGAAATGGAACGGTGTATGAGTAAAGTGCTTAAACTACTATAATCAAACCCGCTTTTAGCGGGGCTTACAGGTGTATCAGCACCTATAAACCCCTAATCAAACGCCTGCATGAACAAGCGTAAGACCTCATACAAATATAACTGTTCATTGCGGGAATTTCAAGAAAAAAAATTTTGAGAACGCAATGAAAAAGAAACAGATATTCCACAACGAGAAATTCAATCTTCATAGTTTTTACGAACGCTTTCCGAATGAAGAATCATGCCGAGAATATCTCATAAAAGAACGCTTCCCAAATGGTAAAATTGTCTGCCCGAAGTGTGCAACCTATAACAAGATTTACAATCTCAAAGATGGTATTCGTTACAAGTGCGGTAACTGCAAACATATCTTTACGATCACCGTGGGGACTATCTTTGAGGCAAGCCATGTGCCGTTGCAAAAATGGTTTCTTGCTATCTACATTATATCAGCACACAAAAAAGGTGTTTCTTCCCTGCAATTACACAGAGATATTGGAGTAACACAAAAGACTGCATGGTTTATGCTTCATCGCGTTAGACACCTTCTTGCAATTAGAACAAAAGCGCAAATTTTAGGCGGTGAAGTAGAGATTGACGAGATGTATTGGGGTGCAAAAGAGAAATTCATGCACGTAGATAAAAGGGCTGAATTAAAAAAGAAATTCAAACACGGTTCATCTGTTAATCCATTTACAAAAATCCCCATCATTGGACTTGTTCAAAGAAGCGGTGCAGTGGTTACTACTCCCGTAATTTCAGCAGACGCATATACCGCTTATGATCTTATTCAAGAGAAAGTAAAAGACGGCTCAATGATTTATACAGACCAAAATAGAATTTACGGTGAACTTACTAAACCATATAAACATGAAATTATTGTGCATCAAAGAGAGTATGTTAGAGGCAGAGTCCACACGAACACCATTGAAGGCTATTGGAGCTTATTACGGCGTGGAATTATAGGAATTTATCATTATGTTAGCGTTAAGCATTTACATCGCTATTGTGATGAATTTCAATAC
Organism: Ignavibacteriales bacterium; assembly: GCA_037443785.1. Classification (GTDB taxonomy): domain Bacteria; phylum Bacteroidota; class Ignavibacteria; order UBA10030; family UBA8401; genus JAQUOA01. The sequence continues at coordinate 50,557 of JBBINR010000014.1, read as the reverse complement.
CGATACAATACCAGAAAATTAGATGATGCGGAAAGATTTAGATTCACTATCAGACATACCGAAGCAAGATTGAAATACGAAACACTCATTACGACAAGTTGGAAGAATGAACACTAAGAAGAAAAAAAAGAAGATTGACTCTAAAAAACTAATCGCAAAAACAGACCTTCCCTTTGAAGATTTGCTAAGGCTTGCTATAAACCCGCCGACAAAGAAACAACCAAAACAACCCAAGAATAAAAGCTAAATTCTTTCTCCGTTATAATTCAAAAATCAGCTTTACATATTTATACAGAAAAAGTGGTTAAGTAATGTATATAGTTACCCTTCGTACGCGTATCGGGGAAACGCATCATTGATGTATCAGTCTGATTCTGCATTTGGCAGAATCTACGTTGCTCGGGGAACATCATCGGCAAATGGACTTTACGAACTTCAAGCCGATGGAGCGTATCTTAAAAAAATTGCTACCACTCCAATGTGGCCTGCATCGATTCCTACTCACGTCTTTGCACTCCAAGGAAATATTATTGCGCTCGGAGGATATGGTTATACCGGCGCTGCCGTCATGCGTCGATACGATGCCGGAAGTAATACGCTGCTTGATACGACGATATTTTCATCGACATCAATTCGTGGTATGACCGTAAAAATTGAAGGAACGGATACAGTCTATTACACCATTTTGGGCGGGACCAAAAATACCAATTACATTATAAAAAAAGTCGGTTCACAGGGCGTTCAAACAAATGTCGTCAACATCGATCCTTATTTGACTGTACCGGGAACAACGAACGGTTACATGAAAGCTCTTGCGATTGACGATGAAGGAAATTTTTATGTTGCCTTTGGTGATGCATCGGCGTCGAGAAAAAAAATCGCAAAATTCAATTCGGCCGGAGTAAAGCAATGGCTCGATTCGCTTGATGATGCGGGCACATTCAATTTAACCGGTACGCCAATTTTTGAAGATTTGACAATCTATCATGGAAGTAATTCTGCATCCGCATCCGATGATAAGTTATATGCATTGATCCACAGCGCAACAGCCGGTCAAAATGGAATCTATGCAATTGATTTAACGACAGGGGCCGGTGCAAAAAAGATATCTCCGAACGGCACCGGTACCGCAGCAACTTCGCTCATGATTAATACCGATGCGGTTGGTAATGTGGTTTGGTCAAACGGCTCAACGCAAGAACGGATCGTTGCATTTTCTCCCGCCGATGGAGCAAATTCATTTACAACGGTAAATCCGGATGGATATAGCATTGTAATTACCGCGGCTGGTTTTTCCGCATCCCCGACAACGGTTGCGTTTGGAAATGTTTGGAAAGATTCCACACAGGTTGACAGTGTTGCTGTGACAAACACCGGTACGACTGCTCATCTTATAATCGATTCCGTGAAGTCATCGAATTCGCTTTTTACAATCGCGCCAACAACTGCTGACATCAATATTTCGGCAACGAAAAAATTCGGAATTACATTTGCGCCGGTTGCAAAGGGAGCCCAAACCGGAAAGATCTACTTCTATCATAATGCTCCAAATAAAATTGATAGTATAGCAGTGACGGGAAACGGAATTATTAAGGAGGCGATTTTCTCCGCAACGCCATCAACGTTAAGTTTTACGAATGTCCTTTCGGGAGAAACCAAAAAAGACAGCATCACGGTAAAAAATATTGGAACTGATTCATTGAAGATAACTGCCGTGACGTCATCGAATGCCGTTTTCACAGTTACTCCGACCGTGGTTGTGCTTGATACAATGGCATCGGCAAAATTCTATGTTACCTATGCGCCGGTATCGAGCGGAAATCAAAATGGTGCCGTTGTCTTCTTCAGCAATGCCGCAACCGTAACCGATACTGTTGCCGTAAGCGGAAGCAGTCTTTCTAAAGTCAGCGTCAAAGAAGCACGCAACGCGGCTAATGGTTCGACAGTTTATATCGAGGGAATTGTGACGAGGACAAAAGGTTCGTACCTATATATGCAAGATACTTCCGCAGCGATTGTCGTTTACTATGGTATTGCCGGATGGGTGCGCGATTCGATTACCAGCGGATACTTTGCAAAGGGCGATAAGATTGAAGTAATGGGGATAACTTCCGAGTATAAAGGTTTGAAAGAAATTTCAACAACAAATTCAGCGGCGGGAATTATAAGCGTTAAACGTCTGTCGCGTAGTAATACGCTTCCCGCGGCGCAGCTTGTTACGGTGAAAGAAATTGCAACCAATGGTGAAAATTATGAAGCCGAGTTGTTGAAAGTGATTAATCTTACCGTTACTGGAAGCGGTGCGTACGCAGCGGCAACATCGTATGCCATTGTCGATGCGACCGATTCAACAAATGCGGTAGTTTTAAGAACGCCAAATGCATCGGATGGGGATGTCGACGGAATGTCCATCATCAATAAAGTTACCTTTACCGGTGTGCTCGGTCAATTTACTTCGACCACGGGCGGGTATCAATTGATGGTGATTGACACTGCCGATGTCACCGACAATTCACTTGGAGTTCAGGAACAGTATTCAGGGATTCCAACAGTCTATGATCTCCAGAATAACTATCCGAATCCATTCAATCCATCAACGACCATTGCGTACGCGATTCCGCAACAGAGCATGGTTACAGTGAAGATATACTCAATTCTCGGACAAGAAGTAAAAACGTTGGTAAACGATGTACAAAGTCCGAGTTATTACCGCGTTGTGTGGAGCGGCACAAATAATTCCGACAAGCAGGTGAGCAGCGGTGTATATTTTATCCGCATCTCCGCAAAATCCAGCACCGGTAATGCTTCATTTGTACAGATTAAAAAAATGATGTTGATGAAGTAATTTTTTTCAGCACACCGTTCGTTGAATACGAGCGGTGTGCTTCTATTTTGAATGTCTCTTCCTGACAACGGAAGAAGTTTTTAATAAGAGAACTGTTCACCGGCGAGAATAGGGATCTGTCCTTTTTCAACCCCATATTATAGCCCACTTTTCTTTTATTTCTTGTCTTAATACAGGTCCTAAATTTTTTGTAATTGGAATTATTGCACTGCGTTATGTCAGGTAGCGTATAATTAGAAAAATTACACAAACATTTTTTTTCAATAAAAAAGAAGGAGGCATAATGAAAAACACAAGTATATTTTTCGTAATTGTAAATGGAATTTTCATTTCAAACATGCTTTCGCAGACAATTGATTCATTTGAAGATGGAGATTTTACAAATAACCCTCCATGGAATGGTTCAGTCGCTTCTTGGGAGATAACTTCAAGCAATGCCTCTGCAGGCGCCTCAGGTTCTAATACGCTGCATTTGAATGATACTTCTGCATTCGCAGGAATTAAATATTTAAGTATGCAAAGGACAATATCATGGGGCATCGAGCAATCTTGGTCTTTTTGGATTGGTCGTCGAAGTCAAGCCTTTACAACTACAAACAATGTAGAAATTTGGATATTCTCGAATGAGTCAGATTTGAGTTCGTCCACTGTAGATGGCTATGTAGTAACTGTTGGCGATAATAGCGGAGGTGATAACATTTTTTTGAAAAGATATGTTGATGGCCTTGGGGTAGCCACAATTATTACATCTGCTGATACCTTAACTAATGGTTTAACAGATATTGGGTTTATGATCCGTGTTACTAGATCGACTACGGGAGAATGGACATTATATACATCAATATTGCCAACAGCAAATGGTAATGGTGCTGTTGCAACCAGCGTCCCCTCTGCAACAAATACAACTGTTAATCAAGGATCTGCAATTGACAATACTTATAGTGATTTCACGAATGGCTATATGGGTATCCTTGTTGAATATACTTCGGCAGCAATTGCACGTACGAGTGTTGAATTTGATCAACTGTATTTCGATACGAGCGCAAGTTCTGCTCTTCCCGTTGAACTTACTTCATTCACCGCAGGTGCAAAAGGGCGTGGAATTGAGCTTTCATGGCAGACTGCGATGGAATTGAACAATCATGGATTTGAAATCGAAAAGGAAGTTATCAGTAATCAGTTATCACTCAACAGTTGGAGCAAGATTGGTTTTGTTGAAGGAAGCGGATCATCGAACTCATCCAAAAAATATTCATTCGTTGATCATGTGAATCGTTCGGGAACATATGCATATCGCTTGCGTCAGATCGACCGTGACGGACGGTATACGTATAGTGCAGAAATAGTTGTGACAATTAACGGTTATCCGGAAACATATTCACTGGAGCAAAATTTCCCCAATCCGTTCAACCCGACCACGACAATTCAGTTTAACATTCCTGATGGACTGGGCAATGTTCGGACAGATTTAACGGTGTATGATATGCTTGGAAGAACGGTGACGTCACTTGTTCATGGAGAGATGTCTGCCGGTGCTCATTTCGTGCAATGGGATGCGTCACACGTTGCAGCCGGCGTTTATTTTTATACACTTCGGTCTGATGATTTTACAGCAACAAAAAAAATGCTATTGATCAAATAACTTTAGTTCAGCGAATATTGTGCCGCGTATCGAAAGCCATCAAATGGTTCTATAATTTGATGGCTTTTTGTTTCTTCCCTTTTTATTTTCTTCTCACATGAGCAGGCTGATCGTTGTCTTCACATTTCTAACATTGTTCTTCAGTTCCCAAACTGCCGGGCAAATTTATCCATTTAAACATTATACAAGCAAAGATGGATTGCTGTCCAATGATGTGCTTACGTTTTCTCAAGATCATCTTGGCCGATTATGGATCGGAACGGATGAGGGGGTAAGCATTTTTGACGGATTGAATTTCACGAATTTGACGATTGCCGATAGTTTATCAAATAGCAGGATTAACGTTATTTTGCCCGGGAAGTTCGATTCAACTATTGTTTGGCTTGGAACGAATGGTGGAGGATTATGCAAATATACGCCGCGAGGGATGTCGAATATTTTGTTCTCACCACAAGCGATTTCAAATATTGTTACTGCGCTGTATGAAGACGACAACGGCATGCTGTATTGCGGAACAATTAATGAACTTTTTGCCCTTGATATTTCATCAAATACATTTCATTTGGTTCCATCGCTTTCGGGACGGTCAATAGACTGGATATTCTCCGATGCTTATCAAAATATTTTTGTCGTCAGCGGGAATGATCTCTACAGTGTCCATAACCGATTGGCAAAATTGAATTTTCATTTTCCCCGTGAACGTTACGGATCTCTCTCAGGTTTTTCAAGAACTTCTGACGATCGCATTGTATTTGGAACCGACAAAGGCTGGCTCCTTCTTTTTAATGGCAAAGCAATAGAGAAAAGTTATCGACTTATCCATACCCAGATCACCGGAATTGCTGCCACCGCCGATCATTGCTATGTATCCTCAGGCGAAGGGTTATTTGAAGTGACGCTTTCTCCGTTTACCTCAAAGCATTTTATACCAAAGAATGGATTGCTTTCACATTCGATCGACGGATGCTTTGTCGATCGAGATGGATCGGTGTGGACAGCTTCATATACCCTTGGCATTTCGGTCATTCGTTCATTTGATGTGCAAAAAATTCTTCTCCCTCACAGTTTTAATGGAACAAACGGATCATTGGGGGCATCAGATTCTGCGGGACACATCTGGATGTGTGTTGATGACGGACTTACGGAATGCTGGAAAAATGAGCAACAGCAATGGATTCTGATGCATCACACTGCGATTGGTCCGTATTCTCTTTTACCGCGCTCGATCTTTATAGATTCTGAAAATCAATGTATTATCGGAGACGCTTCGGGAAACGTAATGAAAGTTTCCATTCATACGAGGAAGAATCAAAAAAGCATTTTGTCGGTTGAAAAATTTTTTCCGGCAGGAAATTTCCTCCCGCACGCCAACCCTCTTTTTGTTTTTGAAGATTCAAAGCAAAGAGTCTGGTGCAGTTACGCGGAAAATAAAGGACTCTTTATCATTCCTTCCGAAGGGATACGAAAAACAATGCATTTACGGGTGGAAGACGGCCTTCCTGACAATTCCATTCGTGCAATTGCGGAAGACCAGTCAGGGGCAATTTGGCTGGGAAGTTACGATCACGGGCTTTTTGAAGTAAAATTTGTCAATGGTAAACCGGCAGTCAAAAATTACAATTCAAAATTACGCGCAGGAGAAAGTGCTGTTCGCTCCCTTGTACCGATTGAAAAAGGTTCACTTCTTGTAGGAACCCGCTATAAAGGTTTACTGCACTTCAACGGGAATGATTTTCGCCAACTGGTAATTTCGGAAAGCGGAATTTGGTGTGCAAAACAAAGTCCGGGAAATATCATTATGCTCGGGACTCAAAGCGGAATTCAGTTTTTGCACGATGATTCTCTTGCGTCGCCGCCATTGCTCCGAGAATTTATCGACGAACCGGTCTTTTCAGTGGGCACACTGCCGGATACAACGCGGTGGATGATGACACCTTCGACCCTAATAACATATAAAGAAAAAAGTAAGACCTTCACTCCGCCAATAGTGTGGATTGGCTCATGCGAAATTGAAGGCAAAAGTATTCCTGATTCTCAACTTGCCAATCTTTCATACGATCAAAATACGATCTCTGTGCAACTGAATGCCTCAAGTTTACGATCGGGAAAAAATCTTTTCTTCCAATGGAGATTTGCTGGCAAGACAGATTGGTCAAAGCCAACGCCGCAGCGGTCCCTGACATTTGCATCGCTTAATTCCGGAAATTACACTCTTGAAATTCGAGGGATAGATTTCGATGGAAACATCAGCGTTCACCCCGCACAATTATCCTTCACGATTCATCCTCCGTTTTGGAAAACATGGTGGTTCATTCTTCTGGCGGCATTGGCTATTGCATTATCTGCCGGAGGAATTGTGTGGCTAAAAGCATCACAGCTTATACACATTGAACGATTGCGCTCACGGATTGCAGCGGATCTTCACGACGAGATCGGTTCGGGATTAACACGGATTGCACTGCTTTCCGATGTTGTGAAAAGACAAATTCATAAAAAATCGCGCATGCAAAAGCATGACCACGATTGGCCGCAGATGCTCGACACGGTTCATGCAACTGCGCAGGAACTTGTTGAATCATTGGGTGATGTTGTGTGGTCACTCGACAAAGACAAACTTTCGCTTACACAATTAGTGCAGCGATTCTCATCATTTGCCGGGGAATTGTTCGAGGCAAAAGGGATTCGTCTAACGCTCCGCATTGATGACAATATCCATTCAATCATTCTTGCTCAAGAACAATTGTCTTCACTTCTTTTGTTTTTAAAGGAAGCAACAAATAATATTGTCCGGCATTCTGATGCGCGGCACGTGTCGATAGAGATAAAAAAGATCGAACGTCAGTTGTCGATCCTCATTGAAGATGATGGAAAAGGATTTGTGATAGGTGCGAACGACGGCAACGGTTTGCGTACGATGCAAAGACGCATTGAGCGGCTTGGCGGATCGTTTGATCTCACATCGATCGTTCATTCGGGAACTACGATCACCGCAACAATTCCATTAAAAACGAAAACCGCATGAACATGCAGTTGTTCATTGGAACAAGCAATCGTACTATGAAAACATGAAAGCACTCAAACTTAAACGTAAAAAGCAAGAATCCGTCCGCGTCTTGATTATTGAAGATGATGTGAAAGTTCGTGATGGATTGAAATGGCTTGTCAACGACGCTGATGGAATGAAATGCGTCGGGGCATACGGGAGAATGCGCGAAGGAATAGAAGCAGTCGAAGAACTTTCTCCTGACGTCGCTCTTGTCGATATCGGTCTGCCCGATATGTCCGGGATTGACGGAGTTAAACTTATCAAACAACAATTTCCTCAAGTACAGGTATTAATGGTAACCGTGTATTCCACCGATGAAATGATTTTTCAAGCGTTGCAGGCAGGCGCGGTCGGATATATCCTAAAAAAAACTTCTTCAGAAAAAATACTTTCTGCAATCAACGACGCCTATAATGGCGGTGCGCCGATGTCGAATGAAATTGCACGGCGGGTTCTGTTGTTTTTTCAAACTCAACACAAGCAGAAAACGGATAACATCGGTTTATCCGACCGTGAAATTCAAGTGCTCAAAGCGCTTGTTGACGGCTTAACGTATAAAGCGATTGCCGATTCGTTATATGTCAGTATCAACACCGTACGGTTTCATCTTCGAAATATCTACGCTAAACTTCATGTTGCCTCGCGCTCAGAAGCAATCGTAAAAGCCTTAAAAGAAAAACTGATTTAACCTCTATTGTGTTTCGTGTCATCCTGTCCTAAAACTACATAGGTATGTAGTTGTGGGAAGCCTTCATTCATAGCTATTTTATTCCTACTTCCACACGCAAAAATTTTTGAGAGGAATTTTTTGCAAAAGCAGTGCGATGAATCTGTACAATTGCTTCAAAACCATATGACCAAGGAGAGAGTGCGATGAAAATATTTGGAATGCTCTGTTCCACAATAATACTGTTTCTTTTCCCGCCGACAAATATGAACGCACAACAATGTGATGATTGCGTTGCTCCGAGCGTGCTTTTATACGGAATGAAAGTTACGATTCCAATGCCTCCGTTTGATACGCTCCATACCTATTATTCCGGATCAAAAAATGACAAAGATTTTTTTCATTGGCTGGACTTAAATGGAATTACAACGCATACCATTATCAATATTGACCCGGAGAAAGGCTGCGTGGAATGGTACGATGGTGCATTAAGAGAAAAAATAATAAATCATGATTCTCTCATGATGATTCATGTTGCCAACTATTACGTCGATCTTCCGCATGATGGCCCAATAAATGGCGGCGAATATGTATTGTGGGGAATGATCGACAGTTCCGGAGGAAGTTATCGGGCGCGCGTTTTTCTTGAAGATGCAGTAACGAGAGATCAGATAGCTGTCGGAGAAAAATTATTTGTGAATAGCATTGATGCAATGAATGCGACCGATTCTGCCCTTGTATCGATTGGTCCGGTGTTTGATAAGATTCGTTCATACCAACGAATGCTTCGAGATGTGGGAGACAGTCTTGCCATCCATGCCCGTTTGAAAGTAGTTCCAGAAAAAATTTCAATGAAAGGAACGGAGACAATCAATGTCAAAATTCAAGCATATGATTGCGACGGCGGGCCGGCGGATCATCCGCTGAAAAATAGATGGATCAAAATAAAATCGAGCAGTGGTCACTTTGAAAAAGACAGCGTGCAAACGGATGCGACCGGTTCAGCAACCGTTTTATTCCATACGGATAATATAACGGGCGCAGTAAAACTCGGAGCGGTTTATTTTCCGTACAAAACGGCGTATCATCGTTTCAGCGGAGCACATCATGATACGCTTGTGAATGTTGATTATGTTCCTCCGACATCATGGGAACTCTTTTTACAATTGACCTCCACATACGAATCCACGAGCAATTATACTCCAGCCGGCGGATATATCCGGTCTTTTAGTTTTCGAAAAGAAAATTTCAACGGTGAAATCATAGGTCCAGGCGAATTCAGCGATACAAGTGCAGTCTTCAAAGTACAGGGGTATGATGGAGAACCGGTGCTTATTTCTCGTTTGGAGGGAGACTTCAACAGTCAGGATCAATCGCTATTTTTCGCAGATCTTGGCGGTGGTTCAGATACAAAAATTGATCGAACAAATATTTTGGGATCGCCTCTTCCTGCGGCACTTCGGCTTCAATTATCCGGAAGTAAAAGTGATCCGAATGGAATCATGGCCGATATCACTCTTGATAATGCGACGGAAGTGGATGAAGATCATTACGAGCATGTCGATTCGCCGATCATGCCGTCAACGACCCATACCTTCACTACAAATTCTTATCCGGATGGAGGTGGCCCCGGAAGTCATTCATCGTACGGTCATTTTTCCCCGTTGATTTCAACGAGCCTTGGCAACGCAACATTCACAAAAACAATGAATGGATATCTGTTCGCCGGTGGATATTCAATCGATACGACGTACCAAGATATTCTCGGAGCGACGATAACGACGACAACAAAAGTGTTCGTCCAAGTTGATATTGCACCTATAAATCAAACAACATCAGTGAAAGGGAGTGCAGACAATAATTCTCCTCGTCAATTTTTGCTCCTTCAGAACTATCCGAATCCATTTAATCCGAGCACTACGATTAGCTATCAGTTGGCAGCTAACGGATTTACAACCTTAAAAGTGTATGATGCAATAGGGCGCGAAGTTGCAACGCTGGTGAGTGAATTGAAGGAAGCAGGAACGTATTCTGCACAGTTTGACGGCTCGAAACTTGCCAACGGAATATTCTTCGCACGATTGCAAAGCGGCGATAAAGTGCAGTTAAAAAAGATGGTATTGCTAAAATAGACGCCAATTCATCGACAATATTCGAGGCGGACGCAGTTCCGCCTTTTTTGTTTTTTGTTAGCGATTACGTATTTTTCGGCAATGAAAAAAATTACATGGTTGTTCTTATTGTATATCAATGGCATTCCTTGCTCTTCATTACTAAGTGCGCAGGAAACGGGTTTTCCATTTATACGGCATTATTCCTCTAAAGAGTATGACAACACTTCTCAGGTATGGGGTGCTATTCAAGATGACAACGGTATAATGTATTTTGGTATGACAAACGGAGGAGGCATCACCGAATATGACGGGAAAGAGTGGCGCGTCATTGATATTCCCAATAAGACAACAGTGTTTTCTTTTGCAAAAGATAGTAATGGTATTATCTACACCGGTGCAATTAATGATTTCGGATATCTCACAGCAGATTCGCTCGGAAAAAAAGTATTCGTTACGCTTCGTCATTTAATCCGCAACCAGGAAATGAAGTTCCGGGCGGTGTGGCAGACAATAATAATGCATAATGCAGTCTATTTTTTATCCGTAGAAGCAATATTCAAATACACTTCGTCGCCAGAACCAGCAATTAAAACTTACCTTCCAGGAAAAGAATCATCATTTATGGGGATATTCTCGCATAACGGGAAGGTGTATGTGTATGAGAAAGACCGTGGTCTAATGCGAGTTGAAGACGACGGCATTACATTAGTCAGTAGTTTTTATAAAGATAAACCGTTTCGCCAAGGCAACTACTATGCCTCTGATTCTATTTTAATTTCAACAAGAAATGCAGGTGCATTCATCTTTCATAACAGCTCAAGGAGGTCGACACCCTTTGGTATTCAAGATCGATTATTTAATGTACATCCAAACATTTATTCGACAACGATACTACCAGCTGGATATTTTGTAATCTCTACGTTAACAGACGGAGTGAAGCTCATTTCTCCAAATGGAAACATTGTGCAGCGGTGGAATGAAAATAATGTATTGACGACCAGTTCTGTCTACTCGATGTTTCTTTCGTATAACAATAATTTATGGTTCATGACCGAAAACGGAATCGCGAAAACCGATGTATCACTAGAATGGAGCTATTGGAATAATAAGAATGGTTTGCATGGAACCGTATCGGACGTTCTAAGATTTCACGATACATTGTTCGTTGCAACATTTGAAGGTATTTATTTCGTGAACAAACATAATATGATGGAGAAAGTATCAGGATTACCATCAGGACAATGTTGGAGTTTATTTGATTTTACGGTGAATCGCAATACACATATACTTTTAGCAGGAACGCCGGGCGGTATATACGAAATCAAAGGTAAGACTTCAATCTTGGCCCGAAGCGGGAAATATGGACTTGCAATGCACAGGTCATTGAAAAATAGGAATAGGATGTTCATTGTTGATGATCCGTTGCTTGCTTCTATCCGATATGAAAATGGAAAATGGATTGACGAAGGAATCATCGAAGGTGTGCGGGATAATATTCGCCGCGTTGAAGAAGATGCGAGCGGCGATCTCTGGCTCGGAACGTACAATGCCGGCGTTATTCGTGTAACCATGGATCAAAATTCTATTACCAAGCCGAAAGCGATTCGATACTTTACTCAAAAAGACGGCTTGCCGTCGTTGCGTACTGTGCTTCCCTATATCATCAACAATGAAATTGTCTTTGCGACTGAAAAAGGATTGTATGTGTGTAACAGCGGAACAGACCGATTTGAACCGTACCGTAAAATCCATCCGAGATTATATAATGGAGAGCAAGATATTGAAAAAATTGCAATGACGAATAACGGTTCGATCATTATTTTCCCGTTATCCAATAAGCGTTACGATCCGGGAATATTGCAGCCGGAACATAACGGAGAGTACACATGGAACTATAAGCCGTTCCGCAGGTTTGAACGGACAGAATTTAACGCAGTGCATCAGGATTCCGACGGTGTGCTGTGGATTGGAACGACCGACGGCTTATTCCGGTATGATGCGAAACAGGATTTAAAAAACTATGATGCCGGCTTTTCCACACTTATACGAAAAGTGACGACGAAAAATGATAGTATAGTAAGTTATGGTGGAAATATTTCCAGTGCGGTTGTTTCGTACGACAATAATGACGTAACGTTTCATATTGCGGCACCTTTCTTTGACGACGAATCAAAAACAGTTTTCAGTTACCAACTGCAAGGGTATGATAAAGAATGGTCATCATGGTCTTCGACTGCAAGGGCTGTTTATACAAATCTTGATGAAGGAACATATACACTTCAAGCAAAAGCGAAAAATCTTTATGACAAAGAAAGTGCAGCTGCAACATTTACTTTGGAAGTGCTTCCTCCTTGGTACAGGACGCGGTGGGCATATCTCTCCTACTTCCTCTTCCTGATTGTCTCCATCGGAAGATTCGATACGTGGAATAAGAAACGGCTTAAGCTTCTGCACGACAAAGAACATCAAGAAGAGAAAGAACGCCAGCAGTTATTTGCACGAATGCTTATTGAGAGACAGGAAGAAGAGCGAAAAAGAATCTCCCGCGAAATGCACGACGGTGTTGGACAAGAATTGTTGATCTTGAAACACAATCTTCAATTAAAATTGCGTGAAGGAGAAATGGATGACGGATTGAAGCAAATGCTCGAGGAACAATCCGTTGCTGCGTCGAATATCATCACGGAGGTTCGTAATATCTCTCACGATCTCCGTCCGCCGGAACTTGACCGACTTGGATTGACCGAGACAATCAAATCTCTATTGAAACGTATTCGCAGTACAAAAGAGCTCGAAGTGGCCGGTGAGATTGATGACGTGGATGGATTTTTCCGAAAAGAAGATGAGATCAATATTGTTCGCATCATTCAGGAATCATTGAACAATGTTCTGAAACATGCACAAGCGACTTCGGTCAATGTGGTATTGTCACTAGTTGATGGGTATATTGTGTTGACAATCTCCGATAACGGGAAGGGGATGGGAAGTCATCCGAAACAATCGCATGGATTGGGGATGAATGATATCAACGAGCGTGTTCAATTGCTCGAGGGGACGATGCAGATGGAATCATTGCCGGGTAAAGGAACGACGCTGAAATTTCAATTCACAAAAAAGAAACATCATGGCTAAATCAACAGATCAAGGGAAAGTTCGCGTGTTTATCGCCGATGATCATGCGATCATGCGCAAAGGCCTTCGGGACCTGATTGAGGCCGAACAGACATTTACAGTGTGCGGCGAAGCGGGCAACGGAAGCGATGCACTGCAAAAGATCGAAGAACTTCGTCCTGATATTGTCCTTACAGATATTGATATGCCGCAGATGTCGGGAATAGACATTGCTAAAACGATCAGTTCCAGAAAATTAAAAAGCAAGGTTATTATATTAACGATGCACAGCGATGAAAGTTTTTATACGGCGGCAATTGATGCGGGGGCGATGGGATATGTGCTTAAAGAGGGAGCCGTTTCTGATATCGTTCAAGCAATTACCGCTGTCAAAGAAGGGAAGTATTATATCAGTCCAGCACTTTCGACATTTACCGTTGCTCGTACACAAGAGAACATGCTGCTGCAGGAAGGCGCGTCCTCGCTGTCGCTCTTAACACAAACTGAGCGCAGAGTATTGAAGCTCATCAGTCAACATAAATCTACCAAAGAAATAGCCGAAGAACTCTTCGTCAGTCCACGCACCATTGATTCTCATCGCAGCAATATTTCCGCTAAATTGAATCTTCAAGGTCAAAACGCACTTCTTCGTTTTGCTATTGAGAGCAAATACAAATTGTAAAATACATTCCTCGTCATTTCCGAACACGTTTGTCGGGAGTTCATTGACAAACTTCTCCTCTGAGAAAAGAGGAAAATATATAAACCGCTCCCCTGCGTATGCAGATTCCGTTTAAGAACATAACGGAATAACGCGCTTTATTTGTCATTCCTTTTTGATACTTGACAGGAATCTTATCATGTCAATTTCTCCTCCGTACCACTACCGAGATAATTCCGTACTGCTACTGATTCCGAAGAAGTACCCTATTGCGTAAGTTCGATGTAATAATTTATCCATCGTAACTGAGCGGAGTATCAATGGTAATTATGATTGTTGATGATAATCCTGCAATGCGGAAAGCGATTCGGGGAGTTGCTGCAAGAAATGCCGATATCATCGTTGAATGTTCCGACGGCATTGAGGCAGTTGATTCCTTCAGTAAGTTTCATCCCGATTGGGTGGTGATGGATATTCAAATGCCGAAAATGGATGGAATCCAAGCAACAAAAGAAATAGTACAGCACAATGCATCTGCGAAAGTAGTTATGGTGACTGATTACGACAATGAATCGTTTCGTACAGCAGCACACGAAGCCGGTGCAACGGCGTATGTTTCGAAAGAAAATCTTTTTGAACTATCAAATATACTTCATCAGTAATTCATAAATCATTATTAGGAGGATGGTATGAAAAAGTCGGTTACGAGCTTTCTATTCATCGTGGTAGTTTATCTGTCGACAACTGTGCCGATTTTGGCGCAAAGTTACAGTGGCGGATCAGGAACAAGCGGCGATCCGTACCAGATAGCGAGTAAGACAGATTTGAAGTATCTTTCCGAGCATTCAGGAGAGTGGTCGAAATACTTTATTCAAACCGTGGATATTAGTTTCTCCGCATCGGATTTTCAGGTCGGCGGTGATTTTTACAACAGTGGAAATGGATTTAAACAAATAGGATCCTTTACCATCGGTTTTTCCGGTGTTTACAACGGCAATTACCACACGATATCAGGTGTATACATTGTTGGTGCTGACTATTGCATTGGTTTTTTTGGGAAAATATCCAGTTCTCAAAACCCCGCCGTTACAAATCTAGGTTTGATTGATGTCAATATTTCGAACTTGCTTTTTAGTTACACAGGCGCTCTTGCAGGATTAGTTGGAGGTGGTGCTTCAATTTCAAATTGCTATTCAACAGGGACAATTAATTCCGGGGACTATGCAGGGGGTCTGGTGGGAGATTTGAATGCAAGCTCTGTGACATCTTGTTATTCCTCCGTAAATGTAAGGGGGAAATCCGGAAAGTCAGCGTTTGGCGGTTTAATTGGTGACGCAGAAAACGGCAGCTCAATCACTAATTGTTATGCAACAGGCTCAGTCGATTCCTCGACTTCAAGCAATCTGGGAGGACTTGTAGGTATTCTGGCAAATTCGACAGTGGCAAATTCTTACGCTGCTGGTGTAGTTGCACATGGAAGTTTCTATGGAGGTTTTATCGGAACTACTGGCGGCAGTACAATCACAAACTGTTTCTATAATTCTGATTCAACAAATGTCTCAACTGGCGGTACTGCAGAACCGACCGATTCACTGAAAACAGCCAGCACCTTCACAGATAGGGCATGGGATTTTACAAATACATGGCAAATAACGAATGCGAACTATCCAACACTTCGGGTTTTGAATAATTTTGGATCACTGAGTGCAACGACACAAGCTGCAACATCTATTGGAGTTGCGTCAGCAACACTCAATGGATTTGTTTCTCCTCACGGTGATACTGTGGCAGTCCGTTTTATTTACGGAACGACAAGCGGCGTGTACACTGACAGCGTAAATGCCGTCCCTGATACAGCTTCCGGTAACAATGCAATAAGCGTTTCAGCATCTGTAACCGGACTTTCCAGCGTTACGACGTACTATTATAAAATCGTTGCAGCTAATACTACCGTTTATTATCGAGGTGCCCAACAGAATTTTACCACACACAAAGAGACCGACAACATTCCTGGTAACGCACTATCATTTCCAGGATCGGGAAACAATTATGTGAATATACCGTATTCGAGCGCGCTGAATCCATCAGATAATTTTACTATCGAGTTTTGGGCATGGTGTGCCGGAGGAAGCACCTATCGATCTCCCGTTGCATCGGAAAATTCGACTGGCGGATCCCATGGATATTATTTCTATGCGGATAACACAAATCACTGGGCATCATGGCTTGGGATAGGAGCGGGTTGGGCGCAAATTATCGGGGATACTATAAAAGATTCTGTGTGGACACATCTTGCTACTACCTATTCCTCCGGAACAATGAAATTCTATATCAACGGTATCTTACAAGGCACGCAGAACAGCGTATCATTTCAACCCAACACTCTTCTCGGATTTAATATTGGCGACCTGACGGAAGTGACCGGCATATATCCTTTTTATGGAAAAGTAGATGAAGTCCGGTTCTGGAACATCGCCAGAAGCGAGCAGCAGATACGGGAAAGTATGCACCGTACGCTCCCCAATGCAACCAGCAATCTCGTTGCGTATTTCCAACTGAACGAAGGAACGGGAAGCTCAACGATTGATTATGTTGGCAGCTATACCGGTACGGTGACAGGTTCTTCATGGGTTGCATCGACCGTACCGGTGGGAACAGGAACAAGCACAACACAATCGAGTTTTACTACCGGCACTGCAAATCTTGGCACTGTGTCGATGACGATGACAAATGATTTTGATGCTGCCATTGATATCACAGGAACAGAAATTACTTTGGCACCTAATTCAACGACAGGAATATCGGGAACGCCATTAAGCAATAGGTACTGGGTGATCAATGCTTTCGGTACGCCGGGAACATTTGCAGGGAATTTAACATTTATTGTTCCCTCAACATTCACTCTAAATGGAGCAGGAAACACATCAAATTACACACTCTATCATCGCTCAGGAAATGATGACGGAAATTGGACTGCAGCAGTCACTGGAGCTTCGAACATCACGAGTACAACAATTACATTTAACGGGGTAAACAGTTTTAGCCAGTTTACCTTAGGAACGGTAGAGGCGCTTCCGGTGGAACTTATTTCATTCACAGCATCATCAAAACAAAACGGAGTTGAATTGAAGTGGAAGACAGCAACGGAAAATAATAATTATGGATTTGAAATTGAAAAGAGTAAGAAGGTAGATGGTAGAAATGAGACGTGGAGCAAAGTAGGATTTGTAGAAGGAAACGGAAATTCAAACTCGTCCAAATCATATTCCTTCATTGATGCAAGCGCATCTGGCAAAGTTACGTATCGCTTAAAACAAATTGACCGCGATGGTTCATTCAAATATTCTTCAACGGTTGAAGTAAATATCTCCACCACGCCGAAAGTTTTTGCGCTGGAACAGAATTACCCAAATCCATTTAACCCATCAACAATTATCAACTATCAATTACCAGTGAATAGTCATGTCACGTTAAAAGTGTATGACGCGATTGGAAGAGAAGTGACAACATTGGTGAATGAAGTGAAAGAGGTGGGAAGTTATACGGTGCAGTTTGACGGCTCGAAACTTGCCAGCGGAATTTATTTTGCGCGATTGCAAAGTGGGAACGATATACAGTTGAAAAAGATGATGCTGCTTAAATAGTTCCAGATGATGAACAAGTCCCATTCAAACAAAGCCCCGTCAATGATGGGGCTTTGCTTTTTCCCCCGTATTCTGTATTTTGGCACGATGAAACAAACAGACTTCATACTCCGATTTTTCCTGTTTTGCATTTTCCTTTCAATCTCAGCCGAGACTTCTGCACAGATTCGACCGCCAAAGCATTTTGTTATTACTCACTGGGGATTGGATGAAGGACTTCCTCAGAGTTCTGTGAATTCGATTATTCAGTCGAAGGATGGATATCTCTGGCTTGCTACCTTCGGCGGACTTGTCCGGTTTGATGGCGTCAGTTTCACCGTGTTCGATCGTTCTAATTCTCCTGGGATGATGTCTGATCGATGTTTAAAAATATTCGAAGATAGAGACTCCGTTCTCTGGATCAGCACGGAACAGGGATTGATTCGGAAGGACAAGAATGGATTCACGTCATTCATTGAACAATACGGAGTGTCGCTGAGCGGGGATATTCTTCAGGATAAAAAAGGGGTTCTTTGGGTGATTGGCAGTTCGATTTATCGTTACGATGGAAAGAAATTTACCCGTCAAAACTTCATCTATAATGACTCACTTCGGCGCAGAGCGACTGCGGGCGAAGGAGATTTCTGGGCGGTCACGGGTAAAGATGTTCTTTGTGCAATCGGTGGTACAATCGTCCGCTGTTTCGACGTAACTTCTGTCGCGCGGTATAATCCATGGAGTGTCGTTGAATATCCAAAAGGGACTGTGTGGATAGCCACGAACGGGAGCGGTATTTTACGATACCGGAACGGGATGATGAAACGCTATACTGTTCGCGATGGGCTTCCGTCCAATAATCTTCAGCATTTGCTTGTCGATAACAACAGCGATGTTTGGGGAGTCGGCAACGTCGGAGCGGCTCGATTAACAGGACCGCAGATCATCACTATCACAAACGACGACGGACTTTCCGATGTGAGTCTCAGCAGTTTCATTCAAGACAAGGAGGGAAATTACTGGGCAGGAACTTTCTCTCGTGGACTGGAGAAGATCCGTTCAGCATCAGTTGTTACCTATGGTCGCCAACAGGGTCTTCGTGAAGAACGGGTGTTATCACTCGCTCCGCGCAAGAACGGCGGCTTGCTGATCGGTACCAATGGCGGCGGCGATTTTGAAATGACAGGAGATCATATTGTTCGTTCGAAGGTTCCGATGTACGATAGCAATGGATTTACCTGGTCCATTTTGGAAGATTCGAAAGGGCGTGTATGGGGAACTGATTCGGGACGCATACTGTACCGTCTGAATGGAAAGAAGAAGTACTATCCTGGATTTTCCGGTAAATTCCTTTTCGTGATATATGAAGACCGCAGAGGCGACATGTGGTTCGGTTGCTCTAACGGATTATTTTCATTGCACGATGGTCAATTTAAAAAATATTCAATCGAACAGGGACTTTCATCGAACGATGTTCGATGCATCTTTCAAGACCGCTCGAACAATCTATGGATTGGGACCGTCAACGGATTGAACAGGATGCGAAATGGATCGATTGAATCGTTTATGGCAATTCCAGGGTTGACCAGTCACTATATCCGCGCCATTTATCAAGATGGGGATGGAACGATGTGGTTCGGTTCCTACGGAGGCGGATTAATTCGGTATCGCAATGGAACATTTACTGTGTTTACAATGGCCGACGGCATGTTCGACAATATCATTTCACATATCGTTGAGGATGATTCGGGGTATTTCTGGATGGGGAGCAACCGTGGCATTGCGCGTGTGAGCAGAAAAGAGTTGAATGAGCATGCTGAACATCCGGAGCGCCCTTTACGGGTGAAGTCATTCGGAAAGCTGGAAGGGATGAGGACAATCGAAACAAACGGTGGATTTCAGCCTTCAGCCGTGAAGGATGCGGCAGGAAAGATCTATTTTCCCACAGTGGAGGGATTGGCAGTTGTCGATCCTTCAACAGTAGTTGTGAATACTGTACTGCCCCAGGTGCATATTGAACAATTTTTTATTGACGGTTCTCGAACTGACCTTGGCAGGTCGGAAATTCCGTACGACAGCTCTAATATCGAAATCCATTATACGGCACTCAATTTCACTGATCCATCCAAGGTAAAATTCCGGTTTAGAATTGACGGATATCATTCTGAATGGATTGATGCCGGCACGCGGCGGACTGCGTACTTTACTCAGATGCCGCCAGGAGAATACCGCTTTCAGGTAATCGCATCAAACGATGACGGTTATTGGAACGAGCAAGGAGATGCAGTGATGTTCACTATTTTACCGCCGTTCTGGATGACGTGGTGGTTCCGTTCGGGAGTGGCATTCCTATCGATCGGCGTAATTGTGTGGACAGTAAAATTAAATGAGCAGAGAAAGACGCGTGAAAAAATTCGGGCAATCGAAAAAACAGCAGCGGTGGAACGGGAACGTCTTCGGATTGCTCATGATTTGCATGACGAACTCGGTGCACGGCTGACAGAAATCGGTTTGATGACTGACTTTGCAAAGAAGGGGAAAAACAAATCCGAAACGCAGCAGCATTTAACGAACATTGGTGCGACTGCACGTGGAGTGATTGATTCATTTCGCGAGATTGTCTGGGCGGTGAATCCGCAGCAAGATACGCTGGACAGTTTGATCGATTTCCTTGAGCAGTATGCCATCCGTTATTTGATGCACGCTGAAATACGATGCCGGTTGGCAATTCCTCCCGATATTCCTACTGTTCCGCTCTCTTCCGAACAGCGTCACAGCATCTTTATGGCGGTGAAGGAGTCGCTTCATAATATTGTAAAACATGCGCGTGCAACAGAAGTGAAATTTTCTGTACATGTGGAAACAAATGTTGTTCATCTTTCAATTGAAGATAATGGACGCGGTTTTTCCAACACACAATTACATCGCTTCAACAACGGCGTTGGGAATATGAAAAAAAGAATTGAAGGTGTCGGAGGAAGTATGGAAATATCTTCGGTCTCCGGCAAGGGAACCGTTGTTACGTTCAGAATTTCGTTGAGGGAAAGTTGAGCATTGAATGCTGATTTCTGAGTAGTACCCAATCAGGCTATTGAACTTCAAAACCGATTGCGATACAATATTCCATGATTGATCGAAAATCTCAAATACCAATTCGTGTTTCCATCGTTGAAGATGATGAGCGATTGCGTTCCAGCATGATTGTGCTGCTGGAAGGGACGCATGGATTTCGCTGCATCAGTGCGTATGAAGATGGAGAAACAGCGATCAAAGATATTCCTCAAAAAGTGCCAGACATTGTGCTGATGGATATCAATCTTCCGGGAGTTTCAGGCATCGAGTGCGTTCGCACGCTGAAATCAAAACTTCCTGATGTGCAATTCCTCATGCTGACCGTGTATGAAGACAACAACAAAATATTTCAAGCGTTGCAAGCAGGGGCTTCGGGATATTTGTTGAAAATGTCGCAGCCGGATGAATTGCTCAAAGGAATTCGTGAAGTATTCAACGGTGGCGCACCAATGTCGCCGCAAATTGCACGGAAAGTAGTTCACTCGTTTCACTCTCCCGGTAATAAACAAGAAGATATTCCTCTCTCCGAACGTGAAGAGGATATTCTCTTCTCTCTGTCTTCAGGTAAAACATACAAGGAAATTGCTGCCGAACTCCACATCAGCGCAGATACCGTTCACAATCATCTCAAAAAAATCTATTCCAAACTCCATGTCCGTTCACGCACCGAAGCAGTCGTGAAATACCTCAAGAAGTAACAACAGTACTTCGTTATTCCATCGAGTCATAGATCAATAGTACAATGAATCATTGTATCAATCCTACCGGTGTTCACCATCACCCCGTTACCCATTTGGGCTATTGAGATTCTTTCATCCGATTTCCACATTGATGCGGGGAAATAACTGTATTCTCATCGTCTATCCTTGGAGACCGTATGAAGCGTAATGGTATCGCCGCTTTTTTTGTCATCATTTTTTCTCTTTCAATCCTCACCCACAACGGGGCGTATGCGCAGTGCGATTCTCTAATAATGAATGTAAGCCAGAGCGGTTCAATTCACGTCAGCAACAGCCAAGGATGGCAATCGTTCACGCCGACTTTTAGCGGTATGCTTACGGGATTTCAAGTGTACATGTACACGTATGGTTCGATAACGTATGATGTGTACCAAGGCGAAGGAACGGGCGGCACACTATTGTACAGTACTTCAGTAAATTATGGTATAGTTGGTTCAGAAAATTGGAAAAGTGTATCATTTCCTTATCAGACAAGTCTTTATCTTACTTCGGGCGAAAAATATACGATCTCTTTTTCGGGTGCCACAACATATTATTCTGCACAGACTTCAAATCCGTATCCCGGCGGTACACTGTTAGGCGGTTCTGCTGACCTTGTTGCCTCTCTATGGATGTCGAAGCCGGCGTACGCATCTTTTTCTCAATCATCAATCGCATTCGGCACATCGTCTGTTGGAACGGTAAAACGAGACAGCGTTACAATTACCAATGCCGGATGTTACACACTCACGATCTCTTCTGTGTCAGTTATTAATAGTCAATTTACCGTCACACCGACAAGTGCGTCTGTTGCAGCAAGCGGAACACAAACATTCACCATTACATACACACCGTCCGGTGCAACATCAGTTGCTGATAGTGTAACGTTCGTGAGCGATGCGCCGTCTGGTTCAACAACGAAACTCCCGTTGAGTGGTACGGGACTATTTCAACCGCAGTCCGGCGCCGGGAACAATCTCACGTTCAACGGGACCGATCAATACGTTATCCTTCCCAACAACGCTGCACTGAAAGTGACAACCGGAACTGTTGAAGCGTGGATCAAGACAAGCGCGTCCAACTCGGCGGTCTTTTCGAAGGCGAATGAATATTCGCTGATGATCAACGGCGGGAATCTGGGAATTTACAATTGGGGACCTACCTCTTCCAATCAAGGATACCAGGTATCATCAACAAATGTTGCCGATGGAACGTGGCATCACGTTGCAATGTCGTTCCAATCGGGCGTGACAAACGGAACGATCCTGTATGTTGACGGCGCTCCGGTCTATACAACCACGTTGACCAGAAATGCAAATGAAGCAGATAATATTTTTGCAGCGGTGATTGGAAATGCTTATTCGAACATGACGAACTTGCCGTTTCCGGGTTCGATTGATGAAGTGCGTCTTTGGTCGACTGTTCGTACCGCACAGCAGCTTCGAGAGAATATGCATCTCTCGCTCGCCGGTAATGAATCAGGTCTGCTTGGATATTGGAGAATGGATGAAACAAGCGGAACGACGACCGGTGACGGAACAGGCAATGGATATAACGGAGTGTATCAAAATTTTCCAACGCGCGGCAACTCTGATATTCCGCTTGGAAGCGGCATAAGCAGTTATGCATCTGGCACACTCACGGGCGTTCACGGGATTTCAAATGAATTTGTCATTACGACCTCAGACCCATATGATAATTCCGTTGATGTCGTTGTCACGAAAATCAATTCCGCGCCAAATCAGCTTCCGTCCGGATCATCAACAGTATTGACTGATAGATATTTCATTGTGCATTTTTTCGGTAATGCCGGAATATTCTCTGCCATGCCGCAGATCTATGTTCCGACAACGTTTACGAACAACGGCACTGCTTCTCCGGCGAATTACACGTTATATCAGCGCAGCTCCAACAGCAGCGGTAGTTGGACGGCAGCGCAGTCGGGCGCATACGCTGTGGGAACAGATTATGTTATCTTCAGTGGTATTTCATCGTACAGTCAATTCACCGTAGGCACGAATGATCCGCTGCCGGTAGAACTTGTTTCATTCAAAGCAGAAGTCAGAAGTCAGAAATCAGAAGTTAGATTATTGTGGGAGACAGCGACGGAAAAAAATAGCTACGGGTTTGAAGTTGAACGAAAACAAATCCCCCTTCCGCCTTCGGCGGATTCTCCCTTTGTAAAGGGGGAAACGAGCGAAGCGAGTGGGGGATTTAGTAAAATTGGTTTTGTAGAAGGAAACGGAAACAGTAATTCTCCGAAATCATATTCGTTTGTTGATAAGAATCATTCTTCTGGAAATTATTCGTATCGCTTAAAACAAATTGACCGCGATGGAAAATTTACCTATTCGCAAACAGTCGAAGTAACATTGAATGATGCACCAAAAGAATTTACGCTCATTCAAAATTATCCAAACCCATTCAATCCGGCAACATCAATCAATTACCAATTACCACTGAATGGTTACGTCACCCTGAAAGTATTTGATGCCCTCGGAAAAGAAATAGTCACATTGGTAAACGAAGTGAAAGAGGCGGGAAATTATTCGGTAAACTTCAATGCAGAAAATCTTTCCAGCGGTCTTTACTTTTATCAGCTCACGTCGGGAAGTTTTCATCAAACAAGAAAAATGGTATTAATGAAGTAATGCGATAAAGCCTTCTGATGGTAGTAAACAAAAGCCGATGATGATCATCGGCTTTTCTGTTTTACTCTGGAATTCTCTTTATAGAAGAGAATAGATAAAGATTGTATTCGCTGTTTAAAGGTCGTACCTTTTTTACATGGTATTATTAATTGATGAACGAAACATTTCATGAAAAAATATCTTGTTATTCTTTGGGTTTTCTCTTGCGTTGAGAATATTGCGGCAGCACAAACGACGAAATTTTTTAAAGGGGCTGATATTTCCTGGCTGCAAGAAGTTGAAACGAGCGGAGCAATTTTCAGAGAAGGGGGAAACGCCAAAGATCCGCTGATCATTCTCAAAAATCACGGCTTCAATTATATTCGCCTTCGCATATGGCATACGCCAAAGTTTGGAATTAATGGTTTGGATAGTACATTGAAGATGGCTACGCGGGTGAAAAATGCCGGGTTAAAACTTCTTCTCGATTTTCATTTCTCAGATTGGTGGGCTGATCCCGGAAAACAAATAAAACCTGCGGCGTGGAATGAACTATCATATAATGTTTTGAAAGACAGCGTTCATCAATATGTTCATGCAGTTTTTGCTGCTTTAAAAGCTCAGGGGACGCTTCCCGATATGGTTCAATTTGGAAATGAAATTATCGGCGGAATGTTATGGCCTGAAGGAGATATTCGGGGGGATTCGAATACCGTTCAACAGTGGATTCATTTCACCGATTTATTGAAAGCAGCAGATCAAGGAATGAGCGAAGTTCTTTCTCCATCTGAAATCGTAACTCGAATGGTTCATATTGATCGTGGCGGTGATTACAATGCTTGTGCGTGGTTTTTTGATAAACTTTTTTCATACAACGTTCCATGCGACATCATCGGTCTTTCATATTATCCGTGGTGGCATGGTTCGTTAGCAAATATGTCGTTGAATATTACTAATCTGGAGGCGAGGTACAACAAAGATATTGTCCTTGCAGAAATCGCCTATCCATTCACGCTGCAAAACAATGATAAAGGAGGCAACATCGTTTCAAGCCCTACTCAGCTTTTATCAGGATATCCTGCAACCGTCGACGGACAAGGATTGTTTCTTTCCGATGTTTTAAAAAGTGTCAAGAATGTTCCAAACAATCATGGAAGAGGAGTTTTTTATTGGGAACCGGATGCGCTTTCCTCTGAGTTGTGGCAATCGGGATGGGAAAATCTATCGCTCTTCAGTTTCTTTGGCGAAGTGTTAACCTCGATAACAGCATTTGAAGATGCACCGGCGAAAGTAAATGAACTGGATGCAAAAAAACAAAATTTTTTATCTGTAACGGCTTCCCCTAATCCGTTTAATTTATCGACTATAATTCGATTCACAATTCCACAATCCGGATTAACGACGTTACAAGTGTACGATGTTGTTGGCAGAGAGGTGGCTACAGTGATGAAGGAGTATCTTATTGCAGGGGAAAATTATCAAAGAATGTTTGATGCATCGAATTTGGGAAGTGGAATATATTTTTATACTTTACAGACGCCAAATTATTCAGTGACAAAAAAAATTGCCTTGATCAAATAGTACATTATCTATGAAGAGAATACATTTTTTTAGTTTGACAGCTTTGATTGTATTATTGTGTTTGAATAATGAATTGAAATCGCAAACGATCGGATCTGTGACGAAGATTCAAATTGCCGACAATTCTCTAATCCTTTCCGCTGATACAAATGTTGTCGTGTTCAAATCGTGCAATGACCAAATTATCAAGGTAAATTATTTGCCGAATGGTGGTGAAGATCCTGACACACTTGTCGTGACAAACACGGTGTGGGGATTGTTTGGCGCAAATATCGACACATCAGGAGATCCTCTCCGAATTACCACGGCCAATTATAAAATAGAAATAGATCGAAACCCTCTTCGTTTCCACTTATATAAAAACAATGGTCAATTGCTTTGTGAAGAACCGTCGGCGGGTGGTCTTCATCAAAATAATATTTCCCTTACTACGTCAGGCGGAACTTTTTACGGCGTGCATAACCGGTCGCAAGGAAATTTACAAACACAAAATACGACCAACATCTATGCAGGAAACCAGGGGGGTGCCGGAGGGCCTTTTATATGGACGACACAAGGTTGGGGATTTCTTGCTGATGTTGATGGTGGTTCGATTTCAATAAGCGGAGCATCATTTTCATTTACGCGTCCAGTATCTCCGTTGAAAAGAGATCTTGAATTATATTTTCTCGTTGGGTCACCGAAAGAGATTATTAAAGGATTGCATGATGTTACGGGATTCCCGCCGCTCTTTCCAAAATACACTCTCGGTTTTCTCAATACGGAATGGGGAATTGATCAATCAGAACTTTACAGCAACATCCGGACATATAGAGAAAAATCAATTCCACTCGATGCGTACATTCTTGATTTTGATTGGATGGATTGGGGAGCTGATAATTACGGTGAGTTTCGGTGGGGGCCAAAATTTCCCGATGGACAATCGGGAATTATTGCTGACACATTAAAAAAATATGGAATGCATCTGATGGGGATTCGCAAACCGAGAATTCATCTGAATACCGCACAGGGATTGTATTGCAACACGAACAGATTTTTTATTGATACGGTAAAAGATTATTTCAGCGGCAAGCAGGTTGGTCGTTTGAATTTTCATAATCCCGGTGCGCGGAAGTGGTATTGGGAAAGTTTTGCGACACTTGGTAATTCATATGCAAAAGGACTTACGGGATACTGGAACGATGAAGCCGATGAGTTCGGTGGCAATCTGATGTTCATGCAAATGCAGCGAAGTCAATATGAAGGTCAGCGGGCATACAATAATAATCGCGTTTGGTCGATCAATAGAAATTTTTATACCGGCGCACAGCGATATGCGTATGCATTATGGTCAGGAGATATTAACACCGGTTTCCAAACAATGGCAAATCAGCGGCTCTATATGCTTTCAAGTATCATGCTTGGTGCTTCGTGGTGGGGAATGGATATTGGCGGATTTAACGGAACCCCAAATTACGAAAATTATTTTCGATGGATACAATTCGGTGCATTTGTTCCAGTGTTTCGGGTTCATGGAACATACGGCCAAGAACGCGAGCCGTGGAACTACGGCGCTGAAGCTGAATCAATCGCGACAAAATATATTCGGCTGCGGTATCAATTGATGCCGTATATTTACTCTGCTGCGAGAGAAAATTATTTGACCGGAGTTTCGATCGCTCGTCCGCTCGTTGTTGAATTTCCCGATGATCCTGCAGTTGCAAATCTTTCTTCCGAGTGGATGTTTGGAAACAGTATACTCGTTTCGCCAGTTGTTGCCGAAGGAGCGACTCAGCAATCAGTTTATCTCCCCGAAGGAAATTGGTATGATTTCAATTCAGGAAAATATTTTACAGGGAAGACATCGTATACAGTTTCGGTGACACGATCGGATATTCCACTATTTGTCAAAGCCGGTTCGATTATACCGATGTCGAATGTTGGACGAAATATTGATGCCCCTGAATCACAAAAGACGTTGATTCTCTCCAGTTTTCCCGGGGGAACAGGGAGATGCACAATATATGATGATGATGGCGTCACGTACGATTATGAAAAAGGAATGTATAGCACGGATACCATCATGCATGATCGCACCGATAAACGAACATTAATTACTATTGGTGCATGTTTTGGTGCGTATACAGTGCCCCAACGGGATTGGCTTGCAGAACTTAATTGGATCACCATCGCCCCGGACAGCGTTGTATTGGATGGTATTCACATAAAATCTATTACACTCGATTCCATCCAGTCATTTGCCGCAAAGGGATGGGCGTTCGATTCTTTATTGAAAAAATGTTTGGTAAAATTTCCCGGCAACAATGCCGGACACACGCTTGCCGTCTATTATAATTCGACGACTTCAGTAAAAAAAGTTGGCGATAATCTTCCGTTGCAATTTCAAATAGAACAAAATTTTCCCAATCCATTTAATCCGACAACCATGATTGCCTACCAATTGCCCAGTACTGATCATGTATGGATAAAAGTTATTGACGTGCTTGGTCGTGAAGTGAGGACATTGGTTGATAAAGTGCAGCATGCAGGAAAATATACGTTGCAATTCGACGGTTCACATCTTTCCAGCGGAATTTATTTCGCTCGGCTTCAGAGCGGTAATAAAATACAAATGCGAAAAATGATACTGTTAAAATGATCAATTCCATTTTTCATAAAAACATTATCCGAAGTTGAAATATATAGAAAGTTATAATTCAGACAGTACCATCTTCTCTGTAATTCCCAAAAAAATACAATGTGTCCTGCCATAAATCGACCCTGTCTGCATGTCGCTTGACATCTCACTGAAATTACGATAATTTGCCAACAGGAAATAATGAAAGAGCAGACCTGCAAAGGACTCTCTCTGGCAATTCTCCTGAGCGATCTATCCTCCCCTCTCTCGAGCTTTGTTAGCTCTCGTGTTGTGTTTGTTGATTCGACACAATCACAGAGTTAAGGCCGATATCGACAACCCAACACTCCATTTCAATCTTACAATCAATTCAAGGAGTGTTATGAAAACTATTTATAGTTTCTTCCTTCTCTTTATTCCGTGCATGCTCTTTGCGCAGTTTTCAATCGTTTCAACCGAACCGGCGAACAATGCAAAGAATGTTCCTCTGACAACAACGATTAGTTTAACATTCAACGAAGCAATCGATACGAACTCAATGAGTCAAAGCGATTCCTGGTTTTCAAATATTGATTCGATCGTAACACACGGATAC
The DNA here is from genome assembly GCA_037443785.1 of Ignavibacteriales bacterium. Classification (GTDB taxonomy): domain Bacteria; phylum Bacteroidota; class Ignavibacteria; order UBA10030; family UBA8401; genus JAQUOA01. Next base: position 21,637 of record JBBINR010000014.1, on the reverse strand, counting down.
AGTCTCGATGGAAAAACGGCATCGGCAACATGCCTGCTGAAACCAAATACGACATACTTTTTTGCACTGTTGTATATGAAAGCAAAATCCGGTGCTGCAATGACAACGCCGTATGTCTATTACTTTACCACAGGTTCAGATTTTTCACCGTATTCAATTAATGGAACACTGAGTGTAGGTTCAACAGGTGTTACATTGCAAGATGCCGTCGTAGGGCTTATGACGATTCCAATTGATAAAGGTCAGAATGAGGGACCGCCGCCGTTTGCAGGGTGGACAAACGCGAACAGCAATGGAACATTTACTATTCCTTATGTCCCTAATGGAACGTACTGGCCGCTTGCTGTTAAAGATGTTGATCATGATGGTAAAATTCGTCCGGAAGATGGAGTTGATGTTCTCGCGTTTGGAGATTCAATTGTTGTCAATGGAGCTTCGGTGAATAATGTTGGGTTGACTTTTCGCACCATGGCACCAAATCTATTTTCAGATGCCGTTACAATTGCGGATAGTTTAGATAATGACCTTCCATTGGATAAAGTATTGAGGCGAGCTTCCGGATGGAGAGTCGATACTCTTGGAAAAAGCAGTTCGTGGGAATTTGTTTACACTGCAAATAGTAATACCATTGGATTGACGGTCAACGTTAGTTCGTTCATGTCGAAAAAAGATACCATTGATCCGAATTATTTCAACTGGGTAATAAATATGCGGCCGCTCCCCAATATCACTGCGGCTGCATCAAGCGCAACAGTTGTTGCCAATGTTGAAGCGGCAGGTGGAAAAACATTTCGGACGCAGGCTCATCCTGATTCACTGACATTTAAAATCGAAATGTCTCTTGCAGATCAAAATATGAGTCAATACGGCAACCTTGTTCCCGATCAATCGAAATTCTATTGGGGCGTTACGTATTCCTGGGGAGTTGAAACCCCGCAGCAATGGTTCGATTATAATGCAAAATATTACCTCTGCGATTTTACCACCGGAACTGTCCTTGCATCGTCAACCTTATCGGTACAACAAACTGTAGCAGTACCGGCATCGTTTGAATTATTCCAAAACTATCCCAATCCTTTTAATCCATCTACCACAATTGAATTTACCGTTCGGCAGACTGGAAGAGCGGTCGTGAAAATTTATGACGTATTGGGGAGAGAAGTTACGACATTGTTTAATGATGTTGCTCAAGCAGGGCAATTGCATCGTGTTGAATTCAATGCTTCGCGTCTTGTGAGCGGAATCTATTTTGCAAAACTCCAAAGCGGAGACAAAGCGCAATTAAAGAAAATGATGTTGCTGAAATAAATTCCAATACCTATGGGGAATTTACTTAGGGCGGGAGAAATTCCGCCCTTTCCTTTTTCCGAAGAATTTCTGTTGCCAACATCGAATCTTGTGTCGTTGAAAGTGCAGGATGTGATCGGAAGGGTAGCTGCAACAGTGGTAGATGAAACAAAAGAATCAGGAAATTGTTCTGTACAATTTGATGCATCAAAACTTTCCGGTGGGATTTATTTTGCAAGATTGCAGAGTAAAGATAAAGTGCAAAGTATGAAGGTGCTGTTGATAAAGTAAATTTTTAATTATTTTTTTTGCTTTAAAATAAAAATGTTCCATCGAAACTATATTCGATGGAACACGGAGTTAAGGATGAAGACCGCTGTGAGGGGGAATTCATAGTATAAAAAACAGGTTATCGATTTTTAGAGATCGATACTGATTTATGATTCAAAAGAATTTGGCTGTTCGGATTTCCCCATTGCCGTAAAAATTCTTTATAAATATCGCTGTTATAGATTTTTTCCATCATGGAATTTTTCTGTATGTCCGAAATTTGTATATCTTTTTTTGATGTGTCCATGGATTTTATGTGTGTAAGGTGATGAAACATATCGATCTCCCTTCCTGCCGGGAAAATAGTTTGATTACTTGTCTATTAATTCTGCAACGAGCTTGCCATTATAAATGCTCAGAAATTGGCGAAAAAAGGGGATGTTGCGTTTATTCAAGCATGTAATTTCTACAAAGTTCTTTTTTTTCGTATCTTTAAACAAGGTCATTCACTGAATACAGATTTGTAAGAGGTAGTTTTTTTGAATTGGAGCAAAAAGAAAATCGAATTGTTTTTTCAGCGCACGCTTATTGTTCCAATGATCAATTTCTTACGGCAGGGATTATCACCGCAAAAGCTTGCACTGACCATTGCGCTGGGAATTGTTTTGGGTGTTTTTCCGATACTCGGCGTAACGACAGTTTTGTGTGCGATCGCAGCCGTAGTATTCAAATTAAACTTGCCGGCTATTCAACTCGTCAATTATTTTGTCTCACCTCTTCAATTGATCCTTTTAATTCCACATGTCAGAGCAGGAGAATTGCTCTTTAACGAACCTCCACTTTCGCTCGATGTTGTCCAAATTATTGCACTGATTCAAACCAATGGTGTCGGCGCAGCCAATGAGTTATGGTCGACAGCGTTCCATGCCGTTGTTGCGTGGATGATTATTGGTTTGCCGTTGGTTGTGGTGTTGTATGCTATCCTTGTTCCACTTCTTGTGCGTCGTGGATCCCAGACAACGGTAACGGAACAATAATCTCGGTGAACAAATTTTATAGAAAAAAGATCGTGACAAAAATATTTTTCGCATTGGTTATTGCGCTTGGGTTTACCACGGCGCTTTTTCTTTTTAATCATAAAAATGATTTTAAAGAAGAAGAGGAAGAAGGCCATGCCGATGAAGCGTTTGAATGGTGGTATTCTCAGCGTGCTCTCCCTGATCAAATGATCAATCGTGAAGGATTGACTCGCGCGGTTCAATTGACCCAACAAAAAATACTGCGGATGCAAAAAAAATCAGGCGTGGTTGAAGAACCATGGCAGTCAATCGGTCCCAACAACATCGGAGGGCGCGTGTTATCGCTTGCAATCGATCCCGACAGCAACAATATTCTTTGGGCAGGCTCTGCAAGTGGAGGTCTATGGAAATCAAAAACTGGCGGAGCCGGAGAGACCGGATGGGAATTTGTGAATACCGGATTTTATCTTCTTTCCGTCAGCACCATTGCAATCAATCAGACGAATGCGAATGAGATGTATATCGGAACGGGAGAGATCAGCGGATATAATTTAGGATTGTTAGGAACTCCAAGCGCTCGCACAACGTACGGGCTCGGTGTCGTGAAGAGTACGGATAGAGGAACAACGTGGAGCGCAACTGGATTAACCTGGCAATTTAATCAAAATCGATCTGTTCAAAAGATTGTCATCAATCCGAAAAATTCAAAAACAATTTATGCGGCAACTTCTGAAGGAACCTATCGATCGTACGATGCCGGCGTTACATTTATTCGAATTCTTGATACGTTAATGGCCATGGATCTTGCCGTGAATCCGAACGATACAACAATTATCTATGTCGCCTGTGGGCAGCGAAACACTTCACCTAATTCCGGTTTGTATCGTTCCACAAATGGAGGAAATTCTTTCACCCGATTGACGAATGGTTTGCCTTCAGCAAATTTCGGACGTACGTCCCTTGCCATCTATCCTGCAAACCCGTCAATTGTGTACGCAAGCATCGCTAATGCCGTGACACATAATGTTGAAGGATTGTATCAATCAACTGATAATGGAAATTCGTGGTCAACAATGTCTTCATCGTCGCCGAATTATGTGAACGGGCAAGGCTGGTACGATAATGTCGTCGCCGTTCACCCGACCAATTCGACCCTTGTTTACGCTGCGGGACTTGATGTGTACAAATCGACATCATCGGGTGCATCATTGATTCAAAAATCATATTGGTTTAAGGGAAATTTTGGTGTTATCTCTGCCGGCGGAATTGAAGGAGCGGCCGACTACATTCATGCCGATCATCATGCTATTGTTTTCGATCCGAGGAATGCGAGCAGAATGTTTTTTGGAACTGATGGAGGGGTATTTGAATCGACGGACGGCGGTGAAACATTTATCGGGCGAAATGGTGGATTGGTGACGACACAATTCTATAACGGTTTTGATAATGCGGGAAACGATTCATTGATCGCGCTTGGCGGGCTTCAGGATAATGGAACGGTAAAATATGAAGGAGCGCGGGCATGGAATAAAGTGTATGGCGGCGATGGCGGTTGGTGTGCAATTGATCCAACGAATAAAAACGTGTTATACGAAGAGTACGTCTATCTTGCCATTTCAAAATCGACTGATGGAGGAAGCAGCTGGTCTGCTATTTTCAGTTCAAATGCTGATTCGTCGAATTTCATTGCTCCGTTTGTCATTACTCAATCTAATCCGAACATTTTGTATGCGGGGGCAAAAAAAATATTTAAATCGATCAACGGTGGAACATCGTGGAGCGAAACGAATGGAGGGAAAGTATTAAATGGATCGAATGTTTCGTGCCTTGCCGCAAGCTTTACAAGTGCGGATACAATCATTGCTGGAACCGGTCAGCGCACTGCAGCACTTTTTGAATTATTCTATTCTACAAACGGCGGTGTAACTTGGACAAAATCGTTGTCGTCACTTCCGAATCGCTATCCGACCGATATTTCATTCGATCCGACGAAGAGTGCAATCGCATACGCAACGTTTTCCGGATATGGAATAGCACACGTTTTTCGTTCAACCGATGCCGGCGCAACATGGAATAATATTTCATCGGATCTTCCTGATGTTCCGACACAATCTGTTTGCATTGATCCACTGAATCCGACAGATATTTATATCGGCACTGATCTTGGTGTGTATCGAACAACCAACAGCGGTACGTCTTGGCTGCCATGGTTTGATGGTATGCCGTACGCTATGGTACTGGACGTTTCAATCTCAAAAACGAATCGTGTGTTGCGTGCTGCAACATTTGGGAATGGAGTGTACCAGCGAAAGCTTGGGCCTGCGCGCATCACAAACGTGCGACTTGCCGATGTAAACGTTCCGCTCGATTTTTCATTAAGCCAAAATTACCCGAATCCGTTCAATCCATCAACGATGATTACATATGAAATTCCTCTTAATCCCCCTTTGCAAGGGGGGAACGATGCGACAGCATCGAGGGGGATTCATGTAACGTTGAAAGTATACGATGAAATTGGAAAAGAAGTCGCTGTGTTGGTCGATGAACAAAAGAACGCCGGAAAATATTCGGTGCAGTGGAATGCATCCCGCACTGCGAGCGGAACCTATTTTGTAAAAATGTCTGCAGGAAATTTTTCGACAACGAAAAAGATTTTATTGTTGAAATAAGACAACACCCTCTCGATTGATTCTTCATTCTAAGAACTCTTCGTCGCTCATGTCGGGGAGTTTTCATTTTATAGGAATCACGTTTTTGTCCCTTCCCATAAATGCAAATTCCATAAATTCATTATTGTTTTTTGTCAAAAATCATGGTTTTTCTGTGGTATGGTAATTGCAGAAATTCTAACCATGAATATTAACCGGGAGAAAGAACAATGATCACCGGAACGGTTGTTGTTGCCACAGAAATTTGCAAAGGATGCGAGCTCTGCATTGCATCCTGTCCTCAAGAAAGTCTTTCACTCTCCACATCGATCAATCGCAAAGGATATCGCTACGCGCAACTTACCAAAAATAATTGCACAGGGTGTATGAATTGTGCGTTGGTCTGTCCCGATTCAGCGATTACAGTATATCGCCAGCCGAAATCTGCAAAACATGCGGCCGAGGCTGTTAAGAATGCGCAAACAGCGTAACTTTTTTTACAGGAGAATGTGATGAATCACATTGAACACGAGTCAATTCCAAAATTGATGAAAGGAAACGAAGCACTTGCTGAATCGGCTATTCGTGCCGGCATGCAAGGATACTTTGGTTATCCCATTACACCGCAATCAGAAATTCTCGAATATCTTACCGAGCAAGTCCCGAAACGAAGCAAAGCAGTTGTGCTGCAAGCAGAAAGTGAAGTTGCTTCCATCAATATGATTTATGGTGCAGCCGGTGCCGGCGCTCGTGTGATGACGTCGTCATCAAGTCCTGGCATCAGTTTAATGCAGGAAGGAATTTCATACATCGCCTGTTCGGAGCTTCCGTGCTTATTGGTGAATGTGCAGCGAGGTGGCCCGGGCCTTGGAACAATTCAACCATCACAGGGAGATTATTTTCAAGCAACAAAAGGAGGCGGACACGGAGATTATCGGATTGTCGTCCTTGCACCGTCATCCGTTCAAGAAATGGCAGATTTTGTTTTTGACGGATTTCGTCTTGCTGAAGAGTATCGCATTCCGGCAATGATTCTTGCTGATGGTGCGTTGGGCCAGATGATGGAAAAAGTGCATCTGCCGAAAGAAGGGTCACTGCCATACCACGATCATCCGTGGGCAACAACGGGAAAACCTGTGACACGTGAAAGAAATTTTATTACCTCGCTCCACATGGAGCCGGAAAAGATGGAAGAAATCAATCTGCATCTTCAAGATAAATACCGCCGGTTGAAAAAAGAAGAACGATTTGAACTAATCAATACGAAAGATGCCGACATCATTCTTGTTGCGTTCGGATTAACGGCACGCATTTGCAGCAAAGCAATGAATCTTGCCAATGAAAAAGGGTTGAAAGTCGGTGTTATCCGCCCGATTACATTATTCCCGTTTCCGTACGAAACGATTGCAAAACATGCTACTCTAAATCGCATTTTCCTAGCGGTTGAAATGAATGCGGGACAAATGGTTGAAGATGTTCGCATTGGAGTCAATGGAAGAGCACCGGTCTATTTCCGTGGAAGAATGGGTGGAATGATACCGACTCCCGAGGATATTTTGCTTGAAGTTGAAGCACTTGCTGAAAAACATAATCTTATTCATCAATCAACGGTGAGGTAAGCGATGGAAACAAATGCGATGATCGATGGAATGGAATGTGTTTATGCAAAACCACACACCTTAACGGAACAGCCAACCCATTATTGTCCCGGCTGCGGTCATGGTGTTGTTCATAAAGCATTGATGGAAGTGATTGACGAATTAGGGATTGGTGAAAATACCGTCGGTGTTGCTCCGGTTGGATGTTCTGTTTTTGCATACATGTACATGAATGTTGATATGCAGGAAGCTGCTCACGGAAGAGCCAGTGCAGTAGCGACAGGTATCAGAAGAGTGCTTCCTGATAGATATGTCTTTTCCTACCAGGGTGACGGAGATTTGGCAGCGATCGGAACGGGCGAAACAATTCACACGGTCAATCGCGGTGAAAATATTTTGATGGTCTTTATCAACAACGGCATTTATGGTATGACCGGCGGGCAAATGGCGCCGACATCGCTTGCAGGAATGATAACATCGACAACACCGTACGGAAGAGACACAGCGTTGATCGGTTATCCATTGAAAATCACCGAACTTCTTGCTCAGCTTCCCGGCGCATATTACGTTGCGCGGCATTCCGTTCACACCCCAAACGCTGTTCGGAAATTGAAAAAAGCGTTTCGCGCTTCGTTCCAATTTCAAAAAGAAAAAAAAGGAACATGTTTTATTGAAGTCGTTTCCAACTGCCCTTCGGGGTGGAAAATGACCCCGCTCGAAGCAAATGAATGGATGGAGAAAAATATGTTTCCGTATTATCCGATAGGAGATATCAAAGTACCGCAGGGAATGAAATAACAATCACAGAGGTCATATGTTCTTTACATTGCTTGTTATCAGTTTCATTGTTTCCGTCGCGGTTTGTTTTTTGATAACGAAGATTTTTCAAAAGCCAATTGGCGGAATTTTGCAACGTCTGATTAAAGAAGAAATTTTTTCTTCATGGGTCAGATACCTCACCTTTGCAATTTATGTCGTCGGTATCTCCGGAGGTGTTCGTATTTGGGAACTGCAGCGTTATATTACTCCCATTACTGCTGACGAAAAAGTTCTTGAATTGACCAATGAACGTTGGGTGTTGGAAATGTATTCAACAATTATCGGCACAATGCAAAGTATCGCATGGATTCTTCTTCTCTTTTTTATCTTCGCATTGATCGCATACGTCATTGTTCGCGGACAAGAAATGAAACAACAAACTCATTCGTAACGAGGTTGATATGGTGCAAAATCATGAAATCATTATTGCCGGATTCGGAGGACAAGGCGTTCTTTCCATGGGACAGATCATCGCATATTCGGCAATGAAAGAGGGAAAAGAAATCAGTTGGATGCCGGCGTATGGACCTGAAATGCGCGGCGGAACGGCAAACTGCATGGTAATCGTTTCATCGAATCGTGTAAGCTCTCCCATTGTTACGACATTCGATTCCGGAATCATTCTCAATCAGCCGTCGCTCGATAAGTTTGCTGATAAAATCAAACCCGGCGGATTGCTGTTGTGTGAAGAATCGACCATCATCACTCCATGCAAACGAGATGATCTTGAAATGCTAATGATTCCTGCGACGGCAACGGCAACGAATATGGGAAAAAAACAGATTGCCAATATGATTTTACTCGGCGCTTTCTTGGAACGCCGGCCGATTGTCTCGTTGGAAAATGTGTTAAAAGCACTACGTGAAGTGTTGCCGGAGCGGCATCATCATTTAATTCCGATGAACGAAGAAGCATTACATTTGGGACAAAAATTTGCCGCCGAATATGTTGATCACGCATCAGTCTAGGAAGGGGGAAGGTATGCCTGATTTTTCATTTCAATGCGAACATGTCTGTCGCAATACATGTTCATCTCTCACAAAAGCTCTTCAGCTGGAAACGTCAATCGTCCGCCTTGTTGAAGAAGCAATGCAGCAATGTGATGATGCTGATATGAAATACTTCTTCACTCAGCTTGCGGAAACAAGCAGCGAGGCGACACTAAAAATTCTGAGAAAACTCAATGAAGTTCAAGCCCGGTCTCAAATTTTAGACGGCATTGCATCGAGCTTTGACCCGAACACCCCTTCGCAGTAAGTTCACCTTGTTCAATAAAAAAACCGGCCGATGCCGGTTTTTTTATTTTACTTCGCATAAACGGGTATGGTTTTTTGTCTCTTTGGCAGTTGATTATCGGAGCTTCCAAAAATAATCGGTAGCGTGACTGTAAAGATTGTTCCATCGTCTTGATTTGAAATAAAGTGAACTTTTCCTTTGAGGTATCGCTCCGTTAATAATTTAACACCGTACGTTCCGATCCCTCGTCCCTCTCCCTTTGTAGAAAATAGGCGTTGAAAAATTTGCAGTTGAACGTCGTGCGGAATTACCGTTTCATTATGCACCCAAAATTGGACTTCCTGATCCAATCGTTTACAACCGAGTGTCACTGTTTCTCCGTTGCCGGAAGCTTCGAGAGCATTCTTTAAAAGATTTCCGATAATGCGTTTTAATAACACATCGTCGCTGATAAACACGAAATCTTCTGATTTCAGATCGACAACAATATGCCTATCGATCGAAATGCGATAACGACGATACGTTGTTGCAATCGAAGGAAGAAGCGTCAGCGAATGGATCGGTTCTGGTGCAACGATGATTTCGGAATGTTCTGCTTTGCTGATCTCCTGTTGGATCATGATCTGCTCAATGAGTTCTTGCGCTAGATCGTAAATAATTTCTGTGTAATTTTCTCTGTCAAATTCGGTCGATTCTTTCAACAATTCAGAATATCCAAGCAGTCCGCCTGCCGTATTCAGGACATCATGAAAGAAAATGCTTTCAAGTGATTTTCTCCGCTTTTCATCACTACTATCGGTCACCGCCAAGATGATAAAATTGCTTCCATTGTGCTGGATCGGTGTTGCCCGCACAAGAATATCTAACGCACAAAGATTATCATTTCGATTAATCCTGCATTCTGTTGTAGAAGCGATTCCTTGTTCTGCAGTAGTGAATGCCTTATAAATGCCACACATCGAACATGATTCGTTTCTTCCGCACAAGCCGTTTGGTTTTGACGAGTGGGTGCAATGAAACAGTTCGCCAGGATTCATTCCGACGATTTGTTTATTGTTTTCAACATTCAAGAATTTTGAGAAACGATTGTTACTGAATACGATCTGTCCTTTATCGTTAAGGATCATGACGAATTCCGAAACAGAATCGGCAAAGATATTGAAGAAATGTTGTTCAGAAAAGTATTTTGATTGGCGGTAAAGAGCTTCAATTGTTGTCCGTTTACCGAAGTTACTTTTCCGTGTTGAATACAGTAAATCCATGTCCCCTCCTGCATGTTGCGCAAAATAATATCACTCGACATGCCAAAAAATGATATTTTTTTTCACTTAATTTTCAATAAAATCGACACACGAGTTTTACTTTTCTACAAACATTCTTTGTAACATGTGTAAAATGCAGTTAAATGAGGCATTAGCAGGGGAAGTATTTTTCAGACGTAATGTCTTGAAGTAATTACGGCAGTTTCTTTAAAAAGAAAAATGCCTAATTCCTTAGGCATTTGATAATGTGACCCCGCCGCGACTCGAACGCGGAACCCACAGCTTAGAAGGCTGTTGCTCTATCCAATTGAGCTACGGGGCCCTCCTTTTTTTTAATATATAAAAAAAATGGAGTGTTTCAAAACCGAAACGTTTTTGACCTTTTTTGAAGAAAGCATTGATGCAAAATGTTGCGGAAATATACCTGTTACCTTTGTGGGAAAATTTTTACAATAATAACTTTTCAGGTACGTTGCATTCTTTAACATTTTTTCTTTACTTACTACCGATGTTTGTACCGATGGTCGAAAAAAGGAGTTGTCATCGTTTGCGTTAATTATTTTGTGGAAGCAAGCAGTGAAAAAAATAGAAGAATCTCAAAAAAGAATTTTACTCGTTGAAGACCACAAAGATATAGCGTTGTTGGTGGAAAAACGCTTGTCTCGTCAATTTCATGTCGATTTATCTCCCAACGGTGAAGATGCAACCGAAAAGCTCGAAACCAACGAATATGATCTGGTCATTCTCGACCTTTCTCTTCCCAAAAAATCCGGGTTGGAAGTTCTCAAAGACCTTCGTAAGAAATCTGCACTTCCGCCGGTATTGATTCTTTCCGGATTGAACGCCGTCGATGACAAAGTAAAAGGTCTGCGTCTTGGCGCTGACGATTATCTTGCAAAGCCATTTGACATGAAAGAACTGATGGCTCGAATCGATGCGTTATTCCGCCGTGTTCCAAATTCACAGGAAATTGTAAAGCTTGATATTGGTGACCTTGAAATGGATTTGGTATCAAGAAAAGTCATCCGTGCGGGCCAGGATATCGAGTTAAGTCCCAAAGAATTTGCACTGCTTGAATATCTTCTTCGCAATAGAAATAAAGTCGTCAGCCGGAAACAAATTGCGGAAGATGTCTGGGGGCACAATTTTGATGCCGGTACTAATTTTGTCGATGTGTATATCAATTATCTCCGTAATTCTATTGAAAAGAATTTTCCGACAAAACTAATCCACACCGTATACGGGCAGGGATTTATTTTGAAGGAAGGAGAAGTGTAATAATTTCCACGCCGTTGCAATTTCATTCTTCCCGAGTTTCAGCAGCACTTCATTCAAAAATTTTTCGATGGTACGCTTCTCATCAACGCCAATTTCCATGGCGCACGACACGCAATCCGTATCGCATTCTTCTTTCTGAAATTATGCTGCAGCAAACGCAGGCATCCCGCGTTATCGATTTTTATAAGCGGTGGCTGAAAAAATTTCCAACGTTGAAAAGCCTTGAGAGTGCTTCATCCGGTGAAGTTCTTCGGCACTGGTCAGGGTTAGGATATAACAGCCGTGCATTAAGATTTCACGCCCTTGCAAAATTTGTTGTGGAGAAGAATAATGGAAAACTGCCGCAGAAACTTGATGATTTAGAACATCTTCCGGGGGTCGGACGGTATACCGCTCACGCGGTTGCATGTTTTGCTTTTCAAAAACATGTTCCTGTTGTGGATGTGAATATCAAAAGAATTTTTACACGCATTACAGAACGCATTCGTTCGTCTCGTGATATGATCGAAGAAAAGAATGCATGGGCATTTGCAGAAAAATTTTTGCCGAAGAACGATGCCTATACCTGGAATCAAGCGTTAATGGATCTTGGTGCGATGGTGTGCACGGCACGACAACCTCATTGTTCAGAATGCCCGATTTCATCACAATGCAAATCTGCATTCTCTCCGGGTTTTCTGAAAAAAGAATCAAGGCGAAAGAAAACCGAGCCCCGGTGGCGGGGAATTCCTCGAAGAGTGTACCGCGGAAAAATACTAAAGCTTCTCCATGATCATCACTATACACTTGATCAACTCGGACAGATGCTGTGGAAGAATTTTTCGGAACATGATAGTGAATGGCTCGAAAAAACTCTTGAGACTTTGAAAAACGAAGGATTTATCCGACAGACAAAGAAGCAGTATCATTTGGTATGAAGAGAAAATATAAGCACACTGATGAATTGCACCTGGAATACGAAGAACGGAAGCAGCGCATCCTTAAACGGCTTGCTGAGTATAGGAAGATCGATTCATCGCAATACTTCTACGAATTGCTCTATTGCCTAATGACGCCGCAGTCACGCGCTGTGCATGCAGGAGCGGCCCAAAAGAAATTTGAGGAACTTCAATTTAAAGAAAATGAATGCGATCCTGAAATAGTGTTGAGTGATGCACGACATTATATTCGATTTCATAAAACGAAATCGAAATGGATACGTGAGATGAAACTGAACTATACTGAAATTGCATCGGCCATTGCTTCAAAAATTTCAGCAGTTGAAAAACGGGAATGGCTTGTACAACATATCAATGGACTGAGCTACAAAGAAGCAACGCATTTTTTGAGAAACATCGGACAGAATGACGGTTTAACGATTTTAGACCGCCATATTTTGAAGAATCTGAAATATTATGGTGTCATTCGGATGCTTCCTCCATCGATGACAAAAAAGCGCTACGCAGCCATTGAAAAGAAATTTCAATTATTTTCCGGAGAAATCGGAATTTCCGTTGATGAACTTGATTTGCTGTTTTGGAGCAACGAAACAGGAGAAATCTTGAAATAAGTTTGAAGAAACCGCTAAATCATTGTACATTACAAAAAACAAGAATATTCCATGGCACAGCAAAATTCATTCGATATCGTTTCAGAAGTTGACATGCAGGAGGTTGATAATGCCTTAAATCAAGCGCGCAAAGAAATTGCTCAGCGGTATGATTTTAAGGATACGAAAACGTCGATCGATTTCAATCAAAAGGAAAAGGAAGTTGTTGTCCTTTCCGATGATGACTTTCGTCTTAAAGCCGTTGTTGATGTTCTTCAAAATAAGTTCGTGAAAAGGGGAATTTCACTGAAGACATTGAAGTACAGTGACGTTGAGCCGGCGTCCGGCGGAATGTCACGGCAAAAAATTTCTCTTCAAGTCGGTATCGATAAAGAGAATGCAAAGAAACTTGTGCAAAGTATAAAAGATTCTAAACTCAAAGTGCAATCACAAATCATGGATGATCAAGTAAGGGTGACGGCAAAGAGCAGGGACGACCTTCAAGCTGTGATCGCATTACTTCGATCGGCCGATTTTCCACTCCCGATACAATTCACAAATTATCGTTAATGAATATCCCTAACCGCTTTCTCAATTATTGCGTAATTATTGTTGCCGCTCTAACATTGAATCAATTCCTGACGGCACAGCAAAACCGACGTTCGACATCGATCAAGGTGGTATCCTCGAAACAGACCGCAATCGTTCGTTCATACACCGAAAACGATGTGAAGTATGTTTGTGTCAAAGATCTTGCCGATCTGTTGATGTTATCATATTCTGAAAATTCAGTATTAAAAAAAGCCGAGGTAAAACTCTCAAAAGCGGTGTTGAAATTTTCTGACGGCAACGCGTTTGTTGTTCAAACGAATCCCGCGACGTTGAAATACAGTGTTTTTCAATTATCGCATCCGGTCGAGATTGAACAAGGAATGTATTTTGCCCCTGCCGCTGAAGTTGTTGCACTGCTCAAATCGCTTGACGATACCTTGCTTCGTATTGAAGAAGATTCGTCGCTTAGTACAAAAACGGAACCGATTATCCCGGTCGTTCCCATAGTAAAGGGTTTCATCCTTGAAGAGAAAAAAAATGGTTCACTCCTTCGGATTCGTCTTACGGCACCAGCAAGCGACGTAAAACAATCGCTGCAGATCGGGGAGTGGATGTATGTTACGATTCCGCAAGCGCAGGGAGATACCATTGCTCTCGATACTGCGTTTGCGTCCGGAATTATTCGGAAGATTAAACCGGTGCAGACAGAAACGGCGCTGCAGTTAAGTTTACAGATTCGAGGAATCGTTGCACAGTCCGAAATTGTTCAAGATCAAACCACCAGCGATATTTTGCTGTCGCTCATTCCCCGCGTAACGGAAAAAAAGCCGGAGATCAACACTGATTCGATTCGGCGCGTCCAGGAATTTGAAAAGGCAAAAAAACAAGTTGTCGCCGATATTCAAAAACAGAAAAAGAAATGGAAGCTTGACGTGATCGTCATTGATCCCGGGCACGGGGGGCATGATCCTGGAGCGATTGGAACAATCGGTACGCGGGAAAAAGATATTACACTTGGCGTTGCTTTAAAACTCGGCGATATGCTTCAAAAAGAAATGCCCGATGTGAAGATTGTGTTTACAAGAAAGACTGATCGATTCATTGAGTTGTACAGGCGGGGACAAATTGCCAATGAATCCGAAGGAAAATTATTTGTCAGTATTCATTGCAACTCAACAGAGCGAAAACCGTCGAAGGCGAACGGTTTTGAAATTTACCTGCTCCGCCCCGGTAAAACGGAAGATGCAATTCGGGTTGCTGAGAAAGAAAATGCCGTGGTGAAATTGGAAAAAGATTATGAAGACCGTTACCAAAATCTTACTGATGAAAACTTTATTATTTTAACAATGGCGCAAAGCGCCTACGTAAAACAGAGCGAACGGTTTGCCGAGCTGTTGGAAGAAACGATGAGCGCACAATTGGAATCACAGGCGCAAGCAGTAAAGCAGGCAGGATTTTACGTTCTTGTCGGTGCCTCAATGCCGAACGTCCTTGTTGAAACAGGTTACCTTTCAAATCCAAAAGATGAAAAATTACTCCGTAGTCCGTCTGGGCAAAAGAAAATTGCGGAATCTATCCTTAATGCTCTCAAAGGCTTCAAACGAGAGTACGAACAAAACATCGATTGAGTATGAAAAAGAAAATTTCTCTTGCTACCCGAGCATTGCACGGAAAAAAACTTTACGCCTATAAAGGTCCTGTTTCTACACCCATCTATCAAACTTCTACCTATCGTTTTGAAAATTCCAACGATGCCGTTCGATATGCTCAGGGCGATCCAACGGTCTATGTATATTCGCGGTATCATAATCCTACGGTCGAAGATGTTGAAGAAAAACTTGCCTTGATGAATGATGCTGATGCGGCAGTATTATTTTCTTCAGGGATGGCGGCGATTTCGACAGCAGTGCTTTCAGTGGTAAAATCAGGTGATGAGATTATCTCCACGCCGGCATTATACGGCGGGACATACCGATTTTTCCGCGATATTCTTCCGTTCTATAACATCACGGTAAAGTATGTCGAACCGGAAAAGTTATCGGAAATCCAATCGCTTGTGACGACAAAAACAAAATTATTTTACTGTGAATCGCCAACCAATCCGACGGTCGGGGTTATTGATCTGCACAAAGCCATTACCGAAGTGCGGCGTGCGTCGGCCAAACATAACATCAACATTCTCTCGATGATTGATAATACATTTGCCACGTGCTTATATCAATCACCGTTTACAATTGGGTTTGATGTTGTTGTTGAGAGTGCAACCAAATACATCGGAGGACACAGCGATGTGCTTGCCGGTGCCGTTGTATCGAACAAAACTCTCATCGGCCACGTGCGGCATCTTGCAAAATTTCTCGGCGGATGTGCCGATCCGTTTGCAGCGTATTTGCTTTCGCGCAGTTTAAAAACATTTGAGCTCCGTGTCAATCGTCAGAGTGAAAACGCAATGAAGCTGGCTTCCCATTTTGAAAAACATCCGAAAGTCTCGCGTATTTTTTATCCGGGATTGAAGTCACATCCGCAATACGCCATTGCAAAAAAACAAATGAGCGGTTTTGGCGGAATGGTGCTGATGGAAGTGAAAGGGGGAGTAAAAGCGGCAGTAAGAGTATGCGATTCGCTGACGGTGGCGGTGAATGCGATGTCACTTGGCGGCGTGGAAACGCTCGTCAGTATTCCTGTCTATTCATCGCATGTCAACATGAGCGATGCTGAATTGAAACAGCACGGCGTGACACCGGGAATGATTCGCATTTCTGTCGGTGTGGAAGGAATTGACGACCTGATTGCCGATTTTGAGCAGGCGCTGAAAAAGATTTAAAAAAGAAAAATTTTCCATAAAGGGCTTGTCGATTCATTACGAATCAGCAAGCCCTTTGTCGTTTAATTTGGCCTGGTGACGAACGAGAATGAAAAAGGTGCTTTCATCGCAACACCGAACATATCTTTAATATCGCCGGAAATGGTAACGGTATATTTTGTGTTTGGCTGTAACGGCGAGATCGGGGAGAATTTAATTTCATTCAACGTTTCGTACGGACTATATCCGCCGAATGTGATTGTTCCCGAAACCGCCGGAGAAATAGAAAATGCAGTTTTCGCCGATGAAAGCATCACGTAATTATTGAAGTCCAGATAGATCGGATCAGTCAGCGATGCAAAAATTTGCCCGTTCGACGGATAGGTATAGGTAACGCCGAATTTTGCTGTCCTAAATGAAAAATTAAAATCATGCCCCAGCAGATTTCCATCTTTATCTTTTGCAATGCTGTCGATGGCGACAGTAATCGTTGTGTCAGAAAGCAACGGGCCGCCGGTGTAAATTTTTAATTGATTTTCATCCGGCCACAAGAAGATCGTATTCATTGCCGGAGTAACGTGTGCAGCTGCTTCAACGGAAGCCTTGTTCATCCTTCGGGGAAAAGTCACGAGAATACCGTTTGTAGAAATCGGTGACACATCGATATCGCCGTGTACCGGACTTGTTTGAATGCCATTTTGCGTGGAATACGATTGCACAGTACTGAACTTAAATTTTAAAGGGAATCGTAAAAAATTCCCGGCTGTGTCTTTTGCTGTTTTATCGAGGGTGATGGTGTATGTTGTGTCCGAATAAGAATCTTTTCTTGCAAACGAATATGTTACGGAAGTAACTTTACTCAATGTGGTGATGGTAGCACCGGGATCAAATCCGTTTTTATCGTAAAGAAATCCGTACGTCGGTGCTTGTGTATAATTTCCCCAGTAAAAAATTCCTTCAGTGGGAGGATTGACAGAAAACGCCTTTTCGACGCTCGCTCTGTCCATTGGCGTATTAAATAACAGTGAAACAGTAATTCTTCCGTACCGCCAATCATACACCACTTCGCCATCTTTTTCCGGATAATGATTTTCAACTTGATCGGGAACCGTTGAAAGAGTAATCTCTCCAAGGTAATGAACTGTTCCGCCGTCCAGTTGCAAATTCATCTTTGAAAAAATTCTATAATTATCAGCGCGGATTGTTATGTCATAGTTTCCTGCGCGAAGATCGCTGAATGTGAATGATCCATCTGTTGCGGTGATCTCAACAGAATCGATCGGTTTTACCTGACTGACAATGACTTTTGCTTTGCTCTCCTTTTGAACAACTTTGCCGATGAGGTCAGCATGGAGAAGATCATTGGTATATTCTTTGGGAATTCGTTCTTCGATGATGGTTTCTTTGCAGCCGAAAAGGAAGAACAGAAGGAAAGCGAAACAACGAATAAACTGTTTCATAATACCTCCTGTAATAGGGTATGAACTGTACAAAGTTACTTCGGCATTTTTTAAAAATCAATGAAAGTAGCAGGAGGATTTTATGACGATTTATTCTTCTTTTTCAGCTTCACAATCTCTTTTATATTTTTCCCCATCTGCCTTTCTTTTGCTTTTCGTTCCTGCTGTTTTGCAATATTTGTTTTCGATTCAATGAAAGCTGCTTCTCGTTTCAATTTTAAATAACTTTCGTACCGTTGACGGTCGAGAGAGCCATTGTCAACTGCCTGAAGCACGGCGCAGTGCGGTTCATGGACATGCGTACAATCGTTAAATCGACATGAGGACGAAAGTTCCTGGATTTCTGGAAACGCATTATAAATTGAATCATCGCCAACGCTCCATAATCCAAGCTCGCGCATTCCCGGCGTATCAATAACAAATCCTCCGCCTTGAATGGCAATAAGCTGTCTGTTTGTTGTGGTGTGCACGCCTTTAGAATCGGCTTCTCGCACTTTTCGCGTCGGCAAAATTTCCGTTCCGGCTAACGTGTTGATCAATGTCGATTTTCCAACGCCTGACGATCCGATGAAACATACCGTTGTTTCCACGGTAATCAGAGATTTGATTTCCTCAACATGGGATAGAGTTTTTGCGCTGTAGGGAATAATGCGGATGCCCGGGGAAACTTTTTCGGCTTCACTTGCCTGCTGTTGATATTCTTCGGGACTTAACAAATCGATTTTGCTGAGAAGAACAACCGGCACGGCGCCGCTTTCTTTCACAACAACAATGTACCGTTCAAGTCGGCGCAGATTAAAATTTCCATCGAGCGATTGTACGATGAAAACAATATCGATATTGGATGCGATGATCTGTTCTTCAAAATTTTTCCCGACGGCTTTTCGCATCAGCGTCGTTTTTCGCGGCAGGATGCCGTGAATGATCGCGGATGAATATTCATCAAACGCCTGTACGGCCACCCAATCGCCGACGGCGGGAAAATCTTTTCTGGATTCAGCAGCATACATGATGCGCCCGGTCACTTCAGCTTTATATTCTTTATCGTTCAGAAGGATGGTATAAAGTTCTTTTTGCTCTGAAAGGACGCGGGCAATCACCATTCCCTTTGAAATGTATTCCTGTCGCGCAGACTCGAACGTTTCGGAAAAAGAATGCATCATTGTTCCACGATTGCGGTTGCTTCTATTTCGATAAGATATTCGGGAGAGATGAGCTGCGAAATTTGGATCATTGTCGTGCACGGTTTGATTGTACCAAAAAATTCTCCGTGAGCTTTTCCATATTCTTCCCAATGAGAAATATCGGTCACAAACATTCGCGTCCGAACGACATCGTTCAATGAAGCGCCGGCACGCTGCAAAACCGTTTCAATTTTTTTGATAACGAATTTTGTTTGTTCATAAGGATTACCAACACCAACAGTTTTTCCGTTCTCGTCAACGGCAACTGTTCCCGTTACTTCAATAATATTTCCAACACGGACAGCACGTGAATATCCGACAATTTCTTCCCACGGTGCACCCGAAGCGAAATTTTTCCTACCCTTATGCATAAAACGATTCCATCTTTTTCAATAATCCAGACGGCTCAACATCATCCACGATATAGTCACGGACGATCTGCTTGACAAATCCCTGCTGTGTTGCATGATCGATGAACGTGATCAGATCATTATAAAATCCGTCGGTGTTCAAAATTCCGCACGGCTTTTTGTGAACTCCAAGATTAACAAATGCCATCATTTCAAATAGTTCATCCATTGTTCCGAAACCGCCCGGTAAAATCAAAAAACCGTCGGATAGCTCCATCATTTTTGCTTTTCGTTCCTGCATGGAATCGACAATATGCAACTGCGTGATATCTTTCTTTGCGGCTTCTTTTTCAACGAGAATTTTCGGGATAACGCCGATAACTTTTCCGCCATGCTTCATCATTGCGCTTGCCGCAACGCCCATTAAACCGAATGAGCCGCCTCCATACACCATCGTGATATGTTTTTTTGCCAGCAGTGCGGCACATTGTTCGGTTGCGTGTGTATAGACGCCGTTCGTTCCGCTTGAAGAACCGCAGAAGATTGAAAGTGATTTCATGGGGCCAAATAATTGTTATGGATGACGACTAATATACAAATATTTAAGAATGGAAATGCGGCAAAAAGGGGAAGCAGGTCAGGACAAAAAAATAATGCTGCCGCGACACGATGTCGCGGCAGCAAGGATG
This sequence comes from Ignavibacteriales bacterium, assembly GCA_037443785.1. GTDB lineage: Bacteria > Bacteroidota > Ignavibacteria > UBA10030 > UBA8401 > JAQUOA01. The sequence continues at coordinate 1,654 of JBBINR010000014.1, read as the reverse complement.
CTTACAGCGTTTCAGAGGGGTGATGAGCAAGATTGGCAAAACGTTTTATCTTTTGGGTCGTTGTTTTCTGAAACTCCTCATCTCTGATAACGAATTTTCTGATCTGTTTATAACTGCTCAATTGCTTGTTCGCTTTCTTGATTTCGTCAGCGATTATTTCGTGAATCAATTCTTTGGTAATTGGCTTGCCGGTCGATTCGGAGTATTCAATCATGGCTTCAGCATCGACAACAATTTGTGCCGCAATAATTTCGTCCAGCTTGCTGTCTTCTTCGCCGTAGACGAGTGATTCCATGATGAACGGACTTCTGTTGAGCACATCTTCAATCTCTTCAGGGAAAACATTCTTTCCGCTCTTCGAAATAATGACATTCTTTTTTCGCCCGCTGATATGAAGAAATCCATCCGCATCGATAAACCCAAGGTCGCCGGTTTTGAACCATCCGTTTTCAAAAACTTCGTTGGTTGCCTTCTGATTTTTATAATATCCCAGCATCACGTTTGGTCCCTTTGCAAACACTTCACCAATGCCGTCAGAATCCGGCTGGTGAATTTTAATATCAACGTTGGGAAGCGGCAGGCCGGCGGCATCATCTTTAAATTTAAATGGAGAATTCAATGCGAGAATTGGCGATGTTTCCGTTAATCCATAACCTTGAATGAACAAAAACCCTAAATCTCGTAAACCTTTTGCGACAAGCGGATCAGGGGCGGCACCGCCGGCAATGAATGAACGGATCGATCCGCCGAACTTGTGATGAATTTCTTTGAAGATTGTCTTCTTTGCACTCTTCCATCCCAGTCGTTCTGCCGTATTTGTAATAGTGATGAGCGGTTGAAGAATCGCTGCTACCGTTTTCTTTTCTTGAATCCCTTTATGAATTCGTTTGAACATTTTGTCGTAGAGTAAAGGGACCCCAAGCAGAATTGTCGCTTTCACACGCTGGAGATCGTCGACGACGGTTTTTAATGAACGCGCATAATGCACCGATGATCCGGCATAGAGCGGGCAGAGCAGCCCGCAGTTGCATTCGTACGTGTGGTGCATTGGCAGAACAGATAGAAAACGGTCTGCCGGATACATCATATACACGCTGAGCATCGCCATCAGATTTGCAGCAATATTGTGCTGTGAAAGCATTACCCCTTTTGCCCGTCCAAGCGTGCCGGAGGTAAAAATAATAACACTCATTTCATTCGGACGTATCTCGGGGAGATCCTCGGCAGCGCAGCCATGGGAATGTTGAATCAATTCCATCATCGAATAAAACCCGTTGCCGGTTTCGGTATTGTCCATGGAAATGTACTGCTTTACATTGTGCAGTGACATATGTTTTTCGCGAAAGATCGGTTCAAATTGCTCGGAAAAGATGATTGCTTCAGCATCGGACTCGTGAATCACGTTCAATACTTCATTGGTGCTTAAATTTTTATCGATCGGAACAATAACAAAATTAAAACAGGCAGCCGTCAGATAACCGAGCGCCCATTGGACACGGTTTTCGCCGATGAGGGCAATGTGTGTTCGTTCTTTGATACCGAGTTGTTCCAGCGCCGTTCCGAATTTTAAAATGTGTTTCAACAGCGATGCATACGACATGCGCGGAAGCGGAGTGTCGTTGAGATCTTCAAGCGCAAGTTTGTCTCCATAGTG
>JBBINR010000013.1:0-86645 GCA_037443785.1 Ignavibacteriales bacterium | reverse complement strand
GCTCGAATTTGACGATTCGATACATGGATGGTTTGGTGTAATCGATTTCGTGGATTTCCCCATTGTAGAGATCCATGATAAGGTTTTTGTAATCTTCAGAGAATGAAAGTTTTCCGTGTGTTGCGGTGATGATGGTGTTCTTGCTAGGATTGGAATAATTAAAAATCGTGATTCCTTCCAAATTGTTTGATTCTTCAAATGTCTTCCGAACAAGAAGGCTGAGCCCCGGCATGTCTTGATTGAAGAGTCCGGGAATAAGGGTCAACGTCGGTTTCTTTCTTCGAATGTCCATCGTCAATGTTTTAGATCGATGGTTCGCTTCAGGAAGAACTTTATTGTTGAATTCGACCATCAAATAGGTAACAACGAGCGATGCGATAATAATGGGAATCATCATGCGAACTAAAGAAATACCGCCGGCTTTCATTGCGGTAATCTCATTCGTCGACGCCATGCCGCCAAATGCCATTAACGTTGCAACAAGTACGGCCATTGGAACAGCGAGGACAACCATCCATGCAAGATTGAGAAGCATAAGCTCAGCGATAACGGCACCGCTTAAGCCTTTGCCAACAAGCTGATCCATAAACTTCATGATAAATTGAAGCACAAAGAGAAACATTAAAATGAAGAACGATCCGAAGAAAGGAGCGATGTGCGCTTTCAGTATGTGGAGATAAATTTTCATAATACAAGATACCGCTCAATTGGTTTGACAATCAAGATAATATTTTTATTTTCAATTCACCATTTACCATTACGGAGGTTGTTGTATGAACAAATTACTTAAAATTGTCGGATATATTCTTGCTGGAATTCTGGCCGTGATCCTCGGAGGGGTTGGCTATATCTTTATTGCATTTCCTAAAGTGAGTCCGCCGAAAGAGGTCACGATCAATGCGACGCCGGAAATGATTGAACGCGGGAATTATCTGGCGAACCATGTTGTGGGTTGCATTGACTGCCATTCGACACGCGACTGGAAAAAATTTGCCGGGCCGACAGTGCCGGGAACAGAAGGAAAAGGAGGGGAGCTTTTTTCAAGAGAGAATGCCGGAGTTCCAGGCATATTATACTCAAAAAATATTACGCCAACATATCTTAAAAAATATTCTGATGGTGAATTATATCGGCTTATTACAACCGGTGTAACAAAAGAAGGAAAAGCAATTTTCCCACTTATGCCGTATCTCTCCTATGGGAAAATGGATCCTGAAGACGTAAAAGCCATTATTGCCTACATCAGAACATTGTCGCCAAAAGAAGGATCGTATCCTGATTCGAAATACGATTTTCCATTGAACATTATCGTGAGAACCATTCCACACGATGCGGCCCCGATGCAGCGGCCTGATCCGGCTGATACCGTAAAGTATGGAGAATACTTGGTGACGATTGCAGCGTGTGGTGATTGTCATACTCCTATGGAAAAGGGTCAACCAATTCCCCAAAAACATTTTGCCGGCGGTTTTGAATTCAGAAATGAGTACGGCGATGTCGTTCGATCCGCAAATATTACACAGAGCTATGAAACAGGAATCGGCTTATGGAGTGAAGAGGCCTTTGTAGGAAAATTTAAAGCATATCGCGACAGTGCTGCAAGAAATTTACTCGTAAAGCCGCACGAGTTCAATTCTGCAATGCCGTGGACTTTATTTGCCGGGATGAAAGATGAAGATCTCAAAGCCATCTATAGATTTTTACAGACAATTCCGCCGGTTGAAAATAGAGTAGAAAAATTTACTCCGGCTCAATAACGTGTTTCATAAAGTTAATAAATGGGAAAAGCGAGACTTGATCGGTCTCGCTTTTTTATTGATATTCGGTGCAATGACAAGAACATTATGATGAAAAAAATTCGGTATGGGATCATCGGTTTTGGAAATTTTGCCGAACGGGCAATTATGCCTGCAATTCGGAATTCAAAGAACTCGGAACTTGTTGCGATTCAAAAGAGATCATTTGATGAAGCAAAACATAAAGCGGATCAATATTGCATTCCGCTATATTTTGATTCTGCTCAATCGCTCGTTAACTCCAATGAAGTCGATGCAGTCTTTATTGTTTCGGCAAATTCACAACATCATGATGACACCATCACCGCCGCAAGAGCAGGGAAGCATGTCATTGTTGAAAAACCAATGGCAGTTACGTACAGTCAAGCCTTCCATATGGTTGCTGAATGCAATGCTGCGCATGTAAAATTCATGGTTGGCCACATGCTCCGATTTTCACCGCTTCTTCGACGGATGAAAGAAATTATCGAATCGAAAATTCTTGGCGATATTACATTTGCCCGTGCAGAGTTTATTTATAATGGCCAAAATTCCAAGCGTCAATGGCTGTGGAACAAACGCATCGCCGGCGGCGGACCTCTTTTTGACATTGGGATTCATTGCCTGGATTCACTGCGATTTATTTTGAATGACGAAGTTGCCGACGTCAAAAGTTTGATGAGGGGAGATAATGGTGACCATGTTGAAAAGACAAATGTGTTGGCGTTAAGATTTAAAAAAGGTCAACTCGGTACCATCTATTCATCATTTGAAACCGGTTACCGGCAAACATCTATTGAATTTCAAGGAACTCTTGGATCGGTTTCTGCATCTAAGTTTACTCCAAGTAAAACGAGTTCGATCATTGAAACTCGTTTCAACACCGATGGAATGATTGGAGATATTCTAAAGGAAGAAATCATTGTTCCTGACCTTTACGAGCTCGAAGTGTCTCATTTTTCGGATTGTATCCTTCACGATCAACAGCCGATGGTAAGCGCTGAAAGTTCGCTTCATAACCAGTTCATTTTGGAGCAGGCAATTCTTCAAAAATAACTTTAATATAAGTGAAAAATTTCGTACATTACTTCGTCCAAATAAGTAAAAAAAGAACATTCACTTAAAAAAATGACACAAAAAAAAGTAAAACGAATCGGAATCTTAACGGGCGGTGGAGACTGTCCCGGACTGAACGCTGTGATCCGTGGTGTTGCTAAACCTGCAATGAACGACTATGGTTTGACAGTGGTAGGTATTGAAGATGGATTTGAAGGTTTTGTTGAAGGACGGATGCGAGAGATAAACAGAGAAGATATTGCAGGTATTATCGGACTTGGCGGAACAATACTTGGAACTTCCAACAAAGGGGACCCATACCATTATCCTTCTGAAGGATTGAACGGAATTGAAATTGTTGACGCGTCCCAGCGAGTATTGAAACATTATAAGGGATGGGGACTGGATTGCATTATCGCAATCGGCGGTGATGGCACAATGCACATATCAAACAAATTGGCCGATATGGGATTGAATGTCATCGGTGTTCCGAAAACCATCGACAATGATCTTGATGCAACGGATCAAACATTTGGTTTTGATACGGCACTTTCGATTGCAACTGAAGCAATTGATCGCCTTCACACAACAGCATCAGCTCATCATAGAGTAATGGTGATTGAAGTGATGGGACGCTATGCAGGATGGATTGCACTTCAAGCCGGACTTGCCGGCGGTGCCGATATTATTCTGCTTCCTGAACTTCCATTCAAGTGGGACAGCGTCATGCGTCGTGTTATTGAACGAAGCACCCGCGGAAATCGTTACAGCATTATCTGCGTAGCCGAAGGTGCAAAAGCAGCTGATGAAGAAATCGTTATTCGAGAAACTGATGTGAAGCGAACCGATCCAATTCGTTTTGGCGGAATTGGTGAGCACGTTGCACGCCGTATTACCGAGGAAACGGGTCTTGAGACACGAACAACCATTCTTGGCCACTTACAACGGGGGGGCAGTCCGACAGCATATGATCGCGTGCTGGCTTCTCGTTATGGGACCAAAGCTGTAGAACTTGCTGTAAAAGGTGAATTCGGCAAAATGGTCAGTTTGAAAGGACTTCATGTGACCAGCGTTGCAATTAAAGATGCGATTTCAAAGCAGCGGTTGGTTCCGGTTACAGGAGAAATTGTTTCATCGGCACGGGCCGTTGGAACAAGCTTCGGTGATGAATAATTTCAACCCATCGTCTTTATGAATCGAGATTCATAGAGGAAGTTCAATGATGTAAATACATATAAATGCCGAGTTCTTCATTTACTGGAAACTCGGCATTGTATTTTTTAGCGCGTGCGAATATTTTCAAAAACATCCGATGGAAACAAATGTATCGAGAGTGAATTCCTGCTGAATGCCTATTGCAATGGAATTTTTCCGATGGCTGAAGGGAGCAATGGCAAAATCCATTGGTTTTCCCCCGAGCAGCGCGGCATCATTCCGTTGGATGGATTAAAAATTTCGCGCTCGTTGAGGCAAACGCTGAAGAAAAATATTTATGAAATCCGGATCGATTCTGATTTTGAATCGATCATACGAAGTTGTGCAGATCGTGAAGAAGTTTGGATATCCGAAACCATTGTGCAAAGCTATCTCCGTCTTTTCCGACATGGATTTGCACATTCGATTGAAAGCTGGCATAACGGGGCAATCGTGGGCGGTTTATATGGAGTGTCAATTGGCGGAGCGTTTTTTGGGGAATCGATGTTCAGTACAATGACTGACGCTTCCAAAATAGCGCTGGTGCATCTTGTAAAACATCTCAATGAACGCGGCTATGTTTTGCTCGATACCCAATATGTTAATTCTCATCTTGCCACGCTTGGATGTATAGAAATTTCTAAACAAGAATATCTGACCAAACTTAAAACGGCATTGACTCTTCAATGCACATTCTGAATGCGACTATGGAAATCCTAACTGAAACAAAATTTTCTGATTTGAAATTCCTTAAAAAAGGAAAAGTCAGAGATATTTATGAAGTCGGAGAGTATTTACTTTTTGTTGCAACGGATCGGCTGTCGGCGTTTGATGTTGTGATGCCGCAAGGCATTCCGTTCAAAGGTAAAGTCTTAACGCAAATTTCTGCGTTCTGGTTTGAACAAACGAAAGATATTATTCAAAACCATGTTGTCTCGGTCAATGTTGAAGATTTTCCTGCCGAGTGCAAGCGGTACCGCGAACAGCTCCGCGGAAGAAGCATGCTTGTTAAAAAGACAAAACCGCTTTCGGTTGAATGTATCGTGCGAGGATATATTTCGGGTTCAGGCTGGACCGATTATCAACAGACTGGTTCAATTTGTGGAGTGAAGCTTCCTGCAGGTTTGGTTGAAAGCGATAAATTGCCGCAAATTATCTTCACTCCTTCGACGAAGGCAGAGATAGGGGTTCATGACGAAAATATTTCGTTTGAAGTGATGAAACAGCGTGAAGGAAATGAAATTAGCGAGCAAGTGAAAGATGTTGCAATAAGAATCTTTAGGAGGGCGTCTGAGATTGCTGAATCGAAAGGTATCATTATTGCCGATACGAAAATGGAATTTGGAGTCGCCAACGGCAAGTTAGTCCTCATTGATGAATTGTTGACTCCTGATTCATCGCGCTTTTGGCCTAAAGCAACCTACAAACCAGGGAAAGCGCAAAATAGTTATGACAAACAGTTTGTTCGAGATTATCTTCTCTCAATCAACTTCAATAAAAAACCGCCCGGACCATTCATGCCGGAAAGTATCATCAACAAAACATCCGATTTGTACAAACAAGCAGTACGAGAATTGACGGGGAAAAGTGTAGAATGAGAAATTTTATTATTGCAGCATTTATCGGTATTCAACTCTGCGCATCGCAATTTGGATATCAAAATAGAGAATTGCCTACCGATACCGTTGCCACGATCGGCAAACAGGTTATCACTGCAAAAGATTTTCTTGAACGGTTTGAACTGATGCCGTGGCCAAAAAAAGAATTACATTCCAGAATGGAATTGACGAAAAAAGAATTTCTGTATTCGCTTGTTGCCGAAAAACTATTGGCAATGGAAGCGTCCAATCAAAATATCGGCACTGATTCGACGTCGATAAGCATGCAATATAATTTAGAACGGCTTTTTGTTCGTGATGAACTTTATAAAAGAGAAGTGTTTCCGAAGATTTCGATTTCTCAAAATGAAATTCAAAAAGGTCTTACGCGTTTTGCATTTGAGATACAAGTTGAAATACTCGGAGTATTATCTCAGGATGATGGTGAACAATTATATAAAAAAGTAGTGCGCAGTAAAGAAAAAAACAGAACGCTTCATTCGTTAAAGGATATCCTCTATGTGCCGATTGATACACTCCAAGTCAACTTTGGCCAATTCGATCTCGCGCTGGAGAATGCTGTTTATACCATGAGTAAGGATAGTGTTTCAAAGCCATTTCAATCGCCGTCTTACGGATGGGTCGTGGTGCATTTCTTGAAAGGATATACGAACGAGCAGTACGCAAAACTTTCAGTGCCGGACCAATTTCAAGCAGTACAAAAAATTATTCGTTCTCGAAAAGAAGATACACTTGCCGCTAAAGCATTTGCTTCGGTTACAGGCTCTCAGAAAGCTGAGGCAAATCCCGAAATTTTTATGGCGGTAACGGATTCGATTGCTCATATTTTGCGTGCAGATTCAAATGCATACAAAACAAAGAATGGTTACAACGTTTCTGTTTCAGTCTTCATTGAACTGGGAAGAAAATTATCAGATCGATTGAATGACAATTTTATTTCCATTGCAAATACTGAACCAATGACGCTTGGACAAGTTCTCATCGGATTACAAGATGATCCATTGATGTTCCCGAATTTGTCGACGGATGCTGTTCAGCGGGTATTGAATTATCATCTTAAGACGGTGATTCAGAATGAATTGTTATCGCGGGAAGGGTTTAAGAGAAATTTAAATCAAACTGAAAATGTTCGTCATGATATTGCAACGTGGATGGATAATCGCAAAGAAAGTTTGCTTGCTCATCGCATTGCTGATACGGTAAGTGTTGCTGATAATGACATTGATCAGGAATACCGCAAAGCTCCGCTTCTCTATGGTGCAACGGTGATGGTGAAACTTCGAGAAATTCTTGTCGATAGTATTTCGCTGGGCACAAAACTTCGTGCGCGACTTACAAAAGGTGAAGATTTTAGCACGCTGGCAAAGCAGTTTTCAAAACGGAAAGAATGGGCTAAAAACGGAGGTGAATCTGATTTCATCAATGTCGCTCAATGGGGTGAGCTTGGAATGTTTGCGGCAAGTTCAAAGATCGGCGAATTAGAAGGTCCCTGGAAGGTCAAAGAAGGATTTACCCTCTTTCAAGTGAGCGAGCGTAAAATTATTGATGATTCCCTGCGCGCAAATTTTTCGGAAACGAAGCGTCAAATTGAGCAAAAAGTTTTGCAAGAAAAGAAGCAGCAAGTTCTTAATAAATATCTGGGAACATTAGCGAAGAAATACGGTGTTACTTTAAATGAAGAAAATTTACGCCGCACTCAAACAACAACGACAAGTATGTTTACATGGCGACAGATTGGTTTTGGCGGGAGAATTGTGGCCGTCCCACCTGTGATCCGCCAAGCAGAATGGGTGGGTGAATGGTTAAAGCATGAAAATTTGAATCAATAGAAAAAAAGGAATGAATCGATGAGTCAATTGACGGCAGAGGCAGTGTTGAATGCATTACGCGCAGTAAAAGATCCCGATCTGAACAGGGATATTGTTACTTTAAATTTTGTGAAAGATATAAAAATCAATGGATCGGATGTTTCTTTTACGATCCAATTAACAACGCCGGCATGTCCTGTGAAAGATGATATGAAAGCGCAGGCGGAACAGATTATCAAGAAAACATTTCGAGAGATAAAAAATGTTACAGCAACAATGACGGCGAGTGTTACACAGCGATCATCGATGGCGCAAGCTCCGATTCTTACCGGGGTAAAGAATACCATTGCAGTGGCAAGCGGAAAAGGGGGCGTTGGCAAATCGACCGTTGCGGCGAATTTAGCTGTTGCTCTTGCTCGCGAAGGCGCTAAAGTTGGTTTGGTCGATTGTGATATTTATGGCCCGAGTATTCCGTTGATGTTCAACATCAATGAAAAACCACAGCTTCGCAATCAAAAATTAGTGCCGCTTGAAAAATACAATGTGAAGGTGATGTCGATCGGCCTCTTGATTGACTCGACGCAGGCAATTATCTGGCGAGGTCCAATGGCGAGCGGTGCCGTGAAGCAGTTTCTTACGGATGTTGATTGGGGTGAGTTGGATTATCTCATATTTGATCTTCCTCCCGGAACCGGCGATATTCAGTTAACGCTTGTCCAGCAAATTCCGTTGAGCGGATCTGTTATTGTAACCACGCCGCAGGAAATGTCGCTGGCGGATGCGCGAAGGGGAATGGCGATGTTTCAAAAAGTCAATGTTCCAATTTTCGGTGTCGTTGAAAATATGAGTTACTTTGTCAGTGCGAGCGGTGAGCGTGAAGATATTTTTGATAACGGCGGTGGGAAGCGGGTTTCGGATGAATTCAAAGTCCCTTTTCTCGGAGAAATTCCAATCTATACAAAGATACGAAAAGGGGGCGATGCCGGACGTCCTATTGTTGATGCAGAACCGGAAGGAGATGCTGCAAAAATATTTTTCACTATTGCCCGTAATCTTGCCGCGCAGATTAGTATTAAAAACCTTTCTGCACAATCTGTACCGATTGAAATTTCACTTGGCTAATTGAATGACAATGACAACAACGGAAAAAGTTCGACAAGCACTTAATTCTATTCGTCCCTATCTGCAAATCGATGGGGGAGACGTAGAATTGGTTCGTGTTCGTGACGATGGTTTTGTTGAAGTGAAACTGACTGGTGCCTGTGTCTCATGTCCAATGTCCCGCATGACGTTGCGTGCGGGTATTGAGCGCAAGCTCCTTAGAGATATTCCTGAAATAAAAAGAGTAGAACAAGTAAGCTAAAAAGGATTATGTGCTATTGCTTCAATTGCACTTCCCGTATTGATCCATCCTTAATCTGCAAAATTCTTCCTTGTGCTTTCCGAACAAGATCGTAATTATGGGTTGTCATCAACATTGCCGTTCCTTTCATGTTGATTTCCAACAGCAATTTGAGAATTTCGAGTGAAGTCCCCGGATCGAGGTTTCCTGTCGGTTCATCGGCCAGAATTAAGAATGGTTCGTTCACCAATGCACGAGCAATACATACGCGCTGTTGTTCGCCGCCTGATAATTGATGCGGCATTGCGTTTCGCTTGTGTCCCAATCCAACTCGCGTCAACACAGTCAACACACGCTTTTTGATTTCATCAGATTTTACGCTTGTAACATGAAGCGCAAACGCGACATTGTCGTAAACATTTCTATCTTCAAGCAATTTGAAGTCCTGAAAGATTACACCGAGTTTTCTGCGTAAATAAGGAATTTGCTTTGATGTAATTGTTCGTGACGAATATTCTCCTACGGTTACTTCACCATTAGCCGGCTTTAAATCCATATACACTAACCGAAGCAGGCTGCTTTTTCCCGCTCCTGATTCACCAACGAGATAAACAAATTCTCCGTTATTAATTTCAAGAGTGACGTCGGAAAGAACCGTTTGGTGGTCGTGGCGAATTCGAACATTATCAAGCTGAACTATCATATTACTTCCATCGTTTTGCGATTGCTATTGCTGTTTGAATTGCAGAAATCGTACTGCCGGGATTTGCGATTCCTTTTCCGGCAATATCAAATGCTGTTCCATGATCTGGTGAAGTTCGAATAATTTTCAAACCAGCTGAAAAATTAACCCCTTCATCAAACCCGGTCATCTTTAAAGGAATCAAACCTTGATCGTGATACATTGCCAATATCGCGTCATATTTTTTTGGATCATATAGTGCAAAAAAGCCGTCAGCTGGAAAAGGACCTGAAACGTTGATCTTCTTTTGTTTTGCTTTTGCGATAGCAGGAACAATAATTGCTTTTTCTTCAATCCCAATTTCTCCATTTTCACCTGCGTGTGGATTTAATCCCAGCACTGCGATTGAGGGTGAGTTGATGCCAAAATCTTTTTTCAACGAAGCCTGAACTGTTATCAACTGTTCCACAATGTTTTGGGTCGTCAGATTCTTAGAAACATTTTTTATCGGTATGTGGACAGTGGCAAGTGCAACGCGCATTGACGTACTCATCAACATCATCGTGACATGTTCCGACCGAGTAAAGGTTGTCAGCATTTCGGTTTGTCCCGGGAAATTATATCCCGCGAGATGCAGCGCTTTTTTAGAAACGGGCGCCGTTACCATGGCTGAAACTTTATGCTGAAGACAGAGCAATGCCGCTTTTTCAATTGAAAGTCCGGCACACATTCCGGCATTCCGTGCAAGAGAGCCAAGTGAAATATTTTTTGATGTGGCAGAATGGACAGTGATAACGGGAATTTCATTTCCCTTGAGTGGAGTTGAAAAATCTGTAATTGATTTTAACGAAATCTTTATCTTAAACTTTTTTGCATAAAAAGAAAAAATGTCAAACGAACCAACGAGAATTGGACTGAATGAGCCTTTAATACTCGGTGAAATAATGCTTTTTAAAATAACTTCGGGGCCGATGCCGTTAAAATCTCCGAGAGTGATCGCTATTACTGGTTTCATTTACTTTCAACTAACTTATAATTTCCCTGCTTACTGGGATCTTCAAAGATGAATGTTTTATTTAAAGTAGAATATTTCCACACTTCTTTCGGTGTCTCGCCCGGCTTTAGAACTCTATCCGTCGTCGTAGGTTTGCCATACAAGATAAAAATCTTTCCACGGTCAGTCATCGTTCCATTTTGCTCCTTTAATGTACGAAATGAAACCGTTGCAATATCTGTTCGTTTGTAAAATTCTGCAAGCATTTCGTTGAAGGCGGTTCCTTGTGTCGGATCTTTCTTATTCCAGAACTCATCAAACTTTGCAATTCGGTCTGTCCGGTTACCCTTTCGCAGTACCAAGTATTCATCTTCTGTCATAATATATTGCAGCGGCAGGGTTGCCAAATCGAGATCAGTCAACGTTAACGGCATATCAAGCCATCGTGTTTTAAACTGAGTCGTTATGCGTGAAGAATCCTGCAGCCGAATGGAAATTTCGTATTGTCCTTGTTTCAATCTTGTTCCAGGAATCGGCACAATCGCCACTGAAAAAGAATCGCTTGGAATTAATGAAAGGGCAATACTATTATCGATTTCACTAAACGTTAAGGTGTGATGATTAAAAATTTGCGTATCCACTGTCGTATCTTTAAAAATAATTTCTGTGTTTTCATCTTCCGAATCATCCGTAGAGGTTCGCTGCAATGAATACACGATCTTGCTTTCATTAAGAGTGTGGTTGAATAAAATTGCAAGGCCGAAATTTTCTGAAAATAAAGCATCCCCTCCAAGATTATAACATTCAAGCTGATTTTCCTTTACCGGAACTTTTACCGGAATAGCGTCCGAACGACTGATATTGTTTCGCCGATCAACTAGAATAGACTTACGAATGTCGGGGAATTGTCGTTGAGAGTCCTTATCTTCAATTTGAATCAAAGCGGCATATTTCCCGGGCAATAGATGAAATGATGAAAGTGTTTGAACATATTGATTTCGAAGAAATTGTGCCGTATTGTCTTTTGAAACAAGGTTTAGTTCTTTAATATCTCTGGCGACGGAATTTCCTATTGAATCAAGAATTTCTACAACGATGCTGCCGTGGCCATAAAAATCTGACGACATTTTTTCACTTTGTCGTGAGAACACAAAAGTATCCTTTCGTATCCTGAAAAGCACAATGGCATTGACCGAATCGGATTCCGTATTGAGAGTGTGCGCTTCAACAAAAACAGGCTCACCAAATGTTCGTTCCCGCTGAATACGCTCCTGAGCATTCGCAATCAAGCCAACAAAAAGGAAAATAACTAAAGGAAATTTTTTATGCATAAGTTTCTCAACCTCTCTCAGTATAATCTGAGGTTCTTTCGTTAGTGAAAGATACAAAAAAATGGAGAAAGAATAATATGGCTGAATCTTCATTCGGATAATTTTAATTGTTTCCCAATTTCCGCGGCGTACACTTTCGTTTTAGGAAATTTATTGAGAATAGAATATCCCATCCAATCTATTGATGAATGTTCTCCATGCACTAAAATTATAGTCGACGGTCGAAGTTGTTCGACAATGCGAAGAAGTCCGTCGCGTCCACTGTGAGCGGAAAATCTGAATTGGTCGATATCGCATCGGACATTTTGAGGTTCTGAAGCGTCAGTCAATTGAATCAAATCACCTTTTGAAGCTTGTCGAATTCTGTATCCGGGAGTTTCCTGGTCCATATATCCAACAGGGAAAATTGCAGATTTGCTGTGAGAAAGCCAGCGTTTTGCAAGTTTAAATGACATTGTGTTTTCTATAATCATTCCGGAACCTGCCAGGACAATTGAAGGGCGGCGGAGAATATCGTCAATTTGTTCAACGTCATAAAGATCATTTTGTGGAATATCTCCAAGAATCAGTCCCAGATCATTATATGGAACAACAAATCTATTTTTGTCGTACACAATCGAAATTTTTTTTCCAATGCCCCCCGTATAGATTTCATGCTTTGCCAAAGTACCTTGTTCCATCAACTTCCAGATCATTGCTAGCATTTCCTGCGTTTTCCCCAGCGCAAAAACGGGTATAAGAATAGAACCGCCCTCACCTAAAATACGATTCGCTTTTTTGGCGAACCGAAGTTGCTCTGATTCTTTAGACGGAAGCTGCACCTCTGGAGTTGCACCGTGCGTCGATTCCAAAATCAAAACGTCAATTTTTTCTTGTGGAAGATGTGCACCGGGGAAAATAGTTTGTTGGCCAAGATTAATATCTCCCGTGTAAAATATCGATCGTCCGTTGTGACGAATCAGCGTTCCACTCGAACCGAGAATGTGACCGGCATCGTGAAATGAAGCATAAATTGATTGGTCGCTATTATGTCGATATCCCTTTATTTCAAATACTTCATTGTATGACTGCCATTCTATACTTTGAATGAGCAAATCAACTTCATCGTGAGTATAGGGGCGAATTCGTGTTTCATCTTGTAACTGTTCGCGAATGATGTTGACAGAATTATGAAGTGTTAGTTCTGCAATTGCTCGAGTTTGCGGTGTCGTAACAATTCTGATATACGGATGATGTTGGACAAGATAGGGAAGGCTTTCAATGTGATCCTGATGGGCGTGTGATATTAACGCGACATCGACATTATCATCTTTAATAAGATTGAATTGAGGGAGAGAATCGGCTCCTTTTTTGCGTGGGTGTGTGCCGCAATCAAGAATAATCCCTGTGCCTTCAATGTTCAGGTAATAACACGACGCACCGATATCATTTGCACCGCCAAGAGGAAGGAACGTTATCATTATTTAGAGGAATGTAAAATTTTTTCTATCTCAGTTTTGAATTGATCATATGAATGCTGACCAATCATCAAGTTCGTTCTTTTTCCCTCAGAAGAAAAAAGAAAGGTTGCCGGTACTGCTCCAGTCCATTCTTGATCGATAGAAGAAATAAATTCATCCATCGAATTAAAATCGGCGACAAAGACTTTGAAGGAGATGTTAGGAAATTTTTTGAGAAATGGAAGAATGAGAGAATCGATTTCATCAGGATAATCAGCGCTCACGGCAATAAATTCAACTGCGGTGTTTTTTCTCTGATATTCATCTGCAAGTTTTACGATATCAGGAAATTCTTCAACGCACGGCGTGCACCATGTTGCCCACACGTTGAGAAAAAGAACGTTTCCATTTCGGTGAGAAATAATTTCTTCCAGTTGTTCCTGTTTGATTGGCAGAACACTAAGTTTGCTTTCTTGAGCCATCAGAGTGGAGCACAAAAGGGAGATAAAAATATATGAACGCATTAATTTATCCGTTTAATCGTGCATCCAAAAGCTTTTGTTTCTTTTACCGAAACATCTTTTCCATCCAAAATTTCATCGAGTGCCCGTCGCAAATTCCGTGATGTAATTTTTGATTCCCGGGGTGAATCATCGATTCTTCCATGATACAAAACCTGCATTGTTGACGGATTAATGACAAAGATTTCTGGTGTCCGCTCTGCATCAAGTTTATCGGCAATAATATTATCGACATCTTTTAAAATTGGGAATTGAAAACCGTGTTCAACGGCATGAGATTTAATTTCGTCAACAGATTCTGCTTTGTTGGAATTAATTGCCACAAATGAAATCCTTTTATCGTTATAATCCGCGTATAATTTAACGTACCGTTCGTTATATGCATTCGAAACAGGACACTGAGTTGCAATAAACATTAACACAATTGCTTTTGATTCTTTGAAATCTGAAAGGGATACTTTCTTGCCATTGAAATCATTTAAAGAAAAGTTCTCGATTTTATCAGGTGTAGCAGCGAGTGAAAGGGAAGTTAGCGCGAACAGCACAATCATGAAAAGATGTTTATTCATGGTGGATCCTCCTTATACATAGCTAAATACTGTATTTTTTTATAACATCATCAGGAATTTTTCCAGCGCGTTGCGAGGCAAGGTCAATCATTGTATACTCAAACATTCCGTCGACGCAGATTTTTCCTGTTTCTTTTCTTAGTATTTCAAACAATACGTTTACGCCATTAGTTCGTACGTCATGGATCTGAGTTTTTACAATTGCGATATCTCCAAGTTTCATTGGACGTTTAAAGTGCATTGTGCAAGCGCTGACGACCCAACCGAATCCACGTTTGATAAATTCCTCCATTGACATTCCGTAACATCGTTCCATTTGATCATACCGCGCTGCAAGGACATAATCAAAATATTTTGAATTATGAACATGATTGTTCATATCAATATCGTCTGGACGAATTAGTAATTCGGATTCAAATTTTGAGTAATGCATTTAGGCTCTCTCCCGCAAAGGCGCGAAGTATTTGTAGATTATTTCTTCCAGTTCTCTAAAAAATTAGTCAATAGGCGCGCGCCAACACCCGAACCTCCACGAGGAGCATAATCCTGATTTTCTTCAAGAATTGCCGTCCCGGCAATATCAAGGTGAACCCATTTGTAATCACCGATAAAATTTTTCAGGAATAATCCTGCAGTGATCGCTCCGGCCCATCGTCCGCCGACATTCTTTACATCGGCGATGTCGCTTTTAATTTGTTTTTCATACTCTTCAAAAAGAGGAAGCTGCCACACGCGCTCGTATGTTTTTTCTCCGGCAAGTTTCAGAGAGTCCATTGTTGCTTGATCGTTGCCCATCATTCCTGTTGCATGATGGCCGAGTGCAACCACGCAAGCACCGGTAAGTGTTGCAAGGTCAATGACAACATCAGGATTGAATTTTGATGCGTAAGAAAGCGCATCCGCAAGAATAAGGCGTCCTTCAGCGTCGGTGTTATCAACTTCCGAAGTTTTTCCGTTGAAGTGGCGAATGACATCTCCTGGTTTTATTGCAGAGCCGCTTGGCATATTTTCAACGCTTGGGATAATTCCGACGACGTGCCGACGTAATTTCATTGAAGCTATCGAATGGAAAGCGCCAATGACTGCCGCCGCGCCTCCCATATCCATTTTCATTTCCGCCATTCCCGCAGACGGCTTTATCGAAATGCCACCAGTATCGAACGTAACACCTTTCCCGACGAGTGCCACAGTTCCAAATTTTTTAAATTGCTTTCCGTATTCAAGAACAATCAATCGCGGATCGTACGCACTTCCTTTGCTGACGCCGATAATTCCACCCATTCCCAATGATTGAATTTTCTTTTTATCAAATACCGTTGCGGAAAATTTCAATTTCCGTGCAAGTTGTTGTGCATCTTTTGCTAACGTTGCAGGATAAATTTCATTGCTTGGTGCGTTCGTGAGATCGCGGGCGTGAATTGTTCCATCCGATAAAGCAATTCCTCGTTCAATTCCCGATTGAACTTCTTTTAATATTCTTTTGTCAGATAAAAAAAGAGAAACTGATTTTACGGTATTCTTTTCTTTTTTCGTCGTGAAATATTTGTCGAATTGATAAACAGAAAGCAGACATCCTTCGGTGATCGCTACTGCGATATCACTTGTTGAGGCAGATAAAATATTTTCAAGATCGGGGTACTGGATTGCTATCGAGCCAATCTTTAGCGACTTGCCTTTTTTGGCAATCGAAGCTGATGCTCGTCGTAATTTTTCAAATGTGAATTTTTTCGATTCTCCGAGTCCGACGAAATAATATCGTGATGAATTGCTCTTTTCTGAGTACAAAAGAACGGATTCACCTTCTTTTCCTGAAAAATCTTTTACAGCTTTGATTCCTGAATTCGAAATCGTTGATTTGAATAATTTCTCATCTTGAAAAACATAAAATGCGATAAGATCAGTTGATAACGATGAAAGGGAAGCGACACGCGATGTTACGTTCATTACAGTTCCTTTGGTTGGATATATGGTTGTGCTGCTTTTAAAACTCTTGAAATGGCATCAAGCATGGAAACATTTTTTAATCTTGCTCCAGAAGCATTTTTGTGCCCGCCGCCGTTAAATTGTTTTGCCAATTCGTTGACAGGGATATTTCCTTTCGATCGAAAACTCACTTTAATTCCATCGGATAATTCTACAAACACTAAACCGATCTTCACATTTTTTACTGAAAGTACATAACTCGTAAAATTATCCACATCAGCCTCAGTTGTTTGGGTCTCTTCAAACACCGAACGGGGAAGAAGCATTGCTGCAACTTGTCCGTCATAATGAAGTTGAATTGATTCAAGTGCTCGTCCGAGAAGCCAGAGTTTATTGAGTGCGCCATTCTCAAAAACCTGTTGATAGATTGAGTATGGATTAACTCCTTTTGCGATAAGTTCGGCAACAATCTGGTGTGTTTCTGAATCGGTTTTTGGAAACCTGAATGACGCCGTGTCGGTCATAATCCCTGCATATAATGCGTCGGCAATTGGTTTCGTAATAGAATGTGGATCGATGGTGCGGAAAATTTTATATAACAATTCACACGTCGCCGGAACATCTGTATCAATGATATAAAGATCGGCAAACGGTTCTTGTTCAAGATGATGATCGATACATACTTTGTAAGAAGGGCTATTGTGAACTACGTCGGCGAACGCATTGAACCGTTTCGGTGAATTTGTATCGACAACAATAAAGCAGTCACATCCGGTAATCTTTTTGTTCAAATGTGAATCATATGTATGAACAGGAAATATTTCTGCTAAGAACTGAAGATGATCGGGAGTTATGCTTTGATTGATAATTGTGACGTTCTTACCAATGTCTGCAAGAAAACGAGCGAGTGCAGTCTCGCTGCCAATCGCATCACCATCGGGATTAACGTGTGTTGTGATGACAAAATTGTGTTTGGAATTAATCGTCTCTTTGAATTTTTCGATGTAATTAATCATAACAGAAAATAACAAAAAAAGGCGTGGCTTCAAAAAGAAACCACGCCTTTATGTTTACACAAAATGTGGAAATGTTACTGTATTACCCAGGTATCTCCGCTATTCAACAATTTTTCCAATTGTCCGCGTCCACGTTTTGAAATCGCAGAATCGATTTGTTTTTCGATTTCAACTTCATATCGCGGTCGGTCGCTGGCAAGAAAAATTCCGACCGGTCTCGGTAATTCCGGCTGATATGTCATGTTCGCCAAAATGAATGCGAGTGTCGAATCTTTTTCGTTGTGAACAAGAAGATCGTTCATTGAATGGGCGCCGTCTTTCAACGAAACGACAACAGGCGAGAAGCCGTCGAGCTTAATCCCTTTGTCATTGTCTTTGCCGAACACGAGAGGTTTTCCATGTTCCAGAAATACGACGTTATCCGGCTTCGTCTCTTTTTCGGTGAATTGGAAAAATGCGCCATCATTGAACACATTGCAATTTTGATACACTTCAACAAATGACGTGCCTTTATGTTCAGCAGCGCGTCGGATGACGGTTTGTAAATGTTTCGGATCGCGATCTAATGAGCGAGCGACAAATGTTCCGCCTGCACCAAGTGCTAACGATGCGGGGTTGAACGGCATATCAACCGAACCGAATGGTGTCGATTTTGTAATCTTTCCCATCTCTGAGGTCGGTGAATATTGTCCCTTTGTTAAACCATAAATTTGGTTATTGAACATCAGAATATTGATGTCAACATTTCGGCGAAGCACATGAATCATATGATTGCCGCCGATTGAAAGCCCGTCACCGTCACCGGTTGCTACCCATACTGAAAGTTCAGGCCTTGCAATCTTTAATCCAGATGCAATTGCCGTCGCGCGTCCGTGAATACTGTGAAATCCATACGTGCTCATGTAATACGGGAAGCGACTCGAACAGCCGATACCGGAGATGAATACAATTTTTTCTTTTGGAATGTTTAAGTCCGGCATAACACGTTGAACTTGTGCAAGAATCGAATAGTCACCGCAGCCCGGACACCATCGCACATCTTGATCCGATGAAAAATCTTTTGCGGTATATTTCACCGATGCGGTTTGAGCAGGGTTTACCACTTCTTCAATTAACGAATTCATTATTTTTTTCCTCCTAAGATTTCATCGATCTTCTCTTCAATTTCAATTGAGCGGAAGGGCAATCCTTGAATTTTATTTAATCCAATTGCAGGCACAAGGAATTTTGAACGAAGAATTTTAATCAATTGTCCTAAATTAATTTCGGGAACCAAAACAGTTTTGAAGTTGTAGAGAATTTCTCCAACATTTTTTGGCATCGGAAAAATATGTTTCAAATGAAGATGAGAAACGGATTTTCCTTGCTTCCGTGCCTTTTCGACCGCCGTTTTAATCGTTCCGTATGTGCCGCCCCAGCCAACAACAAGAAGATCGCCTTTTTCATCCCCTTCAACTTTTGCAAGCGGAATATCATTGGCAATGCGTTCAACTTTTTCTGCACGCAACTTTACCATCTTGTCATGATTCTCAGGTTCATAATTAATATTTCCTGAACCATCTTGTTTTTCCAAGCCGCCTATTCGATGCTCGAGGCCAGGCGTTCCCGGAATTGCCCACTCTCGCGACAAGGTCACATCATCGCGAAGATAGGGAAGATAGTTGTTTGGATCTTTTCTGAACTTAACGGAAATATCGGGAAGCTTGTTTGCCTCAGGAATCAGCCATGGCTCAGAACCGTTTGCAATGTATCCGTCTGTCAATACCATCACCGGCGTCATATATTTTAAAGCAATGCGCGATGCTTCGAACACTGTATCAAAACAATCGCTTGGTGTTGATGCAGCAATAACTGGAAGTGGAGCTTCGCCATTTCTTCCGTACACTGCTTGCAACAGATCAGCTTGCTCAGTTTTTGTCGGAAGTCCTGTGCTTGGTCCGCCGCGCTGCACGTTAATGATGACAAGCGGAAGTTCAACCATAATTGCGAGACCAATCGCTTCGGTTTTTAATGCGACACCGGGTCCGCTAGTAGTAGTGAGTGCAAGTGAGCCGCCGAATGCTGCACCGATCGCACTTGTAATTCCAGCGATCTCGTCTTCAGCTTGAAATGTTTTGACTCCGAAATTTTTGAAGTATGAAAGCTCGTGCAAGATGTCGCTTGCCGGTGTGATCGGATACGAACCCAAGAAGAGCGGAAGATTTGATTTTTCCGATGCTGCAACCATTCCGAGCGCTGCTGCCTGGTTTCCGCTGATGTTTCGATACTTGCCGGGTTTCAACGGCGCAGGTTTTACATCGTACTTTACTGCAAAAATATCTGTTGTCTCGGCAAAATTCCAACCGGCTTTCATCACGCGCGTATTGGCTTCAATCATTTCCGGCTTGGTTTTGAATTTGTCCATTAACCAGTTGGTCGTGTTATCGAGAGTTCTGTTGAACATCCAGTACATCATTCCGAGTGCAAAAAAGTTTTTTGTCTTGTCGACAACTTTTTGCGTTAGATTCATATCTTGCAGAGCAAGATTTGTCAGCTTCGTAATGTCAACTTGAAAGACTTGATACTTCGACAATGAATCATCGGCCAACGGACTCTGTGTGTAACCGGCGAGTTTTAAATTCTTATCTGCAAAACCATCTGTATTGACAATAATGATTCCGCCATCCGTTAAACTGCGCAAATTTACTTTGAGCGAAGCGGCATTCATTGCAACAAGCACATCGCAGTGATCGCCCGGCGTATTGATTTCTGTTGAACCAAAATGAATTTGAAATCCGCTGACGCCGTATGTCGTATCTTTCGGTGCGCGAATTTCCGCAGGATAATCCGGTAATGTGCTGAGATCGTTACCCATTGCTGCCGATGTATTCGTGAATTGTCCGCCCGTCAACTGCATGCCGTCGCCTGAATCTCCGGCAAAGCGGATTGTTACTTCTTCCAGGACTCGAGTTTCTCTTCCCATTGTATTGAACCTCTTTTAATGTTTATTCCGAGTGAAACGGAATTAATGTTTGATAGAAATAATGACTACAACTTATTCCTTATGAAAGATGCTCAGCCGATTGTTGACAAAAATGGAAGCCACCGAGAAAGATAACTTGCAATGATGGTTAAATAATTTGTCATCATTAAAATTCCAACTCCGACCAGCATCATACCACCAACGACTTCGATTGTATGAAAATGTCTTTTGATTCGATTGAAGACGTTGAAAAATTTATTGATACTTATTGCCGTCAATAAAAATGGGATTCCTAATCCCAATGAATAGACGAACAATAAAAGAATTCCCTGCCAAATCGTCTCTTGTTGACTTGCAATTGCCAAGATTCCAGCAAGCACTGGACCTATACACGGTGTCCATCCAAATGCAAAAGCCGCGCCAACTGTAAAAGAGCCCAATATTCCGAGTTTTTTCTCTTGAAGATGGAATCTTTTTTCATAATTGAGAAAGCCTATCTTAAAAATCCCAATCATGTGAAGCCCGAAAATAATTATTATTGCTCCGGCAACTTTGCTGATCAGATTCAAATTGTCATTCAAAAGTTTTCCGATTGATGTTGCAGCGGCGCCCATTAAAACAAAGACGAGAGTAAAGCCAAGGATGAAGACGAGAGAATTGATGAAAACTGCTCGTGCTGCAGATCGATTGTTTCCTGTTAAATCATCGAGTGTATGTCCGGAAATAAAAGAGATGTAGCCCGGAATAATTGGCAAAACGCACGGTGAAACGAAAGAAAGAAGACCAAAAACAAACGCAGTGAGTATGTTAATATTTTCCATTAAATGTCCTTTTTCCTAAAATGTAGATGTTTTGCTCGCCAGTTTCAAGGTATTCATAGACGTGAAAACTGTCTGCATTGTATAACAATTTTGGATTGAAGAATGTTACCGATAATAGTGAGATGCAGTAAAATGAAAAAGGGGAGCCAAAATTGCTCCCCTTTGTTATAAGAAAGAATAAGTGATTACAGCGGAAGAGAAATGGTATACGTTGTTCCTTTATGTTCTTCCGATTCTAAAATAATTTTCCCCCCTTGCCGTTCGATGATTTGTTTTGCCAATGCAAGGTCAAGACCAACGCCTTCTCCGCGGACAATTTTGACAAATGGTTCGAAAATTTTTTCTTGGAATTGTTTCGGAATCCCGCTTCCGTTATCAATGATTCGTATAAGAAGATTTTTATCCATTGAATCTGACTCTAATTTAATTGATCCTCCGGTGGGGATATAATTTGCTGCGTACGTTATTATATTATCAAGCGCGCGAGCAGTTCGATCAGCATCAAAAACTGCGGTGCCATCGTACAGTGTGACGATATTCAGTGTGATATTTTGTTTGTCGAGATCGGGTTTTACGATTGAGGTTACCGTCCGAAGCAATTTACCAACGCTTGACAATTTCTTTTCAACTTTCATATCGCCGGATGTAAAATCAAGAAGATCCTGCGTCATTTCGTTGACAAGATTTGCCCCTTCTTTTGCGTCTGCGAGAAGTTCATTTTTCTTTGGTTCTTCAAGGTGCGGGTTCTTCAATTCGTCGATTGCTGTTTCAATTTTTTTGATCGGTGCTCTGAAATCTTGAACCAATGATGCGGCAATTTGTCCGACAGTGGAAATCCGCATCGAATCCTGACTTTGCTTTAATGCGGTTCGCATTTGTACAAAGGACTGTGCGAGCTTTCCGACTTCATCATTGGATGTGCGAAGTTTTAGATCGTCCGTCATGTTCCCTTTGCCGATTTCTTTTGCGGCAGTTTCCAGCTTCTTTAAAGGAGTTTGAACAAGTGACCGAAAAAAAATAAAACCAATGATAATGACCATTAATGCAACACCGCCTGAAATTTCTGCCGCATGCAAAGAGTTTTGCCGGTTCGTTTCAATAATTTTTGTTAAAGGAAATTCAATGTGGGCAACGCCAAGCACATCTCCGATTTGAACGTCATGGCAGCGCTGGCATTTTTTTTCGGCTTTAAAGGGAATCATTGCACGGAAGTTATCGCCGACCCTGATCCATTTTTGCTGTCCGGTCAAAAGGACTTCATTGCCGTACGAATTATCGTAGTCATCTTTTCGTTGTGCATGGCGCATCCGATCTCCCAAACGGATGGATCGTTGTGCATCCATATAATCTTCCGCGAGATGAAGCCGCGTCGTATCAATCCTTATGTAGAGTTCGTTGAGATTTGCAACCTGTTTGATTTTTTCGAGATAGGCATCGTTGACCATTTGACTTTCGACCATCATGTTGACAAGTGATTCTCGCACGATGTGAGCCTTTTGACTTGCAGATTCGAGTGCTTGATCCTGCATTTGGCGTTCCTGATTTTGATTGTTCAAGTAAACGCTGAGAACGATTCCAAGTATAAAGATTGGAACGAATGTAATGAAGAGCTTTACAGAAATGCTGAGATTACGAAACATGACCACCCCCTGATGGTGAAGGAAATTTCACCATTAAATAATACAATTATGTCTTAAATTCAAGAGAGTGAATCGAAATTTATTTTGGTTCGCGTTTAGAGTATTTTGTAAAATAAAAAACCCGCTCTGTAAGCGGGTTTTTTTTACTTCTCCTTAAACCTATTATTTCTTTCTTCTTAATGCTTTCTTTACTTTTGCAAATTTTTCTTTGTTCACCTGATTGTATGTCTTTAACGGCAAGCCGTAAATTTTAATGAAGCCTTCTGCTGCTGTGTGGTCATATGTATCCGCAACAGTGTATGTAGCTAATTTCATATCATACAGTGAAAACGGCGAAGTCCGTCCGGCAATTTCAACATTGCCTTTATACAGTTTTACTTTTACAATTCCCGTGACATTTTTTTGTGTTTCATTAATAAATGCATCGAGTGCTTTCCGAATAGGGGAGAACCATGTTCCGCTGTAAATGATATCGGCATAATCGTTGGAAAGTTTTGCTTTGTAATGCATCACTTCTTTGTCGAGAGTTAAGCGTTCTAATTCACGATGGGCAAAGTGAAGTGTTACGGCAGCTGGCGCTTCGTACACTTCGCGCGATTTAATTCCAACGAGGCGATTTTCAACGAGGTCGAGACGCCCGACACCGTTTGCACCGGCAATCTCATTTAATTTATGAATAAGAGAAACGCCGTCCATTTTTTTTCCGTTTAATCCAACCGGTACTCCTTGTTTGAACTCGATTGTTACGTAGGTTGGTTTATTTGGAGCATTTTCTGGAGAGACGGTGCGTGTGTATGCATCTTCCGGTGCAACCTCCATAGGATCCTCGAGAATCCCGCACTCAATACTTGTTCCCCAGATATTTTCATCGATTGAATACGGACTTTTCTTTGTCGCTGCAACGGGAATACCATGCTTATGGCAGTATTCCATTTCTTCTTCGCGAGATTTGAATTCCCACTCACGCAATGGAGCGATAACTTTTAATTCGGGTGCGAGTGCCATAACCGAAACTTCAAAACGAACCTGATCGTTGCCTTTTCCTGTGCAGCCATGGGCAACAGCGGTACATTTTTCTCTTTTTGCAACTTCAACAAGTGCTTTGGCAAGCAGTGGACGTCCGATCGATGTTGCCATCGGATAACTGTGTTCGTACAATGCGCCTGCTTTTAAAGCGGGGAAGATGTAATCATAAACAAATTCTTTTTCAAGATTTTGCATGAAGACTTTTTTTGCACCGGATTTGTACGCCTTTTCCGGAACGCCGACCAATTCTTTTTTCTGTCCGAGATTTCCTGTTACCGTGATGACGTCGGCATCATATTTTTCTTGAAGCCATTTTACGATGACGGAAGTATCAAGTCCGCCTGAATATGCAACTGCTATTTTTTGTTTTTTCACG
Source organism: Ignavibacteriales bacterium (assembly GCA_037443785.1). Taxonomy (GTDB): domain Bacteria; phylum Bacteroidota; class Ignavibacteria; order UBA10030; family UBA8401; genus JAQUOA01. The sequence goes on along the minus strand of JBBINR010000013.1, from coordinate 62,551 downwards.
AGTGCCTCTTTTCTTTGGATGGTTATTTACTGAGTCAATAAAAGTTCTTTAATTAATTTTTCTAATGGAACAATTTTCTTTACGGAAGATGGTGTAATAAACACAGTGTCATCACCGGCAACGGTGCCGATGATTTGTGGATTTTTCAGTGAGTCGAGATACGAAGCCACCCCGGATGCTCGTCCCGGAAGCGTTTTAATAACAACCATCACTTCGTTGTGATCGATGCTGGTTACTTCTCTGAGTACGAGGGGAGTGACTTTTTGTTCTTCTGAAACCGGAGTTAAGGAATAACGGACACCGTCAGGGGTGTGAATGCGTGCCACTCCAAGTTCGGCAAGATCACGAGATAATGTCGCCTGCGTAACTTCAAAACCTCTTTTCTTTAAGAGACCGGCAAGCTCCTCCTGGTTCGCGACCGGTTGAGATTGTATGATCTCTTTGATGACGAAAAGACGTTGTGGTTTATTCATCATACTATTCCTATCAACTTTGCCATGATCGCTTTTTGGATATGAAGACGATTTTCCGCTTGATCATTTACAACGGATTGTTTTCCGTCCAGGGCTTCGCTCGTAATTTCTTCGCCGCGGTGTGCAGGAAGACAGTGCATTACAAGGACATCCTCCTTTGCATGGCGGGTCAACGGTGTATTCACTTGATATTCCCAGAAGTCGTAAATACGTTTCGTTCTTTCACTTTCCTGCCCCATGCTCGTCCATGTGTCGGTATAGACAACATCGGCTTTATTCACGGCATTTTTGGGGTCACGAATTATTTCGATCTTACTGACACGGGAATTCTGTGCCTTATCATAAATCGTTTTGTCCGGTTCATACCCGTGCGGAATCGCCAAAGTCAAATGAAGCGGAATGATTGAGGACAGCTCAAGCCACGAATTGACGATGTTGTTTCCATCTCCGACGTACGCGATTTTGACATGATCACGCAATTTTTTGTGCTGCCGTATCGTGTAAAGATCGGCAAGAATTTGACACGGGTGCGAGAGATCGGAAAGGGCGTTGATGACCGGAACGGTTGCATGCTTCGCAAGGTCGAGCAATAATTGATGATCGAATACGCGCGCAACAATTCCGTCGTTGAATCGCGAAAGAACATGCGCAACATCTAACGCAGACTCACGTTTGCCGAGTCCTACGCCATCATCTGTCAGAAAAATGGCATGTCCGCCTAACTGAATAATACCGACTTCAAATGAAACACGTGTTCGCAAAGAAGGTTTTTGGAAAATTGTTGCGACTGTTTTTCCTGCCAGCGGCTTCAATTCTTTCTTTATTTTCAAAGAATCAGCCAGGTCAAGAAGCTCAAAAACTTCTTCCTTTGATAAATCTGCGATTGAGAGGAAATCTTTTTTCATAGTTGACTTTTCATTAAAGGACTAATTCCGTTCCAATTCCTTCATCAGTAAAAATTTCAAGCAGCAGCGAATGTTTTTTTCGCCCGTCAATCATATGAACTTTTTTTACACCGGAATGAAGTGTTGAAAAAGCGGATTTAATTTTCGGGATCATTCCGCCGCTGATGATGCCATCACTGAATAATTCGCGTGCATATTGTTCGGTCAACGTGGAAACGAGTTGTTTGTTTGCGATCACACCTTCGACGTCGCTCAAATAAACAAGCTTTTCCGCTTTCAATGCCGACGCAACAGCGGCAGCCGCAAGATCTGCATTGACATTATAAATCGTGCCGTCAACTCCCACACCGAATGGAGCAATCACCGGCATCAATTTGTTGGTGAGTAACATCTGGAGGAACGGAATATTCACGGTAACGATTTTGCCGACCAATCCGATATCTTCACCATCTTCGAAATATTTTTCAGCAGTGAGGAGTGTATTGTCAACACCGCTGATGCCAACCGATTCTCCATCGTTCAAGTTTATTAAATTGACGATTTCTTTGTTGATCTTTCCGGCGAGCACCATTTGGACAACATCAACCATTTTCTGATCGGTGAATCGGTGTCCGTTCACAAATTGTGTCTCAATTCCAAGTTTGTAGGCGACATCGGTAATTTCTTTTCCGCCGCCATGCACAATCACGATGTTGATGCCGATCTTTTTGAGAATGGTAACATCTTTTGCAAATTGACGTTTCAATTCCGTTTCAGTTTGAGCCGCACCGCCATATTTTACGACAAATGTTTTTCCCTCGTACTTTTGAATGTAGGGAAGAGCTTCAATCAATATTTCTTCTTTTGCTTGTGCCATAAATTTTATGATCTATAGGATGCATTAATTCTGACATATTCTGCCGAAAGATCGCACGTCCAAAATGTCGCTGAATGTTTTCCGTTATTCAGATCAACCGTGATGGTTACTTCTTTTTTCTCCAAAATTGTTTTTGCCTTTTCTTCTGAAAAACTTATATCGTAATTTTTTCCAAGGATTTTCAATTCATCAAAAAATATTTCTGTGATAGCGGGATTGAATTTTATTCCCGAACGTCCGACGGCGGCAAGAATTCTTCCCCAGTTTGCATCCTCACCATGAATTGCCGTCTTCACAAGAGGAGAGTTGCAAATTGTGCGGCATGCGACTTCCGCATCAGCCGTGCTTTTTGCGCCGGTAACGGTGATCTCGACAAATTTCGTTGCACCTTCGCCGTCTTTCACAATCAACTTCGAAAGGACAATCAATACATGCTCCAACGCTGAATAGAAGAGTTTATATTCCGATGTTCCTTCTTTAATATCTTTATTCTCAGCTTTTCCATTGGCAAGAATAAGCGCCATGTCGTTCGTACTGGTGTCGCCGTCGACAGTAATTCGATTGAACGATTTATCGACCGCTTGTTTGAATGATTTTCGCAGCAGGGAGTACGATATTTTTGCATCCGTAGTAATAAAAGCAAGCATCGTTGCCATGTTAGGTGCAATCATTCCGGAACCTTTGGCAATTCCGCCGATTCTTACCGGAACACCTCCGATTTCAAATTCAACGGCAAATTCTTTTGGAAACGTATCGGTCGTGCAAATTCCTTCAGCAGCGTCATCATTTCCATCTTTACTCAAAATCTTTGCCGCGTCATAAATTCCATGTGTCATTTTATCCATAGGAAGGAACTGTCCGATCACACCGGTTGAAGCGACAAGAACTTGAGATTCTTTGATGCTCAAGGCCGATGCTGTAGTTGAAACGGATTGTTTTGCATTCATCATGCCGCGTTCACCGGTGCATGCGTTTGCATTACCGCTGTTAATAAGAATTCCACGCGCGGTTTTTGATCGCTTGAGTTGCTTTTGATTGAGTGTGACACATGCGGCAACAGTGGCGCTTTTGGTGAATACACCTGTCGCAAATGCCGGCACCTCAGAATAGATCAAAGCAATATCTTTTTTTGATTTTTTGATTCCGGCGCGTACTCCAGAAGCAATAAATCCCTGGGGAGCGCACACTCCTCCAAACACAGTTTTTATTTTTAAATGTTTCATCTTATAAGAGACCTTCTGTTTCGTTTAGTCCAAAAATGAGATTCATATTTTGTACCGCTTGTCCGGCTGCGCCTTTTACCAAATTATCAATTACTGAAAAGACAATGAGTTGATTATTACGTTCGTAGAGTTTCCAACCGATGTCGATGTAATTGGAATATTGTACATGCTTAATTTCCGGAACAGCATTACCAATCAATCGAACAAACGGTGCATCAGAATAATATTTTTTATAAACAGACTCGATCTGTTCGTGCGTCAAGTTTCCATTTGGTGTCACATAAATCGATGAATAAATTCCGCGAATAATTGGTATAAGATGCGGGACAAATGTTACCACCGCTTGTTTTTTCCCAAATAATGAGAGAAGAGTTTCGATCTCGGGTGTATGCTGATGTACACCGACCTTGTATGCTTTTACTGATTCATTTGCTTCGGAAAATGATAGATCAATGGAAGAACTTCTTCCTGCTCCCGACACCCCAGAGAGCGAGCTGATGGTGATGCCTGTTGCATGGATTATGTTTTCTTTAACAAGAGGAAGAAGAGGAAGCAAAGCGCTGGTAACGTAACACCCCGGGTTTGCAATCAGCTGGGCAGACGAAATTTTTTCTTTATTCCATTCAGGCAGTCCATACACAGCTTTGGGTAAATAAGAGCCAGCTTTATGTTCGTGTTTATAATATTTTTGATAGAGAGAAGTATCTTGTAATCGAAAATCCCCGCCAAGATCAATTACTTTTTTACCTGCATCAACCAAAGCTGGAACGTAATTCATCGCTTCGCCGGAAGGGAGAGCTATAAAGATAAGATCGTCGTTGAGAACTTTCTCGATTGAATATTCTTCATAGGGTAATTTCCCGATATAGGTGGCTCTGAATTTGGGATAGAGTTCATCAACTCTCTTACCTGCAGAAGAATGCGCAAAAACTTTTGTGACATTGACGTTTGGATGGCGTAACAGAATTCCAAGCAGCTCAGCCCCCGAATATCCTGATGCGCCAATGATAGAAATATTTTTTTTCATATGCATAAATATACAAGACAATGAATATTTATGCAAGAGAAATTATTGGCAATTATATACTTGACAAACCACTCGAAAAATTGTATATTGAAGTGAGTTAAAAAAGGAATAATGCCATGAAGAAGAAAACAACAGACGAAAAGGTTCTTACCCTAAAAGGACTTGCAAAAGACTTTGGGAAAGAAGATCAAGCCAGAGAGCTTTTAGAAAGCATTCGTTGGGCTGACGATGTATGTTGCCCGCGTTGTGGCAGTACCGAAGTTGTGAAGGTAGAAGCTAATCCTGAAAAGAAAATCCGTAAAGGTTTATACCGTTGTAAGGATTGCAGAAAGAATAAAACAAGCAATCAATTCACGGTAACAGTTGGGACTATCTTTGAAGATTCTCACATTCCGCTTTCTCAATGGTTACAAGCGATTACTCTTTTATGTTCCTCTAAAAAAGGGATGTCTGCACATCAACTGCATAGGCAATTAGGTATAACCTATAAGACCGCGTGGTTCATGGCTCACAGAGTCCGCTATGCAATGGAGCAAGGTCATTTCGGAAAACTCAAAGGAACGGTAGAAGCTGACGAGACTTATGTTGGCGGACGACGTAGAAGAATGGGAAATGCTACAGGATTAGAAAATAAAGTCCCGGTTGTTTCTTTGGTTCAGCGTGACGGTAAAGTCCGTTCTTTCGTTGTTCCTACTGTTTCCGCTACAAACTTGCGAGAAGTCTTAACAAAGAACATTCATCCAACGGCTAACTTAATGACCGATGAATTGCATTTGTATAAAGACATTGGAAAAGATTTTGCTTCTCATAAAACGGTAATACATAGCCACTATGAATACGTTCGCGGAAATGTTTATACTAACACCGTTGAGGGATTTTTTAGTATATTTAAAAGGGGTATCAACGGTGTGTATCATCATGTTTCCAAAGAACACTTACACAGATACCTTGCTGAATTTGATTTCAGATACAACAATAGGAAGATTGACGATCACGAACGAACATTAAAGGCATTGGCAGGCTTTGAAGGTAAAAGACTCAAATACGCGGACTCATAAAACTCAACGCTTACAAAAGGAAGACGGAGAGAAAAAAAGAACGAATGAAAAACCAATATCCTTATTTCCATACGATGTTAAAGAAGCGTTGAGAAAAATAATGCAGGTACCTTCAAAGAAGAAGAAATGAACAAAACTGTAAATTTTTACAGTAAGTGTTTTTAAAAGCCTGAATCAAAACATGCGGAAAAACATCGCAACCAATAACAATCAAATTCCGTAAGATTTTATATAAAAATTGTTCTATTTTCACTTGACATAGCACCAATTTTTTAATAAAATTGAATTGCGTCTGGTAAGAGTCGCTAAGCGTCTCAATTATGGGATTAAATCCCTAAAACCAGTCGCTTTTTTTTTATAGGGGCTATATGATATTCTGCTATATCGACGAATCAGGCACATCTTCAATCCCAGGAAATTCAAAACATTTCGTATTAGCTGGTATTGCAATACCAATCTCTAAATGGAAACAATGTGAAAACGATATATATTCAATTAAGCAAAAATACAATCTTCAAACCGAAGAAATTCATACGGGTGAAATAATTCGTGCTTATTTAGAGCAGAATAAAATTAATAATTTTGATCAATTAGATTATGCAACACGGCGACGTGAGGTTGAAAAGTATCGGAACAATGAATTGCTTCGATTACAAGGGTCGAAAAATCAAAAACTTTATTATAAAACAAAAAAGAATTACCGAAAAACACAATCGTATATTCATCTCTCTTATAAAGAGAGAAAACAATTAATTTTAGACATTGCAAAATTAATAGGTTCTTGGGGTGGTTTTAGTCGTTTATTCGCCGAATGTATTGACAAAATACATTTCAATCCTACCATTGCAACATCAACAATTGACGTTCAAGCATTTGAACAATTAGTGTCTCGATTTGAACAATATTTAAAAATCTTCACCAAAAATACAAATGTCAAGCAATATGGATTATTAATACACGACAATAATGAAACAATATGTAAAAAACACACCGAATTAATGAAATCATTCCATCGTAAAGGTACACTATGGACTGATATTCAAAATATTATTGAGACACCATTGTTTGTTGATTCTCAATTAACAAGTATGGTTCAAATTGCTGACGTATGTAGTTATTCTTTACGAAGATATTTAGATAATGATGAAGACTATCTATTCAATGAAATATTTAAAATCGCCGATAAAAAAGATGGGAAAGTTGTCGGAGTTCGTCATTTCACATCTTCCTCGTGCCCTTGCAAGATATGTGCTTCACATAAAGCATCTACGACATCGGTCTCAACACATGCGAACTCAAGATAATTTTTATTCTTTCAGAAATTTTTTATATGACTCCCGCGCGTAGCGGGAGATTTTATGATGAGTCTCTGGCTTTGTGACAAAAACCAGCGAAAGCGGTAAACATCATTACTCCTTTCTCATGCTGTGAAGTGCTACCTTCACATGGTTAGAAGCAAATTGAACCCGACCCATTAAACCGTGAGCGGGTTTTTTTGTTTTAAACTCTTGATACAAAAATAAAGAAAGAAGGTGGGTAAAAAAGTAGCTAACGATTTCTCTTTAAAGGTAATCTCGAACTCATTGGGAAAGTGAATTCGATTTCACTTCTTAGGTGAATTCGATTTCACCCGATATTGCGAGCTTCGATATTTTTTATAGGCATTATTCCAGTCCATGAACTCTTCGCTTTCTTCAAAATTTTTCGATAAATCAACCCGACTATATTTAAGCTCGGTAAGAAGACATCTTCCATAGTGTTTGTCGTATCCTCTGGCATTATTATATCTTGCGGTAGCCCTTTTAAAAACATCTTTATCATATTTTGTTTTATCAAATTTTTTAAGTTTTTCTTGAAGTTCTTGAATGCTAATCTTTGACTTCTGATTTAGTGTTTCAATAACACCGATAAGCGAAGCGTACATGTCATTAGAACCTTTCATCCTGCTCGCGTGCTCACAATAACTTACCAATCTATTTATGTTATAAAACAATATTTCTAAACTAATAATATTTAAATAGTTTAATTCGCGGTCACCATTTACAAGAGTTGTCAATGAAGACGAAATGTTGTTTAAGCTGGATTTTTGAAGATCTAAAACGGCAGGATTTTTACTGGATAAAATTTTCTTTTCTAACTTTTGCCGTTCATATTCAACTGCACCGTTCCAAGTTTTTAACATTTCAATATGCTTTTCTCTTTCTTTGCGAGATTTTGCACCCCTTATAATTGTGGCAAAACCCTTTCTCTGACCCCCACTTAGTAATTTAGACTTAAATTGATCTGCTGTTTGTTGTAATTTGTCCATAGGAATAAAAAATCCTTCCCGTGCCTTAGAATGAACATGCGTTCACCCTCCCTGTCATTGCAGGGAACGAGAAGGATTAAATTCTTTGCGTTGCACATCTAAGGCGGTGTGCTTTTGCTAAAGGTAGGTCAGTTTTAGGTAAGTTTCAACGGTTTGTAAACTATATAATCACCAAATTATTGGCCCATATCAAAATATTTTTTTGAGAGCTATTATATATTAAAGATTATCCTGTGAGGAAGAATAAAAATCCAGTCTCTACGCAGATTTTTTTTCATATAAATAAAAGTTTGCATCAGAAGTCGTATCCAAATCATTTGGGTTATAAGGATATTTATTCAATACAGTTTGAACTAATTTCCATTCAGGCCTATTGTGCTCAACCCAATCGGTAAATTTTCTATGCTTCAAGTGCTTCGCAAAACTTTTGATAGTGTAATTTGTTGAAAAGATAAGGATATAGTGCTGCGATAGATTAAATAAATCAGTCATGTATCGGTCAAAGATTTTGTCTTCGGTCAGGTGATAGATGACATCGATCGACATCGATAAATCGAACGTTTGCTGCGGAACGTGGTTTGTAAATGTTTTTGATTGATCATTGGAAAAAATATTTCTACACTTTTCGACGACAACCGGAGAAATATCGTACCCTACGTATGATGGATAACGGGCATGCGTAAGCTGGCTTCCATCTCCGCATCCAAGTTCAACGATTGTTTTTATATTGTTCTTCTCTACAAGTTCATTAATGACATCAGCCTTAAATTGTGCCATTCTTCCGTACGAACCTGCGCCGGAATCTCCCCCTTTCTTATATCGGATCTTCCAATACCGGGTTGAGTTGAAAAATAACGCGTTGTATATAACTCCAAAAACTTTTTTCATCGAAAATCCTTTTCTGTCTTTGTATGGCTTGTTGAAGCCAACGATCTGAAATACTGAACCAGTATTTTTGTTTTTGATAATTGTACCTCTGCCGCTCTATCGGTCTCCGCATTAAACAATTTAGAGCAGCCTTCTCTGTCCATTCAAAAAAAAACGGCGCTCAAATCTGAGCGCCGTTAATCGTTGTATTCTTAAAATTTAACACTCATGGACATGATACAAAACATGTCCTGACCATTTCCACTCAGAATGTATGGACCTGCGGCTAAAAATCTTTCACCCATATATCCGTCGATTGCAACTCGATCAATTGAAATGCCCAGACCGAGCGAAAGCTGCTGGCTCGCAGAGTTCAATCCAAAGTTCGGCGTATAACCATTTTCTTGACCGATTGTTACTTCGGTTGTTGTTGCTGGAGATGGCGGTTCAGTTTTCGTTGACATGGACGATAGACGATTAAAATAGCCAAGGCGGCCGGTCAACCAACTGGCAACTTGATATTCCGCTCCAACATTAATTTTTGGAAGATCGAGCCACGAAGCGGTATTTTTTGTTGTCTGGAATGTTGTACCGGAAAGAGTAGTGACATCGTTTTTCAATGAAATGCTTTGAATACTCAATCCGAACGTTACCATCCCGCCGGTAAATTTTGAATTAATACCAACACCAACTTCAAATTCACTTCTTCCGTAATCATTCGGTTTGGTGTTTGCGGGAGCAGGGACGGAAGGGTTTTGGGAAAATTCAGGTTGATAGCCGAATGTAGCAAAACGGGCTTGCGGTACGACTTCAAGTTTATCACTCAACTTCACTATCGCTCTTGCATTGACTGCAAATTCACTTCCGGATGCATCATATTTTTGTGAACTTGGGTTTGCGATGGTGTGTGCGGCAGTGTCTGAGTCAGTAAGTTCAATTGTTGAAGAATTATTTCTGAACATCACTGCGCCGTCGATAGTAATTTGCTGGCTTAATTCTATTAACACACCCGCTTTTATACCAGTTTGTCCTTGTCCGGCATCTAACTTTTGTTTTGTTGTAAGACCTAAGCCGGTTCCATCATTTACTTGGCTCCAGCCGGAACGATAGATCGAAGCTCCGATTGTCATTGCGCCGAGTTTAAACGCACCATACAATTGAATCGGTGAACGAGGTTCGCGAATTATACTTCCTGGCAATGTATTCGCTTGTGCATCTGCTGTCATATTATCGGAAGAGCCATAAAATGAGCCTGGGAGCAAAGATTGTTCTGCAAACATGGGTCCCTCTCTTTTGCCGATGGCAATTCCAACTGCAAGATTATTGAGGCCCAATGTATAGCCAATATATTGACCGGACGCTGAATACGCTGCAAATGCATATCCGATATCACTGTATAAAAAATCGCTGTAGGTTAAGGCGTATGCCGGATTGGTAAACACATCCGTATAATCTTTTATGTACGGATTATTTGGCCCGCCGCCGAGTGCTGCAGTCCGAGCTGTTCCCCCATGGATAGCTTGAACTTTTTCTTGCGCTGTAAGCACCGTTGCGGCAAGTAAAAGAATAACGACAAAATGTTTTTTCATGAAAGCTCCTGTATTTGTTGTTATGCAGCCAAATTAATAATGGGGAGTGGCGGCATAGATGTGGTTAATATAGATTGAAAAAACCATTTCGGCAATGTGAAAAATCACGGTTACTTTTTTGGTCATCAAAGCAATTTTCCGTATCTTCAAGTGTAATTCACTCCAAAATGAAATTTGGTAATTGTTCATTTGCACGCAAGGTGCATCCGCTTCTGGCGGAGTTAATTGGTAATTGAAAAATGGGTTTTAATGTCGGTATTGTAGGACTTCCAAATGTAGGTAAATCAACGCTCTTTAATGCAATCACTGCGGCAGGTGCCGAAGCTGCAAACTATCCTTTTTGTACGATTGAGCCGAATGTCGGTGTTGTTTTTGTTGCAGATGATCGAATTGATAAACTTGTACAAATTTATGGTTCACAAAAGATTCTTCCTTCTTCAATTGAGTTTGTTGATATTGCCGGACTTGTGAAAGGGGCAAGTAAAGGAGAAGGGCTCGGTAATCAGTTCTTGTCCCACATTCGTGATGTTGACGCCATTGCCCATGTTGTCCGGTGCTTTGATGACCCGAATGTTGTACATGTTGACGGCAGTGTTAATCCGAAGCGAGATATTGAAGTTATTGAAACAGAATTGATACTGAAAGATCTCGACACGGTAGAAAAGAAAGTACGGGATTCCGAGCATCGCGCAAAGAATGATAAAAAGGTAAAACCTGAGGCTGATTTTTGTTTGAAATTAAAAAATCATTTGCTGACCGGTCGTTTGGCTCGATATGTAGAAGCGCACAATGAAGAAGAAAAATTATGGCTTCGTGACATGCACCTTCTCACCAATAAACCGGTGATGTACGTATGCAATGTTCATGAAAAAGAAATCTCTTCGGGAAATCAATATGTAGAACAAGTGAAAGAAATTGCCGCAAAGGAAGGTGCAAAAGTTGTTGTCGTAAGCGCGGCAGTTGAAGCCGAAGTTGCCGAACTTCCGCAAGAAGATCGAGCGGGCTTTTTAGAGGGACTTGGATTGAAGGAATCGGGTTTGCAAAAAGTTATCCGTGAAGGAATGGACTTGTTGCACTTGATAACATTCTTTACTGCGGGACCGAAGGAAGTTCATGCTTGGACACTCCGCAAAGGTGCAATGGCTCCGGAAGCTGCAGGTGTAATCCACACAGATTTTGAAAAAGGCTTCATCCGGGCTGAAATTATGAAGTGTGAAGATTTGTTTCGATTAAAAACCGAAGCTGCGGTAAAAGAAGCTGGTTTGCTTCATGTCGAAGGGCGTGAATACATAATGCATGACGGGGATATTTGTCACTTTAGATTTAACGTCTAATAAATCACCGCACAGATATCATCACTTTTTTTTTATCGAAGCGGAAAAAGGAGGCGGTAATGAAATACTGTCCGGAATGTAAAACTGAATATACCGATGATGCGGTCTTCTGTGCCGATTGTAACGTGCTTTTGGCGAATACGCTGCCGGAATCGAGGCCGATGGATGAATGCGATCATTGCGGTGGTGAAGTTGATCTGGATTCCGATTACTGCCCGCAGTGCGGAACATTATTTGCCGAAGATCAATACTCCTGTACTAATCATCCGACAGGAATCGCTACTGGCGTTTGTGTTATTTGCCATCAATTATTTTGCGATCAATGCTTGACGGAAAAGAACAACAGATTTCTTTGTACTGCTCATGCCTCCGTGGAAGTCTCCGAGGGCTGGGCACTTGTGGTGAAATCTTCCGACTATATGGAAGCGGAAATTATTCGTGGAAAATTGGAAAGTGCCGGTATTACTACCAACAGAAGAAATACCGGTAATATCGCTACAATTGCCGATGGATTCATCGACAATGCGCTTGGCCGAACGATCTTCAAATATCCGATTAAAATTTTCGTTCCTTCAAACCGCTACCTCGAAGCAGTTAAAATAGTGAATGAGAATTTTTCGGAGTCAGAGATGTTGGAATAATATTTTAACAATCTTGGATGTGAATACCTTCCTAAAAATATCGACCATATATTTTTTGTTTTCCTCCGTTGTGTTTTCCCAAAATAAGGATTTTGGAAATACATCAGGATTGCCTTTTGCTTTTTTGGCGGGGAACCAAGACTCCTCAGCACAAATCTTTCAACGCTCTTTTCAGTTGGAAACTGCGCTGAGTTGGAAAGATCCTTTTACCAATATGCCGGGAACATGGGCCGGATGGTATCAGCGAGAATTTCGAGCAGAGCGGCTTCCTTTGTATGCAGGAATAACAGCATTGACAACACTTCTTGTTATCTACGATCACGAAATGTATGTACCGGCACGAAAACTCTACGAACAGAATTATACATTCCGAAAACTTTCTGATCGGGCAGAATTTATGGGGCAAGGATGGTTTCAATTTGGGATCGCCGGTGCTTTTGCTATCCACGGATTTGCAGCGGATAACAATAAATCATTGCAAACCGCATCACAAACAGTTGAAGTTATTTTAACTTGCGGTGCGGTCATTCAACTTCTCAAACATCTTACGGGCAGAGAAACGCCGATACTGGCTACATCGTGGAGCGGAAAGTGGAGATTATTTCCCAATCAGATTGATTACGTGAAACACGTCCCGAAGTATGATGCATTTCCAACAGGACATCTGGCTACGGCAACAGCAACGCTTACTGTTATCATGGATAATTACCCGGAAGCAACGTGGATTCCTTATGTCGGATATTCTGCCATTGGTTGTATCGGTATTGCCATGCTCGGTCAGGGAATTCATTGGATGAGCGATTATCCATTGGGAATTGCCATCGGTTATTCATTTGCAAAGGTGATTAATGAGCGACAAAAGCAAGAGCACTTTGGTTCCTCAAATTCAGTCTTTCATCCGGACGCACATCTTACGCTCTTGCATGGTTACACCCCGGGAATTTCTTTGGAGTGGCTTTTGTAATATGAAGTTCGCCTCCGTTGTCATAGCGCTCATTCTAGTTTCGTCCGGATGTTTTTCACAAAATATTCAAAATGATACTATTAAAATATTAAAAACGGCAAACGAACAGCCACTGCAAGTTCAAGAATATAATTTCTTTACGGACTTGGGTAGTAGTTTTATTGAGCAAGCCAAAGCGCCATTCAAGCTTTCAAATGACCAAGCATTGTTGCTTGGAGGAGGTGTTGTCGTTACCGTTTCACTTATTGCTCTGGATCAAAAGATTGATAATATTTTTAGTCCATTAGACAGCCATTATCGATTTGTCCATCGGACCAGTCCGCAGCTTACAGACTTTGGCGGCTTTCGTGGAATTGTTGCGACAGGAGTTTTTGGAGCCTACAGCATTATTTGGAATGACACACATGCACAGCATACAACGCTTTTAATTACCGAAGCGCTTATAACATCTGGAGTTTGGGCAAGAGTTGGGAAAATTATTTTTAGCCGTGAACGGCCGAGCGCTGCATATCACTTTTCACATCAATCGGGAGGTCAATGGCATTGGGTGACCGGATTTTTTAAGCAGGGTTTTGAAACCCCTGCGCAATTCGATGCATTTCCATCGGGACATACCACAACCGCATTTGCAATTGCTTCGGTTATCAGTGAAGAGTATAGTGATTATGCGCTTGTCCCGCCGATTGCATACACGATTGCTTCGGGGATCGGTTTAACCCGATTGATCGAGCACGCTCATTGGGCGTCTGATGTTTTTGTGGGCGGTGTGCTTGGATATGTGTGTGGTAAACAAATTGCCCGGCACAGCAATGAAACCATTTCTCCCGGCGATGTTAATACTCAACTTTCACTTAGCCTAATTCACGAACAACCTGCCCTTCAGTTTACGGTCAACTTTTAATGACAATGAATCCTCCTATCAAATTTGGCGCGAACGGCTGGCGTGGAATTCTTGATGATGTCTTTAATGAACGGAATCTTATACGCGTTGCAGAAGCATTTGCTCGATATCTCATAGCAGAGAAACAATCCGATACAACCGTAGCAATAGGATTTGACGGCAGAAAATATTCAAAAGATTTTGCAACGCTGTTTGCCCGTATTTTGTCTGCACAAGGATTTTCTGTTCTTCTTTCCGAAAAAATTATTCCAACCCCGGTACTGTCGTTTACACTAAAAAAATATTCATGTGCCGCGGGAATTATGATTACGGCAAGCCATAATTCTGCACAGTACAACGGCATAAAGTTTAAAGGAAGTTTTGGCGGGCCATTTTTAAGAACAGAAACAAAGAAGGTTTTTGAATTTCTCAGAGAGAGTGTTGATAACAAACAATCGAGCGACCGAATTGAGATAAAAAACTTTCTGCCGGAATATACTCGGCATATACAGACTCTTGTAGATTTTGACGTTCTTCGAAAATTCGCGCTGAATCCTGCAAATAACCCAAGTGTCATGATTGATTCGATGGGTGGAGCCGGCCAGACAATTCTGGAAGAAATTTTGGTTGATGCAGGCTGGCGCGCGCAAACCATTTTTGGATCTGCCGAGCCGAATTTCTATGATCGTCTGCCGGAACCGATTGAAAAAAATCTTGAGCCATTGAAGTATAACACAAGCGTTACCGATGCAATTTTTGGAATTGCGACAGACGGCGACGCCGATCGTTGCAGCATTGTCTTTGAAGACGGGAAATGGATGACCGCTCAAGAAAATATTCTGACGCTGCTATGGCACCTCCACGAGAATAAAAAATGGAACGGAGCGATTATTAAATCAGCGTCGGTAACCGATAAGGTTCGATTGCTTGCAGAACAATGGCGCTCAAAAGTTTATGATGTCAACGTTGGATTCAGCAGTGTTACCGAAGTGATGCTGAAAGAAGATTTCATGTTCGGTGCTGAAGAGAGCGGAGGATTTGGATTTAAAAATCATGTACCGGATCGGGATGGAATTCTTTCCGGTTTGATGTTCTGTGAAATGATAGCTCAGACAGAAAAATCTCTCTACCAGATACTCGATGAAATAGAATTGATTGTCGGAAAATTTCACTTTGGCAGGATTGATATTCACGTCCACAAAAAAGACAGAGGACATATCTTCTCAAAGCTGTTTCAAAGCCCGATCGATTTGTTAATGAAGTTTCCGATCCAAGACAAAGAAGTGTTTTCGGACGACGGAGAAGTGAGCGGTGTAAAATATATTTGCGGCGATTGCCGATGGCTTTTTATCAGAGCGTCACAAACGGAACCGCTTGTGCGAATCTATGCCGAAGGGCAAAACGAATCTGAGATGAAAAGACTGTTGGAAGAAGGAAAGCGACTTATCGATATTTAAGCCGCTTTTGTTTTCGAAATAACTTTTTTGATCTCATACAGCGTCCCTCGTTGGGCTGCATCAAAACCTGATTCGTGAATGAGAGAGATACATTCTTCGGTATTTGTCTTGTTCACAAAATTTGCCGCCGCATGGACATTCTCCTCGAGCAGTGTTCCACCAAAATCATCTGCACCAAAATGAAGCGCAATCTGTCCTGTCTTTTTTCCTTCGCTAAACCATGAGGCTTGAACGTGATCAAAATTATCGAGGTAGATTCTTGAGAATGCTATCATTTCAAGATACCGTTTGGGGGTTGCATATGTAGGGATTATTTTTTCAAGAGGAGTATTTCCAGGTTTAAAACTCCACGGAACAAATGCAGTAAATCCGTGATATTCGTCTTGAAGCTGTCGAATGACTTCGAGATGCTCGATAATGTCTTCATCTTTTTCAAGATGTCCGTACATCATCGTTGCGGTCGTTTTGTATCCGAGCTTATGCGCTTCACGCATGACATTCAACCAATCTGCCGACGTTCCTTTTTTGCTGCTGATTTTTTTCTTTACGCGGTCCGAAAGAATTTCCGCACCGCCGCCGGGTATGGAGCGCAATCCGGCGTCCCACAATTTTTTTAATGTATCGATAAGAGACAAACCAGAAACGCGCGACATCTCCAAAATTTCTGACGTCGAGAAGAAGTGTGGGTGAATTTGCGGAACTTCTTTGATCGTGCGTGATACCATTTCAAGATAATAGTCAAACGGTAATTCAGGATTGACACCGCCTTGAAGCAGAATGGTCGTAATTCCTTTTGCCGCCGACTGCTTGAAATTTTGAATCATCTCATCGACCGTGTGCGTATAAACGCCTTCTTCACCGGGATGACGGTAGAATGCGCAAAAGATGCAATCGATTGTGCACACATTGGTATAATTTGGATTTGAGTCGAGCACGAATGTTACTTGCGGGAGAGGATTTTTCTTGAATCGAATTTCGTTGGCAAGGTCGCCAAGATCAAGCAATTGTGCATTGCGGAAAACAAACAATCCTTCTTCGCGGTCGATACGCTGCCCGCTACGGATTTTGGAATATAAATCGGCAAGATTCATCATTAATAAAAAAAGTTATTAAAATTTAGGAGGATGTCAGATCGTTACAGTATATCCCGCCGCTTTCAGGTCCTTAATAAGTCCAAAACTGATCTCTTCCAACTTCACAACGATCTCTTTATAAGTAATTCCAGGAATGCCTTTTGGCGGAGCATCTTCTTTTTTATGGACGCAGCAAATTCTTCCTGTCCCGATTTTTCCGGCGAGATAGCCGAGTTCAAACATCGCGTTGTTCATATCTTCAGCGTTGAAGAGGTAGTACGCGTATTTGATATTTGGATGTTTATCAAGGAAAGAAACGATCGCATCAATCGCGGTGCCGCGCTGGAATGCAATCGATTCAATTCCAATTTCCTTCAGAAAAGAGGTTAACTGGTTTTGCAGCTCAGATTCGGACGATGATAACACAAAAACTTCTTTACTGCTTGCCGATGGCGATGCTGCCGGTTGTTTTTGAACTGGAGCAGATGCCGGTTGAACTTTTGGTTCAGGTGCAGGAGTGGGATCAACTTTCGGTTGTGGTGCGGGCTTCGGTTGAGCTTTTGCGGGTTCCATAGCTGGTTCCTTTGCTGCTTCAAATGAAGGTTTTAGATTTGCACCGACGGGTTTTGAGTTTTTCTTTACTTCCGCTTCTACCAATGGTAAGGATTGCTTCAACACGTCGACGATTAATTGCGCTGAATTCTGATAGAAATACGCTCCGTTTTCATCTTTCGTTACTTTCTCGCGCAACGGAGTAATTTTTTCACCTGCTTTTGAAAGGGTATCAAGACAGTTTTTCCGCCATAATAAATATTGGCTTTGCATCTTTGCATTATAGCCGGAAAATTCCAACCCGCCTTCAGGAATTAATTTCTCGCCTTGTCCGACAAGTTCTTGAATTTTGTGTAGAAGTTGTTGATCCATTATATCGCACTATTGAAAAATTACTGTTAGTTAATTTACAAACTTACTTCAACTTGTTCAACGAATTTTTTGAATGCCTTCATCGCTTCTCTCTCACGTTCGCCCAGGCGGTAATTAAATCCTTCCAAATATTCCGTTGTTTCTTTCGGCGAAAAGTCGATTTTTTTCCCGTGGAGAAAACCAATTTTATCCAGTTGGGCCTCACCGCGTTCCAAACCGTGTTGAATAATTTCATGTAAATCTGTTTTTTTATCTTCCGTCATCAAACGCTTGTGTGCCCACACGGCGAATACGAAGGGAAGTTTTTGCCAGTCATACCATTCTTTTGCCAGGTCGTATACGAGTTCAAAATTTGGCAATCCGGCTTTGTATGCTTTTAATGCTTCATCTCCGATTAATAAAACCGCGTCAAATCGTGAATAATCATTGATGCCGGCATGCATCCGCATAAAATTTGCCTTCACTTTGTATTTCTTTTCCAATAATACTTGGAGCAAGCGAACGGACGTTGCAGTATCATCAATGATGCCGATATTTTTTCCCTGAAGTCCTTGCCAGCCTTCTTTCGAAAAGAGCATCACACTTTTTACCTGATCGCGCGACGAAATGCAAAAATTCATCAACTCAAGGTTCTCTTGCTGCGCAAAGTAATCCATAAGTGAGAACAATCCCGCATCAAGCTGATTTTGTTTTGAAAGAACGCCCATGCGCCGCGGTGCAACGGGGAGTATTTTGAATTGTCGCTGTTCAAAAAATTCGTAGAAGGGGACGGAATTGAGATACGGAATCTTTCCAATAACATTTTCAGTAGAGACATTTAACGGATTGTAATAGACATCGCGCTCGACCGGAATTTTTCCTGCATCTTTAATAATTTTTATCAATTGATCTTTTGCCATTGTCATTGGCGATGTCGCACCGGCATCGTGAGCAATTTTTTCCCCACCCACGGTTCCATCCATATCATCTGCGCCAAAATTCAATGCAATGGATGCAACTTCTTCTGTTAACATCACCCAATATGCTTTGATGTGGTTGAAATTGTCGAGCATCAAACGAGAAATGGCAATCGTTTTGAGATCTTCAATTGCAGAAGTAAATTCGTTCTTCGGTTTTATTCCTGTGTCGCCTGGCTGAAATGCAAGCGGAATAAATGTAAGGAATCCGCCGGTTTCATCCTGTGCTTCACGCAATTTTATAAAATGATTTGTCCGCTCTTCATATGTTTCGATGTGACCATACAGAAGCGTAGAATTTGTCGGGATTCCAAGTTTGTGAGCGGTCTTATGAACTTCAAACCACGTCTTCGCGCCGATCTTTTGATTAAAGAGAAGTTTGCGAACGCGTTCCGAAAAAACTTCTGCGCCTCCGCCCGGCATTGTTCGAAGGCCGGCATCATATAATTGCCGGAGCACTTCTTCAATAGGCAGTTTAAATTTTTTGTGAAAGAAATCTATTTCAACAGCAGTGAATGCTTTTACGTCGGTGTTCGGAAAATTCTTTTTTATTTCACGAACCATATTGAGGTAATATTTCCATTCCCAATCCGGATGCAAGCCGCCCGTGATGTGCACTTCATGAATGTCAGGCGTGAGTTTCGAAAGAATTTCTTCGATCGTCATCTCGTACGCACGTTCAGTTCCTTGCTTTGCAGCGAAGTCACAAAATTTGCAGGAAAGAACGCACACATTGGTCGGTTCAATTTTTTGATTGAGGACGTAATAGACAGCGTCTCCGCTTTTTTTCTGTTGAACAATGCTTGCCATTTTTCCAATTGAAATCACATCATTGGATTGGAACATTGTAACGCCGTCAGCGAGCGAGAGGCGTTTGCCGTTTTGAATTTTATCCCATATAGGATGTAAATTTTTATCTCTAAAAAATATTGTTGAATTCATAATTTTTATGCCACAAATGTAATTTTTAAATCAGGATCTTTTTCACTACCGCCAGTAACTATCCCAGCGTTCGTCGACCTTCTTTATAATCTCATCGTCCATAACGAGAGGGTCAGGATATCCATTCTTCCATGTCGCATCGATGCCGAGAATTCCGTTGTAGATAGGAGAAATACCAATCATTTTTTGTTCTGTAAAAAGAACATCCCGTTCACAATCAAAGCGGGTAAAGACACCCCAAATATAACTTTCTTGTTCGTTAATATCTACGTCGAAGCTCACCGTTGCCGCCATGGAAATGCCCTCGAGTTCCGGATGCTTCACAATTTTTTTGATGACTGCATCGCCTTCTTTTTTCACTTTGAGCAATAATAGCGCCCCTTCGATAAGTCGCGCATCGATAATTCTTCTATCGAATGATGATAAACTTTTTACCACTTCATTCAATTTTTTTATATTCACTTTGCGCTTCGGTTTTTTCTTTTCGGTTGCGTCGATAATCATCTTGCTGCCGAGATTCATCGTGAAGGAGGTAAAGTCCAATGTGTCAAGAGGAACTTTGGGAATCATGATAAAATCGAAATGTGGGTCAAAATTATCACGCACTGCTTTCATTACTTCGTTAAAATTCCGGACGTCGACATTTTCAGAAACGGCAATCAAACATTTTGTCAATGACAATTGACCGGTGCCGAGCAAACCAAGAGCCGCTTTCATCGCTTCTTTTTGATAGCGCTGTTCAATTGAAACGACAAGAAGATTGTGAAATCCTGCTTCGTAATACGCCCATACATTTTTTACCTCATGGTGTATCAAACGCGTCAGGGGAGCAAGAATTTGCTGAGTGGCATCGCCGATGAATTTATCTTCCATCGGGGGAATTCCGACAATGGTTGCGGGATAAATCGGATCTTTTCTGTGTGTCATCGTTTGAATATGAAACACCGGAAATTCTGCCGCGTTGGAATAATGTCCGAAGTGATCTCCAAACGGGCCTTCCGTTCTTCGCTCTTTTGGTTTTACAATTCCTTCAAAAATAAATTCTGCATTTGCCGGAACGCTGATGTTGATTGTCCTACCGTTCACAAATTCAGTCGGCTTGCCGCGCAAGAACGCTGCAAACATTGCTTCATCAATTCCTTCCGGGAGCGCTGCTACTGTGGCAAGAAGAAGCGCGGGATCAGTTCCGATTGCTAACGCAACTTCTAGCGGTTGATTCATTTTTTCCGCTTGGTAATAATGGAAGCCGCCGCCTTTCTGGATTTGCCAATGCATTCCTGTCGTTTGATCGTCAAACACATGAATGCGGTACATTCCGATATTCCTTTTGTGCGTAATCGGATCGTATGTAATAACCTGAGGCAGTGTTACAAAACGTCCGCCATCATGAGGCCATGTTTTAAGAATTGGAAGATCCGAAAGCATTGGTTTTTCAATAATCGCTTGCGAACGAGCGATGCGAACTTCTTTTGGACGCGCATTGATCAAGCGGCGAATCATCGAAGATTCTTCAAACAAAATTCTGGGAGACGGAGGTAAAATTTTTTCTGCGAATGAAATGAGTTCTTCGCCAAGTTCGTCTGGATGTTTACCGAGTGCAAGCTCAATCCGCCGGTCACTGGCAAGTTGATTGATGAGCAGTGGATATTTTGCACCCTTTACGCGTTCAAACAAAAGAGCGGGTTTATCCAACTTCAATGCGCGAGTTGCGATCTCGGTGATTTCCAATACGGGATCAACTTCGACTTCTACACGATGAAGCTCGCCATTTTTTTCGAGATGTTTTACAAAATCTTGTAAGTTATCAAACATTATGCTCTTCCGATCTTATTCCAGTTCCTCACCACGCCAGCCTTTTGCATTTCTTTCTCCAAGAATTCCAAGCAATTTATCGGTGAATGATCCGACAAATTCTTCAACAGATTTTGGAACAAAGTACATTGGCGGGGAAATCGGCATAATAATCGCTCCATAACTTGAAAGTTTTGCACATTGTTCAAGAGCAAGGGTTGAAAGCGGTGTTTCACGGACACACAAAATAAGTTTATATCGTTCTTTCATGCATACTTGCGCTGTTCGTGTAATCAACGAATCGCCAATGCCGGAAGCAATTTTTCCGAGTGTCGATGTGGAGCAAGGAAGAATCACAAACGCATCGATGTGGTTTGAACCGGAAGCGATCGGTGCAGAAAGATCCTTGTCATCAAACTGGCGCTTGATGTACGGATGCAAATCTTCTTCCGATTTTCCCAATTCATCTTTCAGCAAAACTTTTCCCCATTTGCTGACAACGAGAAATTTTTCTGATTGAGATTTTTTTAGAAAGTCGAGCGCGTAAAGTGCACCTGAACTCCCTGTTATGCCGACGACTATTTTCATTTTTAAATACTTACTAAAATCATAACCAAAATGCTAAATCCCACAACAATATTAATTTTAAAAAATGCCAGTTCAACATCTTCAGCTTTGTGCTGTTCCAGCCACAACAAAAATCCGCTGAGAAGAAGGAATGGTAGTGCAATCAACGCTTTCAATGAAATGATGACTAATGCAATCAGCGTGACGAACGAAAGAATGTGAAGCGCTCCGGAAATTTGCAGGGCTCTTTTTTTTCCGAACCGTGATGGAAACGAAAACAATCCCGCTTTTTTATCAAATTCTTCGTCAAGCGTCGAATAAATGATATCAAATCCAGTTGCCCAAAAAAGATTAAAGAATGGAAGCAACAATGCCTCTCCAAATCGATTCATCGATCCAATAACTGCAAAAAAACCTCCCAGCGGACCCATTGCCAATCCCATTCCGACCCCGAAATGAGCAAGGGGCGTAAAGCGTTTTAGATACGGATACACGACGAATACGATCAATGGAATTGGGGAAAGATAAAAACAGAAATCGGAAATCATTTTTGCTGAACCGACGTACATCAATAACCCCAAAATGAGAACAGCATAGCTTTCAATCAATTTCATTTTTCCACTTGGCAATTCGCGGTTCAACGTTCGCGGGTTGTGTTTGTCGATTTCACGATCAACAATTCTATTTAATGTCATGGCAACCAGCCGTGCACCGATTGCAGCGGCAAGAACGAGTAACAATAAACGAATCGACGGTGCTTCATGCGACGCAAGAAATACGCCACTGTAAATCATTGGGAGTGAGAACAGAGTATGTTCGATCTTAATGAAGTTGAGATATTTTTTCAAACGGGGTCCACATAATTCTAAAACACAAAGTCCGGTTCTATAAAAGAGCCGGACATCTTTTTATAAATGTACCGAAAAAAGAGAGGGGAAGCAATTACCTTTGTTGTTACGGATAATTGATTGATCTGTTTTGAACTGCCCTCACTTTTTTGTAAATTAATACAATAAATTATAGGAATTGATTGATGTATACTGTTACACTTGTACCTGGAGATGGAATCGGCCCTGATATTACAGAAGCGGCGGTGCATGTTATTGAGGCCACAGGAGTTGACATAAAGTGGGAAGAAGTGTATGCCGGTATGGCTGGGATTGAGAAACATAAAGATCCAATTCCGGAAGAGACAATTGATTCGATACGCCGTAATAAAGTTGCCTTAAAGGGTCCATTGACTACACAATTGGGAAAAGGATTTCGGAGCATTAATGTTGCACTTCGAAAAGAATTTGACCTCTATATCAATCTTCGCCCGGCAAAATCGTTTACCGGCGTTCAATCTCGTTATGAAAATGTCGATCTGGTGATGTTCCGAGAAAATATTGAGGAATTTTATTCTGGTATTGAACATTATATTGATGCGCAAAAAAGTGCGGCGGAAACAATCGGTATTATCACGCGATATGGCTCTGAACGAATTGTTCGTGCGGCATTTGAATACGCTCGAAAATACAATCGAAAAAAAGTAACCATTGTTCATAAAGCGAACATTATGAAATATACCGGAGGATTGTTTTTGGAAGTTGGCAAGCAGGTTGCAAGTGAATTCCCGGATATTCAATGTAACGATGTTATTATTGACAACATGGCGATGCAGCTTGTGCTGAATCCAAATCAATACGACGTGATTGTGACGACAAATTTATTCGGAGATATTCTTTCCGATCTTTGTTCTGGATTAGTCGGCGGACTTGGACTTGCGCCAGGCGCAAATATTGGAACAAGCGCTGCAATCTTCGAAGCAGTGCACGGTAGTGCGCCGGATATTGCAGGAAAAAATCTTGCCAATCCATCGGCCATTATCCTTGCTTCCGCAATGATGCTCAATCACCTTGGAGAAACAGCAGCCGCTGAAAAAATTTACAAAGCTATTCGAGAAACTTTGAAAAATCCAAGTGAAGTGACAAGAGATTTAAATCCTAATTCAAAAGTTGGAACGAAGCAATTCGCTGAATTCATTGTGCAGCACATAAAGTCAAATCGAATATTTTTTAAATGAAA
Organism: Ignavibacteriales bacterium; assembly: GCA_037443785.1. Classification (GTDB taxonomy): domain Bacteria; phylum Bacteroidota; class Ignavibacteria; order UBA10030; family UBA8401; genus JAQUOA01. Next base: position 38,649 of record JBBINR010000013.1, on the reverse strand, counting down.
ATCGGAAATATCGAAATACAGAAGCCCCTCATTCTTGCTCCGATGGAAGACGTCACCGATCAGCCGTTTCGTCTGCTCTGCAAACAACTGGGTGCAGATTTGATGTACACGGAATTTGTCAACTCCGATGGTTTAGTGCGTAACTCCAAAAAGACATTTAAAAAAATGCTTTTCTCTGAAGAAGAGCGTCCGTTTGGAATTCAGATTTACGGCGGTGATGAAAATGCGATGGAAGGTGCTGCAAAAATGGCGGATTCGCTTAATCCTGATTTGATTGATATCAACGCCGGTTGCTGGGTGAAAAAAGTTGCCGGCCGAGGAGCAGGAGCGGGTTTGTTAAAAGATTTGGATCAAATGGAACGTGTCGTCGTCAATGTTCTCAAATCAACAAAACTTCCGGTAACAGTAAAGACAAGACTTGGCTGGGATGAGTCTTCCATTAAGATTGTTGAAGTTGCAAAGATGCTCGAAGGAATCGGAGTGCAGGGATTGACAATCCATTGTCGCACCCGATCCCAGGGACACAGCGGCGATCCAGATTTCAATTGGATTGCAAAAGTAAAGCAAGCCGTTTCAATTCCAATTATTGTCAATGGAAGTTTGGTTGAGCCGAAGCAGATCAAAGAAGTATTTGATGAAACGGGATGTGATGGAGTGATGATCGGACGAGGTGCGATTGATAATCCGTGGATTTTTTCTGACACAAAACAATTTTTTGCAACAGGGGAATCACCGCACCTTCGAACACTTTCGGACCGTATTGATGTGTGCATTCAATTGTTGAAAAATTCTGCCGAGTTTAAGGGAGAGCGAAGAGGAGTCAGTGAGATGCGAAAATTTTACTCGGGATTTTTAAAAGGTGTTGCGAATGCAGCAAAGTTTCGTCAGCATTTGATGATTTACACCGAAGCAAATCCGATCATCGAACTTTTGTTGCGTGTAAAAGAACATGGTGGCATTGAAGAATCCTTGTTTGAAATGCAGTCTGCTTAAGCCGATAATTCATCATAATTTTTACCTGCCGGGAAAAAATTCTTGAATCTTTACAATTTGTTTGTTACTTAATAGTGTTCAATTCATAATGAGCGGTAATTCATGATTGCCTTCGTTGTCGGTTTTATTATCGGTTATCTCACAACAATTCCGGTTGGTCCTATCAATTTAGCGGTGATGATGAAAGCACTGCACAATCGCACCGGTCAGGCGCTAATGATCGGCACAGGGTCAGCGCTGATGGATGTTATTTATTGTGCGGCAGCATTATTTGGAATTTCAACATTAATTTCTCATCCGTCACTCGAACTCCTGTTTCGCATTATGACGTTTGCGATTTTCTTTTTCTTCGGCATGAGAACGGCATTCTTCAAAGTTCCCGAACCTCACATGCAGGAAAAAGAGGACGATGCTCCGGGTTTTAAACGATATTTTCTTATCGGCATGGCAATGTACTTTTCTAATCCGTCATTTCTTGCATATTGGGTGACGATCGGCGGTATCGTGCATGGATATCATTTGATTGAACCCAAACCGTATGATAATGGTTTATTTGCCCTTGGCACGGGAGCCGGAGTTTCAATCTGGTTTGTCACATTAGTCGCCCTAGTTGAAAAGCACAAAATGAAGTTTGAACCAAAAACACTAAAAAACATTACACGGTTTTTTGGTTTGCTCATGGTGCTTATCTCATTTGTTCTCGGTTGGAATTTGTTCAAAGAACTGCTATTGAAATAAAATATTTAAAACAAAAAATCCTGCTTCTCAGCAGGATTTTTTGTTTTATCGTATTTCAGTGTTTGCTTAATCGTTGTCAGGATGTCCATCGTGATCTTTATCGTGACCGCCTCTGCCTTGTTCGAAGGACTTCTTAATTGCTTCTCTAATAAACTCCTGATTTTTTTGAGTTGCATCTGTTGGATCTAAAAGAAATCCAGTCTTAAGATCTCTAAACCAATCACCTGTGTTGAATCGAAGAGCGATGTTTAGTGTACTCGTCGAAGTCGTAATCGTAAAGTTTCCTTTTATTTTGAATTCCAATTCCATGTTGGTTTTAAATTCAAACGGAACCCACACGCCATTTTTCTTTATGGCGCCCCATACACCGACGCTGTATCCGATGATTGAATCGTTGTTCGCGACAGTCGAATGATGGTTGTGTTCATCGCTGTCTTCATATTTTTCACCTTTTAGTATTCGATGAATTTTGAATTTAATACCGCTGTAATTTCCTGCCGGAAGAACTTGGTTCGCAAAATTTACTGCGTTTGAATCTCGAACGTGAATGATGAATGGGCCTCTAAATATAATGCTCGAATCTCGATCACTATCTCCCGAATCTTTTCCGGTGGTATCAACTTTTACCGTATCAATATTCACTTCGAATTTTATTCTTTGAAGGACTGCGATAACGCTGTCAATCCGGAGAGAATCTACGGCAGCGACTTTTCCAAAAGCAGAATGTGAACTTACTTTCGAAAAACCTATCGCCAGATTAGTTCCGGTACCTGATGTTTCTGACGTAACAGGGTTATCAGATTTTTTGCATCCGTTCACGATTGCAAAAAGCCCCACAAGCACGACCATTGCAAAAAATTTTGTTTTTTTCATACTGTCCTTTCAAAAATGTTGATGATTGATTTTTGGTGATGCCACCGATAGAATACAAACCGGAGATGTGATGAGCAGTGGCGGAGGTCACAAACCGGACTAAAAGTTTAATTGTGTATTAAATGATAGCGATCCCTTGCAAAATAAATAAAAAACGGTTCATCATCAATGAACCGTTTCGTAACGATGCAATGGAAAAATACTTTTGCAATTACTCTTCGAGTGTCGAAATATCTCCTTCGCTCATCCCCATTGCCCGAGCTTTTAAAACACGGCGCATTATTTTGCCGCTCCGTGTTTTCGGTAGTGATTTTACAAATTCAATTTTTTCCGGTTTTGCAATTGGTCCCATTTCGTGCGCTATATGTTTTCGGATTTCCTCCGCCAATTCATCACTGGCTTCATTGCCTGCTTTCAAAATTAAATATGCATGGATTGCAACTCCTTTTATTTCATGGGGCAAACCGATGACGGCGGCTTCAGCGACTGCATGGTGTGTAATGAATGCCGACTCAAGTTCAGCAGTACCGAGACGATATCCGCTTACCTTGATTACATCATCAACGCGGCCGATGATCCAAAAGTAGCCATCTTTATCACGCCGTGCGGAATCTCCAACAAAATAAAAATCTTTGAATTTGCTCCAATAAGTCTGTACATAACGATCAGGGTCTTTGAAGATTGTTCGCATCATGGCGGGCCAAGGATTTTTCAAAACTAAAAATCCTTCTTCGCCGTCAGCAACAGGTTTTCCTTCTTCATTAACGACTTCTGCTGATATTCCGGGAAGCGGTTTTGTTGCAGAACCTGGTTTTAATGGCATTGCGGGCATCGGTGCCATCATAAACATTCCTGTTTCTGTCTGCCACCATGTATCCATAATCGGACATTTTTCTTTTCCAATTTTTTTGAAGAACCAGCGCCACGCTTCCGGATTTATCGGTTCACCAACGCTTCCCAATAAACGCAGGGAAGAAAGGTCGTGGCGGTTTGGCCACGATTCTCCAAATCGCATCAGCCCGCGAATGGCGGTCGGCGTAGAGTAGAAGACATTGATTCCATATTTTTCAATCATTCTCCACCAGCGATCAGGATACGGATATGTCGGTGCTCCTTCATACATGAAGGATGTTGCACCGGCGATTAATGGTGCGTAGACGATATACGAATGTCCCGTGATCCAGCCTGGATCGGCCGTGCACCACCAACGGTCGTCTTCTTTGATATCAAAAACATCTTTTAGTGTTGTGTACACACCCACAGAATATCCGCCGTGGGTATGCAGAATGGCTTTGGGTTTTCCTGTGGTTCCCGAAGTATACAAAATGAAGAGGGGGTCCTCAGCGTCCATCACTTCGGTTTCGCATTTCATACTGTCGCGTGTGAGAGGAAGGCTCATTAATTCATGGTACCAATAGTCACGTCCTGCTTCCATCGTGACATCAATGCCGAGATGTCGTACGACAACAACATGTTCCGGTTGTCCGCTTCGCTGTAATGCTTCATCGACAATTTTTTTCAGTTCAACTTTTTTGCCGTTCATGTTCCCGCCGTCTGCGGTGATAATCACTTTTGATTCGCTATCTTCAATTCGTCCGTGCAAGGCTTCAACAGAAAATCCACCGTACACAACCGAATGGATGGCACCGACTTTTGCGGTGGCAAGCATTGCAATGACAGTTTCCGGAATTCGCGGCATGTAGATCGTTACGCGGTCTCCTTTGCTGACGCCCATGCTTTTAAGAACGTTGGCAAACTTGCACACCTCTCGATTAAGTGCGTGATATGAATATGTCCGCAATTCTCCTTTTTCGCTTTCCCAAATCAACGCAAGTTTGTTTCGCCGCCAAGTCCTCACATGCCGGTCCAACGCATTTAAAACAATATTCGTTTTTCCCCCGACGAACCATTTGTAAAACGGTTTGTTCGAATCATCAAGAACCGTATCCCATTTTTGATACCACTCAAGCTCTTCTGCACGTTTTGCCCAATAGGCACGGATATCTTTTGCTGCTTCAGTTCGAAGTGCTTCCGGATCTTTCACATTGGCTTGTGCAATAACGTCCGGCTGCGGTTGATAAATTTCATCCTGTGCAGGATTTTGAACAGTAGTTTTTTCCTTCATGGATACAACTCCTTAAATATATAACGTTAGTTAATATGCTGGGATCGTTGAAGATATTACAGAACCTGACCGATTTATGCAAGAAATTTGTCATCATTCCAGGAATTCAGCGGTTTGTCATTAGAAAAAAATAATTTTTAGCGGAGTGGAATTGTTCGGAGAGTTTTTGCAGATTACCACACCGAAGAAGAGCTTATACGTTCTTCAAATGAAAATGACCCGAACGAGTTATTGATAAGATAACTTGGCACGATGAGATTTTGAAGTGTAACGTACCACTTTGTTTCAACTTGAAGGCGGTTGAAACAATAGCTACAAGCGCCGTTGACCTGGGGAGGTTCAACGGCGTTTTATTTGAAACGTACTTCACATTCCATTCTTGCTTCTCCTTTCTTCCTGTTGTATTTTCTCAAATGCGATTCTTATTTGTCTTATTTCTTTTTGGATTTCAATTCTTCCTCTTTGCGCAGGAAGTACGTTTTGAACATTTGACGATTGAAGACGGACTTTCTCAAAATTCTGCATTTGATATCACCCGCGACCAACATGGTTTCCTGTGGGTTGGAACGCTCGATGGTTTGAATAGATATGACGGAAAAACTTTTCAAACTTTGAAACATCGGACAGGCGATTCATTATCGTTATCCGCCAATAATGTCTGGCAATTGAGTTGTTCAAAAGGAGGGAAAATCATCGTCCGGTATCAAACAAGTGATCTTGATATCGTCGATCCTCAAGATTTTCGCGTTGAACATTTTTCAAACTTGGCACAAATACCATTGCCGGCCCTTGGGAATGCCCGCGGATTCTGTGAAGATAGTAAGGGGAATCTCTTCGTTAGCTTTACCGGAAGCCTTGTCAAATATTCTCCGATTACCAAAACACATCACCAATATTTTATCCCCGGCGGAGTCCATGGTGAAGACCAAATAATGGATGTGTGCACAGAGTATGATACGCTCATTTGGGTAACGACAACAAAAAAAGTTTTCACAGTAAACCCGGAGACCGGATTCTTTACAGAAATAAAATTTGAATCCCGATTACAAAAAAAAATCCAACACCACGTTATAACATGGCTTTGCAAAGACCCGCACAACGTCATTTGGTTGGGGGACGAACGTTTAGGGTTGTGTTACTACGATTCCAAAGATAAAAAACTAAGGGCGGTTTCTACGTCACAACGCGCCCGTCGGATTCTAAAAAAAGGGCTGTCAAGAATAGTCTTTTTCGATTCAAAAGGAAATGCATGGATGGGAAGCGATATCGGTGTGTTCCGGCTTACGATACATTATTCCCGCGATGGTAGCCCGCAAATTTATGATGCGGTACAATACGCTCATGATCCGTTAAATCCTGCAAGCATTAGTAATAACAATATTCTTTCGATTTACGAAGATGACGAAAGTATTTTATGGATTGGAACCACAGACGGGTTGAACAAAGTAATTCCAAACAATAAAAAATTTATTACCTCTCACTATGATGCAAGCGATCCCCATTCATTGGGAGATGGAAGCGTGTGGACGATGCTGGAAGATCGTCTCGGGCGGCTTTGGGTTGGAACGCATACAGGTCTATATCGGAGAGAAAATGAACGTTCAGGTTTTCGGAAAATATCTGCTGTGCGGCCGGTGTGTTTGTCGGAAGATAGCAGCGGCACATTGTGGATAGGGACGCGGAACGGACTTTATTATTCAAGGGGTACGGGGAACAATCTGAAATTAATATTTGATTCGTCGGCCGGAAATGTTTTCGGAGGAAATTTCATTTACTCGTTGCTGCCTGACGATCGAAGAAATATCTGGTGGGGAACATCAATTGGATTAGCGAAGTACAACTACGGATCACGGCGAATTGAACGATTTTTTAGCGATTCAAATTTCATCCAAAGAAATTTAGAGACGGTAATGTCGATGTGTAAAACGAATGACGGATATCTTTGGATTGGAACGAACGGCGGCGGTCTCATCCGGTTTGACACGAAAAATAATTCTTATAAAGTATATCAAGGCAGCGCGTCGGATAAAAATGCGATAAGCAACAATGTCGTTTCCTGTATTTATCAGTCTCATGATAACACGTTGTGGGTTGGAACGTTTGCCGGAGGGATCGACAAAGTAGTGCAGGATGGTGATTCCCTTCATTTTATTCCTTATAAGGAATCCGATGGTTTGAAAACGGATATGATATACGGAATACTTGAAGACAAAAAACATAATTTATGGCTGAGTACGGCAAAAGGTTTGTCGAAATTTTCTCCACGGGAGAAAACATTCCGCACGTATCTTCGAAACGATGGCACGATCAATAATGAATTTAATCAGAATGCGTACCATCGCGGAAGAAGCGGTAAATTTTATTTTGGCGCTCATAACGGAATGATGGAATTCTTTCCTGACAGCATTCAGGACAGCAAATTTATCCCGCCGATTGCCATTACGCAATTTAAAATTTTCGATGAAGATTATTCACCCCTGCTTCGCGACTCGGTCATTGTCCTTTCCTACAATCAAAACTTTTTCTCATTTGAACTTTCTTCGTTATCTCTCGTTGCGCCCGGCAACAATTGTTTTGCGTATATGTTGAAAGGACTCGATAAAGAATGGGTGCAAGCGGGCAGCAAGCGGTTTGTGCGGTATACAAATATTGATCCCGGCGAATATGTTTTTCACGTCAAAGGATCGAACAACGACGGCATTTGGAATGAACAAGGCACATCAATTAAAATCATCATCTCACCGCCGTGGTGGGCAACGGTCTGGTTTAAATTATTTTCTGCCTTTGGTTTTATTAGCGGTATTTTTACAGGCTCCTGGTATGTGTCGCGCCGAAAACTAAAAAAACGGATCGTAGAACTTGAACATGAACGCGCATTGACAGATGAGCGGCAGCGTGTCCGGGAAAAAATCGCGCGCGATCTGCATGATGACGTTGCTTCGACACTGAATAGTATTTCATTGTATGCTGAAACCATACAGCATCGTTCAAATCAACGTCGAAACGATTTAGAAAACGCAATAAATAAATTATCGGCGATGTCATCCGATGCGAAACAATCGATGGAAGAAGTTGTATGGTCGCTTTCGCCGAGCCATGATTCATTAAAAAATCTTGTCGACAGGATTGGCGATCTTTCGGTTCAATGGTGTCATGACCATTCACTGGAATGCCATTTAGCATTTTGCATCATTCCTCCGGAAATTATGATAGCGGAGGAAGTTCGGAAAAATATTTATCTCATTTTTAAGGAAGCAATAAACAATATTATCAAACATTCGGATGCATCGTCGGTCGAACTCCTTTCATGGTTCGAGGATGATGTTTTTTATCTTACCATTCGCGACGATGGAAAGGGGATAGAGCGATCCGGCGCCAGGACAAGGACGATAGGAGGACACGGATTGAAAAATATGAATGCGCGTGCTGAAAAAATTGGTGCTGTCATCCATATTGATTCAATGAAAAATAAAGGGACATCAATTTCAGTGCAAGTTAAAATGGCGCAATTGCGTCATTGATTCTAAAACCAATTACTCTAAGATTGCTATAGACACTCTATGCCACCGAAAAGAAAAAATATTCGTGTAGTCATCGTTGAAGATCATCCGTCTTACCGTGAGATTGTCAGCGAGGTCGTTCAATCTGCCAAAGGGTTTGAACTTGCCGGAGTATATGAGACGGTCTCTGATGTTCTGAAGAATATGACATCGACGGATGTTGTATTGATGGATATAGGACTGCCCGACGGTTCAGGAATTGACGGCGTACGTGAATTGAAGAAACGGTCAACTCCACCTCGAATCATCATGTTGACGAATTTTACCGACGATGAAAAGATTATGCAGGCAATTTTTGCCGGGGCTGATGGATATCTGTTAAAGCAAACTTCGGGGCAGAAAATCTTAGAAGCGGTCGAAGAAACGCTCAATGGCGGTACCTCCATGACGCCGTTTGTAGCGCGCCGTGTGTTGGAAGCATTTAAAACTCGCGCAGAACAAAAAGATTCCGAATCGGAAATTCTTTCGCTGCGTGAGCAGGAAGTTTTGGGACTTCTTGTGCAAGGATTAAACTATAAGCAGATTGCAGAGAAAATTTTCATCTCACCGGAAACAGTTCGTAATCATATCCGCAACATTTATGAAAAGCTCCACGTCCATTCCCGCAGCGAAGCAGTCGCAAAAGCGATCAAGCAAGGTCTTCTGAAATAATTTTTTCCACGTTCAATTTTCTTCCCTTAAAATGACGCAGATGTGTTATTGAGAGTGTTGCCCTGTCGTTCTATTTTTCATGCAGCTCTAAAAAAAATCATTATTACTTCTTAAAGGGGACTTATGAAAAAGTTGATTATTCTCGGCTTTATGTTTTCTTTTTTGTTTGCTCAATCAAGCTGGCAAACACAGAATCCGTATCCAACAAGTGCAAATCTTTCAGTTGTTCATGCATTTGACCAAAATTCTGCAATCGTATTTGGCTCAGCTGGAACTATCCTGAAAACAACGGATGGCGGTGCGACGTGGATAAACAAAGATACAGTAAAGGCAACGCGTGATGGTATGATGTTTTCTGCTCAATTTGTAAACTCCACCACCGGGTGGGTTGTTGGCGATGATGTGCTTAAAACGACCGACGGTGGAGATTCCTGGACAAAAATTAACACAGGAATTACAGGACCATACATCTATAATTATTCAGTAAAATTTTTCGGGACTGACACAGGATTTATTGCTGCAGCGGATGCTGTAACAAAAAAATATATTTTTCTGAAAACAATAAACGGCGGTACAACGTGGGATACAACTAGCTTTCTTACAACTGATCAGTATATAGGATCAATGTTTGCGCTTAATTCCAAAAAAATTTGGATCGGTCAACGAAGCGGTGGTAAAATATGGAAAACAACGGATGGCGGTACTTCTTGGACAATGACGATAACCGGTGCAGGAACTCAAGGATCAAATCTATTCTTTAAAGATTCGTTGAATGGATTCTTAACATCGGAGTTGGGATTATATTCAACAACCGATGGTGGCGCAACGTGGGCTCCAAAATCTCTTACCGGCTCTTCCAATGGAACGTTTAAATTTCTTGATGCAAATAATGGCTGGTTATTTGGCGGCAGTAATTTCAAAACAACGAATGGCGGAACAACGTGGACACCGATTGGAAAACCTTTGACTGGCTCTTTATCAACAGGATATTTTCTTTCCACAACTCTTGGATGGGGTTTGGGATATAATACCATTGCAACAACAACCGATGGCGGAACGACATGGACAAATAAAGACAGAACGGTTACCACCGGTTCTTGTTTGGACGTGCAGTTCTTTAATGCAGATACCGGCTGGATCGTCACGAATAATGAATTTTTAAAAACAACCAACGGCGGAAATGTGTGGAAGAAGTTAACATCGTTTGTCGGTTTTTCGGCGTATGATTTTAGATTTATTGACAGCCAAAACGGTTGGACAGTAGGAAGTGGTTTTAATTCAGCATGGAAGACAACGAATGGAGGTTTAAGCTGGGATATCATGACAACCGGATTAAATAAAACAAACTATGCGGTTTCAATTGTTAATGCTACCAAAATCTGGATTGCCGCTGACAGTGGATATGTTTTAGCAACGACTGATGGAGGAACAACGTGGGCGAAAAATTTGGTAGGCACAGCCAGACCTATCACAAAAATTTGGATGATGGATGCTTCCAACGGAATTGTAACAGACGACAAAGGAGGAATTTATAAAACTACCGATGGCGGAAAAACATGGGTGAATAAAATAGCTCCTTTTGCAACAAGCAGTTCATCACTTTTCATGATCGATGCAAATAACGGCTGGGTTACGTTAAGCAGTCCGGTTGCATACAAAACAACTGATGGTGGGAATACGTGGGTGCAAAAATCAATTGGGTTTGAACAATTGCGCGATGTTAATTTTGTCAATTTGAATATTGGTTTTGCATGCACAAATAATAAAACGCTGTATCGCACAACGGATGGAGGAACAAGCTGGACAAAAGCAACGGTGCCTGGTGATGTGAATGCTCTCTATTTTGCATCATCTTCGATAGGGTACATCGTCGGTGCTTCAGGGCTTATTGCAAGAACAAATAATGGCGGTGGATTAACGGAAGTGAAAAATTATTCACCTTCAATAATTCCGCAGGAATTTTCTCTTTCTCAAAACTATCCTAATCCGTTTAACCCGGCAACAAATATTAATTTTGCTGTGTTACATAATGGATTCGTGACACTCAAAGTGTATGATATTCTTGGAAGAGAAGTGGCGACACTTGTTAATGAACATATCAATTCCGGATCCTACAATGTTTCGTTTGATGGAATAGGGCTTTCGAGCGGAATATATTTCTATCAACTTCGAGCTGAAAATTTTGTGGAAACAAAACGGATGATATTGGTGAAATAATTTTTTGGGCTTTGCTAACACCTCACATATGGGACAGCCTTGTGAGGTGTTCTTATTTTAAAATGACGCATATGCGTTATTGAGTGTACTTATCCCTGTTAATAACTTGAACTAAGCATCCATCGATTTATTTATCATACAAAAGGGGAAACCAATGAACAAAATAATTGGTACAGCATTTCTGTTTATCACAATCACCGCAGTTTCATTTGCCCAATGGACTTCCATTGGCGGACCAGGCGGAGGCGGCAGTATTCGTTCATTATTTATTGATAAATCTACTGCGCCGCATACTATTTATGCCGATGTGAATTCTGATGGTGTAACAGAAAAGGGCGCATTCAGAAGTACGGATGGAGGAGCTTCATGGAATCCAGTGATTATGGATAGCACAAAAACATTTGCCCTTGATTGCTTTGCGGCGGGACCTGACGGCGCAACATATGCAATGGGTGGGTATTTGTACAAAAGTACAAACAAGGGTGTTACATGGAACAAACACTCAGCAAGTTCTGTTGGCGGCCGGTCGATCGCAATTGAAAATGCAACGACAATGTATGCCGGATCGTTTGGCAGTATTTATAAATCCACTAATGGTGGTGTCAATTGGAATGCGCTGTCATTCAATTATCAGGGAAATAATGCTCTTTTATATGTTGCACCGAATACGTTGTTCGTTGCGAACAGCGCGTATGGAGTTTTTAAATCCACTGACGGCGGAGCAACATGGCTGCAAATGAACAACGGTCTGACAGATACAATGGCGACATCAATAGTGATGGAATCGTCCTCTATCATGTATGCCGGTACAGCCAAAGGAATGTTTAAGACTACCGACGGAGGTGCAAACTGGTTTGCAATCAATAATGGATTTTCAAAAATACCTATTATCTCAGGTCTTGCATTTGAGGCTTCGGGGATTGTATATGCCGGAACATATGGTAATGGCGTTTACAAGACAACGGACGGCGGTGCAAATTGGAGTTGGATTATTGCAGGTTTAACTGCAGGAACAGTTAATTCTATTGCATTAGATGATGTTGGAATTGTTTATATAGGATTGAATGAATACTCCACTGGGGGAGTTTTTAAAACAACTAACGGTGGAACATTATGGCAACCCGTAAGTCCTAACAAGCACGTGATCACCAATATGGCATGGAATGAATCTAAATCAACACTGTATGTCGTTAGTCGGGAGAATGGTGTTTTTAAAACAAACGACAATGGAACAACGTGGACTGAATTGAGCAAAAATTTTTCAAATAAATCTATCAATGCAATCGCAATCGAAAGTCCCGGAACATTGTACGTTGGTGGGACAAACGGCACCGTATACAAAACGACTGACGATGGTTCGACATGGAGCGATGTGAGTGTCACTTCGATGACAATGGAAGTGAATACATTGCTGATACTTTCACCGGGCACTGTTCTTGCAGGAATGACCTATGGAGGAATTTCTAAAACAACTGATGGCGGAGCAACGTGGAGCCGATTGCTAAATACGACAACAACCGTTTACGATTTACTCATGGAAAGTCCTGGTGTGCTGTATTCGCGAACCCCATTGATAAATAAAAGTGTTGACGGCGGAGTAACGTGGGCAAACCGCTCGTTCATTTCAATTGGTGTTGAACTTGGTTTTCCAATTCGCGTTGCCATTGAAAGTCCCGGCGTTATGTATGCGACGATGAAGACCTCTTTAGTGAAGGGAATTTATAAATCGACCGATAGCGCCAATACGTGGACTGCAGTGAACGATGGATTAAGCGATTGGGATATTACGTCGTACGCTATTCCAATGCCGGGAACTGTTTATGCATCATCATCTTCAAAAGGGGTTTTCAAAACAACCAGCGGTGGAACAAACTGGATTGATGTAAGCACGGGAATGAGTGATAAGCACGTAAAAGTTTTAACAATGTCTTCTTCTTCAATCTATGCCGGAACGCTCAACGGAATTTTTAAAACGACGCGACCGACGGAGGTTAAAGAGAATAGTCCCAATATGCTCCCTGAAAAATTTGAACTGTCGCAAAACTATCCGAATCCGTTTAATCCGACGACGAATATAAATTTCGCAGTCTCACGTAACGGATTTGTTTCATTGAAAGTGTTCGATATTCTTGGGAGAGAAGTCGCAACGCTTGTTAATGAACAGATGAATTCAGGATCATACAAAGCTTCGTTTGATGGAAAAGGACTTTCGAGCGGAATGTATTTGTATCAATTGCGTTCAGGAAACAATATTGAAACACGATGTATGATGCTGCTTAAATAATATTTGCTTCAGTTCTCGAAGGCATTGGAGCAAAAAACCGAACGCCGCTGACCTGGGGAGGTACAGCGGCGTTTTTTATATTCAATTATAATTCTTTCTTTAACTCTTCCAATGCGTGCCACCGCGAGTACAAGTGCTCAACTTTTTCTCTTGCTGTATTGAGCTCGTCGGTCAATTCAGCGGTCTTTTCGCCGTATTTTTCATAAAAATCATTTGCAGCAAAAAGAGATTCGATGCGATGGACATTTTCTTCAGCGTGCATGATATCGGTTTCAATTGTCTCAAGTTCCTTTGCTTCTTTCCATTTCATTTTCTTTACCTCAGACCTATTCCGATTATTCTTTTTCTTCTCGTCGTTGGAAATCTCGATTTGTTCTGCTTGACGAGCGTTTCGCTTTTCGAGGTAGTAATCGTAGTTTCCTTCGCTAAAATGAACTTTTCCGGCTCCTTCGAATGCAAGAAGGCCGTTGCATACTCGATTAAGAAAATATCGGTCATGGCTTACGGCAATGACACATCCGTCAAATTCCACCAGCGCTTCCTCTAATACGCGAAGAGTAGGAAGATCGAGATCGTTTGTTGGTTCATCGAGAATGAGAAAATTTCCTCCGTTCTTTAAAATCTTTGCAAGAAGTAAACGGCTTCGTTCGCCGCCCGAAAGTTTTTCCACTTTTGTATTGATACGGTCATCGGTAAATAAAAATTTGCGGAGATATTTCCAGATTGTTAAACGCTCCTCGCCGAACATGATCCAATCATTCCCTTCGCCGATTTCTTTTATGACGGTATTTTCGTCATTCAGGGCAATGCGCGATTGGTCAATGTAATTTATCTCGGTGCGATCTCCGCGTTCAACGAACCCTTCCGTCGGCTTCAATTCTTCAAGAATAATTTTAAGAAGCGTTGTTTTTCCAACGCCATTGCGGCCGATGATCCCCAATTTTCTTTTCTTATCAAACAACAGATCGATATCAGAAAATAATTCACTTCCGCCAAGCTCCATTCCGACATGTTTTAAATTCAGAATTTTTGACCCAAGGGGAGAAGGCGGGGGAATGACCAACTCCACGTTTGCTTCAGAATGGAAACCTTCTTTGTCTGCAATTTCGAAGTAATTTTTTAACCGGCTTTTTGATTTAGTCGTTCGGGCACGCGCTCCGCGGCGAACCCACTCCAGTTCACGACGAAGAAAATTATTTCGTTTCCGTTCTTCGCTTTCCAATTGTGCTTGTCGTTCGGCTTTGTCAATTAAAAAATCGGTGTAATTACCGTTATGGGGATAACAGATTCCGCCGGAAAGTTCGATGATTCGATTGGCAATCGAATCCAAAAAATACCGGTCGTGCGTTACAAACAAACATGCACCGGAATATTTTTCTAAAAATTCTTCCATCCATTCTATAGATTCCGTGTCGAGATGGTTTGTCGGTTCATCAAGAATCAAAAGGTCGGGCCGCGAGATGATTGCCTTACATAATGCAACGCGTCTTTTTTCTCCTCCGGACAAAGTCGAGATATCACGATTTTTATCCGGAACGTTGAGCGAGTGCATTGCCGTTTCAATTCTGTTCTGAAGGTTCCAGCCATCCAACTGATGAATATGCTCTTCAAGAACGTGCCGACGGTCGGAATCATATGAAAGCGATTCGTATTCACGCAAAATATCCAGAACGTCGTGCGCACCGTCCATAATATTTTCGTAAACAGATTTTGAATGATCGAGTGTGAAATCCTGTGAAAGATATCCTGTGACAAGTTCTCGCTTGCGAGAGATCGTTCCGGAATCCGGTTCGATGATTCCTGCAATAACTTTTATCAATGTCGATTTTCCTGAACCATTCGTTCCAATAAGTCCGATCCGGTCGGTTTGGTGAATGTTAATTGATGTATTGTTCAAAACGATCTGTTCTCCAAATCGGATTGAAATCTCTTGTGCCGCGATAAGAACAGGACTGATTTGTTTTGACATAATATCTTGTAAACGAGTGCAAAAGATGTGGAGACATCAAGATTATTTCACACACAAAATACAAAATTATTTTGAAGCAACGGAATGATTTTTGTCATGATTTAGATTGCCATACAAACTTTAAACCATTACATTACTCGCGCTCAAAAAAAGTTTGAATTGGTTCCGGCGAGAAAGACCTAGACATAAGAGTGATGTTGGTGGGAACATCTATTCAAACGAAACAACAAACCACTGATCTGTTCACACGCCAGAAAGGTTGTTATGAAAAAGTTTCGTTTTACTTCCATTCTCTCCTTTGTAATTATTCTCTCTGTCGTTTTTCTGAAAGCACAAGATAGTGCTCGAGTGATCATTATTAGCAACGCTGTCGGAGAAACAATTGATCAGACCGAAAAAGAACACTATCATCTTCTGCCGTCAGTTAAAAATTTTGTCAGTGCGGCGTTCTATAGGGCGCCAGATAGTACCTATTTTGCACAGGTTGAAATTATTGACGACAAAGGTCAGCAATCTCTGATAAAAGTAGATTACTCTGAAGTGTCGCTTTTTATGCTTGCTGAAAAAATTAATCATTATAAAGATCTCGTTGCGGGTAATTATGTGATGGGGCAGGATCCGGCAAAAATTCAAATTGTTGGTGGCCCTGAAGTCGGTTGGACCCCGCCACCGCCAAGACCAAAAGAATTACATCTTGCTCAAGAAGGTTCATCGTTGCCAATAACATCTTCATCAAAGATGGATACTTCAGAAAATATTCCATCATTCGAAGTCCGTGTTTCCGGTGGATACGGGTTTGCTCAGGGGGGGGAATCCGGTCACGAGCGAAGATTACGTTTCATCATATAATAGTGGAACTGGAACTAATTCCTATTCACATAATAATGTAAAAGATACTTATGTAACTGCCGGAGAAGGGATCAGGTTTGAGGCAGACATTATTTATTATTTTAAAGATCAAGCGGGCCTTTTCCTGCAGGTAGGATATTCCTCCGGAAGCACAACGACAAAATATAATTATACAAGTACATCAACAAATTCGCCAAACCCTCCTAGTTCGTATACTTATAATGTTGATCGGACAATAAACTACAGCAGTATTCCACTTATGGCGGGATTGCATTTCAAAACGAATATTGGGAATCTACAGCCGTATGGTGGTGCTGGTGTTGGAGTAATAGTACAGAACGATCTAAAAATTGGGATGAAACAAATATATACCGGTTCTTCGCAAAATACGTCTACACTTGAACAAGAAATGAAACTCACGAATAAAATTCCGTTTGCCTATGAAGGATATATTGGATTCAATATCCCAATAAATCCAAGAGCAGCATTTTTTGTGCAGGCGAAAGCGACCCTTGCGTCATTTTATATTACACGAACGGAAATAACCAAATACACCATTGATGGCATCGATCAATTGAAGTCCATGCCGGTACGGTATAAAATTACTGAGTATGAAGAAAATAAAGATTATGTTGAGATAGGCAATGGCGATCCATCCAAGCCACAGTTTGGCGGCGCACCATATCCGTTTGCTGCGAATAGTATTGCTTTCACAATGGGAATATCGTTCAGCTTGTAGGGCAGTTAGAAAGTCATGGGAATATCAATCATTTTGCCTTGATAGGTCTTTACGACTATCAAGGTTTTTTATTCTATTTGGATATAGCATTATTGAATTTTTCCTTGTTCACAGAAATTATCTTTCTTACTTTGAGCGAGAAAATATTGAGAGGAGTTATATGAAAAATATAAAATTGATTTTTGCAATCTTCGTGTTGTCATGTGCCGTTCTGTTAGCCGGAGAAAAGGAATGGACGTTGAAAGATATTTGGAGCGGAGGAAAATTTTCAGGGAAAAGCGTTCGAGGAATTCAATGGATGAGCGATGGAAAATCGTATACGTATTTGGAAAACGATACGATTTCAAAATCGACGGCGGTCATGCAATTTTTCGTCAAAGATCAATCGAAAAAATTGATTGTGAATGGCTCGCAGCTGAAATTAAATTCCGATGATCCGACATTTAAATTTACAACGTATCAATGGTCTCCGGATGAAAAGAAAATTTTATTTGTTTCTGCTCCGCCCGAGAAGCAGTATTTATCGCGATTAACTCCTGCGGGGAATTTCTTTTTATACGAGATCGGAACAAAATCATTTACACGGTTATCCAACGTCGATGTTCCCCAATACAATCAAAAGTTTTCTCCTGATGGAAAGAAAATTGGTTATGTTCGAGGAAATAATATTTATGTATATGATATTGCAACGGCGAAAGAAACTCAGATTACGTCCGATGGTGCTGAACATATCATCAATGGAAAATTTGATTGGGTCTATGAAGAAGAATTCGGAATTTCCGACGGATGGCAATGGTCTCCGGATGGATCGGCGATTGCCTTTTGGCGGCTGGACGAAAACCGTGTTCCCGAATACACATTGACGGAATGGGATTCTACTCATCCGAGTTTGACGACGATGCGATATCCGAAAGCTGGCGATCCGAATTCAATTGTTAAAATTGGCGTCTATAATTTCGCAAATGGGAGTATGACGTGGCTTGACCTTGGATCGAACAACGATATTTATATTCCAAGGATACAATGGACGAGAGAAAAAAATATTCTTTCGGTTCAGCGTCTGAATCGGGAACAGAATTTTATCGAATTGTTTTTCTACAATACAACATCTGGGCAGCAAAAGTTAATTGTGTCGGAAAAAAGTGATACGTGGGTTGAAGTGCATGACGATCTTCATTTTTTGAAGAATGGAACTTTTACGTGGGCATCAGAACGAGATGGTTATCGGCATATCTATCGTTATAAGAATGATGGAACGCTGATCAATCAGGTGACAAAAGGGGAATGGGATGTCGATGCGTTCTATGGCGTTGATGAGAAAAATGGCCTTGTATACTTTACATCATCAGAATTATCGCCGATGGATCGTCAGATGTATTCCTGCAAACTTGATGGAAGCAAAAAGAAACAGTTGACGAGAACCGCCGGAACTCATTCAGCAAATTTTTCTCCTTCCTATGAAACTTTTCTTGAATATTATTCCAATAACTCAACACCGACACAAATAAGAATGGTAAGGAACGATGGAAAGGAATTATATGTCGTTGAGGCAAATGAAAATGGTGCCTTGAAAGAGTACACTCTTCCACAAACGTCATTTTTTACATTCACGACAACTGACAGTGTTACACTGTACGCAAGTCTCATTAAGCCTCAAAATTTCGATTCTACAAAAAAATATCCCGTGTTGGTCTACACGTACGGAGGCCCGGGGTCCCAAGTCGTAAGAAATTCATGGGGTGGTGCAAATTATTTGTGGTATTCGATGCTTGTGCAGAAAGGGTATTTGATTTTTATGGTCGATAATCGTGGGACCGGTGCACGCGGTACGAAGTTCAAAACAATCACCTATAAGAATCTTGGTACGTGGGAAGTGAACGATCAAATTGAAGGGGCAAAATATCTTGCTTCTCTTTCGTATGTCGATAAAAATAGAATTGGGATTTGGGGATGGAGTTACGGCGGTTATATGGCAAGTATGACAATCTTACTTGGTGCAGATTATTTTAAGACTGCCGTTGCCGTTGCACCGGTAACGAATTGGAAATTCTATGATAACATCTATACAGAACGTTATATGGGAACACCCTTGAATAATCCGGAAGGATATGCTGCTAGTGCACCGATGAATCATGCCGGAAAATTAAAAGGGAAATTCTTATTGATTCATGGAACAGGGGATGATAATGTCCATTTTCAGAATTCGGTGAACTTTGTCAATGCACTGGAAAATGCGAACAAGCAATTTTCCACAATGTATTATCCGAATAAAAATCACGGAATTTATGGCGGCACGACTCGGCTCCATCTCTTTACGCTTATCACAAACTTTATTTTTGAAAATTTGTAAGTGATGAGACCTTTCAAACCTTCCATTCTTAAAAGGATGGAAGGTTTTTTGTCCCTGCCATTGTAGCGTATTCTTGTACTGATTTCAGACTCAAACAGAATGTTCTACAATGATATTCCGTTTTTTCGTTTTTAAATATCTTGACCTCAATCCCTATCTTTACTATATTTTCAGCCACTATAATTCGTTTCTCAAATCATGCCTAAAGTATATTGCACATCATTCGATTCTAAGATCGGGACGATTTACGTTGCCTCGACAGACAGAGGTATATGCAAGGTGTGCATTCCAAAAGAAACCAAAAAAGATTTTTTTGCGTGGCTCATGACGCATTTCAACGAGGAAGATGTCGTTGAGAACAAAAGCCGCAATAAAGAAGTCATCGATCAGTTAATCCGTTACTTTAACGGCAAGCTTGCAAGATTTTCTACCCCGTTGGATCTGCGCGGGACCTCATTTCAATTACGCGTATGGAAGGAATTAAAAAATATTCCGTATGGTTCTACGATTTCGTATAAACAACTTGCACGCCGTGTCGGTGTTCCACGCGGATTTCAAGCCGTTGGAAATGCAAACGGAAATAATCCGATTCCCATTATTATTCCATGTCATCGTGTGATCGGTACCGACGGCTCTCTTACCGGTTATGCGGCAGGGATAAAAACAAAAGAATTTCTTCTCCGCGCTGAAGGTGCGTTACTGGTGTAAGGCAAATCTTCTCTTTGCGTATTCACGAAGACATGTAACGAAAATCTTTTCATTTCGCTTCAACAGAAAAATGGGTTGATGGATGTGTTGTTAATCCTTCGCAATTTCCGTATTTTGTTGCGGCATCAATTCTTCAATTCTTTTTCACCTTAATCAGAAATGTATTTGTGGCTCTATTAGATCAATTAAATCCTGTTCAGCGTCAGGCGTCATCAGTTGTTGAAGGTCCCGTGATGATTGTTGCCGGTGCAGGAAGCGGTAAAACCCGTGTCTTAACATATCGCATCGCCCATTTGTTGGAATCCGGAATTCCTCCGTATGAAATTCTTGCATTAACATTTACCAATAAAGCAGCCAAAGAAATGAAAGAGCGAATCGAACGCTTGATCGGTTCGCATGCCCAAAGTCTTTGGGCAGGAACGTTTCATTCTACCTTTGCACGCATTCTTCGTCAGGAAGCAGAGGCAATCGGCTATCAGCGGTCATTTACAATCTATGATTCCGATGACTCGCAGAGCGTTATAAAAAATATCATGACAAGTTTGAATTTATCGCAGCAGCAATTTAATCCGCGTGCCGTGCAGTCGCGAATCAGCGGCGCAAAAAATCAAATGATGTCACCCCGCGAGTATGATGAAATTGCCAGCGATTTTTTCGAACAAAACGTTGCCAAAATCTATGAAGAATATGCGGGAAAGCTGTATAAAAATAATGCGATGGATTTTGACGATTTGCTGTTAAAGCCGATTGAATTATTCAAAAAACATCCTCGCGTGCTGGAGAAATT
Source organism: Ignavibacteriales bacterium (assembly GCA_037443785.1). Classification (GTDB taxonomy): domain Bacteria; phylum Bacteroidota; class Ignavibacteria; order UBA10030; family UBA8401; genus JAQUOA01. Next base: position 17,806 of record JBBINR010000013.1, on the reverse strand, counting down.
TCAATATCGTTTTAAGTATTTATTGGTTGATGAATATCAGGATACGAACCGCGCGCAATATGTTTTGATCAACATGCTGGCTTCGAAATTTAAAAATATTTGCGTTGTAGGAGATGATGCCCAGAGCATTTATGCGTTTCGCGGAGCGGATATCAGAAATATTTTGGATTTCGAACGCGATTACCCTGACGCAAAAGTATTTCGGTTAGAGCAGAATTACCGCTCCACCAAAACAATTCTTGCCGCTGCAGATTCAGTAATTAAAAATAACCGCTCGCAGATTTCAAAAACTTTGTGGACGGAAAACCCTCAAGGAGAAAAAGTTACTCTTGTTGAAGCCGATGATGATAAAGCCGAGGGGATGCAGATTGCTCATCGGATTCAAGATCTGATCACAAAAGAAAAATTGAATCTGAAAGATTTTGCGGTTTTATATCGGACCAACGCCCAATCGCGGTCGATCGAAGATGCGCTTCGCCGTTCCGGTATTCCGTACGTTATTGTTGGTGGTGTCGAATTTTATAAAAGAAAAGAAATCAAAGATATGCTCGCGTACCTTCGTCTTATTGTCAATCCGAAAGATGAAGAATCGCTTTTACGCATCATTAATTTTCCGGCACGAGGAATCGGACAGACGACAGTCGATAAACTGATCGAGAGTTCGACAAAAACGAATGCATCAGTGTTCGACGTCGTCAAGAATGTTTCGTCAATTGAAACGTTGAGCGATCGGACAAAAAATGCTGTTTCTCAATTCGCAACCCTCATTCAAAAATATATCGAGATGAAAACGCAGATGTCGGCAAGCGAAATTGCCAGATCAGTGGTTGACGAACTGGGAATTCTTCGGATGTTTAAGGATGAAGGAACACCGGAAGCCCTCGGACGATGGGAAAACGTTCAAGAATTACTCTCGGCTATCACGGAATTTGTTGCCGATAAGAAAGAGCTCGGAACGCTCGAAAACTTTTTAGAAGAGGTTTCACTTGTCTCGGCGATAGATCAAACGGTTGACGATCGTAATTCAGTGACGATGATGACACTTCACGCGGCAAAAGGATTAGAGTTTCCTGTTGTCTTTATTGCTGGATTGGAAGAAGGATTGTTCCCATTGTATCAAGTGGCGCCGGATACGAATGAGCTTGAAGAAGAGCGGCGGCTGTGTTACGTCGGCATTACCCGTGCAATGAAAAAACTTTTTATGACGTATACAAGAATCAGATATCGATTCGGGGACGTGACATACCCGGTCCTATCTCGTTTCGTTTCAGAAATTGATGCACGATTGATTGAGAAGGAAAGTGCACGAAAATCTGCGGCAACGGTCAATCACGTTGCATCGCTTCAACATGCGAGACAGCGATACAATAATGCGATTAAAAAATATTCTCCATCTAAATCAGTTGATTTTACTCCCGATCATGAGGTGGATTACGAGAATGAATCACAGGAAGGTATTCACTTAAAAGTTGGTGCGTATGTAGAACATGAGGTATTTGGAAAAGGGAAGGTAACACAGCTGAGCGGAAAAGGTGAATCATCAAAAGCGGTGGTGCAATTCCAAAGTGTAGGGTTGAAAAATTTAATGCTGAAATTCGCCCGATTGCGGGTGCTGGGTTAAATGGAACAAAATAATTTGTCATTATTTAAAAAAATTTTATCGCTGTGTGCGGTTATTGTTTTTTCTATTTGTGCCGTTAAATTTTCCTCCATTGATGTTCTTATCGATTTTTTGCCGCACGGATTATCCACTTCGTTGTTCAAAGTGTTTGAGCATAATTTTTGGCAATTTGTTTATGGATTTGTAGCCATTGTATTGCTTTCCAGAGGACATTTGTGGAGCTATGGAATTAATTCAAAAAATCTTAAAATTTCGATGAAGTTCCTTTTATGGCTTTATCTTTTCACTATAGTTGAAGTAATTATATTCCAATTTGCGGGAACGGATTATGGCGCCATTTCTAGCGAGATGGCTCAGAGAAACATTAAAAACTCCCTTCTCATTATCCTTATTTATTGGATGTCCGCACCGATCGCAAATACAATTCTTTTTTTTGGGTTTGGACAGACCGTGCTGTTGAAGTATGTTGATTCATCGATCAAAATATTTACACTTCCGGTTTCCATTGTCCTATCGACGGTCATTTATACATTTTTTGCTACATCAGTTCAGATCTCTGGACTTGGGATATTTTCGATCATCCTCACTTTTTCTGTGGGATTGTACAGTGGTATTGTGTATTGGAAGACAGGAAGTTTAATTACTTCAATGCTTGGCCAAGCATTTTTTTATGGATTACCCATTGTTGTCGCCATTCTCAAATTCCCTTCGTAATCCTTATTCTACTCTTGGCGAATTTAGTACGTGCTCATAGTAATGTTCGTATTCATCGACAATTTTATTCACATTGAATAATTCTTCCGCCCGTTTTCTTCCTGCGGCAGCAAATAATCGGTGCTTGGTTTCATTGGTCAGAAGATCAATTGCGTATTTCGCCATCCGTTCAACATCACCAATTTCGGCAATGTATCCTGTCTGATTATGTAACACTACTTCAGGCAATCCGCCAACGCTGGATGAAATGACAGGTACACCGCATGCCATTGCTTCGAGTGCAGAAAGTCCAAAACTTTCAGATTGGCTCGGAATGAGAAACAAATCAGCCGATGATAAAATTTCTATCAGCTCTTGCTGCTTTCCGAGAAACTTTACCGAGTTTTGCAACCCAAGTTCACGAACAAGTAATTCACAATTTGATCGTTCAGGCCCATCACCGACGAGCACGAGAATGGAAGGAATTTTTTTATTTACGATATCAAAAATCTTTATCACATCCGTTACTCGCTTGACAGCCCTAAAATTCGAAATATGAACGAGCATTTTCTTTTCGGCAGAGGAAAGTTTTTGTTTCAAACAAGCATTCTGTTTCCGTTTGTATTCATTTGTATCGACAAAATTGTTGATGACTCTGATATCTTTTTCGATGTGATAATTCGTCAAAGTTTTTTCTTTTAGATATTTTGATACGGCAGTAACGCCGTCGCTTTTTTCAATACTGAATTTCATGACCGGAAGAAAACTCGGTTCTAATCCCACCAAGGTAATGTCCGTTCCATGCAAGGTTGTGATAAGGCGAAAGTCTTTGTTTTCGACAATTTTTTTTGCGATGTAGCCGCTGGTAGCGTGGGGAATTGCGTAATGGACATGAAGAAGATCTAATTGCTCAAAATTTATAACTTCAACCATTTTGCTGGCGAGTGCCGGAGTATACAACGGGAATTCAAATAATGGATACGAAGACATTTCGACTTCGTGATAAAAGATATTGTCTTCGTACCCCCCATTTAATCGCATTGGCAGAGCGTAGCTGATGAAATGAATTTGATGTCCTCGTTTTGCTAGTTCGACGCCAAGTTCTGTAGCCACAACACCGCTTCCGCCATACGTAGGATAACAGGTAATACCGATTTTCATTCAGTTTCCTTGATTTTTTTAATAAACATACAATTATATGGAAGAAGATACAAACGCATCTGTTTTTGTTATGAAAACAAATGTAAATGGAATGTTTTTCCGTATCTCATTGACGATGCGCTTGATTTTTTATTTTATGGCACATCATTCGCGTAATTACCTTTCACTTGATAACCATGCTAAAAAGGATTACTTTTTCACAACTTCACAATTACTTGAAAAGGTGGGATATGAAACAATCTCTTTTGCTTGTTCTTCTTTTCTCCATCTCTATAACAACAAGTGCTCAGCAAAAAGTTGCCTCGAAAGAATCATCACAAAAACAGTCATCATCAGCAGTTGTTTCGGATGGAAGAATCTTTGGAATTATTTTCAGCGATTATTCTTACGTAATTCAGGAACCGCAGGTTGTCAATAAAACAAAGACAACATCCGGGAAAAATTCGTTTGGCTTTCGTCGGGGAAGCATCGGATATGAATATTCGTTCAATAGCAATGTTTCTGCCCGTATAATGTATGATGCAAGTAAAAATGCATTTCAAGAGGGCAATGTTGAAGTAAAAAATCTTGTGCCGTATTTGGATGTGACGATGGGAATGATGCAAAACCCATCTTCAGAGACTGTCGAAAAAATCTGGAATTACCGTTCTCTTGGTCAAACAGTTCTTGACCGCTTGTCGCTGACAAATGAGTTTGACGCTGGAATTACATTTACCGGAAAATCGAATAATCAAGGAACAATGTATGCAAGGCTCGGTGTTTTTAATGGAAACGGTGCCGTTGTTGATTCCAATAAATTAAAAAAAATGACTTTATCGATTGGAAATTGGTTTAATAAATCTTCAATCGTTGAAATATACGCCGATTATGAAAACATCGGTTCCGGTAAAAGCAGAATTACTGCCAAAATTTTTTACGGAGTAGTGATACCCAAATTTACCTTTGGAATAGAAGGGTTTTATCGTTTGAATCGTAGCGATACAACGATCAGTGGAGTTAAAAAGGATATTGTCCCCGTGGGCGGCTCGCTTTATGCAAAATTTGAAATGATAAAATCTCTTCATGGGATTCTTCGGGTTGATGGATTTGACAACGATCTTAATCAGGCAAATATTGGATTTAGGGAGCTATATGTGAATGCAGGGATCGATTATATGCCCGTGCCCGAAGTTCATCTTATTCCCAATGTCGAATATACAAAACAACTCAAAAAAGGAACAACAACGGTAAAGGCTGATTATATTACGGCGAGACTTACCGCTGCGGTTTATTTCCCAAGTTTCAAATGATGGATGAGAGCTATCGTTCAATTTTAGGAATTACTCATTCACAAATAAAAGTTGAAGGTTCAAAATTTCTTGCCGATATTTTTCCTGCGACTTCGGTTGAAGAAGCAGAGGGATATCTGCAAAAGGTTAAAGAAAAATATTTTGACGCAACCCACCACTGCTTTGCCTATGCGGTAGGAATGGGAAGAGAGCACGTTCGCTATTCGGATGACGGCGAGCCATCGGGAACCGCGGGAGTAAAAATCCTTTCTGCAATTCAATCCAAAAATCTTTCAGATATCATAGTTGTTATTACGAGATATTTTGGCGGGACAAAATTAGGAGTTGGAGGATTAGGCCGGGCATATTTTGACTCTGCACAAAATGGACTGCTTGGATGTACAATCATTACGAAGGTATTGATGAGAGAACTGAATGTCCGATTTTCTTTCAACGATACGAACGCTATTATGAATCTGGTAAATAAAACTCAAATAAAAATTTCCCGCACAACGTACACTCCGGAAGAAACGATTGCTGCGCTTCTTGTAAAGCCGTCTCAAATGGATTCAGTCATTACGTCAATAACGAATACAACAAAGGGAAGAGCAATTGTTGATCTGGGAGAAATGAAAGTGATAGTGATTTAATATGTTCCAGGAATTTTTTCTTTTTTTTGTCGGTACGGTTGTCGGTTTTTTTGGAACCCTTGTTGGTGTCGGCGGCGGATTCATCGTTGTTCCATTATTAGCCTTAGTATACCATCAATCTGCCCAGCTTGCCGTGGGAACTTCTTTGTGCATCGTTGCGCTCAATGCTCTTTCCGGAACTTCTGTCTACATAAAACAAAAACGGATCGATTATCGCGCGGGAATTTCGTTTTCGCTTGCAACAATTCCGGGATCGTTCATCGGAGCGTATTTGCTTCAAATGGTTTCGCAAACAGTTTTTGATATTGGTTTTGGTTTATGTCTTATCGGAATTGCAGTTTACATGTTAACGAAAAAAGAGAACGGTGATACGACATCATCAAAATCAGCGTTACATCAACCACATCAATATTCAATGAGCCTTGGAATCGTGATAAGTTTCTTTGTCGGTTTTTTTGCGAGTATGGCAGGAATTGGAGGAGGAGTTGTCCATGTTCCGGCGATGATTTACGTGTTAAAATTCACTCCTTTTATAGCAATCCCGACGTCTCATTTTATCCTCGCGATCTCTGCTACCTTTGCGGCAGTCAGTCATGGACTCATCGGCGAAGTTGCATGGAATTTTGTTCCGTATCTCGGAGTGGGTGCAATTTTCGGAGCACAAATAGGAGGAAAGCTCTCACATAAAATCCGTACAAAATGGCTGTTGCGGGGATTGATGATTGCGATAATTTTTGTTGCGATCCGACTCATTGGGAAACATCTTTAAAACAAAAAGGGCGATATTAAATCGCCCTTTGAAATTCATTCTGTAAAAAAAATTATTTTTTCTTAGCGCTTTTACACACTTCCTTTGTTTCCATTGCAATCATCAATTCTTCATTGGTTGGAATAACGTACACCGCAACCGTCGCTTTAGATGAACTGACAAGTTTTTCTTTGTCCTTTGAAGTGTTCGGAGTTTTTTCGATATCAATACCGAGATATTCCATGTTTTCACATACTGCTTTGCGGACATCGGGGCTGTTTTCGCCAATTCCTCCCGTAAAGACCAGCACATCCAATCCTCCAAGGGCGGCAATATACGATCCGACGTATTTTTTTATTCTGTAGCAAAAGACATCGAACGCTAACTTTGCTTTTTTATTTCCCTGGTTCATTTCGGAAACAATTTCGCGCATGTCGCTGCTGACGCCGGAGATTCCCTGCAACCCGCTGTGTTTGTTGAGAAGCGTGTTCGCTTCGGAATAATTTAACCCTTCTTTTGCCATAATGTAAAGAATTACCGATGGATCAACATCGCCGCTGCGTGTTCCCATCAGCAAGCCTTCCAGAGGGGTAAAGCCCATTGATGTATCAATAGAAATTCCTTTATCGATGGCAGCCATACTGCATCCATTTCCGAGATGGCAGGTGATAATTTTTAATTTCTTAATATCTTTTCGTACGAGTTCAGAGGCGCGTTGTGCCACAAATTCATGACTTGTTCCATGAAATCCATATCGCCGGATTTTGTGTTGAGAATAAAATGAATATGGAAGTCCGTAGACGTACGCATGCGCAGGAATTTCGTGATGAAATGCCGTGTCGAAGACACCCACTTGAGGAATATTTGGTAAATGTGCCTGACAGGCATTTATTCCGCGGAGGTTGTGCGGATTATGAAGCGGCGCAATTTCAAAATTATCTCTGATTCCTTTGATCACATCATCATCGATCAATACCGAAGTTGTGAATGTCTCTCCGCCGTGCACGACGCGGTGACCGACGGCATGAATCTCATCTTTGGATGCGATGACGCCGTGATTTTTGCTGAGAAGAACTGCAAGGATGTATTCAATTGCTATTGTATGATCGAGAATATCACCGCTAATTTTGATTTCGTCGCCATCTGAGCGAGTGTTGGTAAGAACCGCACCGCTCATGCCGACGCGATCAACAATTCCTTTCGCGAGGAATGTTTTTTTATCAACATCGATAAGTTGATATTTTACCGATGAACTGCCGCAATTTAAAACTAATATATTCATTTCCTTAAATTTCCATTTCGAGAGTTATAACGTTTCTAATATTCTTTTACCCTGTTCATTATATTTAAAAAAGCCCTCGCCAACTTTTTTCCCCAATTTGCCTTTACGGACCATTTGTCTTAGCAACGGGCATGGACGATATTTTGCTTCGCCAAGTTCATGGAATAAAGATTCCATCCACGCGAGAACTTCATCCAATCCCATCATGTCGGCAAGTTCTAAAGGACCATAACGGAATTCATATCCTAACCGCATTGCCGTGTCAATGCTTTCTGCGGTCGCAACTCCTTCCATAAGAATATACATCGATTCGTTGAGCAGGGGAATAATGACCCTTGTTGTCACGAATCCAGGATATTCAAAAACTTCAATAGGAGTTTTCCCTAATTTGCCAGCCAGTTTTTTTATTAGCCTGAATGTCTCATCAGATGTTTTCATACCACGAACAAGTTCTACGAGTGGAACTTTGGGTACGGGATTGAGAAAATGCATTCCAATTACTTTGTCTGCCCGTTTTGTTGCGGCAGCAAGTTTTGAAAGATTCAATGTAGAAGTGTTAGAAACGATAATAACGTTCGGATCACAAATCGAATCCAATTCTTGGAATAGCTTTTTCTTTAATTCAAAACTTTCATCAACCGCTTCAATGACAACCGGTACGGATGCCACAGAAGAGAGAGTTGTGGTTCCTTTTACTCGAGCAAGAATCGCCCGTTTTTCGCTTTTGGTCATAGTCCAACGATGAATTTCGTTTTCAAGCGATTCATCTAACATTCGTAATTGATGTTCGAGTCTTTTTTCTGACTTTTCCACGGCGACAACTTCGATACCTGAAGTTGCCAGCGTTTGCGAGATTCCTTGACCCATAACCCCAAGTCCAATGACGGCGACCGAGTGAAAGCCGTCGGAATCTCGTTTTGATAGCTGAATATCCCCAAAAATTTCTGTTAATTGATGTTGAGTAGAGGCCATATTGTTCTTAGTCTATAATGTGTATAACGAAAAATCTACAACTGTTTAGTGCAAATACTAAGCCAACTTACACAAGTTTTTTTCTTCATTCAATGTTTGAATTTCAGAACAAATTACCTATATTTATATCAAAGAAGTAATTAAAAGAAGAATACCGAAACAATCTTTTTCCTATTTGTGTTATATATTTCGAGTTCTTCTCTTTTTTTGGAATAAAATAGGACTACTGTAGTCGTATTTAAATATGCTCAAGCTTTCTAAAAAAGTAGAATATGGTCTGATTGCGGTTCGCCACATCGCATCGATGAATAATCAGATTTCGACCGTGAAAGAAATTTCTGAACGGTATACCATTCCAAATGATGTGCTGGCAAAGGTGATGCAGAAGTTGACGCGCGGTAAATTGATTATGTCGCATCAAGGTGCGCTCGGTGGATATTCACTTGCTCGAAGCGCAGATCAAATTTCAATTATGGATGTGATCGCAATTGTAGAAGGAACAACTGTTGGAATAACACAATGCTTTTCCGAAGAGCCGCAGAATTGTTCCATCTTTAATAGTTGCACTATCAAAAATCCACTCGGAAAGATTCAACACAACCTTGAAAATGTTTTTACTTCAATGAAGGTTTCGGAAATAGTGTAATGGTACAGAATCCCGTTTATATGGATTATCAGGCAACGACTCCTGTCGATAAAAGAGTGGTCGATGCCATGATGCCATTTTTTACAGAATATTTTGGAAACACCGCAAGCACGCAGCATCGGTTTGGATGGATTGCAAAAGAAGCTGTCGAGCTTGCGCGACGGACGATTGCGTCAGCATTCAATGCTCAACCGAAAGAAATTATTTTTACGAGCGGTGCGACTGAATCGAATAATCTTGCGTTAAAAGGAATTGCTCACGCCTTTCGTTCAAAAGGAAATCACATCATTACAACAAGCATTGAACACAAGTGTGTGCTTGACTCGTGTCAGTATCTTGAGCGACAAGGATTTAGAGTGACATATTTACCGGTGAATGCCGATGGAAGAATTGAGGTTGACGAAGTTCGCAAAGCAATTACGTCTCAAACAATTCTCGTTTCAGTGATGATGGCCAATAATGAGATTGGAACGATCCAACCGATTGAGGAAATTGGAGCAGTATGCAAAGAACATGGAATTATTTTCCATACCGATGCGACACAGTGCGTAGGTAAAATGAACATTGATGTTCAGAAATTAAATATTCATGCAATGTCATGTTCTTCACATAAATTGTATGGACCTAAAGGAATTGGTGCGTTATATCTGAGATCGAAAAATCCAAGAGTGAATATTGAACCACAGATCAGCGGCGGCGGTCATGAGTTTGGACTTCGTTCTGGGACGTTGAATGTCCCGGCAATTGTTGGTTTTGGGAAAGCAGTCCAGATTGCAATTGGTTCGATGGAGCAAGAGATGTCACGGCAGCAGCAGTTGCGTGATCTGTTGTGGAATAAGTTGTCAGCAATTGACAATGTTACAGTGAACGGATCGACGCAGTTCAGAATCCAAAATAATTTGAGCATAACATTTCATGGCGTGAATGCTGAAATGTTGATGACTGCACTATCGGATATTGCCATCTCTGCCGGTGCGGCGTGTAATTCTGAAGAACTTGGTGAACAAAAATATTCGCATGTATTGCAGGCAATCGGTCTTGATGAAGAAGCAGGAAAATCGACAATCCGTTTTGGTGTTGGACGTTTTACGACAGAAGATGAAATTAATTACGTAGCGGAGAAGGTAACAGGTGCGGTTGAAAAATTACGAACCTATTCTCTGGAAGGCGTACAATGAATATTCGATTTAAAAAATCTCAATATATCATCGGCAACCAAGTTGAGTTTCTTCAATTTATGAGATCTCGGGCGCCGATGTATCATCTTTCAAATATCTTTCTGCGCGATCTTCATTTTGCGGCACTCGAATTTTTGAGGAAGAAAAAAATTTATATCAGGTACACGGAAAGCGAACAGATTGCGAAAGAAATTGCATTGCACTTTGAAAAAACCAATGTTTTCAAGCAGCTCAATGCTCATACCTGGGTGTTAAACTATCCTGAATATTCAGCAAAAAAAGCAGGGTAAAAGAACAATTAAATTGAACAAGAGGAGATGTATCAATGTCCGAAACGCTGACACAAACAATGATCGAAGACGATATTATTCTGACGGAAAAAGCAGCGGAAGAAGTTCGATCAATTAAATCAAAAAATAATATTCCTGAAACTCACTTCCTTCGTCTTGGAGTAAAAGGAGGTGGCTGTTCCGGTTTAAGCTATGTCCTTGCTTTTGACGATGCTGTGAAGGAAAAAGATATTGTGTTGGAAAAACACGGTGTAAAATTCATCGTCGATCAAAAAAGCATGTTTTATCTTTCGGGAACGACACTTGATTTTAGCGACGGATTAAACGGTCGTGGTTTTGTTTTCAATAACCCGCAAGCGGCAAAAACATGCGGGTGCGGTAGTTCATTTGGCGTGTAATATATTTTCAAATCGGTAATGTTACCGTAAGCTTTATCTTTAGGAAAGAGATAATGTCACAATCAATTGAAGAGTTAGTATCAAAAGAATATAAATACGGTTTTACAACCAATATTGAAACCGACACAATTCCACCGGGATTAAGCGAAGATGTTATTCGAACAATCTCTGCGAAAAAAAATGAACCTGAATGGATGACGGAGTGGCGACTAAAAGCGTTTCGTACATGGCTGACGCTTGAAGAACCGCACTGGTCGAATTTAAAATATCCACCGGTCGAGTATCAAAAAATTAGTTACTATTCAGCGCCAAAAAATATCAAGAAATTAAATAGCCTCGATGAAGTTGATCCAATGCTTCTTGAAACGTACGAAAAGCTTGGCATCTCGTTGAATGAACAAAAGCGAATGAGCGGTGTTGCGGTTGATGCGGTGTTCGATTCGGTTTCTGTTGCAACGACGTTTAAAGAAACATTAAAGGAAAAAGGAATTATTTTCTGTTCATTCTCTGAAGCAGTTCAAGAACATCCCGATCTCGTAAAAAAATATCTTGGCTCGGTTGTTCCGTACAGCGATAATTTTTTTGCAGCACTCAATTCTGCTGTGTTCAGCGATGGTTCGTTCTGTTATATTCCGAAAGGAGTCAAATGCCCGATGGAGCTTTCGACATATTTTAGAATTAATGCATCGAACACGGGGCAGTTTGAACGAACATTGATCATTGCTGATGAATCAGCGTACGTGAGCTATTTGGAAGGCTGCACAGCTCCGATGCGTGATGAAAATCAATTGCACGCCGCAGTCGTTGAACTCATTGCGCACGATAATGCTGAAATAAAATATTCGACGGTGCAAAATTGGTATGCAGGCGATAAAGAGGGGAAAGGCGGCATCTATAATTTTGTGACGAAGCGAGGAAAATGTGCCGGAATGAATTCCAAAATTTCATGGACGCAAGTCGAAACCGGTTCAGCGATCACGTGGAAATATCCTTCGGTGATTTTGCAGGGTGACAATTCAATCGGTGAATTTTATTCTGTCGCAGTTGTTAACAATCGTCAGGATGCCGATACTGGAACCAAGATGATCCATCTTGGCAAAAATACTCGAAGCACGATTGTGTCGAAAGGAATTTCTGCGGGACGAGGAAATAATACCTACCGCGGATTGGTGAATGTCGGGAAGAATGCAGTCAACGCAAGAAATTACACGCAATGTGATTCGATGTTAATCGGGAATAAATGTAGTGCAAATACGTTTCCATACATCGAAGTAAAAAATTCTTCATCAAGTGTTGAGCATGAAGCATCAACGTCAAAGATCGGTGAAGACCAAATTTTCTATTGCAAACAACGCGGCATTAGTACGGAAAATGCAATCTCGATGATTGTGAACGGGTTTGCGAAAGAAGTTTTCAAAAATCTTCCGATGGAATTTGCCGTTGAAGCACAGAAACTGCTTGGCATTTCACTCGAAGGAAGTGTTGGATAATTTTTTTGAATATCAAAAATGGACAGACAATGATAGAAATTAAAAATTTACACGCGAATGTTAATGGGAAAGAAATTCTTCGCGGCATCAATCTAAAAGTTAATGCAGGCGAATTCATGCAATTATGGGACCGAACGGTTCAGGGAAAAGCACGCTGGCGCAAGTGCTTGCCGGTCATCCTGCGTATGAAGTAACGCAAGGAGAAGTGATTTTCGATGGTCAAAATCTTTTAGCACTTGACCCTGAAAAACGCGCCCACGCCGGTGTTTTTTTAGCATTTCAATATCCGGTTGAAATTCCCGGCGTCAGCAACAGCTATTTTTTGAAAGCGGGTTTGAACGAGATTAGAAAATCAAAGGGATTGGAAGAATTGGATTCAATGCAATTTTTGAAGTTGATTAAAGAGAAAATGAAAGTTGTCGAAATGGATCCAAGTTTCATCAATCGTCCTGTGAACGAAGGATTTTCCGGCGGAGAAAAAAAGAAAAACGAAATTCTTCAAATGGCAGTGCTTGAGCCAAAGCTCGCCATTCTCGATGAAACGGATTCCGGTCTTGATATCGATGCTTTAAAAATTGTTGCCGGCGGCGTAAACAAATTAAAATCACCGACGAACGCATCCATTGTGGTTACGCATTATCAACGATTATTGAATTACATTGTTCCTGATTTTGTTCATGTGCTCGTGAAAGGGCAGATTATAAAATCCGGCGGAAAAGAACTTGCGCTTGAACTTGAAGCCGACGGTTACGATCTGATTAAAGAAGAATTTGGAACGATGTCGCACGCGTAGTTTGGAGAAAAAAAGAATGTCAAACCTGGTAAATTATAGTCATTACATCGGTGAATTTCAGTCGTTCGAAAAGAATGGTGCTTCGCAATTGCCATCATGGATTCATGAGATACGAAAATCGGCATTGAATGTTTTTACGGAACGAGGATTTCCTACCACAAAAGAAGAGAATTGGAAATACACGAACGTGAACTCGATTGCGAAGGGAATGTTCACCTACGCTTCTAACAAACTTGTAACAAAGATTGATGCAGAAATTATCGAGTCATTTTTCCCTGAAGGGAAGGATCACCATCGGATAGTTTTTGTCAATGGGCATCTTTCCAAAGAACATTCGAAGTTACAGAATCTTCCCAAAGAAGTTGTTGTTCGTAATTTAATTGAAGCAACGAAGACGCACGGCGGAATTATACAGCAGCATCTTTCGCGTTACGTCGATTATCGAAATAATTCATTCGCGGCGATGAATACGGCATTTCTCAATGACGGCGTATTCATGTATATCCCGAAGAATATTGAAGTCAAAGGGCCGATCTATTGTCTTTTCATTTCTACGCAATTTGAAAATGATCAGCTTGCCGCACATCTGCGCAATCTTATCATTGTTGAAGAAGATGCAAAAGTAAAAGTGAGTTTTGTGTATCGTTCCGTTTACGACCATAAAAACCTTACAAATGCAGTTACAGAAATTGTTGTTAAAGAACGAGCGAACTTTGAAGCAGTGAAGATTCAACAAGAAAGTGATTCGGCGTTCCATGTCGAAAACTTACGCGTTCATCAACACGAAAGCAGCATCGTCAATGTCTTTTCACTAGCACTTGGTTCTATCCTCGCACGTAACGATATGAGTATTATTCTTGACGGGAAGGAAGCCGACTGTAATTTGAACGGGCTCTACATCACTACTGATAATCAAGTGATCGATCACCATACGTTTATGCATCATATTCATCCCAATTGTCCGAGTCATGAACTGTTTAAAGGAATCCTTCACGGAAATTCGCGCGCAGTGTTCAATGGGAAAGTGTACGTAGAGCCGGAAGCACAAAAAACCGATTCAAAACAAACAAACAGAAATCTTTTACTTTCCGATACTGCAACCGTTGATACGAAACCTGAATTAGAAATTTTTGCGGATGATGTGAAATGCACGCACGGTGCTGCCGTTGGAGGATTGAACCCAACATACGCTTTTTATTTGAAGAGCCGTGGAATTTCTGAAGAGAACACAAGAGCAATGTTGACGGTTGGCTTCGCGGCAGAAGTAACGGGAAAAATTGTTGATCAAGAACTGCGCCATTATGTTGACGTGCTTGTGGTTGAACATCTTCGCAATAAACTCGGCAACACCGGATTACCAGACATCGTTCACGGATAAAGACCATGCAGACCGTCGAAAAAGAATTACTCTTTGACATCGAAACGATACGAAACAATTTCCCAATCTTGCACACCAGTGTTCATGGAAAGAAACTTGTCTATCTGGATAATGCTGCGACAACGCAAAAACCCAGATCGGTTCTTGAAACGCTCGACATTTATTATCGCGAGCAAAATGCGAATATCCATCGCGGGGTGCATCATTTAAGCGAAGTTGCAACGTTTGAATATGAAAAAGCCCGCGGCAAAGTAAAAAACTTTATCAACGCATCGGACAACAAAGAAATTATTTTTACCCGTGGAACGACGGAATCAATCAATCTTGTTGCGCACAGCTTTGGAAGAAAATTTCTTCATGAAGGAGATGAAATTATTATCTCCGCCATGGAACATCATTCCAATATTGTTCCGTGGCAGTTGTTGTGTGAAGAAAAGAAAGCTGTGCTTCGTGTAATTCCGATGAATGATGACGGTGAATTGATCGTTGGAGAATTTGAAAAACTACTTTCGCGGAAGACAAAACTTGTTTCAGTTGTGTATGTTTCCAACTCGCTTGGCACAGTGAATCCGATAAAAAAAATCATTGAGCGGGCTCACCAAAATGGAACGCCGGTTTTGATTGATGGTGCTCAAGCAGTTGCACACATGAACGTTGATGTCAAAGAACTCGATTGCGATTTCTTTGCTTTTTCCGGGCATAAACTTTTTGGTCCGACGGGAATCGGCGTATTGTACGGAAAGCAATCGATCTTGGAAACGATGAATCCATTTCAGGGCGGCGGAGATATGATTCGTTCTGTAACATTTGAAAAGACGACATACAACGATCTTCCATACAAATTTGAAGCAGGCACGCCGCACATTGCCGGTGGAATCGGACTAGGTGCGGCAATTGATTTTGTTCAAAAGATTGGATTACAAAAAATTTACGAGTATGAACACGAGTTATTGACGTATGCGATGCGTGTGATTGGTTCAATTGCAGGCGTTCAGTTGATCGGCACTGCAAAGGAAAAAGCGGGTGTTGTTTCATTCGTGTTGGAAAATATTCACCCGCACGATATCGGAACTATTCTTGATCGCGAAGGTGTGGCAATTAGAACCGGGCATCATTGCACACAGCCGGTGATGAAACGGTTCGGCATTCCGGCAACGGCGCGTGCATCATTCGCACTGTACAATACTAAAGATGAAATTGATGCGTTAGTGAAAGGCATCGGAAAAGTAAAGGAAGTTTTCGCATGAGCGAATTGAATGAACTTTACCAACAGCTTATCTTGGAACATAATAAGTCTCCGAGAAACTTTAAGAAATTGGAAAATGCGTCACACTATGCGGAAGGATTTAATCCGTTGTGCGGCGATCATTATGAAGTGTGGCTGAAGCTTGATGGGAATCGCATTGTCGATATTGGATTTTTAGGAAATGGGTGTGCAATCTCGAAATCATCGGCATCAATGATGACGACATCGATCAAAGGCACAACAGTTGAAGAAGCTGAAAAGTTATTTGAAAAATTTCATCAGGTAGTCACAGGCAAATGGAGTGTTGACGAAAATATTGAAGAGCTTGGATGCCTTGGTGCGCTCACCGGCGTTTCAGAATTTCCGGCGAGAATAAAATGTGCGACGCTGGCATGGCACGCAATGCATTCTGCCTTAACGAACAGTGCAAAAACAATTTCAACTGAAGAAGAGAAGAATCAATAGAGGGAAGTGAAATGGAAAACAGCAATTCTTCATCAACGAACGAAATCAGCTCACTGGAAAAAATGTTGGTTAAAGAGCAAATCACGGAGCAAATACGAACCGTTTTTGATCCTGAAATTCCTGTGAATATTTACGAATTGGGTATGATCTATGATATCGATGTGAAAAGTGATGGATTTGTTGATATCACGATGACATTGACGTCACCGTCATGTCCGGCCGCGCAGATTATCCCGAGTGAAGTCAAACAAAAATCTGAAATGGTCACAGGGGTAAAAGAAGCAAACGTGAAAATTGTATGGGAACCGCGCTGGGATCCGAGCATGATGTCGGAAGAAGCGCGCCTCACATTGGGAATGTAGGAAGGAACGAATGGACAAATCGAACAGAAGAAATTTTATTAAAACGTCATCATCGATCCTGCTGGGATCGCTTGCGGCATCCGCAATTCCGTTTCAAGAAAGTACATCGAAATCTTTTTCATCTTCACCACAAACTAAGGAGAACACTATAATGACACATGAACTTGCTCCGCTTCCATATGCATTTGACGCGCTTGAGCCATACATCGATGCAAAAACAATGGAGATTCATCATGGAAAACACCATGCTGCGTACGTCGCCAATTTAAACAACGCAGTGAAAGATCAACCCGCCCTTCAATCGAAGTCAGCTATTGAACTGATCACAAATTTAAATGCTGTTCCGGAAGCAATTCGTACCGCGGTTCGTAATAATGCGGGTGGACATGTCAACCACACAATGTTTTGGCAGCAACTGAAAAAAGATGTTGCGTTTCCTTCATCAAGCAAATTTGGAACGGCTCTTACTTCAACATTTGGATCATTGGATGCATTTAAAGACCAATTTCAAAAATCTGGTCTCGGCCGTTTCGGTTCAGGTTGGGCATGGTTGATTGTTGACGGAGGCAAACTTGTTATTACATCAACTCCAAATCAAGACAGTCCGTTGATGGAAGGCAAAACGCCGGTTCTTGGTGTTGATGTGTGGGAACACGCGTACTATTTAAAATATCAAAACCGCCGAGCTGATTACTTGTCTGCAATTTGGAGTGTAGTAAACTGGAACGACGTTGTGTCCCGTTACGAACAAGCCGTAAAATAATTTTTTAAACTTTCAATCGACCTTCCGAAGAATATCTCCTTCGGAAGGTTTTGTTATTATGCCTTCTCCTGAAAAACCGACAGAAATATTACCGATTTTTCCGCTGAACATTGTACTTTTCCCTCAATCATCTTTGCTGCTTCATATTTTTGAAGATCGGTATAAGACATTGATCAGTGAAAGTATTACATACGATAATGAATTTGGCATTAACTTGATGCACGAGCAAAATATCCGTTCTGTCGGATGTACCGCTGTTGTGAAAGAAGTGAAGAAACGATATGACGACGGGAGGATGGATATTATTGTTGAAGGGCGCCGGCGCTATTCATTGTTGAATCTTGTGGAAGCTCCTCATCCGTATTATTCAGGAAGAATTTCATGGTACGACGATATTGCTGA
>JBBINR010000012.1:0-96355 GCA_037443785.1 Ignavibacteriales bacterium | reverse complement strand
GTGTCCATCGTTTTTACAGGCTCAGTGAAAACGGTGGAGCATGAAAATATCAGGCAGACCCGTTCATTTTTTCTTGTACAAAAATCTGGACTGGAATTGATTCAGCGTCAGCTTTTCCTTGGAATGAATTCCGAAAATCAGCGGCTGGAAATGCTCATAAAACATTTTGAGGTAATGCTTCCGCTGCTGTCTTCGGAGAAGAAAGTCGACGAGCTGGCAAAGAACGACGGATACATCCAACAATAGAAACCACTTGCATTCGATATTTCACTTCAGTAAGTTGGAACGTGCATGGAATCGAAGAAGATTGAAATTAAAAAAATTCCTTCCTTATTGAATTTCAATATTGAAGTGATCGAAATGAAGCCTGAGAAGCATTATTGGAATTATTGCGTCAATTGCGGAACGCCGTTAGACAGCAGGAAGTGTAAATTATTTTGCCCGAAGTGTGGATTTTATCATAATTGCAGTGAACCATAATACAAACTAAAGGAGTTACCGTGAACAAAAAAGGATTCCGTGTTGCAAAAAAACACCGGAAAAAACGAGCGAAGATGAAAGAAAAAGCAAAAGCACTTCGTTCGCAAAAAAAAGCACAGTAAAAGAAAAGCCCCGCAGACGCGGGGTTTTTCTTTGCTTCTGCATTAAGGTTTCAATATTTTAGAGTCATGACTCAAACACTCTCACACCACCACGTGTTCACGGTAGGCAGGAAAGTAATAGACTTTTCATCGCGTACGTATGTCATGGGTGTTTTGAATGTGACCCCCGATTCGTTTTCTGACGGGGGACAATATCTTTCCGCTGAATCGGCATTTGCACACGCAATGCAAATGAGCGAGCACGGTGCGGATATTATCGATGTTGGCGGAGAATCGACGCGGCCGAAAGGGATTTATGGCGACGTTACGCGCAAGGTGTCTGCCGATGAAGAAATGGATCGAATAATTCCGGTCATCGAAAAAATTTCTCGAACCATTGATACCATTGTTTCCGTTGACACGACAAAATCAAAGGTTGCGGAAGAAGCATTAAAATGCGGAGCGTCAATTGTCAATGATATCAGCGGTCTGCAATTTGATGAAGAGATTGCTAGTGTTGTAGCCAAATGGAATGCGACACTGGTGCTCATGCATATTCAAGGAACGCCGGAAACGATGCAGGATAATCCGCAGTATTCTGATGTTGTCCTTGAAGTAAAAAATGGTTTACAGAAAAGTATTTCGATTGCCGCATCTGCAGGAGTAAAACAAATTATTGTTGATCCGGGAATCGGTTTTGGAAAAAATCTCAATCATAATCTGTCGCTGTTGAAACATCTTTCTGAATTTAAAGAATTAGGGTATCCTATATTAGTCGGAACATCTCGCAAAGGATTTATCGGAGCATTGTTGAATTTGCCTGTGTCGACGCGAATGGAGGGAACGGCTGCAACTGTTGCGGTTTCCATTATGAACGGTGCAAATATTGTGCGAGTCCATGATGTAAAAGAAATGAAACGAATCGCAGTCGTTACCGATGCAATAAGGAATGCCGGATAATGGAATTATTCAAGATTGGTTTTCTTTCAATTTCTATCATCGATGTCATTGATATTTTTTTAGTGACGTTCGTGTTTTATCGGCTTTATCGCGGAATGCGCGGCACTATCGCAGCGCAAATATTCATCGGTTTGATCATCATTGTTTTCTTATCTCTCGGTGTTCAGGCATTCAATTTAAAAGCAATTGGTTGGATTCTTCGAACACTCTCTGATATTCTTGTCATTGCATTCATTATTATTTTTCAACCTGAAATACGACGCTTACTGTCTACGATTGCCAGAAATAGGTTTGTAAGAATGTTCTTGCGTCAAAATGTTGATGAATCGATTGAAGAGATAACGGCGGCGGCACTTGAATTTTCGAAAAAGAAGCAGGGTGCGTTGATTATTATTGCACGGGGAACCGGCATGAAATCGTTTACCGAAACTGGCGTGACATTGCACGCACAAATCAGCCGTTCTCTGTTGCTTTCAATCTTTAATCCTCGTTCACCTCTTCATGATGGGGCAGTGATTGTCAGCGATCGGACAGTCGAAGCAGCCAGATGCACGCTTCCTCTTTCTGCAACGCTTCGCGTCGAAGAACGCGCTCTTGGAACGCGGCATCGTGCAGGTTTGGGGGTGACCGAGCAGACTGATGCGCTTGCAGTAATTGTCTCCGAAGAGACCGGAGCGATATCGATAGCCGATAACGGAGAATTGACCTATCGTATTCCTGTTAAAGAATTACGAACAGAATTACGAGCCCGCCTGGTTCTTACGGTGCAGCGTTCGTTTAAGAATGTGAAGGAGGCAATACGTCCGCAGCAATAAATGTTGCCGTGCTATTCTGTTTCATCATCAGCTTCTGTACTTGTTTTGGATGCTTGCTTATTCCCGCATACAACGCCGGTTTTTCATTATCGAAATTGCTCGAACGGACGGTGAAAATTATTTCGCCGCCGGCAATTGTTGTTGTTAATGACGGGTCTACCGACGAGACAGAAGCAATAGCAAAACTTTTTTCCGTGACCGTTCTTTCTCATGCAACGAATTTGGGAAAAGGAGCTGCTCTTCAAACGGGATTTGATTTTGTCCGCTCCAAACCATTCGATGCCGTAATCACGATGGACGCAGATCTTCAACATCAACCGGAAGATATTCAAAGATTCCTGCAGGCATACTCAAATCGTCAGGACAACATTATTATCGGAAATAGACTGGGTGACAAAAAAAATATGCCGTTCCTCCGTGTTCTTTCAAATACACTAACGACATTTCTTATACAAGCACGAACAGGAAAAAAAATTTTAGACAGCCAGTCGGGTTTTCGATTTATTACTCGAAACGTTTTGGAACAAGTTACACTTTGTGCCCGTGGATTTGAGGCGGAAACAGAATTTTTAATTAGAGCGGCGGCATACGGATTTTCATTCGGCGCGATTCCGATTGAAACGATTTATGCAGGAGAGAGAAGTCACATGACACATTTTTCAACGACCGTGAATTTTATCAAAGTACTTTTTAGGCAATATTAACATGGGAAGATTTGAAACAGACCGTCAAGAAATGATTGAATTACTAAAAGAAAAAGGAATTGTTGATACTGCGGTGCTTGATGCAATGAGTAAAGTAGAGCGTCACCTTTTTGTCGATCCAATGTTCATCAATAAAGCCTATGACGATAGTGCCCTCCCCATAGGAAGCGAACAAACGATCTCACAGCCATATACCGTCGCATTTATGACCCAAGCTCTCCATCCGCAAAAAGGAATGAGAGTGCTGGAAATTGGTACCGGTTCAGGGTATCAAGCCGCGGTCCTCGCAACAATTGGGTGTAAAGTGTTTACGATCGAACGGCATTTGACGCTGTTAAACAATGCACGAAAATTGTTCGACAAATTACATTTGAGAATTCTTGCAAAAGGGGGAGACGGAACAATCGGATGGACAGAACATGCACCATACGACGCAATTATTGTTACTGCGGGTGCGCCGTCAATTCCCGAGCCACTCGTTAATCAATTAGCCGACGGCGGAAGAATTATCATTCCTGTCGGATCGCGGGAAATGCAAAAACTTGTCCTCGGCATCAAGTTGGAACATGAAATTCAAATCAACGAATTTGACGGTTTTAAATTTGTACCGCTCATTGGCAAAAATGCGTGGAATTGAACTGTGGCTGAAACACTGCCATCAATATTGGTAATCGTTGGTCCGACGGCATCGGGGAAAACTCGGCTCGCGATCGAAGTTGCAAAAAAAATCCCTTCGGAAATAATTTCAGCCGATTCACGTCAGATTTATAAACATCTTACCATTGGGACGGCAAAGCCGTCGGAAGAGGAGCTGGTATCTGTCCCGCACCATTGTATCGATATTCGAGAACCGCATGAAAAATTTAATGCCGGTGATTTTCAGGAATTTGGCAGGCAAATAATTGCCGATATTCTCCGCAGGAAAAAATATCCAATCGTTGTTGGCGGGACAGGACTTTACATTCGAGCGTTGATTGATGGTTTTTTTGAGCAGCCTGAATTTGCAGGTGATATTCGATTCTCGTTGGAAGATCGATGTAAGAGTGAAGGAAGGGGAAAATTATACGCAGAATTAGTGTCTGTCGATCCGGCTGCTGCTGCAACAATGGATGCTTCAAAATACCGTCGAGTCATACGTGCATTAGAAGTGTACTATGAAACGGGAATTCCGATCTCCACGTTCCACAAAAATCACAAACCCAAAATTATCTATGACGCTTACTTTGTCGGCTTAGCGTGGGACCGGAAAACATTATATGACCGGATCAACAATAGAGTGGATGCAATGATTTCTGATGGTTTCCTTGATGAAGTGAAGCAACTTCTTTCACTGGGATATGACGATCGAATGCAGGCGTTGCAAACCGTTGGATATAAGGAAGCATTTTCTTTCATGCGTAAAGAAATTTCTTTCCAACGAATGGTCGAATTGATGAAACAGAACACACGGCGATTTGCAAAACGCCAATTGACGTGGTTTAGAAATGAAAATCGCATTCGGTGGTATGATATCAATGACCAAAATCAGATCCATGAAATTGCCGAAAGCATTGTAAATTCGCTTCCCCGATAACTGCATTAGAAATCCTCCAATTCCTTTTTTCAATTAAAAAAATATATAAGTGTAACTCTCTGTTGAATTTGCCGTAAGGTAATGTGTCACCGCAAAATAGGGAGTCCGAATGAAGAAAAAATATTTTTTTATTGCTGCCGCAGTTTTTATCACATTTGCCGCCGTATGGTTTTTTGCGTTTCGCGCAGACCCCTCTAAAGGAGAACAAATTCCAAAAGTAAAAGCACAGCGGGGTACGATTATTGATAAAGCGTTAGCCGTTGGAACAGTTGAACCTGAAAATGAGATCTCGGTTAAATCGAAAGTTTCCGGCGTTGTTAAACGGATTTTTGTCGATGTGGGACAATACGTTCATGCCGGAGATCCGTTGTTGGAAATAAAACCTGATCCGACACCTCTAGAACTTGCCGACGCAAAACGTCAAGTGGAACTTGAAGATGTACAGTTGGATGCGTTGAAGCAGGAAAAAATCCGACAGGAATCGTTGAAAAAGAAAGGACTGATATCAGAAAGAGAATATCAAGATTTTGTCCGTCAATATAACGACCGTGATCTTCGCGTAAAGATTGCAAAAGAAAAACTTGCCCTTATCGAAAGCGGGAAAGTACATATTGGAAACACTGAAATTGAATCAATCGTGAAAGCGCCGATCAGCGGGTTCCTGCTCAATAAAACAATTGAGGTTGGCGATCCTGTTATTCCGCTCACCTCGTATCAAGAAGGGACCGTGCTGATGAAGATGGCTGCCATGGAAAAATTATTGTTCCGTGGAACTGTTGATGAAATCGATGTCGGCAAGCTGAAAGAAGGAATGGAAACTCAGATCAAAGTCGGCGCGCTTCCCAAAGATACAATTCGAGGAACATTGCGCAAAATATGGCTCAAAGCGGAAAAAAAAGAAAATGCTACCGTGTTTCCGATTGAAATTGCAATTCCGCCAACCAGCAATGCAACACTGCGGGCAGGGTATTCGGCGAATGCAAATATCATTATCCAAAAGAAAGAAAATGTCGTCGTAATTCCGGAACGTGTGGTGATATTTCGAAATGATTCTGCATTTGTTAAAGTTGCAGGAAAAAAAGAATCTGAATCTGAGCAATATATCAAAACCGGTTTGAGTGATGCAATCAATATTGAAATTGTGAGCGGGTTGAAAGAGGGAGACGAGGTACTTGAAAAACCAGTAAAGAAAATAGATTAGTATGCAGCATTTCTTTAGCATCGTTTCAGAATTTATTACAGATATGCGCGGACAAAAACTGCGCGTATCGATGACCCTGTTCGGAATAACTTGGGGAACCGTTGCCATTATTGTGCTTGTCGCATTCGGATTTGGGTTCAAGAAACAGCTTTCTGTCAATATGCACGGCATCGGTGAACATATTGCAATTATGTTTCCCGGTCAGACAACCAAACCATATCAAGGATTCGGAATTGGGAGGGGGATATCATTTGTTGAGGACGATACAAAACTTATTGCCTCGCAGGTTCAGAATCTTTCCGCAATCAGTCCGGAATTTTCACGCGGCGGGATCCCTGTTCGTGTTGGTCAGAACATTATGAATCCTTTAATTGCAGGCGTGTACCCGGTATACAGTGAGATGCGGAACATCAATCCGCGAGAAGGCGGGAGATTTATCAACGATCCGGATATGAAAGACCGCAAGCGTGTTATTGTTCTTGGAAACAAAGTCGAAGAACTCCTTTTTGGCGAAGGAAATGGCCTTGGAAAGCTTCTCTATGTGGGCGATGTCCCGTTCCTCGTGATCGGAGTAATGCAAAAGAAGATCCAAAACTCGTCGTATAATGAACGAGACCAAGACAGAGTTTTTATTCCTGCAACCACATACTCATCGGTTTTTGGACAAATTCATTTGAGCAATATTATTTTCCAGGTGAAAGATCCGCAGCGAGCGAAGCAAACCGGAGATGAAGTAAGAGAAGTCTTGAGCAAGAAATACCGCTTCGATCCAACAGATCGTGACGCCGTGTGGATTTGGGATACAAATGAATTTGATAAATTTTTGTTCTATTTCTTTCTTGCGTTCAATCTTTTTATGGGATTGATCGGAAGTTTTACCCTTGGCGTTGGCGGCGTTGGTGTAGCAAACATCATGTATATCGTTGTCCAAGAACGCACGCGAGAAATCGGAATTAAACGAGCGGTTGGAGCTAAACGGGCGAATATTCTTTTCCAATTTTTCCTTGAAACGCTTTTCATTATTTTCATCGGTTCAAGTCTTGGTTTTATAATTTCGTATGGGATAATTGAAGCTCTCCAATTTTTGCCGATCAAAGAATTTGTGGGAACACCCGAATTATCAATTGAAGTTGCTCTCACTACCGTTTCTATTCTGTCTATTGTCGGATTTACTGCGGGGTTAATGCCTGCTCGGCGAGCAGCAAAACTTGATGTTATCGAATGTTTGCGGTAAAGGATTTTCTATGTTTATAGAACTGATAAAAGAATTTTTTTACGATCTTCGTGCACAACGAACGCGTGCTTTTTTAACGCTGCTGGCGGTTACGTGGGGAACCGTTTCGGTTATGCTGTTGCTTGCCTTTGGCGAAGGGCTCGGAAATCGTTTAACCGCAGGTTTGATGAATGCGGGAAACAGAATTCTTATTATTTACGGCGGTGAAACGTCGATTGTTCATGAAGGACTTCCAAAGGGAAGATCGATTAATTTTACCGAAGAAGATGTGGCATTGTTGAAAGCATCTGTTCCGGGGATTGCAATGATAAGTCCGCAATACCGCCATAATGTCTCTCTCACGTACGGGAAAAAAACAACGACAACCGAATGTGAAGGAGTAAATGCGGACTTTGAAGAGATGAGACGAATGTATCCCGCAGGGGGCGGACGATTCATCAATCAATCGGATGTTGCATTTCAGCGGAGGGTTCTTTTTGTCGGAGTAGAACTGGCTGGAGAGCTTTTTGGAGCGGAGAATCCCGTAGGAAAAATTGTGATGATGGACGGAGTTCCATTTACGATTGTGGGTGTGATGCAGAAAAAAATTCAAACGTCAATGAATAACGGACCGGATACGTGGCGCGCCATTGTTCCATATTCCACATTTCGAACTCGCTATGGTAACATCTTTGTAAACTCTATTGTTATTCGGCCAACTGATCCGTCACAGCAAGCAAGGCTAAAGGAAAATCTTTTTCAAACGTTGGGAAGTAAGTATCATTTTGATTCCAGTGATGAGCGGGCATTGTTTATTTGGGATTTTGTTGAAGCGGAAAAAATCAATAAAAAAGTTGGTGTTGGAATTCAAATATTTCTTGGTTCAGTCGGATTTCTTACGTTATTAATCGCCGGTGTCGGTGTGGCAAACGTGATGTTTGCCGTCGTGAAAGAGCGCACGAAAGAAATCGGAATTAAAATGGCGATTGGCGCGAAAAAAAGCTACATCCTTTCCCAATTTGTTTTTGAAGCACTTCTTATTGCATTTATCGGCGGCGCAATTGGAATTGCGATAACATGGAGCATTGTTTCAATTGTTCATTTATTTCCAGCGGATGATGGGCCGATGCAATTTCTCGGGCGCCCCATCATTTCTACTGCTATCATGCTGCTTACGGTTGGAATCTTGGCGACCGTTGGATTACTTGCCGGATTTTTCCCTGCACGGCGTGCCGCCAATGTCGATCCTGTTGAATCTCTTCGGTACGAATAAAGTAAGATTTTTTTTTGACGAGCCGACAAAATTTTGTATATTTGTTTATAAATTTTGGTGAGTTGGCAGAACGGCTATTGCACCAGTCTTGAAAACTGGCGTCCGTAAGGACTTCTGGGTTCGAATCCCAGGCTCACCGCAAATGAAATATAAATACTTCGTTTATATTCTTCATTCTGAAACATTTCTTCGATTGTATATCGGTCAAACCAACAACCTTCACTCCCGTTTTGAGCGCCATAATGCCGGCATGGTAAGATTTACAAAGCCTTATCGTCCTTGGAAAATACTTTATACCGAATCGTATGAAACACGTTCTCTTGCAATAAAAAGAGAAAAATTTCTAAAGAGTGGAAAGGGGAGAGAATTTATTCACTCACTCAGACTTATTTAACGGCTATTGCATCCGCCTGTGGCGGACGTCCGTAAGGATTTCTGGGTTCTAATCCCAGGCTCACCGCAAAACTTCGTCCCGAAAAACATCGGGACTTTGTATTTTAAACTTCGTCCTTCAAGAAATGTTTGGATTTCGCTGATTTCTTACATCCGACACCATAACAGATTCCCATTAACTTCTATCTACCCTTTCCATTTTAGCAAGCATTTATAGCAATTTCTAATGTGCTCTAGTCTTGTTGTATGTAAAAATTATCAATATATTCATTTGCGAGGAAGATTCGACAAAATTGATCGAAATCCCCATCTTTCTCGGAAATGATTACTACAAAATTGTAGGAACTGTTCCCGAACTTTTTTGTTGATTGATATTTTCTATAGTTCATGATCCTGTCTGCAAATTGTAGACTTTAATTATGCCTCCAAGTACAACTCAAGTAAATCAAAATAAACTTGCCGCGCGACAATGTTTAGTTGCAGCGGATAAGTACATAAAAGATTTACAATTTGTAGAAGCTCGTAAGGAAATAGAAAAAGCGAAATCACTCGATCCATCGAATATGTACATCAGTGCATTTATCGATCGGATTGATCATTTTGAAAAAGAACGCAAGCTTGAATTAGGTTCAATTCAAAAAACTCCTGTTCCCAAGACACCGATTCCAAAAGCTCCCGAGCCAAAAATTTCACATCCAGCTCCGTCGGCAATGCCTGCAACGCAACCGCAGACAGCATCAATTCAGCCGACAAAAGTTCATGAAGTAAGTTTCACCTCAGAACAACCGATTTCTGTTCCTTCAAAACCAATACCGGCAGCAGCGCCCCCGAGCAAAGAACCTGTTCAGGCAAAAATTCAAGCAAATGAAGGAAACGGAGAAACTGACTCTGGCGGGCAGCATATTCCTCAATCTGCGAGTATCAGAAATACGCAGGCGGAACGGAATTACACCGAAACCCAACTTGCGGAAATGAAGAAGCAGATCGAGCTCCTTTCTCAAGCGTTAGATCAAGAGAAAAAAGCCCGTGAAGAAATGAAGAAGAATCAGGTTCAACAATCAGTTGCACAATTACGCGCTGGGTTGGAAAAAGCATGGGTAAACGGTGCGCCGTCTGCAACAGCGGCGGAACAATTACATGAGTTGGCTGTATCGCTGTCGGTTCCGGAAAACGTTGAACGAACAATCCAACGGGAAGTAAAAGTGGAAATGTACAGCCGTGCCGTAAAAGAGGTTGTTTCGAAACGACAATTGCTTCGCAGTTCTTCTTCGACTCTCGAATGGTTGAGGAAAGTGTATCAATTGTCGTTGGAAGAATATCTGGAATACGAATCTAAATTTTTGATGGATCTTGTTTCAAATCAATACAAGGGAACACTTTTTCAGATTTCGTCCGATGAGACAACGAAAAATGATATTGCAGCCAAATTAAAGGCGATGGGATATGCAGTCGTTACTTCTCCATCGCCGGAAAATGCATTGGAAAAAATTGAAAAGCTTAATCCCAATGTCATCGTGTGCGAAACAAATTTCGGCGCAGGCAGTTTATCGGGAATTAAGTTCCTTCATATTTTACGGAACAGTTCTAAATTTAATTTTATCCCTTTTATTTTGCTGGCAGGTCCTGAGGATTTGTCGTTGATAGAAAGCTCCGACTTACGGAAAAATGAAGGAATTATAAAGAAGCCGGTGAATGTGGATGAGCTCTCTGCATTGATCAATGATAAACTGTCGTGGTTTAGGGAATATATTTCGACGCTGGCATAAATGAAGGTATACGTTTGTTATTTTGAAAGGGACTCGTATGGCAAAAAGAATACTTCTTGCTGAAGACGATGAAGATAATCGCGATCTGGTTGCTTTTGTTATGCAGCGAAGCAGGCTTGATGTCGAATTGTTGATTGCTGAAAACGGCAAAGAGGCTGTCGATCTTGCGAAGAAGGAAATGCCGGATTTAATTTTGATGGATATGCAAATGCCCGTCATGGACGGCTATCAAGCAACGATGGCCATTAAAGCAAACGCATCGACAAAACAGATTCCTGTCATTGCTTTTACGGCACAGGCAAAACAAGAAGATAAAATTCGTACGTTGCAAATCGGATGCGTAGAGCATTATTCCAAGCCGATGGATCCGGAAGAACTTTTGAATGTCATTCAGAAGTACATTCAGTTCTAAATTTTTCGTTCAATTTTTTAAACCGACTTTGGGAAAGAAAGAATGAAAGCTAGTTTATTTTGGAAAGTACTCGGGAATTTTTCATTGCTGCTGGTTGTGCTGACGGCAGTGACGTTGGTGACATTGAACATCCTTTTTCAGATTGAAAAACATTTCTCAACGGCAACCAGCGAGTCAGGCCAGCTTGTTATCCTTGAGCAGCTGAACGGATATATCTCGGAACTTCCCGAAGTAACGAATCAATACTTGTATACCGGGAAGGATTCATTACGAATAATTTACGACAATACGTGGAAACAGTTTGACGGACTGGTTGCGGATCTTCAGGGACAAACGAAAGATACGATCAGCATTTCACAACTTGAAGAAATACGCGAATCGTATTACAAATGGATTTCGGAAATAGGCGAGAAAAAAATGATGCTCCGGGATGATATTGCCCAGGGGAAAAATGTGGGCAAGAGTATTGATTCGTTGGCTATCCTTGATGCGCAACATCATTACTTATCAACGACACGGAATAGATTAGCTGAATATATCAATGACATTATAACCTCACAGCCCGCAACAATTAGTTTAGCAAAAAATCTTACAACTGAACTCAAGACGTATGTCATTGTTGTGAATCTTTTACTGGCACTTTTTGCCGTTGCGTTGGGGTTCGTCCTCACTCGATCGATTACCAATCCAATCCGGCTTCTCAAAGAAGGCACCAAGGGAATTATGGTGGGAAGATTTACGCCGATAACACTGCATCGAAAAGATGAACTTGGTGATCTTGCGGCGGACTTCAACCAGATGTCCACGATGCTTGGAAATAATTATAATCGTTTGAAAGCCTATTCGGAATTGGTAACAATGTTGAATACCCAGGAAGGGATTTCGGAAATCGAAACAAAGAGTCTAGATCTTCTTTGTTTCCATTCCAATTCTGCCATCGGTGGATTGTACTTATTTGACGACGATAATCATTACCTCGAATTGGTTGCCGGGCATGGACTGAAAAACGATTTGAAAGCGAAACGATTTAAAGTAGGTGATGGGCTTCCCGGACAATGTGCCAAAGAAAGAAAAACTATCGAGCTGTTCGATATTTCTCCTACATCTGGATTTAACATGGACACCGGCTTAGTCGAAGTTGTCCCCAAACATATCATTGCTTCTCCGCTTTTTATTCAAGAAAAAGTTCTGGGAGTTCTGGTCCTCGGTTCTCTCTCTCAGTTCTCCGATCTCGATAAGGAAATTATCAACAATTCGCTGCCGCAGTTGGGCGTAGCAATTGCCAACGCGAAGAATTATGAAGAGACGCAGATTCTGTCGCGCGAAGTATCGGTGAAAAATACTGAACTCAATACCAAAAATAGTGAACTTGAAAAAGCCTATAAGGTGAAATCGGAATTTCTGGCAAGTATGTCGCATGAACTTCGAACTCCTTTAAACTCAATTATCGGTTTCAGTTCGGTGCTCCTCGGTCCCAATGGTGATCCATTGACGCCGGATCAGAAAAAAGCACTGGAAAAAGTCCTAAAGAACGGCCGCCATCTCTTGCAATTGATTAACGATGTCCTCGATTTCTCAAAATTAGAATCGGGAAGAATGACCGTTAATGTTGAAGCCGATGATGTGGAAAATGTTATCTCCAGTTCGGTCATGACCGTTGAAGCACTTGCCAAAGCAAAAGAACTTTCAATCGTTCAAAATATTCCGGCGGATTTGCCGTTGCTGCAAACCGACTCCTTAAAGATAAAACAGATTCTTGTCAATCTGTTGAGTAATGCCGTAAAGTTCACGGAAAAAGGTGAAATCACGGTTTCAGTGAAGCACCGAAGCGGTATCGTATCGTTCGCCGTTAAAGATTCCGGAATCGGGATTGAAGAAAAGAATTACGAGAAGGTGTTTGAAGAATTCCAGCAGATTGATAACAGTAACACCAGAAAATATAAAGGTACCGGGCTGGGCCTGCCGATTTCAAAAAAACTTGCCCGTCTGCTGGGAGGAGATTTGATTGTTGAAAGTGTATATGGCCATGGGTCAACATTTATTTTAACAGTGCCGGCAACCTATATTGATCCTGAGCATCCTCATCACGCAGAGCATGCTCAAGTGATACTTCCGAAAGAAGAAAAACCTCCGGCCGTTCAAGTCAGCAGCGTGCCGGTCAAAGAATCTTTCGCTCAAAGCAAGCCGGTCATACCCCAGAATGGGAAGGGCATTCAAGTCTTGTGTATCGATGACGATCCTGAAGTGGTTGAGATTTTACGAAATTATCTTGTTCCCGAAGGATTTTCCGTTCTTGAAGCGAACTCCGGCAATGACGGAATTGCGAAAGCGGAAGAATTTTCTCCGGCTGTCATTACGCTGGATATTATGATGCCTCATAAAGATGGATGGCAGGTACTTCGTGAATTGAAACAAAATCCGAAAACGAAAGACATCCCTGTTGTCATTCATTCGATCATCGAAAACAAGCCTCTCGCGATTTCTCTTGGTGCAGTCGATGTTGTCACGAAACCGACAGATTCAGAAAAATTGCTGGCATTGATAAAAAGAGAATATAATGTGAAAGAACAATATGTTCTCCTTGTTGATGACAACGAAGACTTTACCCTGGCTGTGCAAAAAATATTGCAGAGTGAAGGATTTAATGCGAAAGTTGCCAACGATGGAATTCAAGCCCTCAAAGTTATCGAAGAATCTATTCCTGCTGTCATTTTTTGTGATTTAAACATGCCGGTGATGGATGGATTTGAATTAGTACGGCGGCTGCGGGCCGATGACCGATGGAGTACCATTCCGGTTGTAATCTTATCAGGATTGGAACTTGCCGAAGATGATCGGAATATTCTCAATAAACAAATTACCGAATATGTTAACAAGAGTGATTTTTCTCCCGAGTCGCTTACCAGTGCAGTCAAACGAATTTTAAAAAGAAAATAATCTCGAAATGTTATGAACGATCAAAATCCCAAAATACTTGTTGTTGATGATACCGAAGACAATTTGGATTTGCTGGAATTTGCGCTGAAGCGAAAGCCTGTCACACTGCTTCGCGCGAGCAGCGGAAAAGAATGTCTTCAAATTGCCCGCAGGGAAATTCCGGATATCATTATTCTTGATATCCAAATGCCGGAAATGGATGGCTTTGAAACACTGCAGCGGCTGCGTGCCGAATCATTGACGGCAAAAATTCCCGTCGTTTTTTTAACGGCACAGCGAAAAGATCCTAAAAGCATCGAAAGAGGATTGGAACTGGGGGCAGAAGAATTCCTTACCAAGCCGATTGATACCGAAGAACTGCTTGTGCGAACACAAATGATTCTGCGGCTGCACAGACTCGAAATTGAATTGGAAAGGACCAAATCGGACTTTATGGCAATGCTGGTTCACGATTTGCGCAGTCCGTTGTCCGGCATTAAAAGTGTGATCGAATATTTCAAAGAAATTTTTCAGCAGAGCAACGGATTGTCGACTGATCAATTTGCGTTGTTCGAAACGATCGACGATTCCGCAGCCCGGATGCTTGCCCTCATTAACGACATCCTTGATCTCTCAAAACTGGAATCAGGAAACATCAATCTCGATAAACAACCGATCGATTTTCACTTGATTGTCGAAATGGTGTCGCGTGATTTTAAGATTCAATTTAAGAAAAAGGAAATCAATTTTACGGCGGAGGTTCCCGACCATATCCCGCAGGTAAATATTGATATCAACAAAATTGGACAAGTGCTGACGAATTTGATTTCCAACGCATTGAAGTTTGTAAGCGCCGGTGGAACAATCAAAACTTCCGTCGAAATTCAACAAGTGGTCGATCCGCATACGAATGAAAGTTCAGATTTTATTCTTGTGAAAGTGATCGATAACGGTATAGGGATTGCAAAAGAAGAATTGCCGATGATTTTTGACCGCTATAAACAGGCATCCAGTGCAAAAAAAATCCGGCAAAAAGGGACAGGGCTTGGTTTGGCAGTTTGTAAATTATTAGTTGAAGCACACGGAGGAACGATCAATGTCGACAGCGAAATTGGGAAATGGACGACATTCTCGTTTACTCTTCCCGTGATCAAGTAAGAAGAACAAGGCATAACAATAACTAATGGGTGTCATATGAATCAAACAATTTTAATCGTTGATGACGAGGAATCGCTTCGTCTAACTTTGCGGCTTCGTTTGGCGGCGCAAGGATTCAATATCCTTCTCGCTGAAGATGGTGAAGTTGCATTGGAACAACTCAAGAACTCAAGTGTTGATTTGGTTCTTCTCGATATCAACATGCCGAAGATGGATGGAATAGAGACACTCGGACAGATTGCAGACCTCTATCCGAATGTTGAAGTGGTGATGCTCACGGGTTTCGCTGATTTTTCGACTGCCATCGAATGTTTGAAAAAAGGAGCGAAAGATTACCTTGTCAAACCGATCGAAGTGACAGAATTGATCACGCGTGTGCGATCAATTTTACGTGCCCATTCATCGGAAAAAGCATTGAAGGACGTCCAGCTGAAATTCATGTCGGCATTCCTCCATGATATGCTCAATCCGTTGAAAACCGTCGGGTCCACGGTTGAACAGGTTCGCGACGGCGCGGCAGGAAAGTTAACGGAGGATCAAAATATCCTGCTTGGGTATGTCGGAGAACTTTCGGAACGCTTAGTAAAGCGCGTAAAAAACCTGATCGATCTTTCGATGTTTGAAGAAGGGAAGATCATTTTAGACCGGCATCCCCTGGATGTAGAAATGTTTATTAATACGGTTTGTCTCCGGTACGAAATTATTGCAAAGTCCAAAAAAATTAAATTTCAGAAATCGATTGAAAAGAAACTTCCCTTGATGCAGTGTGACTTCGACCGCATTGATACTGTTTTGAATACTTTACTTGATAATGCCCTCAAATATTCCAATGAAGGAGGAGAGGTCGTCATTTCTGCCGGGAAAAAGATGTATAAAAAAGAAGGGAAGGACAAAGAAGGCATTGTAATTTCTGTGAACGATAACGGAAAAGGAATGGCAAAAGAGCAAATCGATCACATCTTTGATATTTATAAGGAAGTGCAGTCGAAGCAAGGGACAGAATTGAACCTTCCATCATTCAGTCTTGCGATTGCAAAACATATTGTGGAAGCACATGAAGGATTGATTTCCGTACAATCAGAGCCGGGAAAGGGAACCACTTTTAGTTTCTTACTGCCGGTATAATGTGTGTAACTTTATGACTGATCCATTGCAAAATACATCCCTGACATTTCGATATATCTTTTCGTTTGAGAAAGATCAAAAAAAAGAATTTAATATCAATTTAGACGAATCAACGCTTGATTTACAATCCCCGTCTCTAGGAGATCTTCCGGAATGGACAAAGTTGGATTTTTACCCTTGTGAGAACTGTCCATTACTCGAGAAAGTTTCTCATTGTCCCGTTGCCGTAAATTTGTCCGCTATTGTCGAAGAATTTAAAGCAGTTGTATCATATGAAAACGCCACAATAAGCGTTGAAACTGCGGAGAGAACGTACTCAAAAAAAACTTCCGTGCAAAAAGGGTTGAGTTCCATTATCGGTATTGTGATGGTGACGAGCAATTGCCCGGTGATGGATGAATTACGGCCAATGACCCGTTACCACTTGCCGTTTGCTACGACCGAGGAGACATTGTTTCGTGCGGTTTCCTATTATTTAACACGTCAATATTTTGTTATGATGGAAGGGGGGAGACCGGACTGGAAACTGGAAAATCTGGATGAGATTTATAAAAAGGTTTCTGTGGTCAATGTTGGTATCTCAAAGAGAGTTTCCCAAGCTTCCCAAAAAGATGCCAATGTGAATGCTATCGTCATTCTTCACAGTTTCGGAGACTCAATCACGTTTCACATCGAAAATGGATTACGAGAAATACGGTATCTCTTCGAAAAATATCTATAGAAGTTTTTAAAAAAAAAGGAAAAGCCCGGGATGATGTTTTTCTCGGGCTTTTTTATTTTTTCGATCGTGAAAGTTTCTTTAAGAACTCAATGAGTTTATCGGGAGGTGTTCTTGGCCGGTAATTATCGTTCGTCGAAAGATAATTGACGAATTTTCCATCCTTAAAAAGCGACGGCGGACTGGGACTAATGTCATTGAAAGGACTGAAGACACCGGAAGCCCCGCCGTATGGAATTGTCGGATTAAAAATACTCGAAGAAGATTTTTCAAAACCGTATTGTCCCCATGCATTGATGATCGATTCGGGGTGAACGGTATCGGCACTTACTAATCCCAAATACACTCCGTCAGGCGCAATGATTCTGCATCCGAGAGGCTGGTAGAAATCGTCGGAGAAGATAATATCGCTGTCATTATTACCATTGGTCGATTGTGCGAGTTGAGGAGTAACAGTAATTTCTTCCCTGGGTTCCGCACCATATCGTCCGTAGCTGTATTTAATCATCTGACTCGGTTCGTTGATTTGATCAAAGATGATTGATTCGGTGATATTATTTTTAGCGTCGTATTTGTGAACAGTCCTGAATTTCCGTCCGCGGTCGATACCTGCCTCTTCTGTCACATTTCCATTCTTATCGTAGGAAAGATTTCGCTGATACGTCAGCTTGTTGTCGCTCGAAAATTCTTTTTCAGAAAGGATATTCCCTTTTGCATCAAGCGTATACTGAAAGCGTGTCCTCAACGTACTGTCGGATTTGAAATGTGCCAGTTCCGTAAGATTTCCCTGCGCATCATGCTGCAACGTGTAGTAATCGGAAAGGACATAAAGGGCACTATCGACCACTTGAAAATATCTTCCGGATTTAGTTATCACCGAAACATTGCCGTGACTATCGTACGAATAGGTAAGTTTGTTTAACGTATTTTTTAACTCGCTTAAAAAGCCGTTTCCGTCGTAAAAATAGGAATCTCGCATGAATTGCCGGCCATCGCTGAGATATCCTACAACTTCCAACAGGAGACCATGATCGTCATAAATGTGCACGATCTTTTTTTCAATCGAGCCGGTGCCGGTGTAGTAAATGCTTTCTTCGACAAGATTGCGATGATTGTACCGGTGGGAAATTTTTGTCGTTGTCTCGCCTTTTGTGGCTGCTTCTTCAATCACATTCCCTTTTGCATCATAACGGAAAGTTGTTCTCACGCTGACGCTGCCGTCGATCGCATTATACGTTATCTCTTCGGACTTGTCGCCGTTTCTGTTGAACTTGTCATACAAGTCGGGAACACCTTTTTTATCGGGCCTGCCGAATTTATACTGGAAAATAGTTTTGGTGACGGAAAAAATATTCGAAGAAGTGATTGCTCGCTTTTCTTTTTGCAGTGCACCCTTTTCTTTTTCGATCTCTTTTTTACTTTTCGGGATAAGTTCGTTTTGCTGCGCAGAAAGAATTTGTGAAGAAAGGAGGACTCCGTTCACCATAAGTAACAATGACATCAATACATGTATTGTTATCGGAAAAAGACTTTTTATGAATCTCTCGAGTTTCAACAGAAATCCGTTTTGATTGTTAACTAAACAAGGCAGGGATATAGAGATGACAATGTCCTGTGTCTTTTTTTCTCCCCATAAGAAACTTTATCAAAGTAGAAAAATTGACATTAACTTGCAATGTTGTTAAAAATTTATAAGAAGATTGAGATTTAAAACTGAGGCTTAGAGATTTTCAACGAAGGTTCTGGAAATTCTCCATAGACCTTTTTCAAAGGATGCAATTGAAGTTGTTTTGACAGTTGTCGTTTTGGAGCCGCTCACCAAAGTCGCAATTGAAATAATCTGACTTTCTGAACTAGGTAATTTTGAAGCTGAATACGTTACGGTTCCACCCATCGTTGTTTTCTGGGTTGAGAATGCTGTATACGTATTATTGTTTCCCATTCTCACCAACGCTAATGAAACACCTGACTGGGCGATCTGCTCTGTCTGAACTGAGACAGCAGAGGAAACTGCAAGATTGCTGCTTGCATCGTCCGCAGTATTAAATCCAGAGATATATAATCCGAGGACTATATACATGCCTGAAATCAATGTTATTTTGGATGTTCCCATAGCGAAAATTAGTGAGTTTATCTGTTACTTCTTGTGTTCAATTTGCCTTTTAAACCCTTTAAAGTCAATGGTACACTTCTTAGAGTTTTTTAATAAGTGATATAAAGTACAGGAATAAAAAGTCCGATTATTGTAAATTCTTAGGGAAAATGTGTTCTTTCCAAACAGTTTGCAGAAGTTGTGCATCTGCACTTGGACTATACATTCCAATTGTTGATGAGCTTGCTTCCATTACTACTCTAATTGCAATGGATTTGATTCCTGGGACATCAGATCCATATCCTATCTGACTTCCAATATCGTTGTAAAATACGAATGAAAAAGAGACAACATTACGAGCTATTTCCATTGTTGTTGTTATTCCGGAACTATTTCTAACATCACGTTTAATAATATACCGGGTGGGGTTTGAACCGGACACGGTTTGAGTATAATATCGTACTCTTTCTACGGTTCCATCATTATCAATGTCTACATAGAATCTTATTTCACTTGAAAATGCACGATCAATTTTTTTATCTGGTGCTTTATATCCCGCCAATTTAACATCATGCCTTATAACTGAAAATGAACTTGCAATATTTTCAGAAAGTACTGCTCTTTGAGTATTTTTGTGTAAAGCATCGTGCAACGTAATCATCATATTTAAAATTATTGTGATGATCGCTGCCCGCACAATAAATGAGCTTACTATGTCAATGATGACGCCCATTAGAATGTGTAAGGTTTCGTTGTGCTAAAAAGTAAATCCTTTTTTAAATATCTACGGTTTCTTACTGTGACATCAATTTTTTTTAAATAAGTAGGAGTTCCACTTGGGGATTTAATTTCTGGATCATCTTGTTGAACGTAATAAACACTAACTGTTAATGTATCCCCCATTAATGTTCCACCTTTCAGTAATTTGTCATTCGACGTTAAAATTCGCGTTTTCCTAAAGTATCCATTATAATCATCGACGTCATCAAAATAGCGTTGCGAATAAAATGGGATAGTATCATTTCTATCATAAGGATACGTCCAATCGTAAGTAGAAGGATTATAAAAAGTATAATATTCAGAAATATCAGTTCCAGTTCCGTCAGGGCCATTAACATCAAGACCCATATACCAATTGAACTTAGAAGAAGGGGGAGTTAAATATGTGGTATCGACTTTGTATACTTGAATGGCAACTGCTTCATCAAAATATTTTGTTGAAATCTCATTTAAAAGATTGTTTGCCAATGTGCTTCCTTCTTCAGTTGCTAAGGATTCGTAGTAACTTGCTTCTTTATCGACGACAAGTTTATTGGCACTGATCACCGCCATGGTGAGCACAACCAAGAATGCAACCGTAATCATTGTTTGACCGAAGCCCATAAATTTTCTTCGCTACTCTTTATTCTTCAGCGGTAACTGCTGCAACTTCATCGATTGAAGTCTCGCCCCGTTTTAAAAGCTCCAGAGCTGCCTGTCGTAATGTTGTCATTCCTTGCTTTACTGCGGCTTCTCGCAATAAATCGTCATTGATCGTGGAGCCGGTACTTAAAATCATTTGCCGAATATCTTTTGTAAAATAAAGCGCTTCGTGAATAGCCGTTCTTCCCTTATATCCTTTTAAACAATCGATGCAGCCAATTGGGCGGTAGAAGGTTGTCGATTGAATTTCTTCATCATTGAGTCCCAATTTTTTGAGAAGAGGAATTTCTTTATCACGAACTTTTGCTTTGCACCGTGGACATAATTTTCTCATCAACCGTTGAGCGACAACAATGTTGACGCTGTAGGCAATGAGAAACGGCTCAATGCCCATCATAAACAATCGAGAGACGGCGCTTGGCGCATCGTTTGTGTGAAGTGTCGACAGCGTCAAGTGACCGGTGTTGGCAAGTTTGATGGCAATTTCTGCCGTAATTCTGTCGCGCATTTCACCGACCATGACGATATCCGGATCGTGACGAAGAATTGCGCGAAGCGCACCTTCAAAGTCCAATTTTGGATTCAGTTTTACCTGCCGCGCCCCTTCAATAAAATATTCGACCGGATCTTCGACGGTAATAATATTCAGCGACGGATCCATAATTGTCCGCAATGCGGCGACAAGCGTTGTGCTCTTTCCGCTTCCTGTCGGACCGGTGACAATCACGATGCCGAACGGTTTTTTAATCGCTTTCTTCATGACCTCTTCGCTGTACGGATCGAATCCCAGCTCTTCAATCCGTTTGCCGGTGGTCGGTTCGCGCAAAATTCTGATAACGATTGATTCGAATTTATTTTTCAATTCATGGCCGACGAGCGGTATAACCGAAAGGCGGAAGCGGATTGTCTTTCCATCGATCATTAATTGGGCAAATCCGTCTTGCGCCGTATTGCGCTCGAACCGATCAAGATTTTTTGCACGATCTTTTACCACTGCGGCAACCGCTTCGGCACGGGTTTCGGTATTGGTGTACCAGCGTGATAATCTGCCGTCGACACGGAAATAAAACTCGGTAATCTTATCTCCTTTAGGAATAACGTGGACGTCGCTTGCGCCGACTCGAACTGCATCGATAAAAATACTTTCGACCAGGTTCACAAGTCCGCTGCGGCTGATTTCCTCTTCAATGGCTTGTTCAAATTCTTCACTGTCTTCGTCATCATCATTGACAAATCCGGCTTCGCGCAGTTCCGTCTCTTTATCTTTGTAAATTGCGCGATCGATACTGACACGAGTCCATAAATCGTCCCATTGTGACAGAGGAGCGTAGCAGATTTCGTATTTTTTGCTGTTAAAGGCGTTGGCGTATTTATGAATGACAGGGTTTGTCGGATCGGGAGTGATGATCAATAAACGCCCTTCGCGTTCATTATCCAATTTATACGGCAGTATTTTATTTTCGATTGCTTTTTCACGCATGTACAACGGGAGTTTTTGCAATTCTTTTCTGATAAATCCCAGCATCCCGTCATCCATCGACTCTTTACTGAGTTCAACGGTTCGGAACGCATAATAGTTTGCGGCTTCCGAAAAGAG
The DNA here is from genome assembly GCA_037443785.1 of Ignavibacteriales bacterium. GTDB lineage: Bacteria > Bacteroidota > Ignavibacteria > UBA10030 > UBA8401 > JAQUOA01. Next base: position 74,436 of record JBBINR010000012.1, on the reverse strand, counting down.
GAGATCGCGGTTGATCTCGAACTTCTCCGCAAGAATATGGAGGAGTTGATTGCGGGACTTTATGCCGTCGATTGTCAGCTGCTCTTCAGCTTTCTCGAGTGTCTTTTCCGTCACGATTCCTTTTTCGAGCAAGACGCCCATCAAGGATTTTTTGGGAACGTGAATGTGTTCTGCCATATTTTTTCTTTACGATAAAAACGTGAATGTTACTGCGGTTGAATATTGATCGACGCCGTTTCGGTTGATAACAACGTTAAGAATATCAACGCCACCATGATAACCACAGTAATCATGATTTCAATAAAACTTAAAAGGTTCTTCATTGCAAATTGATTTTCCAGTTGAAAATAGTCGGCAAGCTGCACCGATGTTTCCTTGACGGAGCCGGTTTCTGAGGCGGTATTATATCGCGAAATAACCATTGCCGAGAAGAAGTTTGCCGAATCGAGTGCTCTGCTGAGTTCGACGCCGTATTTTAACATGCTGGGAATTGTTACTGTCTTGATCCGGTGGGCAAGGTACGCGTTGCCGCTTGCTTCCGCTGCAATCTGAATAGCTTCAACGTTCTCACTTGACGACGTGTACATAATTCCGAGAACACGGCAAAAAATTTCAGTGCTGGTGTTTCGCAGAATATTTCCGGCGTAGGGAATGCGGATGATTATTTTATCACGCATTAATTTCCCCTGCTCGGTCAACAGATATCCGTAAAAACCGATGAGGCCGAGAATCGTAACGACGCTCATCCAGATGTAGTTCTCTTTCATAAAATCGTTAAACCGCAATGTTGCGGCAGTTAACGGCGGAACTTCAGCCATTAACGGTCCGAGCATATCCATCATTTTAGGGACGAGATAAATCGCATAAAAAATTATTGCCCCGACAATCGTTACCGACGTTACCGCCGGCATGATTAACGAGCTTAATAATCCCTTTTTAAATTCTGCCTGGCGTTCAACTAATTTTGCGACGCTTTTAAATACCGGCGTCATTTCACCGCTTTTGGAAGCGATCCCTAACATTAACGCGATATGTTCGCCAAAGACTTTCCCCTGCCGCATGAACGCGTCTTTCGAATCAACGCCATTTTTTAAATCGGTAATAATATTTCGCAGAGCACCTTTCATATTTTTATCGCGGACATTGGTACTCATGATCTGCAAAACTTCGGCATAAGGAAGTTTTTGTTCGAGAAGCCTTGCGCTTGTGGAAACAAAACTAATGATTTCATTGCTTGCCGCCCTGAATTTCCAATCGTAATGCCGTCGTACAAATTTAATTTTAAAACCAAGGCGTTGAAGATTGCTTAAGACCTCTTGTCTGCTGTAGGCTGTTTGGTATCCTTCAATCGTTTTCGTCCCTTTTTGTACTCTGTACATAAAGGTTTTTTTTCTCCGCACCGGCAGCTTCTTTGCTGCGGTTTTTTTTGGATCTTTCGTTTCAGCAGAACGCGAAGGAGGATTTTTTGATCCAGAAGAAAAAGCACTTTTTGTCTGATTATCGGCCATAGATCACATCGTTAGTAGTATATCTTTAAGCAAATGTATCTTTAATTAAGTGATAATTCAACCTGTGAAGAATGAACTTTCAAATTCCGGTTGATCAATTTACAATGAATTTTTGTCCACCCATCAGCACAATATTGACCACGTGTATCTAAAGATACAACACTGCCGCTAATTTCAAAAACCATCTTTTTCGGTTTCTCTTTTTGCGTTGATTTTCATTTCGATTTCCAAAACGACAGTGGCATAATCTTTGTAAAACCGTAGGCAATACATTCAGATTCGAACTGACAAAACCAGACCATGAAGAAGATTGTCACGATTACCGGCATACGTCCGGATTTTATCAGAATGAGCAAGGTGTTTGAAAAACTTGACCGCTCATTCGAACACATCATGATTCACACCGGACAGCATTATGACGATGAGTTGAGCAAGATCTTTTTCAGCGAACTGCAAATACGCAAGCCGGATTTTACGCTGGAAACGGGAAAACAAAGCAGGAATCATTACGAACAGCTTTCATACTTATCGACGTCGGTTATTACCCTTTTAAAAAATAAAAATATCAATCCGGATGTAATCCTGTTTTTGGGAGATTCAAATTCGGCGATGGTAAGCGCGCCGCTGTTCAAAGAAGGATACCGAATAGGGCATATTGAAGGGGGAATGCGTTCCTATGACCGACGGATGCCTGAAGAAGTTAACCGCGTTATTTGCGATTACGTTTCCGATTTCGTGTTCGTGTATACCAAACGCTATAAAGAACGACTTGTAAAGGAAAACAAGAGTCCCAAAAATATTTTTGTTGTCGGCAATACGATTGTTGAAGTGGTGAAAGATTATCTTCCGACAGGAAAACAAACTAAAGATTATATCGTTGCCGATATTCACCGGAACGAGAATCTCAAAGATCCGAAACAGTTTCACCATCTCTTGAAATTCCTGAACCGATTGGGTGAAAAATTACAGTTGGAGGTCCGTTTAGTGCGGTTTCGACGCGGCGAAAAACTCATCAACGAATATAACATGCTTGATGATAAGCCGAATATTACTCTGGTCGGTCCGTACGGCTTTTTGGATTACGTGAACCTGCAATATCATGCGTACGGCATTGTTTCTGATTCAGGCACAAGCCAGGAAGAATGTCCGCTGCTCGGAGTTCCCGTGGCGGTTCCACGCAACGCAACGGAACGCCCCGAATCGGTTGAAAATAAAAACAGCATCATGCTCGGCGAAACAACATCGATCGACGTGATGCTGAAGAAAACACTGAAATTTTTTGAATCGTATTCCGTTACTCAAAAACAATTGCGATGGCTGGGGAACGGAACAACATCCGATAAAATCGTATCAATTTTACAAAAGGAGCTATAGGAATGAAAAATGTTCTTGTTGTCGGCGGTGCAGGGTATGTCGGCGGTGCTATAACCGACCTGATAAAAGATCAAAAATATAATGTGAGAATCTTCGATAGTTTGTTGTACGAAGATTCATACCGGAAGGAAGTCGAATTTATTTTCGGCGATGTGCGCGACGGTGAATCGCTCCGTCCTCATTTGCAGTGGGCGGATACGGTTGTGTGGCTTGCGGCTATTGTCGGCGACGGTGCATGTCAGTTGAATCCTGATCTAACGGTTTCGGTGAACGAGGAACCAGTGCGGTGGCTTTCAAAAAATTATGACGGCAGAATTATTTTCATGTCCACCTGTTCGGTCTATGGCGCGCAGGATAAAGAATTGGATGAAGATTCACCGACGAATCCGCTGTCGCTGTATGCTGCAACGAAACTTCGTGCTGAATCACATCTCAAAAATAAAAATGCAATGATCTTCCGACTTGGAACGCTGTTTGGCGTGGGCGATTTGTATGCGCGCATCCGCATGGATCTTGTGGTGAATGCTCTGACCGTAAAAGCGCATACACAAGGAAAACTGAGTGTGTTCGGAGGAGATCAATTTCGTCCGTTGTTGCACGTAAAAGATGTCGCCAAAGCCGTTGTTCAGAATATTAAATCCGAACACACCGGCATTTTTAATTTACACAGACAAAATGTTCGCATCGTCGATCTTGCCTATCAGGTGCGGAATCATTTCCCGGATTGCATTATCGAAAGAACAGAAATGCCGTTTCAAGATACACGGAATTATCGGGTCAATAGTTCGAAAGCGAAAAGTGTCTTTGGATTCAATCCAACACATTCAATCGATGACGGAATTGAAGAATTGAAATTCTTGGTCGAAACAGGCCGTATTAAAGATATCGATGCCAACAGATATTCAAACCAGGCATTTTTGAAATCTCAATTAAGCGCAAATTTAGTCGCTGCATAAATCTATGGCTAACGAACCAAAACTTATTAAAGGCGGTATTGCCGTGGATGACCGCGGCTCCGTCAGCTTTGTGAATGATTTTGATTTTGCCGGCGTGAAACGAAGCTACATGATCAAAAATCATCAACAGGGATTTATCCGTGCGTGGCATGGGCATCGACGCGAAGCAAAATATTTTACCGTCGTTAAAGGGTCGTCACTACTTTGCGGGGTAGAAATTGATGACTGGAATGCGCCATCAAAAAATTTGAAGATTCACCGATTTGTGCTTTCAGAAACTACGCCTTCCGTATTATTCCTGCCTGCGGGATATGCGAACGGAGCAATGTCGTTGACTGACGATGCTCAAATTATGGTCTTTTCGACATCAACATTGCAGGAAAGTTTAAATGATGATATCCGATTCGAATCACGATACTGGAATCCATGGACAATAGAAGAACGATAGGAGACACTATGAACAAATTCGGGGTGATCGGCGCCGGTGGAATGTTAGGCTACGCCGTTTCAAATTATTTCTTATCGAAAGGAGAAGATGTCGTTGCCATTTCGCGAAACGAATTCGATATCGTTAAAGATCCGATCAATAAATTGGAATCGCTGAAGGCCGAGTGCAGTGTGGTTATTAATTGTGCAGGCGTTATCAAGCCTCAAATCGCAAAAAATTCAATTGAAGATGTTCTCCGGGTGAATTCAATATTCCCCAAAAATCTTGCCTTGCTGTGCAACAAAATGAATATTCTTTGCTTTCATATCACAACAGATTGTGTCTACACCGGCACGAAAGGAAGTTATAATGAGAATGATTCGTTTGATGCCGATGATCTTTACGGCATGACGAAGAATGCCGGCGAAGCGGGGCGATGTATGGTTCTTCGCACATCGATTATCGGGGAAGAGAAAGGACAATCCCGATCGTTGATTGAGTGGGCAAGAAGTCAGCGGGGAAAAAAAGTGAACGGTTTCGTCAATCATTTTTGGAACGGCGTTACAACTGTCCATCTTGCAGAAGTGATCGAAAAGATTCTCGATCAATATCTTTACAACGACGGTATTTATCATATTCATTCTCCGAATCCGGTTTCCAAAAAGGAACTTCTTGAAATTCTCAACGGGGTATATGAATTGAATCTTGATATTTCTCCCACGGAAGCTTCCCAGTTTTGCGATCGGACGTTAGGCAGCAAATATTCTCTCAGCAAGATGCTTTGCGTAAAACCGATTCATTTGCAGGTGGCGGAGATGAAAGAGTTCTTTGAGACTGTTCAAACACCCGTTCCATATTGATAACTGCGTTTGGATGGAAACGCGAAGCGATTTGAGAATTTCCTCGCCAAGGGATTCACGCTTTATTATTCACGGATTTAGACAATACACGTATGGAAAATAACAGTCTCAGTGAAATATTTAAATACGATTCGGTTTACGAGAAATATGCTGATACATACGGTCAAACAGATGAGGAAGAACCGCGATTTAAAGTATCGCGAATGTATCTTGATGCGATTGAATCTGCGAAAACTATCTTTGATGCCGGCGTAGGGAAAGGCGGTTTTTTTCATCTCATCCAATCACGGTATGCGTGTGAAGGTATTGAGCCGAGCGCTGTGGCAATAAAAAAATTTCATCGGAATGATGTGCGCATCAAGAATCTATTTATCCAGGATATCCCCGGGCATTATCAAGAAAATTCATTTGATGTCGTGGTATGTTTGGATGTACTGGAGCATATCCCGGAGCAGGATTTGGATACCGTCTTTCACTCGCTCGCATCTATCGGGAAAAAATATTTTATTTTTTCTGTTGCCAACCACGACGATGAATGGGATGGCATGCAACTGCATGTCAGTCGATTTTCGTACACAGAGTGGGAGAAAAAATTAAGGAAATATTTTTCCATTCTCCATTTCACTCCAACGCACAATGATTTAGCGCGAATTTTTTTGTTAGAAAAAAAAGAACACTCCGATAATTCCCTTCATCTGAATTTTGATAAAATCCCATTAGTGTCCGTTGTCGTTCCGAGTTACAATCAAGCGGAGTGGCTCCCTAAAACGTTGGATAGTATTATTGCTCAAACGTATCCATTTTGGGAAGCTGTAGTCGTTAACGACGGTTCAACGGATTCTACAAAAGAAATCATCGAGCGGTATGAAAAGCTTGATCCGAGAATTCACGGCATCCATAAAATAAATGGCGGAATCTCGTCGGCACTCAATGCGGGGATTGAGAACGCACAAGGGAAATATTTTTGCTGGCTTTCTTCCGACGATCTTTTCTATCCGACAAAACTTGAATCTCAAATTGCCGTGTTTGAAAAATCGGATTCGAATACGGCAATCGTATTTGGCGAGTTTGATCACATTGATCCGAAGGATGTCATTACACCGCTGGTTCACGAAAAACCATTTCTCGATGGCTTGGAGTTCCCTCAGTTTTTGAAATACGATTACATTGACGGATGCACAATCATGATTCCGATGGAAATCATGAAAGCGATGGAGGGATTCAATGTTCAGTTTAAGCATGCACAGGATACGGAATTGTGGTTTCGATTTGCGGCGAAGGGGTATTCCTTCCGTTACATTCCGCAAAAATTGACATGTCGAAGAATTCATCCGAACCAGGGATTTACGGATTTTGGGCTGGATTGCCGATTCGATGGATTTTGGATGGTCGATTATTACCTATCGAATTATTCGTTCAGAGATTTTTATCAGCATATCGATTTTTCATCAGACGAAGGAGTAGAATTGTTCACCCAGCAGTTCTATTCGATGCTTCCGGATCCGAATTGCAACATCAATCATCCGATTCTGTTCAATACATTCTGGAACTGGTTTACGAATGGATTAAAAACACTTCCGATAGAATCTCGCAGGAAAATCATTTCGCGTGGCAAAGATATTTTTGCAATAAGAAAAAGCCAGGGGAAATTTTTTGAACAATATCTTCAGCAGTTTAACGGCCTAGAAAAACTTGTGTCGAAGCTGAAACCATCATCGTTCACGCGAAACTTGGTTTTTCATGACATCACGCGTTTCGATAAAACGAACGACGTATCGTATGCAGAACGATTGTTCGAGTTTGGCACGCAACAGCTGTCCTTTGGCAATAAGGGAATGGCGCAAAATGCATTTAAATATCTTTCTGATACCCCAAACAAATTTTATGAGAATGCTTTCCAAAAGTTTTATGACCTAACGTTTAAGGAAGGAAATTATGATGCCTACGTTCGTTCATTCCGGCGAAAGCCAAATATCGCCAAGCTTCCGGAATCGGTAATTGCATCGTATGCATTCGCAAAGATTGTTCTACGGCACTTGCCCGCCGAAATTGATGGATTGCTCGGCATGATTTCTTCAGAGCGGGTAAGAAAAAATTTACGGGATTTTCAAAATGGGAATATCCCGCCGTTGAGCGTGGATTCTATAACCCGATGGAATTTTTCCGTTGTCGATTATTCTATCCGTCATACGGTCGATATTGTGTGCGATCAATGCCACAAAGAATTTTCGTCCGGTGCCGTGTTTGAATTATCACCAAACCCGTCTCACTCCGTCGTTGCCTGCCAACACTGTTACTCAGTAAAAAAATTTTCCGATGAATTGCTTCCATCGTATTTTCTTAAGGAAAATTCTACTGGTAAGTCGTCCGTGAAGAAAAAAGGGAACAGCCTTGAGATAGCCATTGTCATGCGGTATTCGAATATCATCGGCGGCGGCGTAAAAAAAATGCTGCAGCATGCTGAATGGCTTGAGCGTTTGGGGTGCAGCGTGACAATCTATTCTGATTCACCCGCTCCAACATGGAGAAAAGTACCGGGAAGGTTTGTCCGCGTGAAAGATCATTATGAAGTGCCTGCGGAAAAATTTGATGGCGTCGTGTGCATGTGCATTTATGACGTTCCCAAAATGTTGACGAAATATCCGGCAGACAAAGTTGCATTATTCTGCCAGGGCTATGAAGGATACCATCTCGGGAAAACCTACGACGAATTACGGGCCGACAAATATTTTTATACAGCACTGCACTCGCTCCCTGCAAAAAAAATCGTTGCCTCAAAACATTTGGCTGACTTTTTTGAACAAAAATTTGGTCACCAGAGTTATTATGTGCCGAACGGCATCAACAGCTCTGTCTATTTCCCCGATCTCACTGTCAAAAAAAAACCGGGATCATTGCTCTTTATCGGTAATCCCAATGATCCGTTGAAAGGGTTGATCTTTTTAACGAAAACACTTGAAGAGCTGCAGCGAAGTGAATTTGCAATTCCCGGATTGACCCTCCATGTTGTTTTTGGAGGGGTTGACAAACAAGAGGAAAAAGAAATAGCAATGCCTGGATATGCCGTACGTTATCACGAAGGGCTTTCCGGAAAAGAAGTGGCGGCACTGGTAAACAGTGTTGAATTAGTTGTTAATACTTCATGGTACGAGGGTTTCTCGTTGCCTGTTTTGGAAGCGATGGCGTGTGGAACTCCGGTAATAACAACAAACAATATGGGCGCAGAAAGTTTTTGCACAGACGGGAGAAATGGCTTTGTTGTAAAATACGGTGATATGAATCGACTCGGGAATCTCATTTATGATGTGCTTAATCATAAAATTGATTTACACGGACAAATTCTTGGAGGACTTTCTACGGCCGAAGAATATTCAGAAGAACGCTCGATGATTAAATTCATCGAATCATATTCCCATTTTCTCAATTGGAAATTTCCGGAACAAAATATTCATCGCTTGATAGCAGAATCATCGGCATCAAAACGGAATATTATCAGCACGACAGGATTGGACAAACAAGAACCATTGTTTACGGTTCTTGTCCCAACGTACAATCAAGCGCAATTTTTATACGATTCCTTGAATAGTCTCATCAACCAAACATATACGAATTGGGAAGCCGTTATTGTGAATGACGGGTCCACCGATGACACAAAAAATATCGTAGAACGATTTTCTCTTTTTGACGAACGGATTCATGTGTTTCATAAGCAAAATGGAGGCGTTTCAACCGCGTTAAATGAGGCTTTAGACCATGCAAAAGGGAGTTGGATTTGCTGGCTTTCTTCGGACGATATTTTTGAACCGAAGAAATTGGAAATCCATGCGAAGGAATTTTCTAAAAAACCTAATGCAAGGTTTTTCTATACGTTGTATGATGGATTAAATAATGCGACGGGGCAGAAGATAAAACTTGATAAGCATTTTGCACACTATATGCCCGCAAAAGAAGATCAGGTAATCAGTTTTTTCTTTTCAAATTATATCAACGGCATCAGTATCTGTGCCCATCGATCTGTATTTGAGGAGGCGGGGAAATTTAACGTCGACTATCGAAATGCCCAAGATTTTGACATGTGGCTTCGAATTTCTGCGCACTCACCATTTGAATTTATCAGCGAAAAAACATGTACGTATCGCATTCATCCGGACCAGGGAATAAATACATTTGCAGAAGCGGGAGATTATGACTCGTGTGTTTCGTGCGCCGAGTTTCTGAATGCACATTCTTTTGATCGTATATTTCCATGGTTGGATCTTTCCCAAAACAATAGTCTTACAAATGCAATCCAGAAAACATTAGCCGTTGCGGTCGACCCCAAGTCAATTATCAATCGGTTGAATTTCGGGTTTCTATTAATCGACCGGTTGCATGAATGGTTGTCTCAACAATGCAAGCCGGAAAGCCGAGAAATCATTGTTCGTGCACTTCAGCCGGCACTCAACGAACTTACCGCATCGGATATTTCTGAAAAATTGACGGCCTCGCTTCGTGTAGTATCAAATTCCGTGACCGATAATTTTGTTTTTCACCCGGTCGATATACGTATGCTGGCAAAGCAGAATATCGAAAGGAAAATATTTTCTGCGGAAATCGATGAGGCAATTGCACTGCGAAAATATCTTGACCGAATTGAAAAAAGGATTATCGATTCCGACACATCTGCGCCGGATGTTGGAGAGATTATGGCTCTGTTTGAACATAAGAAATTTAGCGACGTAATTGTTCATATTGAACAAATTGATGAACAGAATCAGAGCGATGAACTATCGGTCATAAAAGGGTGTGCTTACCTTGCATTGCAGGATCTCGAAAATGCAAAGGCGAGCTTTGAAAATGCCTTGAAAATAAATCCCAATTCTTCTGAAGCATGCACAGGACTTGGCGAAGTATTCTACCTTGCAGACTATGACAAAGAAGCCAAAACAATGTTTGAATGGGCGGTAAAAAATAACCCTGAAAATGTTCAATCAAAAAACCGTTTAAAAGAAATCAATCGCGTTCTCGGGTATGCAGAAGAACATTCGAGTTTAACTGAAATGGAAGTGACGGCATGAAGCCAACAATTGCAGCGTGCTTAATTGTAAAAAATGAAGAGCATTTTCTGGCGGGATGCCTGGAGTCGATACGGAATTGCGTCGATGAAATCATTGTTGTCGATACCGGGTCGACTGATTTAACGGTAGATATCGCCAAAGAATTCGGAGCAAAGATTTTTCAATTTCCCTGGAACGGAAATTTTTCCGCCGCTCGGAACGAATCGGTGCGTCAGTGCACAACGGATTGGGTACTGTCTATCGATGCCGATGAACGGTTGGAGATAGGGAGTAAGGAAAAAATAGATGCGGTGATCGTATCCAAAGAACGATATGCAGTTTCAGTGCTTATCCAAGGCCAACATCATCTTGCCTCCGGAGTCGTTGAGCAAGTGAATGCGTACCCGCGAATATTTCGCCGTCATCCCAAAATATTTTTTGAAGGAGTTGTGCATGAACAGATTCTCCCATCGCTGCAGAGAATGGGAAAATCTGTCTCTCAATCCGATATCGTCATTCACCATTTAGGATATGGCGAGAGTTTGGAAAAAGTTCGGGAAAAGAGTGTACGAAATATTAAGCTTCTTGAAGCGCAGCTTGCTGCGAGTGCTGAAGATGATTATGCTCGTTATCAAATTGGAAATTCTTATGTCGTTCTTCAAGAGTATGACAGCGCGCGCGGGTATCTGGAACGGGTTGTCGAATCATCGGAGGTGAATAAGAGCATTAAAGCATCTGCGAGCAACCTGTTAGTCGAAGTTGAGTTAAGCAAAATGAACATTGATAGAGCGGAACAATGGTGCAGGCGCTCGCTTGAGTTTGTTCAAAACCAAACGATGGCTCGATGGTTTCTTTCCGGAATTCTTGCACACAATGGAAATTTTACGGAATCGCTTCAACTGATAAAATCGTTAAGAATGGCTTCCAATGTGCCTACCGGATTGGCCCATGATCTGGTGATCTCCGCGAATCAAATGGACGAGAGATCGTTGTTGTGTTATGAAATGCTTGCGAAAAATTCTGTTTCATCCTTTGATTTAATAGCAGCAGAAAAATGGATTAATGAAGCGGAAGGAAAGGATCTTCGTTCAATTGAATTGGAAAAAGTTGGGGTAGAGGTTTCGCTTGCCAAAAAAGATATTCTCGGGGCGTATCCCAGATTGAAGTATTTGGTCGATCATTTACCGGCAACGGCGAACGAACAACGTGCAAAATTTAGCTCAATTAAAGCAAAATTAGAACAAATGGTTGCGTTTGAAATTTCCTCATAAAAAAGACTAAAGATTTTAAATATTCTGCCGATAATATATATGTAGACCACACAAAGTGTCTCACCAAATAACGGGCAAGGAAGCCCACATTTTACACATCTAAATACATGGAGGTATTTATGGCATTCTCAACAGGCGGTCGGATTAACACCAACATTTCTGCTAATCAAGCGTATTCCGCGCTTAATCAGATCAGCAAAGATCTCGGTGTGCATCAACTTCGTTTATCCACTGGTAAACGCATTAACTCTGCATCAGACGATGCATCAGGATACGTCATTTCCAAAAAGATGGAAGGCCGTGTTCGTGCAATGAACTCTGCTGTCGACAACGTCGGTGACGCACAAAGCGTCTATGGCGTTGCAGAGGGCGGATATCAAACAATTGCTGACATTCTTGTGACGATTAAAGAGAAACAAGCGCGTGCAGCAAACGGTGCATTAGGAAAAGACGAATTAGATGCTATCGCTTCGGAAATCAACTCGTTGATGACTGAAGTTGATGATATCAACACCCAAACGAAATTCAACGGTGTTGCTCTTCTTTCTTCATCCTATTCAAAGACCTTCCAGGTTGGCGAAGGATCGAGCGAAACGTTGTCGGTTGCGTTCAGCGCATCGACCGGTGCAAACGCTCTTCTTGGCGTTGCGGCTGGTTCAGTAACATCGGCAAACATTGCCAACTTGACAGCCGATACCGGTTTGACCACAGTCAATACCGAAATCGGAAAGATTGGTGCTTCAGTGAACAGACTTCAAACAAAAGAAGCCAACCTCACGACAGCGATTACCAATACCGAAGCTGCAAAGAGCAGAATTTTGGATGCGGATGTTGCCAAGGAACAAATCATGGCATCGAAGCTTCAGATTTTACAACAGACTGCTACTGCTCAGTTGTCGCAAGCCAACTCGGCTCCGCAGAACTTCTTATCACTCTTCCGATAAGATACAATTCATTGAGCGGAAGGCTTCGTACCATGAAGCCTTCCGCTTTACTATAGGAACAATAACCTAATGAAAAAGGAAGACGGGGTAAGATCATGTATGCATATCAACAAGCACAGGCAGAAGTAGAGACACCGGTCGTGGGTATCACAATGCCCAAACAAACAAAAGCGGCATCTCGATATATGCAAGATGAATCGCTGAATCTTACGCCGGTTCAAGTGATCGCAAAAATTTATGATGTGGGAATTGTCGCCTGCAAACGGCAGGATGGTGAGATGGCGAAGCGGGCAATCAATGAATTGATTGCCGCATTAAATTTTGAATACGAGGAAATTTCTCTCGGGTTGTACCGTTTATATTATTATGCAAAACAATGCTTGCGTAAAGGGCAGTACGCCGAAGCATCGGGGATACTAGAAGAATTGCGATCTGCCTGGTGCCAAGCATTTCATTTGACAAAGCATAGTCATGAAGAATAGAAAGTAGGTCGTTATGGCAAGTGTGTCGGGAGTTTCAACATCATCTGATCTGCAGTCGCTGTTTGACAGCTACCGCATGAGTATCAGTAAGCCCGTTTATACACTGCAAACGAAACAAAGTATTTTGCAGACAAGAGTGACGGCACTGAATGACCTGAAGTCGAAGTTAACGACGCTGCAAAATTCAATCATTGACCTTGCAAAGACTGGAAGTGAATCAAAGATCAATGCATTTAAAGTCTCTTCGAGCAACGAATCAGTGGTAACGGCAACAGCAACTTCCACGGCATTGGAAGGTTCGCATCTGTTAAAAGTTTCACAGGTTGCCAAAAGTGACACCGTTGTAACCAATAGAATAGTAAGCGCGGATACCGCCATTTCAACATCACAAGGTGCCGGCGTAAAAACTTTCAGTATTACCATTGGTGGAACAACAACTGATATCTCCGTCACCATAAACAACGGAGACACCAATGCAACTATTCTGGGAAATATTGCAACGGCGATAAATAATGCCGGTATCGATGTTACCGCGTCGGCTGTCGCTGATACATCGACCACAAAAAAAATAATGTTGGTAAGCAAATCGACCGGATCATCTCAGGCAATCTCACTCAGCAACGTAACCGGGACACTTCTGGATGATCTTGGATTAAATTCAACAGTGCTCTCCGGCCGAACAAAATCGACAACAACGGCTGCCGGGTATTCGTATACGAGTACGACTTCGTTAAATTCACAGTTCACTTTGGACGGTATCGATTTTGAAAAGGAAACAAATTCGGCAACCGATGTTCTTTCAGGAGTTACTCTTGATCTAAAAAATGCCCAGGCTTTAACTGATTCGGAAGTAACGTTGACTGTTTCGGCAAATAAAGAAAGCATGACCAGTCAGATTAATAGTTTTATTACAAATTATAATGCCGTTATTTCATATTTAAATCAGAAAACGAGTATTGATTCAACAACCAATACCCGTCAGATCTTTGCCGGAGATTCGACGATTGTAGGATTAAAATACAGCCTCCGAAATATTGTTTCGGGTGTTGTTTCCGGTGTAACAGCAGGCGATCCAACGCTGTTGTCAGATATTGGAATTGATACGGCACGGGACGGAACGCTGTCACTAAAAGATTCCGACAAATTACAGGGAAAATTAAGTTCAGTTTCAGCAGTAGCGAATTTGTTCAATTCCACTCAAGGGATAGCGACCAAAATGCAAACCGTTTTGAAATCGATGTTATCGTACGGCAGCGGGCAGCTTGACCTGGTTACAAAAAATGCGAGAAGTCAGATTACTTATTATCAAGATCGCATTAAAAGCTATAACGAACGGATTGATAAGCAGGTTACAAAGTATCAAGATGATTTTCTTCGATTGCAGGCGGTTTATCAGCAAATTGTTACACAACAAAATACCATAGCAAACATCATGAACAGATATTTCGGTTAAAGAATTGGGAAATAAAAATTTACAGTCATGGCAGAAGCCATTCAACATATTGAATCGAAGTCCGGAGTGATCGGTAATGGATTAGGAAAGAATTCCCAGGGTCAAATTGAAAGGGAGACGGCTGAACGAGAACGAAATACCAGACTGCGTGAAGTGATTGATGAACTGAATAGAACGATGGGCTCGACAGGGACAAAATTATCTTTTTCACTGGACCGAACATCGAACAAAATGATCATTAAAGTTATTAATACCGATACGCAAGAAGTCGTTCGTCAAATTCCATCGGAGGAAGCAGTAAAAATTGCGCATCATCTCCAAAGCCTCATGGGAATTTTATACGATGCAACAGCCTAATTCTATGGCAGTGAACACAACGGCGCAGCAGACAACGATCATCGGATTAATTGACGATCTTATTACCGTAACCGATCAAATAAGTGAATCGGTAAGAAACGAACAGTTGTCCAGCATAGGGTCGATTGTTGAGAAAAGAAAAATATTGATTGAACAGTTAGACTCTGTTCATGGGCGGCTTGTGTCTGCCGCAGGCGGGGGAAAGGAAATTGATGATGAACGGATTAAAGCCGCTCTTGTCAGCCTGCATTTAAGCTCAAAAAAAATGCAGTCAGTGATCGAAGAAAAGAACAAGACACTGTTGAATGCCCTGCAAAGCATCAACAAGCATCACTTTTATAATCAGTAAAAATACGAGGAGAAAAAAATGGATATTCGCAAAATAGCCCAGACACAGGTTGTTCAGGAACCGTTGCGAGTGCGTCAGGAGAAAGAAAAAGAAGAAGAGCAGAAACGTTCACAGGATTCTGTTGAACTGTCTCCCGAAGCGTTGCAACGATTTCAAGCCACTGAAAATCAAAGAATAGACGCAATTCACCAGCGGATACAATCCGGATATTATTTCTCAAAAGAAGTAACGGAAAAAGTGGCTGATGAATTATTAAAACGCTTTTCCGGCACTTAATGGGCAGAATTCATCATGACTTCGGACGAAGAAGTACTTGTTAAAGGTGTGCACATTCAACAGCGAATAGCTTCGCTGAGTGCGATGCTGGATTCGCAGACACAACATCAGGAGCGATTGACGTTGTCATTTGATGTATATTGTGCCCTGTTGAATTACACGGTGCTGATGAATCAGGAAAAACAAAATAAAGACCTGTTACTCCAGGAATTGTTGCTGAAAGACGATCTTCTTTTTGAAACCGGAAACCATCAATTGTACATCTTTGTCGATTTTGATGCTCCGCCGAATGCGATTCGGATCTATTAATTTTTGTGGCAAAAGTAGTATAAATTTCTTTTCTTTGGTTTGGCACGTCAAACCAGGGGAAGAATTGGCACAGGGTGAAAAAATATCGATTGTCATTGCCGATGACCATGATTTGGTACGTCGGGGTCTGCAGTTAATTCTCTCCATCTACCCAGAATTTATGACCATTGCAGAGGTAAGCGATGGTAACGAAGCAGTTCTCAAAGCAAAATTACTCCATCCCGATGTTTTTATCATGGACCTCAATATGCCGAACCTAAATGGAATTGAGGCTACACGATTAATTAAAAGAGAATCAAAAGAAATCAAAGTTCTCATTGTTTCCGCATACGATGACGAGCATTATGTGCTTCAAACATATCGATGTGGTGCGGATGGGTACCTTTTAAAATCATCAACCCCGGAAGAATTTCGAAAAGCTCTTAATTCAATTTATAAATCCAGTCAGTTTATGTGCCCGCATTTGAGTGAACTTCAGTTAAAAAATCTTCTTCACCCTATTTCCAATCCATTAAATCCCGCTATCGATCTGTTGACAGCAAGAGAACGAGAGATTATTCAACTTATTGCGGAATCGAATTCTCACCAACAAATAGCCGATAAACTTCATATTAGTGTCAGAACCGTTGACACACACCATAACAACATCCTTCACAAGTTAGAATTACACGATACCGTAAGCCTCGTTACTTTTGCGATAAAAAACAGTCTCGTTGTCTTTTCAAAAAAGATATAACCCTCCGGCTTGGGCTAAAAATACGCAGTATCACGTATTGTAAACAGTTGGCTAATAATGTTATTTTGGTTGCGTAGGAATGTGCAAGGATGTATAAATACAAATAATACATTACCGATTGGTTAATTTTATGCACTCAGTCACAGATGCTTCAAGTCCTGAAACGACGCAATTTACGATCCTTGCGGTCGATGACATCCCTGAAAATTTATTACTTCTCGACGATGTCCTTAGCGAACAAAACTTTAAAGTCCTAAGCGCTACCAACGGGCTTGAAGGTTTGAAAGTTATTGAAGAGCAAGAAGTACAATTAATTATTTCGGATGCGATGATGCCGAAGATGGATGGATTTCAATTTTGCAAATCAGTTAAAAATAACCCCCGCACCGCATCCATTCCATTTATTATTTATACGAGCGACTATATCGATCAAGAAGATAAAGAGCTTGCTCAGAATATCGGAGTTGATCGGTATGTTGTAAAGATGGGAGGAACAGATTCAATTGTTGATGCCGTTAGGGAGATGATTGCCAAGACATACCATCCATCGCCGCAAAAAATTCAAACGGCTTCCAGTGAAAACCAATCATTGGACGATCGAGAATTTATTGAACGCCATGATAAAATACTGATCAAAAAATTAGAAGAGAAGATGATCAGTCTTGAAGAGTACTCATTACAGCTTTTAAAGAAAAATGATGAACTTCAGCGTTCTGAAATTCGGTATCGTCTGCTGTTTGAGCGAGCCAGTATTCCAATTTTTGTGATGGATGTGTATGGTCAGCAACTGCTGGATATGAATACCGAAGCGGTCCATTTGCTTGGGTACACGCGCGAAGAATTATTGGAATTAAAAAGGCTTCCATTTGCCGATCCTGATATTCAATCAGAATTAATTATCACTCAATCATTTTCGGGCGAGCTTACGGTAAAATCCAAGGAAGGGAAAGTCATTTGCCTTGAAGGAACGGCAAGTGTCATCGATTATGACAAAGACAAGCGCATATTAGTTTTTACCCGAGATGTTACCGAACAAAAAGCGATGTTGGAAAAAATATTCCAGACAGAGAAGCTTTCGCTTCTTGGAACGATTGCTGCCGGAATAGCTCATGAAGTACGGAATCCATTGGCGGGTGTGAAATTAAATCTCCAATTTTTGGAACAAAAATATGGGGACAATCATCCGGACATTGAAACGCTTCGTCTGGCGATAGAAGGAACAAAGCATATCGAAAAAGTAATCGAAAATACGCTGAACATTGCCCGTTCAACAATGCCGGATGTCCGTTTTGCCTCTATCAACGAAGTTGTGTCCCAATCGATAAACCTTCTTATGTTGACAGTTCACAAAAAGAATATTGATTTGGAAACACATTTTACCACGACATTGCCGACGCTGAAGATCGACGCAAAACAGATAATGCAAGTTGTTCTCAACGTTCTCAAGAATGCCATTGAAGCTACTCCTCCGAGCGGTTCAATTGTGGTGACAACCGGTTATGAATTTCCAAGCGAAATAAAATCCTCACGTGTTATAGTCTCAATTAAAGACGGCGGACCGGGATTTTCTGAAGAATATCTAAAAGATGCCTTTGAATTATTTAAAACGACAAAGAGCAGTGGAACAGGGTTGGGGTTGGCTCTTTCAAAACGGATTATGAACCAACATAACGGTGAAATTAAGATAAAACCTGTGCCAGCAGGCGGCACGGATGTGCAATTACTTTTTTTAATCAATTCCAATGAACAGGAGAAATCATGAGTAAGGGGAAAATATTGATTGCCGATGACGAAGAAATTCTGACATCGTCATTAAACAAAGTGTTATCAAGTGAAGGGTACACTATTGTTGTATGCAATCGAGGTGATCAATTCCTTTCTGTTGTAGAGCAGGCAGCTCCGGATATGATTATGCTTGATATTTATTTTGGCGAACATAACGGATTGCGCTTATTAAAACAAATGAGAGAACAAGGCGGTGAAACGCCGACAATATTGATGACTGCATTTGCGGAAGTGTCACTTGCCGTTCAAGCGATGAAGGAGGGGGCGTACGATTTTATCGTAAAACCGTTCGATTTAAAACATCTTTCGGTCATTTTGCAAAAGACCATGGAACACGCACGGTTGAAACGAAAAGTCAAAATATTAGAGCAAGAAGTTGCCGATCAAAAACCACTGCACGGGATTGTCTTCAAAAGTGCCATGATGAAACAATTATTAGGAACGGCAGAACGATTGGCAACCGGAGAAAACACAACAGTCTTGCTTGAAGGCGAAAGCGGAACCGGGAAAGAATTGTTTGCCCGATTTTTACACCAAAAAAGTATGCGCGCGGATAAGCCATTTATTACAATCAACTGCGGTGCCATTCCGAAGGATCTTGCGGAAAGCGAATTCTTTGGGTATGAAAAAGGAGCATTTACCGGCGCAACCGAACGAATGAAACAAGGGAAGTTTGAGCTTGCCAATGGAGGAATGCTGCTGCTTGATGAAGTCGGAGAACTCTCTCAGGATATGCAAGTGAAATTATTGCGCGTGCTTGAAGAACAAAAATTTTATAGACTCGGAGGAACCAAAGAAATACGTGTTGATGTAAGGATCATCGCTGCCACGAACAGGAATCTTCAGCATGAAGTCGAAGAAGGAAGATTTCGTGAGGATCTTTTCTATCGGTTAAATGTTGCCGTGCTTCGTATCCCCCCGTTACGCGAGCGGCGTGAAGATATCATTCCCATTGCAAGTTCATTTTTAAAAGAATACGCATCAAAATTCAACAAGAAAAATTTAGATTTCTCGCCGGAATCAGTTCAGATTCTTGAACATTATCACTGGAAAGGCAACGTGCGTGAGCTGAGAAATGTTATTGAACGCGTTACGCTTCTTGCCGACGGTGATATCCTGATACCGGAATACTTTAAATTCATTCAACCCGCGCACGTTATTACGAAAAATCAAAACGGATGGTCTGATAATAAATTTTCTCTCGCGATTCCAGCGCAGGGAATATCGATGAAGGATGTGCTTCGTGATTTGATTTTAAAAACGCTTTCCATCACGAATGGCAATCAAGTTCAAGCATCAAAAATCCTCGGTATCACTCGTTCAAAACTTCGATATCGGATGGAACAATTGGGGATTCAACCCGAACAACGCGGCTATAAAGTGAACGCATAATTATTTGATGAAGGCTTTGTAAGGGGGATTTTTTTTATGTCATTTGTTCGGCTCAATATCGTTCACGATTCGCGGTATCGGAGAATTATCCTTGGGGTATTGCTGACAGCGATTGCCGCTATTATCACTTTTGTGAAGATCATCAATTTTGATAAAGCGATGTTGGGCAACACCGGACTTTCTACGTTGATGATTGCCGCATTCATTTTGCGGCTCTCTGCGATTTGCATCCTTCTCTATATTACATTCCAATTACGGTATCGAACTCCATTGCTAATTATTGCGATAGCTGTTTCAGTCATTCTGGTGCAGAATATTTTAGAACTCTATCATAATTCGTATCAAAATAAATCGACGAGCATGGAAGAAGCAATTCTCTTTTTCCTTAGCAGCTTTTTTCTCTTAGCCGGTCTTTTATTTGCAAAGCCTTTGTTAAAGGAATATAGGAATTTTACGACAGCTATTGAACGGAGCAATAAACGATTCCATGACATTTTTGAAAAAAATATTGCCGTAAAACTTATTATTCACCCCGCTACAGGCAGGATTGTTGATGCTAATGCCGCCGCATGCAAATTCTACGGATATTCGCGTGATGTACTTTTGAATATGAAAATATCCGAGATCAACACTCTCTCAGAAAAAGAAGTTTTTGAGGAGATGCAAAAAGCAGCAGCAATGAAAAAAATTTATTTCAATTTCAGACACCGCCTTGCCGACGGTACTATTCGCGATGTTGAAGTGTACAGCAGTCCTTTTGAAACGGAAGAAGGAACAATGCTCAATTCCATTGTTCATGATGTGACCGAAAAAATCCGTTCACAGCGAGAGCTTAAAGAAAGAGAAGAACGATACCGGGCGATGATGGAGACATCGAGAGATTTTATTCACATTGTCGACGATGACTGCAATTTGTTGGAAGCCAATAGTGCGTTCGTTAAACATTTAGGATATTCTGAAGCAGAGACGAAGAAATTAAAAATTTATGATTGGGATTCACGTTGGAATGACAAAGAATTAAGCGAGCAAGTACGCTCATTAGTAAATCAGGAAGGGATATTTGAAACCGTCCATCGACGAAAAGATGGAACACTTGTTCCTGTTGAAATAAATGCAAATAGAATTGAAATAAATGGAAAAGCATGTTTGTATTGTACCGGTAGAAATGTTGCGCATCAACGCATGCTTCAAGAGGAATTGAACAAAACCATTGCTTTGTATCAATCGCTGGTGAACTCTTTGCCTTTTAACCTTTATCGCATTGATACGGAAGGGAAATTGACATTTGTTAACGAAACACTGCTGAAGTCCATTGGCGGCACCGTGAACGATGTTGTCGGAAAAACCGCGTACGATTTTTATCCCATTGAACATGCGGCAAAGTATCGTGCGGATGATCAGCATGTTGTGATGAGTAAGAGTAATTTTTCTACGCAGGAAGAAAACATTAATCCATTAACCGGTGAAAAATCACTCGTACGTGTGATCAAAATACCGATCCAAGATCACAACGGGGTTGTGACCGGCATTCAAGGGGTTTTCTGGGATGTGACTGATGAAAAGAAAAATGAAGAGCGAATGCGTCTTTTGAGCTCTGCACTCGAAGCGGCGGCAAATGGAATCGTTATTACGGATTTCACGGGGAAAATCGAATGGGTGAACCCTGCGTTTGAAAAAATATCCGGATATACTTTTCGCGAAGCGCTGGGGAAAAATCCACGAGAACTGATCAACTCGGGAAAGCACGATACTGAGTTCTTTAAAACAATGTGGGATACCATTACCTCCGGAAAAGTTTGGGTAGGCGAAATAACCAACAAGCGGAAAGATGGGACGATCTACTATGAAGAACAAACGATAACGCCTGTCATCGATGACAAAGGGATCATAACACATTACATCGGTATCAAGCAAAATATTTCTGAACAAAAAATTATGTCAGGAAAATTGAAGGAACAGACCGATGCCCTCCAATTAATTCTTGATAATTCTCCAATCGGAATTTGGCTGCTGACCAAAGACGGCAGATTACGATTCGTCAATAAAACGTTTTGTGCTGCCGTAGGTATATCGGAAGAAAAATTTAAAACGGTAAACCATTATTCTCAGGTGTACGATGAACGAACTGCAAAAACGTGTTTGGAATCAGATGCCGTTGCCTTTTCTCAGCCGGGCGCCCACGTTTCTTACGAACAGTTGTTATTCGTCGACGGGAAAATACATGATCTTGAAATAACAAAATCTCAAATTACCGACGCAAACGGGAACACTACCGGATTGTTAGGAGTTGCTCAAGATATTACCGAGCGGAAAAAATCGGAAAAAAATCTTAAAGATAGAGAACGTTCAATGCAAGCGCTTGCATTATCCGTTTTTGAACTGCTGCGGATGACGAATCAAACCATGGATAGTGCAATCCTGGAGGCAATTAGAATTTTGGGTGAAGAGATCCATGTCGATAGAGTGTATATATTTGAAAATCATATTGATGAAACGACAAAGCATATTATTTCATATCAAAAATATGAATGGTGCCGGCGCGAAGTGCAGTCCCAGATTAAGCATTATGAAGACAATCCGTCTCAGCTGGGGAAAAATCTTCCGCGGTGGGCTGCCATATTGGGGAACGGTGAGCCCATTCGAACAATTGTTAACGAACTTCCGGTTGACGAACAGAAAATATTCCTTGCTCAAGATATCAAAAGCCTTATCGTTGTTCCAATCATGTTAAAAGGTAAATTCTGGGGATTCTTAGGTTTTGATGATACGCATACTGAAAGAATATGGACGGATGACGAGGAATCGATTTTAAAAATTGCCGCGGCGAGTTTTGGCAATGCCATTGAACGGCGAAGGATTGAAAAGGAATTGCGCAGTAGCGAGCAACGATATCGAGCAACTTTCGAGCAAGCAGCCGTAGGAATTGTGCAAACGACGCTCGGCGGCGTATTTACAAAAGTGAACCGGGCGATGTGTGAATTTTTGGGATATTCCACGGAAGAACTTCTTAAAAAATCATTCCCTGAAGTAACTGTCGAGGGTGATTTAGAAAAAGACCGAGAAAAATTGCACAGCATGTTGAAAGGAACTATCGATTCATTTACAACCGAAAAAAGATATGTCTGTAAAAATGGTGCTGTGGTATGGGGGAATGTTACCTTATCGCTTGTCCGGAACAGCAATTTCCAACCGGAATATGTCGTTGGTGTTATTGAAAATATTACGTCAAAAAAGATCGTTGAGCAATCGCTGCAAAAACTTGCGGTGACGACCGGCTCATATAACAATGACTCAATTTTTGATCTGATTGCGAAAAATCTTTCTGAAACGCTGCATGTGCGCTATGCTTTTATCGGAGAAATGCTTCCGGAACGTGACGCCATTCGGACACTGTCGTTTTATTCAAACGGTTTCAAACAAGAAAATATTGTCTATCAGATAAAAAATACTCCGTGCGAACAAGTGCTACGGAATAATTTTATCATTAATTATTCTCAACAGGTCCGAGAAAAATTTCCGAATGATCCCCCGTTAAGAGTAATGGGCGTTGAGGCGTATGCCGGCATGTCGCTGATTGACAGTGAAGGAATTACACGCGGAATTATCGTCATCATGCACGACCAGCAATTTGAATTGACGCCGAAAATTGAATCTATTCTCACCCTTTATGGTTACCGGGCGTCGAATGAAATGGAGAAAGCGTTTATTGGAAATGCATTGCGTGAGAGCGAAGAGCGCTATCAAGGATTAATACAATCCGCCATCGATGGATATTGGGTTGTGTCCGGAGAGGGAAAATTACTGCAAGTCAATGATGCATATTGCACGATGACCGGTTATGCCAGAGAAGAACTATTGACTATGAATGCTTCTGATTTGATCTCTACCGAGCATGAACAATGGTTCTCTCACCACATGAATCAAGCTCGAATCTATGGGTATGATAAAGATGAAATAAAACATCGGTGCAGTGATGGAAAATACATCGATGTTTTAATAAGCACGGTTTATCTTGAGCATCAAGATGTGTTTTTGGTTTTTATCAGCAACATTACATCGCAAAAAGAGGCAGAGCGATCATTGCGCGAAAGCGAAAAAAGGTACCGCCTGCTTGCCGAAAACAGTTCGGACGTTATCTGGATAATGAATTTTGACGGGACGTTCAACTACATTAGCCCGTCAATTGAACAAATGCGGGGATTTACGCCGTTTGAATTACTCCATATTCCGATTGAATATCATGTTACCGAGGCGTCATTACCCACGATTCAACAATTCATCGAAAAAATTCAATATGTTCTGCGGGGAAATGAACAATCAGAACCTGAGGTTTTCCAAATTGAACAAAACCGGAAAGATGGTTCGACGATTTGGGTGGAAGTAACGGCGAGAGTATTGTACGATAACAACAAACCGATTGGCATCCTTGGAATTTCGCGTGACATTAGTCAGCGGAAAGAAGCTGAACAAAAACTTCAGAACAGTGAAGAGCAATATCGACTCTTGGTAGAAAATGGAACTGAGTCAATTTTTGTCGTACAGGATGGCATACTAAAATTTGCCAACAAGATGACCGAATTAAAATTGGAATTACCGAACGAGCAAATTATCGGCCGGCAGGTGTTAGATTTTATGCCTTCCGAGCACCGCAGCGAAATTAAACGAAGATACGCATTGTTAGTGACAGGACGTATTCATACCGATTTGCGAACTTATAAAATTGTTTTAGCTAATTCGTCAACGTATTGGGCAGAAGTAAATTCTGTTCGGATCATGTGGGAAGGGAGACCTGCCACGTTGAATTTTGCAATTGATGTCACCAAAAGGTTGGAAGCGGAGCAATTGTTAAAATTCTCGGAGGAAACGTACCGGAAACTTATTAATAGTATCAATGAAGCAATTTATATTCAAGATGAAAATGGAATCTTTATTGATATCAATCATGCCGTAGAATTAATGTATGGGTATGATCGGAGCCATTTCATCGGGAAAACTCTTGAAGATTTTTCATCGTCGGTCCTGAGCAATTCTCCTGATATTTCCGAGAAACTGAATAAAGCATTCAACGGGGATCCTCAGATATTTGAATATTTCGGCAGGCGGCGTGATGGGAATATTTTTCCCAGTGAAATCAGTTTAACGGCCGGTTTCTATTTCGGCCGAAAAGTTATTATTGGAGTCGCCCGAGATATTTCTGATCGGAAATTATCCGAAGAAATTTCATTGACGCGGTATCGGCTCGGTGAATATTCAAAAAATCATACGATGAAAGACCTGCTTCAACGGACAGTCGATGATGCCGAAATGCTGACGCACAGCTCGATCGGATTTTTTCATTTTATTGATATCGAAAAAAATATTGTGGAACTGCAGGCCTGGTCAACGAAAACCAAAGATACGATGTGCCATATCACGAACGGTGAAGAGCATTATTCAATTGATAATGCCGGCGCATGGTCGGAGTGTATTTACACGAAACAGCCCGTGATTCATAACGACTATGAACATCTGATCAATAAAAGAGAATTACCTGAGGGTCATGCAGAGATTTTGCGAGAGGTAACCGTTCCAATATTGCGCAATAATAAAGTTGTTGCCATTCTTGGAGTGGGAAATAAAAAAATCGACTATAACGATCAGGACGTCGACATTTTGTATCAATTAGCCAGCCTTGCGTGGGATATCGTCATGCGAAAAAAGGCAGAAGATGCATTGTATGAAAGTGAACAACGCTGGCGATATGCACTCGAAGGAGCGGGAGATGGAGTGTGGGAGTGGAATAAAGGAACAGACAGGATCTACCGGTCGCGCCGTTGGAAAGAAATGCTTGGATATTCAGAAAATGAGGTGACGGATACTTTTGAGGAATGGGATAGGTTAGTTCATCCTCATGATCTTTCAATACTCAAAACAGAATTTCAAGCACATCAAAATTCGAAAAAACATAAGTACTCCATTGAATATAGAATGCTGTGCAAAGATGGAACATACAAATGGATTCTCGACCGCGCCATGGTTATGGAACGAACTGATGACGGGACACCGTTACGAATTATCGGCACCCATGCCGATATTACTGATATCAAAAAAATTCACGAACAAATTCGAGAGCTTAATGAAAATCTTGAATTGAAAGTGGAAGAACGAACACGGCAATTACAAGAAGCAAACAAGCAATTAGAATCATTTGCTTATTCAGTTTCCCACGATCTTCGTGCGCCTTTGCGTGCCATTGATTCATTCTCAAAAATACTGCTCGATGAAGAACTTGAACGGCTTAGTATGGACGGGAAACGCCAGCTCTCCATGATTCGAACCAACACGTCGCGCATGGGGCGATTAATAGACGATCTCTTGGAATTTTCACGAATGAATAGAGCAGAAATCAAAAAAATACTTTTTGCTATCGAAGCATTCTCAACATCAATCGTTAATGATTTGAAAAATTCCGAAGTGAATCGACACATTACTGTAACTATTCGGCCTCTTCCGAAAGCATTCGGCGATCCTTCGCTGATTAGACAAGTTCTTACCAATCTTATCGGAAACGCATTTAAATTTACTAAACATCGTGAGATTGCCGAGATTGAAATCGGCGGAGTAGAATCTGACCATGATACATCATATTACATCAAAGATAACGGGGCCGGTTTTGATATGAGATATGCTGATAAAATTTTTGGAGTGTTTCAACGTTTGCACGCTCAACAGGAGTATGAAGGAACCGGGGTCGGTCTGGCAATTGTTCATCGGATTATTCAGCGTCATGGAGGCTCCATCCAAGCGTACGGCGAAGTTGGCAACGGGGCAATATTTACTTTTACTTTACCTAAACAACACATGCAAATCAATTAACGGCCTATGAATACCCATACAACAGTAGATATCGTTATTCTAGAAGATGATCCGAATGATCTTGAATTAACATTACGGGCCTTACGCGGATGCTGCCCGGATTCAAAAATCTTTACCGCCGTTGACGGCGTTGAAGCGCTGGATTATTTGTTTGTCGATGGAGAATCAAAAATTCAACAGATTATCGATTTCCCAAAATTGATTCTCGTCGATCTAAAAGTACCGAAAGTGAACGGACTCGAATTCATTAGAACGGTAAAATCTCATCCTGTTTTGAAGATCATACCGATCGTTGTGTTTAGTTCATCAAACCAAGAACAAGATATCGTCTCAGCCTATAATTACGGAGCGAACGCTTATATTGTAAAGCCGGTCCGCTTTGAGCAGTACCAACACATAATTTCCCAAACTGCATTGTTCTGGGTTTCTGTAAATAGATTTTTAAGGTAACACGTTGCATGACGAAATCACTTATCCATATTCTGCTTGTTGAAGACAATCCGGATGATGCGGAAATCTTACGATATGAATTAAAAAAAGGTGGAATCGATTTCACGATTTCCGTTGTAGATAATGAGAAAGATTATCGTGAGCAATTGGTACAACAACCGCCCGACATTGTACTTTCAGATTTTAATTTACCGCAGTTTGATGGTGGCTTGGCGCTGTCAATACTCAAATCTGTCAGTCCCGAAACACCGTTCATTATTGTATCGGGAATGATTGGTGAAGATGCTGCGGTTAATATGATCAAATCTGGGTGCAGTGATTATCTTCTTAAAGATAAACTTGGAAGATTACCGTCATCAATCCAACACGCGTTGGAGCAAGCCAAAGAACATCATGATCGACTTGCAGCAATCATGGCATTACGCGAAAGTGAAGAACGATTCCGCCGGCTCGCCGATAATTCTCCCGTGCTTATATGGAAATCTGATGCAGAAAAATGTTTCGTGTATTTCAATAAGGGATGGCTGGACTTTACTGGAGTAGCGTTAGAAGACTTAATGAACGGTCGATGGACAGAATATATTTATCCCGAGGATAAAGACCGTGTACAGCAAGCCTTTTCCCAGCGATTCGATCGCCGTGAAAAATATGAGATGGAATATCGTCTTCGACACCATACCGGAGCATACCGGTGGGTCGTTGAAATTGGTGTCCCAAACTATCTTACGAATGGAGAATTTGTCGGATATTTAGGATCGTGCATCGATATTGATGAACGAAAGACGATGGAAGAACGGGTGATAAAGTCTCAGGAAATGCTGAATACATTTTTTTCAGAATCTCTTGACGGGTGCTTTATTCTTGTGAATCAAAAGGCGGCACATGTCAATGAAATTACAAAAGATGATCCTTCATTGCTTGAATTCATCAACAGCCTTACAATCGATAAAATCAACGAAGCGTTTTCACACCAATTTCTGCCGACAGGTGAATTAATCAAAGGGAAAAAATTTACCGACCTGATCAGCCTTGATGAATCGAAAACAAAATTTTATTTTTTACGGCTGGTAGAGGAAGGGAAAGTGAAGTATAATCTTCGAATGCAGCGGTCCGATAATACTGAAATGATCGCCGAAGGCAGTCTTGTGGCATTATATGACAATGACAATCGAGTGACGGGCTGTTTCGGTATCCAACGTGACGTTACCGAAGAGGAAAAAGAATATGAAAATTTGAAGAAAAAGGCGGACTACTACCAACGATTCTTTGAAGAAGATTTGACCGGTGATTTTATTACAAGGCCTGATGGATCATTTGTGATGGTCAACAACACGTGCGCTCGAATTTTCGGGTTTTCAACTCCGGACGATATGTACGCGACAAATGTAAAAGAATGGTACGTGAATCTTAATGACAGAAACACGATCATTACGCAATTAATCCGAGACAGAAAATTGGAACAGGTAGAAGTTGAAATGAAAAAAAAGGATGGTACAATTTTTACCGGCGTGATCAATGCGATGGGAAAGTTCAATTCGAAAGGCCAGCTGTTAGAGATCATTGGATTCATTGTAGATATTTCCCACCGAAAAGAAGTGGAGCGGCAGTTGCTACAATCGCAAAAATTAGAAAGTATCGGTACGCTGGCAAGCGGTATTGCTCATGATTTCAACAATATCCTGAATAATATTTCCGGATTTAGTCAGCAGCTGCAGAAGTATTACGACAATCCCGTCAAGGTCAAAAAATACGCTGATACCATTAATCTTTCGGCAGAACGTGGAACCCAGCTGGCGACAAAGCTATTATCGTTTGCAAGGCAACGGAAATCTGAAACAATGATTGTGGATGTGTCGGAAGTTATTCAGGAAGTTGTTGGAATTTGCGTCGATACATTCATGAAAAAAATTTCCATTGAAGTTTCGGTCGCTCCCGACCTTTGGAAAGTCACCGGCGATAAAAGCGGATTATTCCAGATGCTGTTGAATCTAAGTATGAATGCCCGTGATGCCATTATTGAAAGAAATGAAGAGCATGTACAGGGAGTATTAAAGATTACGGCAGCCAATTACGAAGTGAAAGATTCCAGCTTGCATTGGTTCAGTACATCCGCTCCGAGCCATGCCATTTTGATTTCAATTCAAGATAACGGGTGCGGAATTCCCGAAAACATTCGCGATAGAATTTTTGACCCATTTTTTACGACAAAAAAGAATGGGACACAGAAGGGAACCGGCCTTGGTTTGGCGATTGTCTATAATTCTATCAAGACTCACCGCGGGGCAGTGACCGTTGAAGGAGAACCCGGAAACGGCACAACGTTCAATGTATTTCTACCGGCTGTTGAATCGAATAGTGCACACCTAAAGAAAGAAGAGCAAGTGAATTATCTTGCGAAGAACAATGAGTTAATATTGCTCGTTGATGATGAAGATGCCATGCGTGAACTCGCACAGGAGCTTCTTGAAGAAGCCGGCTACCGTGTTGTTATAGCAAAGAATGGCAGAGAGGCAGTCGAAATTTTCAAAGAAAAAAATTCGGAGGTCAACCTGGTAGTTATGGATCTGGTGATGCCATTGCTGGATGGCGGTCAGGCATATCTTGAAATGAAAAAGGTAAAAGAGAAATTCAATATTTTTTTCTGCAGCGGGTTTGTCACCGATGAATTAATTACTTCATTGCTTTCGGAAGAACATCTGAAAGCCCTACAAAAACCATTTAAAGCCGATCAATTTCTAAAAATGGTACATGATACAATTTACTGACATTGAAGTAGTGTGGGCCGATGCCTTGGCCGAAATATAATTCTCTTTTTTATTTTCTGTTGATTATGAATTAACGTTTTTAATCATTTTGCAATTCAGTTTTTGGCTCATTTGCTGTTCGCTTTCAAATGTGAAATCGTCTGAAGATATGTTTGGTTAATATTAACCAACTGGAAACATTTCACCAAGATTATTTACATTCCTTTTTTTAATCTACTTCAAAGCCCTTCCAGCTTATCTAATTTTAAAAAATTCCACGTCTCTGCCTTCCCAGAAGTTGGCATAGGTATTGTTTAAGTCTGTTGAGTAATAGTGTTAGATGAAGCTTAGAATCAATCCATAGTCTATGTACCCTAAGTACCCTAAGTTTAAACAATGCCCGTTATGCAACAAAGTATGGTCAACGAAAGATGAATTTCTTAATGATCGTAGCATTCGGTTAAACGGATACCAATTCAGCAGTAGAAATAAAACAGATATGAAAAAAGGAGGGTATCTCCTTTTTACGCATCGTCAGAAAACGTGTGGTACAACAATGGCAGTCATTGCAGAAGCATTTAAAGATTGTGAGTAAATAAATCTATTCAATGAAAAGGAGTACGATCATGAATGACACCAAAGAAGTTAGCAGTAAACAATCAGCTGGAGATGAGCTTCTTCAATTGGTCAGTTTTAATATCGGGGAAGAAGAATTCGGTGTTGATATTCTCAAAGTGCAAGAAATCAATCGGATGGTTGAAGTAACTCGGGTTCCCAACACTCCGGAATATGTGGATGGAGTAATTAATTTGCGAGGAAAAGTAATTCCCATTATTGATCTCCGCCGTCGTTTTGGGATGGCCAGGAAGGGAAAAGACAAAAATACAAGAATCATCGTTGTTGAATTGAGCGGAAAAGTTCTTGGTTTTGTCGTTGATGCCGTCAGCGAAGTTCTTCGTATTCAAAAAAGTGTTACCGAACCGCCGCCGCCGATTATTGCGGGAATAAAAGCGGAATATATTACTGCGATCGGAAAATTGGATAATCGATTGCTCATCCTTTTGGACCTTGAACGGGTATTAACAACGGAAGAGCATGAGGAATTAAAAAAGGTCGCATAAGTTTTAGGATCGGTCAATTGATCGAAGGAGCCACAAAAAATATTCTTATCCGGGTAATAACAGAATTAATTTTTATCAAATTGAAAGAATCACGTTCACCATATTTTATTGATTTTGGTTATAAAGGAGGTACATCATGAAATGGTTTTATGATCTAAAAATAGGAACAAAACTTTATATCAGTTTTGGATTAATGATATTCATCGCTGCGATCATTGGTTATGAAGGGATCAACAATGCGGCAGAAATGAGAAACAACGAAGACAATCTCTATCTCAATAAGACTCTGCCGCTTGCCAAGGTAGGTCAGCTTTCGTCAAACTTTCAACGGATGCGATCAAACACTCTGGAAGCGATAATATATAATGACCCAACAGACATTGAGGCGACCCTTACGAAAGTGAAACAACGAAACAGTGATGTTACGCGATTTGCAGAGGAACTTTCAAAAACACTGACCGACCAAGAAGACCGGGACCTTTATGCCCAATTCGATGACGCTCGAAAAATGTATGATGCCGATTTGAACAAAATACAAGATTTAGCGCGTGCAAATCGAGACAAAGAGGCTCTTCAGGAATGGTTTGGGCAGGCCGATAAATCTCGCAAAGTAGTACAGGGGGCGCTTGATAAATTTGTGGCAATGGAAGAGAGAGATGCCGAGTTGTCGGATAAGGAATTTGATGATATGTACGCGTCAACGTCGAAGATAAATATAATGACTCTTGCTTTGGGATTATTTGTCGGTTTGGGCCTCAGCATCTTCATCGCTCGAATTATCAGCCGGCCGGTAAAGGAAGTCGTGTCAAATATTGAGAATGCAGATCTCAACTCGCAATTCAATAGTGAACGCAAGGATGAGATCGGAGATCTTCAGCGATCATTCGACAAATTTGTGTCTTCCATAAAAGACACACTGATACAAGTGTCCGAAGCCTCAGCTGCCGTGGCCAGTGCAAGTACGCAGATCAGTTCGTCGACCGAAGAACTTGCCGCCGGGTCACAAGAACAATCATCGCAGGCTACAGAAGTTGCCGGTGCTGTTGAAGAAATGACAAAAACAATTTTGGAAAATTCCAGGAATGCAATTGATACGGCAACAACGGCAAAAAAGGCAAAAGGAACAGCCGAAATTGGCGGGGATGTTGTAAGAAAAACCGTGGAAGGGATGAAAGAAATTTCTTCGGTGGTAAATCGGTCTGCAGAGACAGTAAAAGCATTAGGAAAGTCGAGCGATCAAATCGGAGAAATTATCAGCGTGATCGATGATATTGCCGATCAAACGAACCTTCTTGCCTTGAATGCTGCGATCGAAGCAGCCCGAGCCGGTGAACAAGGCAGAGGATTTGCGGTTGTTGCCGACGAAGTGAGAAAGCTTGCGGAACGTACAACAAAAGCGACGAAAGAAATAGCCTCGATGATCAAACAAATTCAGACCGATACCAAAGAAGCGGTTGTCTCAATGGATGAAGGAACGAAGAAAGTAGGAGAAGGGATTTCGTTGGCAGACCAAGCCGGAGCATCGCTGCAAGAGATCATCGGCATCAGTGAACTGGTAACGGATAAAGTGACACAAATTGCAGCGGCAAGTGAGCAGCAGTCCAGTGCATCGGAACAGATTAGCAAGAATGTGGAATCGATAAGCACGGTGACGCAGGAGAGTGCCGCCGGGACACAGCAGATTGCCAGGACGGCCGAGGATTTGAATCGATTAACAGAAAAACTTCAAGATATATTATCCAAATTTAATTTAGGAGGGAATGACACTCAGTCGTCATTGCAATCCAAAAAAATACATACAACAATGACGCAGCGATCGAAGAAGGCTGTTTCTTCGAATGGACATCTCGTAGATCATAAATAAGAATATTGTTGGTAAACTATACTCCCTTTAAAAATATTTCATCGAGATAGGAACTTTCGATCGGATGCAGCACGGATGAAGTTTGTGAAGGGTATGAAAAATTTTACACTACAGAATGGAGGCTTGCATGAAAAGGATTTCGCTTGTACAAAAAGTTTTTCGCATCGGTTTTTTACTTGTTGCACTTCAGTGCGTGGGATTTGCTCAATCACCCATCACATACGGACAGCAGATTTCGATTCTTAAATCGCTAAAAAGTGATTTGCATGTCATTGGAGTGATGGCGGGGAATATTTCTGAAAAAGATATATCCAATTTTTCAAGAACCGCGCAGCAGCAGGGAATTCAAGTGTTTGTGGCGCAACCGAAAGATCCGCGGGAAATTCCGGATTTATATAAAAAGTTAATTCGTGAAAAGAAGGCGCAACTGATTCTTATTCCCAATGCCGATGACGCTTTAATGCTGCAGATAGGGTATGAATATTTAAAGGAAAATGCGATAGTTGATAAAGTTGGTGTGTGTGTGCCAGATGTTTCCCTTATAAGTCAAGGTGCTTTTTGCTTTATCACTAAGGAAAATGGGAAATTCACCGTCTATATCAATGAACGCGTTTCGTCGTACGTTGGTGCCGCAGTGCCAAAAGAAGAAAATCCATCCATCAACTATGTCTTACGATAAGGGGCTTTTATGAAATTAAGGACAAAAATTCTACTACCGGTTGTCCTGCTAATTCTTGTTCTCACAGCAGGGTTGAGTATCGTGTATATATGGTTTATCGGCGGTCTTGCCGTCGAGCAATTTGAAAAACGTGGAATCAGTCTTGCCGGCAATATGGCAAGCGTCGGTAAACTTGGTGTATTAATGAAAGATCCGTCGCAGCTAGAAAAGGCTATGGATATTATCGGCGGAGAAAAAGAAGTTCAATTTGTAAGTTTTTTAGATGAGCAAGGAAATATCATTTCCACAAAAGGAGCATTGACAAATAACGATATTTTGCAATCAGTAAAGCAGGCAAAAACATCGTTTGCGGCGGAATCGAAAACAGCAGAGGGTTCTACTGTTCAATTATCGTTTCATCCTGTCTTTGCACGGGAAGAGGGGAGCGCAATTGTGGGATTTGTTGTGGTCGGAACATCGAAAGAACAGTTATACAGCAATCAGAGAAATACGATGTTTTGGTCATTGGGATTTGCATTTCTCTTACTTGGCATTGGCACTTTCGTTTTGAGGTTTATCCTGCAAAAAACTGTGATCAATCCGCTGCAAGAAGTGACCGATGTTATTCGCAATGCCGATTTGAAATCGTCGTTTCATAGTTCCGTACAAGATGAAGTCGGAGAGTTGCAGCGAACATTCGATACGTTTGTCAGTTCCATCAAAGATACCCTTGTCCAAGTGTCGGAATCATCGGCCGCCGTGGCGAGTGCCAGCACACAAATTAGTTCTTCAACGGAAGAAATGGCAGCAGGGGCACAAGAACAGAGTTCGCAAACAAGTGAAGTTGCAACAGCAGTTGATCAAATGACAAAAACATTGGCAGAAACAAATAGCAATATCAGAAAAGTTGCCGACGGGGCAAAACAGGCAAAAGATAACGCACAGCAAGGCGGAGAGGTTGTTAATGAGACGATTAAGGGAATGCAGCGGATTGCAGAAGTTGTTAATCAATCAGCGGATCAAGTAAAAATCCTCGGATCCTCCAGTGACAAGATTGGCGAAATTATCGGTGTCATCGATGATATTGCCGATCAAACAAATTTACTTGCGTTGAATGCGGCAATTGAAGCGGCACGAGCCGGAGAGCAAGGGCGCGGATTTGCCGTTGTGGCCGATGAAGTGCGTAAACTTGCCGAACGAACAACCAAAGCGACAAAAGAAATTGCCTCGATGATTCGACAAATCCAATCAGATACAGTGCAAGCCGTTTCGTCAATGGAAAAAGGGACGCAAGAAGTAGGAAAAGGGATTTCATTGGCAGAGGAAGCAGGAGAAATGCTTCAAAGTATTGTTGGAAATGCTCAGAATGTTTCAGAGATGGTTGCACAGATTGCTGCATCAAGCGATGAACAATATACCGCATCCGAACAGATTAGTAAAAATATTGAAGCCATTAACACCGTAACGCAAGAAAGTGCCAGTGGAGTTCAACAAATTGCAAAGACAGCAGAAGATCTTAACAGGTTGACTGATACGCTTCAAGAGCTGCTCAAGCAATTCAATTTGGAAGGCGAACATCGTTCCGTAGAGACTCACCCGTACCATTCCTATCGTGAGCAGAAATCTACAAAGGCAGTTTCCACGAATGGGCATTTAGTTGAACAATAATATGGAATAAATAAAACTCTAAACTGAATAATGGCTGTTCATAACTCAAAAATTTCGGTATACGTCGTAAGAGAGGTAACGCTATGAAACGTTTTATCAATACGATGAGCATACAACAAAAACTATTCTTAATACCGGCTGTTGTTGTTGCGATGGTGATTTTTTCTTCCGGATGGTATTCTGCCATAACACAAACAGCAATGGCGGAAAAGGGATTTCGGGACCGCCTTTTTTTATTGGCGCATAGTTCTACATCAATGATTCATTCAGCCGCTGAGGAAGATGCACAGCATCTTGGTTGGAAATTCCACCGAATCGTGATCGATAATAATAGCGATCTGTTGCCAATTGAGCGCGAAGCCGTTGATGCCATTACGCATAATCCATCATTATCATTCATTGAAAGAAAATTTATCGAGCATGACACGGCAATGCTCGCAATTTATGTGCCCGCCCGCATTCAAACGGAATGCAGTACGTGTCATAATGAATCGGGGATAAATATTTTTGGTTCAAAAAAAATCGGTGATCTTGTTGCCGTGTTTGGTGTTTCCGGCTCGCTTCAAGAATTACACCAACAGGAAGCGTCCACTAAAGGGCTGACGATTATTGCCGGTTTAGTTTGTGTCGGTGTCATTATTTTGCTCATCCGTTATCTCGTCAGAAGAGTTATTACGACTCCTATTGGAGAAATTGTCGATCAATCTGAAAAAATTGCAATGGGAGATCTCCGATCGTATGAAACTAAAGAAGTAGAAAGAAAATTACACGATGACGATGAAATCGGGCGGTTAGCGCGGGCATATAAAAAAATGATTGATTCACTTCGCGTATTGATTCATGAAGTCGGTGATTCAGCCAATGCCGTTTCGTCGGCATCGACAGAAATCAGTTCT
The DNA here is from genome assembly GCA_037443785.1 of Ignavibacteriales bacterium. Taxonomy (GTDB): domain Bacteria; phylum Bacteroidota; class Ignavibacteria; order UBA10030; family UBA8401; genus JAQUOA01. The sequence goes on along the minus strand of JBBINR010000012.1, from coordinate 38,665 downwards.
ACGACGGAACAAATGGCAGCAGGGTCGCAGGAACAAAGTGCTCAAACTGCTGAAGTTGCTTCTGCTGTGGAGGAAATGACAAGCACTCTTACCGAGGCAAATGCGAATATTCGGAAAGTTGCCGATGGGTCAAATAATGCGCGCGACGAAGCCAAACATGGAGGGGATGTTGTAAATCAAACCATTACCGGCATGAAACGAATTGCCGATGTTGTCAACCAGTCTGCTGAACAGGTAAAAATATTGGGGGCATCGAGCGATAAGATCGGAGAAATTATCGAAGTGATCGACGATATTGCTGATCAGACAAATTTATTAGCGTTGAATGCGGCTATTGAAGCGGCGCGAGCCGGCGAACAAGGGCGCGGATTTGCTGTTGTTGCCGATGAAGTCCGTAAACTTGCTGAACGAACATCGAAAGCGACGAAAGAAATTTCTGATATGATCCATAAGATTCAAGTCGATACCCATCATGCAGTTGACTCGATGAATAAAGGGACCAAAGAGGTAAGCAAAGGAATCGAATTGGCGGAACAGGCAGGATCAATGTTGCATAATATTGTTACGAATGCCCAGAATATTTCAGATATGGTTGGGCAAATTGCAACAACCAGTGAGCAACAATCAAAAACATCATCGCAAATTTCAAAGAACGTTGTTGCGATTAGTTCGGTAACTCAAGAAAGCGCGGCCGGAATCCAACAAATTGCACGAACTTCAGAAGACCTGAATAAACTCACAGAAAACCTTCAAAAGATTCTTGCCAAATTTTTATTGGATGCTCGAAGAAACGATGCCTCAACACAGTCAGCCATGAATGGGAATCATTCGTCCACGTTTTTGCATAAAAGCAATGGAGCACAAAAAACTGTATCAAAAAATGGATCACTGATTGAGGTATAAAACGTCATTTTAATTTTCGTCATCTCTATTCGGGAAAAACGCGTGAGATGATATCATCGATCTATGGAATGAAAGAATGGAACGTGTGAAATATGTTCTTTCGATTACACACAATAGCAACAATCATTTTTACTAGTCCCTTCATCCCAGTGTTCACATTTCCTCTTGTACAGGATTCTCAAATATTCGAAACGGGACAATACCCTTCTATTGTGGATACCAATGCAACCTACGCAGTAAGCGTGGGAAGTGAATTGCAAGATCAACAAATTTCCGAAGATCAATTGGTTGTGCAAAATGAAAACAGTTTTCCAATCGGTTTCTCTTTGAAATCAGATTTTCTTCGAAACATGTCTGGTGGTCTGGAAAAAAAAACGGTGATCTTGTCAAACATCGATTTGACATCGGAAATTGATCTTGAAAAAAATGCAGGAATTGCAGGAAGTTCTCTCTTTATTCATTTTCTAGGAAATAATGGAAAAAGCATTAGTAATTATGTCGGTGATTTTCAGAAGGTCAGTAATATTGAAGCATATTCTCTTGAAAAAGTATTTGAGTTTTGGGTCCAAAAAAATTTTTTTGACGATAAAATTTCGCTCCTGTTCGGCTTGTTCGATCTCAATTCCGAATTTTATGTGACGCCAACTTCATTATTATTTCTCAACAGTTCTCATGGTATTGGAATTGACCTTGGGCAAACTGGTCTCGGCGGTCCATCAATCTTTCCCAATACATCTCTCGCATTTCGTGCACGGTTCTCCAGTGATAATGAATTCTCTATCGCAGCAGTTATTTTGGATGGTGTCCCCGGAGCTCCCAACGATCATTCAAAATTTGGCATTTCACTTTCAACAAGAGATGGATTACTTGATGTTACAGAATTTTCGTATGAACGACTTGACGAAGTAAAATATTCAGTGGGTCTTTGGTTTTACACAGGAAGATTCGTCGATATTTGTTCTGTTGACGGTCTCGAAACTTACAGAGAGCGGAAAGATAATTTTGGAGTTTATGCACTGGTTGACCAGCGTGTATTGAATGAATCGGAACACTCTGATGATGGTTTAAACATATTTTTGCGAATTGGATGGACAAATCATCACATTAATCTTTTCGATTCGCATCTTGGATGCGGTTTTGTTTATAATGGACTAATTCCTGGAAGGGACGGAGACAAAGTTGGTTATGCCGTTGCCATCGCAAAAACAGGATATGATTTTAAGAAATTGAATAAATTTTGTGATAAACCGATTTCAGAAAATGAAACAACACACGAGTTCACCTACTCTGCAAATATCACTCAGTGGCTCACTCTTCAATTCGATCTTCAGTATATTGTAAAACCTGGTGCAAATCCGTCGATTCCCAACGCATTCGTTTCAGGATTTCGGACTGGAATTAATTTCTAGACGATTTTAATACACCTGTCCAATATTCTGCACTAGAACATTCTCCAATATTTTTTCCTATTCCATTTCGATTAAAAAGTTACTCATTCTGCTCGTTTACATTGGCATAATTTGTGTAATTAGATTCGCAGCACAGGAGGCAACGATGAGGCATCATCAGGCGATAAAAACAAAAATTCTGCCGGAAGCAAAAGTATCACTGTTACCGTACGCAAATTTTCTCTTTTCAATAGATTATAAGGGGGAGAAATGCTATAAATGCGGACATCGATGGGATGACAAAGGAGTGCTGCATTTCAAACACTGTTCCTTTTATGTGTCTCCACAGTTAGCAAGTATTAAAAAACATTAAGCCTACAAACGGGGGAGGTGTAATGCGAATTCTTATTGTCGAAGACGACGATACTCAACGGATTTTATTGCGGCGGATAATCGAAAAACTGCTGTGTTGCAATGTTATCGAAGCAAAAAACGGTCTTGAAGGTTTGACAAAAATAGAAAATGAATCTCCCGATGCTATTTTTCTCGATTTGTGGATGCCATTAATGAATGGTATCGAAGTATTACAGAAGATAACGCACACAATGAATAAAAATTCAGTTCCAGTGGTCGTAACTTCCGCGATAAGCGATAAAGAGATTGTTGCCCGTGTCATTTCACTCGGCGTTACCGATTATTTGCTTAAGCCGTTCACTAATAAACAAGTCAATGAACGTGTAATTAAAATTCAAAAATTAATTTCGGCGAAGGTCCCGGCTGTTTCGTAATCATGGATTCTCTATGCTGACAAAAGAAATTAAACAGTCTATTGCCACCCTTCTTGTCGATCCGCAAGCGGATAAAAGACGGCAGGCAGCAGAAGATCTGTCATCAACATCGAGTTTGATGATTTCTGCTATTTTGTCTCTTGCACTTCAGGATAAAGATAAAGGTGTTCGAGATTCTGCGGCTCGTTCATTGTTGGAAATTCAGAGCCCCAGTGTACCGTATGCGATTGTTGAATATCTTACGGACAGTTCTTTTGTTACAAGAAATTTAGCTTCGAATCTTTTGGCAAAAAAGGGGAGTAATTCTCTCGGCGCCTTGATTCCATATTTTAAATATGAAAATCAAGATGTACGCAAACTTGCCTTGGATACAGTCGGATTGATCGGCGACAGGCGGGCGCTTCCTGAAATCATTCCGATGCTCTGTGATCAAGATGAAAATGTCGTTGTGGCAGCTATCGAAGCGATGGGAAATATTTGCGATGCTTCTGCTATTCCGCATCTCTCCATGGCATATGTGTGTCATCCCTATGCACGCGTTGTTATCGCTGAGGCGATCGGCAAGATTGGCGACTCGTCCGCGTCGACTTTCCTTGCAGCACTGCTTCGAGATGTAGAAAATCCACAGGGTGAAGATCTACTTGTGACTTTCGCCGTTGCGGAAGCGCTTGGTGCTGTTGGTACAGAAGCTTCACTGCCGTCGGTCTTGGAACTTGTCAAAAAGTTTGATGGAAAGCTTCGTCACATCGTATTGTATGCGTTTGTTTCAATTATTGAACGCCATGCTCTTTCTAAATCAGATTTCGAGCAATTTAGAGATTTATTTATTGATGCCTTGAATGATGATGATCAAAAAATTGTTTCAGCTTCCACAAAAGCGCTTGTGACCATGCTTGATGATGAAATTGAAGACCGATTGCTGCAGGTGCTTGGAATGAGTGAAGAAATTGACACTCTCATTTTAATGAATCTGAGAAATGGAAGAAAAGCCTTTGTGATGCTGACGAAAAAGTATGATCACGCTGACACTCTTCAGAAAAAAACGATTTTAAAATTCCTTTTGACACATCTTCAGGAAAATATGCATCAGTGGTTTCATGATATCAACCACGATACAATGAAGGATTTACAAAATTCCATCAGCACATTTTTTGACAATCTTGCCTTAGACTGGAATGACGCCGACGAAGAAACACGGATCGACATTATGGATGCATTATTTTATCTCGACCAAGATCGCGCATTGACATATTTTACGCAATTGGCAGAAGACGCCGATCCATGGATTCGGATGCAATTTCTCGAACAAGTAGCCGGTGCATCACATATGCGAAGCAACGATTTGTTAGCCAAGTTTGCGCACGATGAAAATGATTTTGTCAGAGAATTTGTTGTCTCCATTCTTCAATCGCGTGGAATGTCAATTGAAAATTCTGAAATAATTGAATAATCCCAATAGCCTATTTCTATGAACGTAGCACCCCAAACCATAGTCTCACCGCTGATGCCGAAGATCCAAACAATGTCGGAATCTACGTTCAAAGCATTGCGCGATCATATTTATACAATGACCGGAATTTATTTTCAGGATAACAAGAAATATCTTCTTGAAAGCAGAATTTCAAAACGGCTGCAAATGCTCAAGATCAATGAATACGAGGAGTATCTGCAATTCCTGAAATTCGGCGTCCGAAAGGACGAAGAAAAAAAATTCTTGTATGATGCCATCACGATTAACGAGACATATTTTTTTAGGAATGAACCGCAGTTTGAAATTTTTGAGAAAACACTCATTCCCGAAATTATTAAAGTAAAAGGGACGAACGGCAGATCAAAAATACGCGTATGGAGCGCGGCAAGTTCTTCGGGAGAAGAAGCTCACACGATTGCAATGCTGTTTCTTGAAAAGATTAGGCCTAAATATCCAACTTTAGAATTAGAGGTCATGGGAACCGATATCAGTCCTTCGGTATTGGAAACAGCGCGACGCGGAGTGTACAGAGAATATTCCGTTCGAAATATGCCAAAACTGTATCTGGATAAATATTTTCACAAAGAGGATGGAAAATTTATCGTCAAAGATGACGTCCGCCGCTTCGTCCGGTTTGACCATCTTAATTTGTACGATCAGGTAAAAATGAAAACGATGGTCAATTTCGATATTACCTTTTGCTGCAACGTGCTCATTTATTTTGACACCAAATCGAAGGTTCAGGTTGTGTCGAATTTGTACAACAGTCTCAATCGCGGCGGATTTTTATTCATCGGCTATGCGGAATCGCTTCACGGGATTTCCACGGCATTTAAAATTATTAATTTCCCTAAAGCAATCGCCTATAAAAAGGAGTAAGGTCGTGCACCGGTCAATTTTAGTTGTCGATGATTCGTCAACAGTACGAAAATTTGTTTCGGTATCGCTTTCCATGCAGGGGTTCCACGTTGTAACGGCAGAAGATGGAATGGATGCATTGGAAAAACTTCCACGGGAACCGATCGATCTTGTGATCACCGATTTAAATATGCCGAACATGGATGGAATGGAATTGATCCGGACGCTCCGCGAGAATCCGGATTATAAGGAACTGCCGATCATCATTCTTACTTCGTTGACCGAAAATACTTTGAAAGCGGAGAGCAAGGCGATGGGAATTCATTCCTACTTGAACAAGCCCTTCAGTTTGGAAAAAGTACAGTATGAAGTTTCAAAATATCTTAGTTGGACAGAATAACGAGTTTAACAGGAGCAGTTATGGCAATAAAATTTCTTGTCGTTGACGATTCACTCACCATGCGGCGCATTGTTGTCAATGCATTAAAATCGATCGGGTATGATTCCGTTGTCGAAGCCGGAGATGGAAAAGAAGCCTTGGGCAAACTGCAGGCTGAGCCGGTTGATTTTGTCATTACAGATTGGAATATGCCGGAGATGAACGGATTGGAATTGGTCCGTGCAATCAGATCGTCCGGCACACTCAGCGAACTTCCCGTATTAATGATCACGACCCGGGGGAATAAGGAAGATGTTCTTGAAGCATTGCAAGCGCGTGTGAATAATTATATCGTTAAGCCGTTTACCCCTCAGGCGTTGAAAGAAAAGTTAGATCAAATCATGAAACTTGTTCCGATAACTAAAGGCTAAAAGCACAGCGAGAACTGTCATGGACATAAAAGAATTGTACGGCAATTTAGACCCCATTTCTTCAGAGAGCGGAATCAGCGTACATCAACTGCTGACGATGCTGCGGTCATTAATGCCTGTTCTGGATGAAATGAAACAGTCTGTGGAAAAAACATCCAGTAAAATCCCGAAAGCATCACAACAGTTGACGAATGTTACGGAAGCGACGGAATCCGCGACGATGGAGATTTTAAATTTTCTCGATGAAATTAGTCAGCGTATTGGCAGAGTCGAAACACGATTAAAGGATATTGAAAATGATTTGGGCAAAAAGGAATTGTGCGTTCAGAAACTTGTTCAGGCGCTCAACAATCTGACAGAAGAACAACGGAAACCTCTTCTTCCGTTCGAGAAGGAATGGAGAAATTTGATCGATCTTTCTCTGCATGTAACAACCATCGGTGAATTGCGAACCCATCTTTCTGAGGTCCAAAATATTTCCATGAATATTGCCATGGCATTACAAGTACAGGATATCACTTCTCAGCAGATTGAAAGCGTCCGTCATCTCATCGAATCCGTTCGCACGCAGCTTTCAAATGTTGTCGACAAATACGAAGGGAAAGAATTTACCGAAACTCTTACTGAGGACCCCGTACGGTCTTTCGACGAACATGCGCGATACAATAAGGATACGTCGCGGCAAGAGGAGGCGGACTCAATTATTGCGCAATTCACCAAACACAATTCTTCCAATGGTGTAAACCACTAACGTAGGTATAATATGAGCAGTCAACAATTCGGACAATATGAAGGAGAGATGGCAGAGCTGCTGGACAGTTTTATTGTGGAGACAAACGAAATATTTGAAAAACTTGGTCCGGACCTCATCTCGCTGGAAAAAAATCCTAACGATCCCGAACTTCATAATAGAATTTTTCGTGCAGTTCATACCGTGAAAGGGACTTCTTCGTTTCTTGGATTTGATCAACTGACAGAGTTGGCGCATAATTTTGAAGATGTGTTAAATAAAATTCGTAAAGGTGAATTGCTGGTCACACAACAGCGCATGGATGTGATGTTCTCATCTTTTGACGTGTTGAAAGAATTGTTATTCCGGATTGAACAGCGTAATGGCGAGCCTGTCGAAATCGAAAAGAGTATTGAGCAGTTACAGGCGATAGCAAGAAATGAAGACACTGCTGAAGAAAAACCTGTCGCGAAATCATCGGCGCCTGTTGTTTCGTCGGCATTGCAGAATGAAGATAAAAAAGACGAATCGTCTAAAGAATCCGATCAGCCAAAAGTTCATGAGCAACAAACTGCTTCGCAACTCCAGTTGAAAACTGCTGAATCGACAATTCGTGTCGATGTTTCAAGATTGGATGAGCTGATGAATCTTGTCGGTGAGCTGGTGTTGGGAAGAAACAGGCTTTCGCAAATCAATTTTAAAATGAACGAAGCATTTGAAGGTCATGCAATGGTGCGTGATCTTGTAGAAACAAGTTCCCAAATCGATTTGATTACGACCGAACTTCAAATGGCGGTAATGAAAACACGCATGGTGCAAATTGCCAAAGTATTCAACAAAATGCCCCGTTTGGTACGCGATCTTTCGCGAGAATTAAAACGGGATATTGACCTGCAGATGTACGGTGAAGAAACGGAATTGGATAAATCCATTATCGAAGAAATAAACGATCCATTGGTGCATATTCTTCGGAATGCCGCTGATCATGGCATTGAATCTGCAGAAGAGAGAAAAAAACTTGGCAAGCCTGAAAAAGGAACGGTCATTATCAAAGCCGAACATGAAGGGAACCATATCGTTATTTCAATTCAAGACGACGGCAAAGGGATTGACATCGAAAAGATCAAGAAAAAATCGATCGAAAAAGGATTGATCACTGCCCAGCAGGCTGCTGAATTGAGTAAGCGTGAAGCATTGAATCTTATTTTTGCTCCGGGATTAAGCACTGCGGAAAAAGTATCCAATGTCTCAGGCCGTGGTGTTGGAATGGATGTGGTGAAAACGAACATTACGAAATTGAAGGGAATTGTTGATATCGAATCCGAAATTGGCGTGGGGAGCAAATTCATCATCAAACTTCCTCTCACACTTGCGATCATTCAAGGATTGCTGGTAAAATCGAGCAATGAATCGTTTGCGATTCCGTTAAATTCTGTGCTTGAAGTGGTCAGGGTTCGCAAAGAAGAAATCAATACGATCAATGGATTCGAAGTCATCCGGTTGCGAGATACCGTCCTTCCGCTTGCTCGATTGAATCAAATCTTTTCTGTCGATCGACAGGAAAAAGAAGACGCGTGGCAGTACATCGTTGTTGTCGGGTTAGCTGAAGAACGATTAGGCATTATGGTCGACTCGTTGCTTGGTCAACGAGAAGTTGTGATTAAATCACTTGGCGATTATTTGGGATCAATTCAGGGAATTGCCGGTTCAACCATTTTGGGGGATGGAAAAGTAATAATGATTATCGATGTCGGACAATTTTTGACATTGACGAAAAAGAAAAATCTTGAACTTTCATCAGTGAATCAGTTTGAGAAAGAACACCTCATTGAACAAGCCAGTTAACGTTGTCATCGTGGATGATTCCGCATTCATGCGTAAATCAATTACGCTGATGCTTGAATCCGATCCTGAAATTAAAGTTGTTGGAGCTGCGCGCGATGGCGTTGAAGGGATTGAATTGGTGAAGAAACTTCGGCCCGATGTTGTAACGCTTGATATCGAAATGCCGAAAATGAACGGGCTTGATGCGCTCAAAGTGATTATGAAAGAAAACCCTCTTCCGGTGTTAATGTTTAGCTCGTTAACAACCGAAGGTGCGGACGCCACGGTTGAAGCGCTTAATCTTGGTGCTGTTGATTTTGTTCCGAAAGATATGTCCTATATCAACGTGAACATTACCAACAAAAAAGCGGAGTTGATTGAAAAAATTAAAAACATTGGGCGAAGTGCGACACTTCGTTTGCGCTTTGCCAGATTGGGAAGATCTTCCCTGAATGCCATTCAATCCGGCGGTGTTAAAAATTCAATTTCGCGCAGTATAAAAATGCCGGTACGAAGAGATTTTAAAGCAATGGTGTTGGGGATTTCAACCGGCGGACCGTTTGCATTGCTCCAAACAATTCCAAAATTTCCCAAAAATTTCCCATTGGGTATTGCCATCGTTCAGCATATGCCTCCGCGCTTTACGCGATCATTGGCGGACAGGATTAACTCGTTATCCAATTTAAATGTACGAGAAGCCGAAGACGGCGATGTGCTTGAACAGGGAGTGGTGCTGCTGGCGCCGGGCGGGCAGCATATGACATTTAGAAAAAGCGGAGCTCAGACTATCGTCAGAATATCAGATGAACCATCGACAACATTATACCGTCCTGCCGCGGATATTATGATGAATTCTGCGTCTGAAGTCATTGGTGCCCCGCTTCTCGGTGTCATCATGACGGGGATGGGAAAAGACGGGCTGGATGGATTGAAAAATATTAAGAAGAAGGGGGGCTATATTGTTGCACAGAATGAAGAGTCCTGTGTTGTGTACGGAATGCCCAAAGCTGTCGTTGATGAAGGTATCGCCGACGCCGTGTTGCCGTTAGAGGAAATCCCTTCGATGTTATTTCAAATAACTACAGGAAAGGTGTATGAATCAGCAAAGCCAGTTCTCGGATAACCAATTTCTTAGTTTAACTGAATGTTCGTCAGCAAAAATTTCCTCGAAAAAAAATGAAGGGAATATTTTGCACGATGTTAAAATTCAACCTGCAGCGTTTACAGAAATTTCGGTTTTTCATAACCACCATGAAGAACCTTCTGTTGTCGTGACTCGAGATGGTGAAAAGATCGTAAGTATTGAATTCCGCTGTATTTGCGGGCAATCAAAAACCATCAACTTTGACTATGAGGATGAATAATTAGCACTTGGCTAATATTCTCCTCCCTTTTTATTCTCCTTTCTTAAATCCATTAAAATTCTCAAAAAACCAAAAATTAGTTTGGCATCTTGCTTGCGTTACTACTCACAAAAGTAAGAGGTGCACGATGAAAAAAACAATTTCGCTAGGATTATTCACAGTCGGGTTTGTCGTTGTTCTTGGACTTCTGCGATCGATGAACAATTCTTCGATTGCGGGAAAAAAAGAAAAGTTCGTTTTGTTTGATGATATCAATGATTTTCCAATTGGAATTTGAGGAGTCAACGCAATGAAATTTCTCGACAGTACTAAAATTCCAATTCTCACCAAAGCGCTTGATGCCTATTCACTTCGCAACAAAGTGATCTCGGCAAATATTGCCAATATCGGAACGCCGGGGTACAAATCGAAATCTGTCGACTTTGAAAATGCACTCAACAATGCAATGTCCGGTTTGGAATTATCTGGAGAGTTGACAGATAAAAAACATATTCCAATCGGAAATGTTGCCGCACCGCAGACTAGTCTCATCAATGTTGTGGACGAAAACCCGGGTACGGTAGATGAAGAAGATATGAAAAGTGGTATCAACGATGTTGATATCGATAATGAGATGGCACAGCTGGCAAAAAATCAGATTCGATTCAAATATGCATCGCGGCTTCTTGGCGAATCGTTTCGTGGAATCCAAAAAAGTATTAAGGGAACGCTATGAATATTGAAAGCTTCTTTACCGGACTGAATGTGAGTGCGAATGGAATGAGTGCACAGCGGAAAAAAATGAATGCCATCGCTTCGAATATTGCGAATGCCGAAACGACCCGCACCGAAGAGGGCGGACCATATGCGCGAAAGATGGTATTGATGAAAGAGCAATCGGAAGGCACCTTCTCGAAAATGTTGAACAGTGAAGCATTCAATCTTGGCGTCGCTAATAAATACAATCTTGGAACCGCCGAATTGGGAATTACCGGCGTTGTTGCCGAAGAAAAAACCGATTCGACACCATTCAAAATGGTTTACGATCCAAGTCATCCCGACGCAAATGAAGATGGCTATGTTGAAATGCCGAATGTGAATGTGGTCAACGAAATGGTCGATATGATTTCTGCAACGCGTTCGTATGAAGCAAACGTTACGGCAATTAATGCATCAAAACAAATGGCAAAAGACAGTCTGGAGATTTGATATGGCAATTTCTCTCACGAACAGTATTAACCATCAATTACCTGCAACCGATGTAACTCGTAAATCGGTCATCAAGAACAACGATACGGGCTCCGGAGATATTCAAAAAGCAACGTTTGCATCCATGATGGAAAAAACACCGTCAGAAGAACGCAGCGAAGTTGTGTCGCCGGAAGAGAAGCAGTTTTTTGCCGCGATGTTCCCGGAAAATTCATCAGCGATTAAATCTTATTCGGTGTATGCATCGACAGGGATGAAGAAAAATATTCAGCTTGGAACGATTATTGACGCGAAAGGATAATCATGAAAGTCAGTCAAGCGTTAACACTCCTTCCTAACGTTCAAGAAAACAGCTCAAACAAGGCAATTAACAAAGCGCTAGAATCTTCCAACGAATCGTTCGGCGATTTGTTGACTAAAACCATCGGTGACGTCAACAATCTTCAAAATGAAGCGGGGAAGGCAATGGAAAAAATGGTGACCGGTGAAGCTTCCGATCTCCATGATGTCATGATTGCGGTTGAAAAAGCTCGTACGAGTTTTGATCTCCTGATGGAAATTCGAAATAAAACAATGGATATGTATCGCGAAGTAATGAGAATGTCGATCTAACTATGAACCAACTTACAGAATTCTTCCGCCGCTTAAGCTCGCAACAACGAATTATTATCGGAGTTATAACCGCTGCTGCCGTAGTCGTACTTATCCTTCTTGTGACGGTGTTCAGCAAACCGAGCTATGCCACATTATTTTCCAATCTCAACGAACAAGATGCGTCAAAGATTGTTCAGGTCTTGAAAGAAAAAACAATTCCGTTTCAGCTCGATGACAACGGAAAAACTATTCTCGTTCCGAAACAACAGCTGTACGAGCTTCGGCTCGATCTTGCATCGGCTGGATTACCGAATTCCAGTTTGATCGGTTATGAAATATTTGACAGAACAAATCTTGGGGTTTCCGATTTTGTGCAGAAGATTAACTATCGCAGAGCGCTGGAAGGTGAATTAGCTCGAACAATCTTGAATCTGGAAGAAGTTGAAGGTGTGCGCGTGCATATCGTAACGCCGGAAAAAGCATTATTCAAAGAGGATGAAAAACAAACGACGGCGTCGGTGGTGTTGAAATTGAAATCAGGCAAACCTCTCCGCCGCGAATCAACTCAGGGAATTGCTCATCTTGTGGCGAGCAGTGTTGAAGGACTGGATGCGACCAATGTTACCATCCTTGATACTCGAGGCAATGTTTTGACTGATAACAGCAAATCAAATTCCCTTGCCTCGCTTACATCGACGCAGTACGAAATACAACAAAAAATTGAAAATTATCTTGCCCTAAAAGCACAGCGCTTGCTTGACGGTGCCTTGGGTATCGGCAACGCGATTGTTCAAGTCAATGCAGAGCTCGATTTCCGTCAGGTTGAAAGAAATTTAGAACAATACGACCCTGATAATCAGGTTGCCCGAAGTGAACAGATCACTGAAGAAAAATCGGTGCTTCGGGATTCGCTTCCACCGTCGACCAGAACAAATTCTGTTACCAATTACGAGATCAATAAAACCATTGAACACATCGTTGAAAATGTTGGAAACATTAAACGTCTTTCTATCGCCGCAATTATTAATGATAAACCCTTAAGTAAAGAAGTAGACGGAGAAAAGGTTACCGAGCATACATCCCGTTCAACAGAAGAAATGGATCGACTAACCGATTTAGTGAAAAAATCTGTTGGGTTCGACCAAACTCGGAATGATGACTTTTCGGTAATTAATATCCCGTTCGGTAACGAAGTTGACGATAATTTAATTACCAACAACGAACAAACCCAGCAATGGGACGGTATTGCAGTGAAAGTCATTCTCGTCCTTGCGATGATTATTGCGGTCGTGATCATTCGTTCCCTGCTCAACAGAATGAAATTCAAAGTTGAGTCTCCAACTGTTATGTGGGATACAAAAGTTATCGGAGAGTTGCCGCCAACGCATCCCGATTACAACAATATTAAATTGCCGCCTGCAGAATCAGAAGTGCCTTTGGAAATTGTAATGAAAGCAAAACGGCGGGAGCAAATATCGGATTTTGTGAAAAAGAAACCTGAAGAAGCATCTCGCCTTTTAAAAGTTTGGTTAGCTGATGAAATGGAAGTTCACTAATGGCGAACACAGAAACGTTATCTCATAGAAAATTGTCGAACAGGCAAAAGGCTGCAATTCTTGTTATGTCGCTCGATGTTGAGAATGCGACTCACTTAATGCGCGGTCTCAGTCAAGAAGAAATTGAAAGCCTGACGGTTGAAATCAGCAATATGCGGGGCGCGCATTCCACGCAGTTGGATGAAGTGAATGACGAATTTCACAGTTTGATCAAAGCACAGGAATACATGATTCAAGGCGGAATGGATCAAGCAAGAAAATTACTTGAAGGATCTCTCGGTGCGAGCCGTGCAAAAGATATTTTGGATAAAGTGAAGTCGCTAACGAACATCACTGGATTTGGAATTTTGAAAAAGGCAGACAGTCAGCAGTTAGCAAGCTTTTTACACAAAGAACATCCGCAAACCATTGCTCTCGTATTGTCCAATTTAACGCTCGATCAAACGGCAAAAGTTTTAGCGGAATTAGAAGATGAATTAAGAAACGAAGTTGTTATCCGCATGGCGACATTGGGCAAAGTTTCACCAACATTGGTTTCTGAAATTGAAGAGGTTTTGACGAATGTTGCAGAAGCGGAAATCAGTCAGAACTTGAGCAGTCTTGGAGGGACAAAATCCGTTGCGAATGTTTTGAATAAGATCAATTCGGTGAATGCAAAAGCGATCTTAGAATACATTGATCAGCGAGACAGCGGTCTCGCGCTCGAAATTAAACGGTTAATGTTCCTCTTCGAAGATCTTATTTACGTCGACGACCGAAGTATTCAGCGGATTCTTCGCGAAGTGGATAAGAAAGATCTTGCCTTATCGTTGAAAGTAGCGGAAGAGAAGTTGAAAGAAAAGATCCTGAAAAATATGTCCGAGCGTGCGCAGGATATGTTGAAGGAAGAATTACAATTTATGGGTCCCGTGCGATTGAAAGAAGTCGAAGCAGCCCAAACGCGCATCGTGCTGATCGTAAAACAACTCGAAGAATCCGGAGAAATCGTGGTAGCCGGACGAGGAGGAGTAGAAGATGTCATTGTCTGAGACCATCAGAGTTTCAAGCGTATTTAAAAATATTCACCTGCACGAATATTCCGAAAGAGGAATCGATTCGCCTTCGGTTATCAAAAAAAAAGGATCGAGATCAGAGCAAAATACAATACAAACCCTGCCGATTGTCGATGAAAAAGCAATTCATGAAGCATATCAACAGGGAATTGAAGAAGGAAACAGAAGGGCGACAGAATTGCTTCATTCCGAATACGTTCATCGCATCGAATTGGAACAGCAAAAAATCAATGATGTTATTCAACGGATCGAAAATAGCCTTAAAGAATTAAGTCCAAAGATTGAGAATGTTCTCTTGCATTTTTCACTCGGTGTTGCCGAACAAATCGTGAGGCAGGAAATAGCGACAAATCCGCAAATTGTGCTGAATGTTATTAAGGACGGTATCAGAAATATTCTTGGCGTCGAGAAAATTAAAATCAGGATCAATCCTGTCGATAAAAATATTATTCAAGAGAGTAAAATATCGATTCAGTCAATTTCAGAATCATTACGGGAAATAATTTTTGAAACAGATGAAAATGTTGAAGCCGGTGGCTGCATCATCGAAAGTGACATTGGAAATGTGGATGCGCGTATTGCAACACAGATAGAACAGGTAAATAAAATCATTACGGAATATCATCAATAGCTTTGGAGGGGATATGGCGATTCTTCATAAACAAGACGTGGATATAGATTGTGTTGAAAAGGGGCGAATGTGGGAAGATTATATTCTTCATCTTAGTTCTTCATTTCTCCTTCGTAAAATGGATGTCGCAAAAATAATTGTTTCGTTCGATGTGCTCGTGACATTGATCCATTTCACTGTTTTTCAGCGGAGTCAAATGGAATTGTGCCGGTTATTTCAAAGTGCCGGTGAACCCGCAGATTTGGAAATGATCCCATATTACGATAAATATTTTTTCTACACACCGAACGAAAAACTTGAAATTGTTGTGGATTTTCTTGCACAACCCGAAACAATCGAATTTGTATAATGTTTGAAGTTGCAGAACATAACGTTGATTCAGCAGCGCAGCTTTTTCCCCAAAAGGTGCAGTGGTTTTTAAAACGTGTTCAATCAACCGATTTACTGAAAGTGAACGGAAGAATCACCAAAGTCATCGGGCTTGTTATTGAATCCAATGGACCCCATGCAGCAATTGGCGAGGTCTGTTCCGTAAAAGCTGATGATGGAAGAGAAATTTGTCTCGCAGAAGTTGTCGGATTCCGCGAAAATAAAGTGTTGTCGATGGTGCTGGGAGATGCCTCAAGTATTAGCCCTGGCTGTGAAATTATTTCGACGGGACAAACATTATCAGCAAAGGTCGGTGATTCCCTTCTTGGGAGAGTCATCGACGGTTTGGGAAATCCAATTGATGGCAAAGGCCCACTTGTTGGAACTGAAGAACGGTCAATTTATAATGCGCCACCCGATCCGTTGAGCAGAAAAAGAATAACCGAAGTGCTTTCCACTGGGATACGGTCAATTGATTCATTGCTGACAATCGGAAAAGGACAGCGTGTTGGAATATTTGCCGGAAGCGGTGTAGGTAAAAGTGTAACGCTAGGAATGATTGCGAGGAATACCAGCGCACATGTGAATGTGATTTGTTTAGTCGGCGAACGCGGGCGAGAAGTGGGTGAATTTATTGACAGTGAGTTAGGTGAAGAAGGATTGCGCCGGTCGGTTGTTATCGTTGCGACTAGTGATAAGGCAGCGTTAATAAGAATTAAAGCAGTGTTTCTTGCAACAACCATTGCCGAGTATTTCCGTGAAAAAGGTTTAGATGTAATGCTGATGATGGATTCTATTACACGCCTCGCGATGTCACAGCGTGAAGTTGGATTGGCGATTGGTGAACCGCCCACTACAAAAGGATACACGCCGTCAGTTTTTGCTATGCTGCCGAAAGTTCTTGAGCGGGCCGGTACTTCAAAAAAAGGAAGTATCACTGGATTGTATACGGTTCTGGTTGAAGGTGATGACATGAATGATCCGGTTGCCGATACGGTACGCTCAATTCTGGATGGGCATATTGTACTTTCGCGAAGACTGGCTTCAGCTGGGCATTACCCCGCTGTTGATGTTTTGCACAGTGTAAGCCGCGTACTCTCTGCAGTGACGACAGAAGAACATCGGGAAAATATTCATCGGTTTTTAGATACGCTTGCCACCTACAACGAGGCTGAAGATCTAATCAATATTGGCGCGTATGTGAAAGGAAGTAACCCAAAGATCGACGATGCTATTGCGCGAATTGCATCGTACAGAAAATTTTTGAAGCAAAGACAGAATGAATCGGCTTCATTTGAACAGAGTAAATCATCACTTGGATCTCTTGTCACAGAAAAAACAGACATTAAATAGCTCTCATGGAAAAGAACAAAGTTGAAAGACTTGGAATTATCATCAACGTTCGTGAGGATCAGAAGAAGAAAACCACGAGAGAATTGATGCAAGTCAATCAGGAAAAAGTTGCAGAAACCAAAAAATTGGACGCCCTTGAGGAAGAGCAGCAAGGAGCGATTCAGCAGGCGATGCGGCATCGACGAGTGAAAGCAAATAATACACAGATTGCAAGTTCATTCATTAAAAAATTGTCAAAAGAAATTCAGAATCAAAAGAATCACATCGAACAGCTTGAAGCGAAAGAGAACACGAAACGGGAAGAGCTTATTGAACGTGTTAAAGCAAAGAATGTTGTTGAAAAGCTGCAAGATCGCTTCATTGAAGAAAACAGAAAATTGAACGACAGTAATGAACAAAAACTTACCGATTCGTTAAACCAAAGATCAAAAATTGAATGATGAAAAATACAATTATAATCGTTGTTGGTTCGTTGGTCAGTATGTTGATTATTTTTCAAGTGTTTTTGCTCTTGTATGCAGAGAAGCCGGAATTATTTGGAAACGGTGCAAAGAAAGCTACAATTCCCGTTCAGGTTGATTCGATGAAGAATGTTGCTCAGATAGTCCACGATTCGATTCGCACCGAACCCCCTGCCGTTCAAAATGTTCAAGGAAAGAAAAATGAACCTGCACCCGTAAAAAAAGTATTGGAGCCGGCAGCTTCGAACCCTGTTGCGGCAGTAGACTCCATCGATTGGAAATCAAAAGCAAAAATTCTTGAAGCAATGAATGCCGATGATGCTGCCAAAATAATCAAAACGATGAAAGATGGAGAGGTTAAAGCGTTGTTAGTGAAGCTCAAAAAGAAAACTGCAGCGAAAATTTTGGCAAGTTTGGATCCAAATCGCGCAGCAAAACTCCTGAGGTAACTATGGTCAAATTAAATTTTCTCGGTTTCGGTTCTTCAAAACCGGCACAAGCTGTGGTAAAGAAGAATATTGTCGATGGTGTTTCTGCGGATACTGACGCTACGGAGAATAATTCCGGTGACGCAAATTTTCTTCCATTGCTGCTCGGAATGTTGCTGGGCCAGGCGAAAACTGAAGAGAGTGCAAAACAAATGGCAGGAGAAAAAACAAGTGATGCTCAGAATGCTGCCACCCAAGAAACAATAGTGCCTTCGATGCTTTTTCGAAATTTATACTTTAAAAAATCTTTAACGGCGAAAGAAGCGCCTGAGAGTAAAGGGAAGACTGACTCTGCAAAAGAACAAAGGGAAAATACAGTCGACGGGGAAGTCGAGGAAGGAATAAATACCGCTGGAGAGATGGTAATGGATGGGGAAAATTCTAACGTCATTCTAAAATTCGGCGGTGTTAAAAATTCTACAGAAGGTATCGCGGGGAGTGAGAGTCAAGAAAAATCTGTGAGTGCTATTTCCAGTAGTAAATTTTCCGCCGAGGTCGAATTACCTAATCAGGAATTTCAAAATTTTGAAATTTCCAAAGAGGCAAAAGATCAGATAACGATTCAGTCTGAAAAAAGAGCAACTGAACTTTCAAGCGATGCCACAATGGTTGACGGCAATCGGTCGATGTCATCAGACAACGAAATTCAATCTGCTGACACAAGCAAAAATCTTCATGATCGGACGACACTTGAGAAAAATCGGCAAAATGCTGCTGCAAGCGCTCAATCAAAGAATGATCCAAGCGGCAGCAGGCATAATTCCGTTCCAAAATCAAGTTCTGGAAAAAACGATTCCATCAATGAAATTTCCAAATTCCAAAATGTAAAGATTGATCAAATGCGATCAAATGCGTCGACCGCTACTGTAGAATCCGGTTCTACTGTACAAGAAAGTCAGCACATCGAGCAAGGAAATGAATCGGCGCAGAATTTCTCATCGTCTAATGAGAGTAATAAGGGGATTGATCGGCACGATGTTCATCAGATGCTAAAGGGCAATGAAGGAAAAGTAAGCGCAGAATTTAGGATCGGCGATTCAATGGTGAATTTACAGACAGAAAAATCATCGGAAGTTTCACGAACAACAGCCGGTCGTGATATTCAAACCGCAATGCAAGATCATGAAACGATTCAATCGGTGATGGATCAGCTATCAAAGCACGTAGCGCTGGCTGTTGATGAGAAAAGTTCTCAAATGAAGCTTCTTCTGAAGCCTGAATCGCTTGGCGAAGTAACGTTACATGTGAAAGTTGAGGAAGGAAGAGTTTCTACACATATGGAAGTTCAGCAACCGCAGGTAAAAGCAGTTATTGAATCGAACATTCCGGTTTTGCGTGAAGCGTTAAGTTCAAAAGGCTTGACGGTGGAAAATATTAATGTGTTTACGACACAATATTCGTTAAATGAAAAATCGACGCAGCATCATCAGCAGCGCTCAAACACAAAATCATATCTGAAACTTCATCAAACTGATGAAACGGAAGAACAAAGTAAAATGCTCGGGTATAATACCGTTGAATACGTCATGTAAAGTGAAAAAGGATTTCGTATGGAAACTACGGCAATATCATCAAATAGTGCAGCATCGACACAGCGGGTTCCTTCAAACACGCTTGGGAAACAAGATTTTTTAAATTTGCTCGTTACGCAAATGCGTTATCAGGATCCGATGGATCCGATGAAAGGAACGGAGTTTGCTGCTCAGTTGGCTCAATTTAGTTCGGTAGAACAATTGACGAATTTGAATGAAACAACGTTGCAAGGAGTCAATGCAAATGCGGTGCTCACGCAATCCATTAATAATGCACTTTCGGCAACTTTCATTGGCAAAGGAGTCCGTGCGGCTACCGATAACTTCCGATATGACGGTACCAGCAATGTAAAATTGGGATACTCGTTAGATAGTGGCGCTGATAAAGTAATGGTAAAAGTGTATAACGAATCGGGGCAGGTCGTAAAAGTGTTAAATGGCGATACAAGTAAGGGCGAAAATACTCTCTCATGGGATGGCACAAATGACAATGGCGAGAAAGTTCCATCCGGCAAGTATCGGTTTGAAGTTGAAGCAAAAGATGCTGCAGGCACCGCAGTAAAACTTTCCAAATACATCTATGGAACAGTGAACGGTGTACGATTTAAGAGCGACGGAACCGTCTTTGTTATCGACGGCAGTGAAGTATCCTTATCAAGTATTCTTGAAATAATGGAAGGATAAAAATATGTCCGATCAAATAATTAATGGAATTCATGTTCCTTTCTTGCCTGTGGGAGGCGTGAATGGAGCAAACACCCGGCTTCCAGTCGATTTGCCGGAAGAGCAGACGTTCAAAAATATTTTTGATAAGGAACTCCAGCAGTTAAAGTTCTCCAAACATGCGCAGCAGAGGCTCGATTCACGAAATATTTCGCTGAATGAAAATGATAAATCAAAAATTGAATCTGCGGTAACGCTTGCAGAAAAAAAAGGAGCGCAGGATTCGTTGGTCTTTCTGAGAGATATGGCTTTTATCGTGAATATTAAAAATAAAACTGTTATCACTGCAATTGATCGTGAGAACATGAAAGAAAATGTTTTTACCAACATTGACAGTGCCGTTGTTGCTGGATGAGATTTTGTAACACAAAACACAATTAACTAACACGGGCTGGCCCTTTAATCCATTTTGGATAAAGGAAGCCCCTCCGCTGAGTTGACTGACAGATACTTGGCGTAGAATTAACACATAACCTAAACGGAGGGTCCTACCATGGCATTCCTTAGATCACTTTCGGCAGGCGTCACTGGTCTGCGTAACAACACTTTGATGATGGACATTATTGGAAACAATGTTGCCAACATCAACACCATCGGCTTCAAAGGAAGCAGAGTAACATTCTCAGATATGTTCTCGCAAACGTTGCGAGGCGCATCAAGCGGTACTGATTTCAGCGGAGGCACAAACCCGCTTCAAGTCGGTCTTGGTGCATCGGTAAATTCAATCGATACATTATTTACACAAGGCGGAATTGAATCGTCGGGCAAAGGGAGCGACCTTGCAATTCAAGGAAGCGGCTTCTTTGTTGTGAATCAAAATGGAAAATCGGTCTTTACCCGTGTGGGGACATTTGAACGCGATGCTAACGGAAAACTTGTATTGCCAGGAAGCGGCGGAATATTGCAAGGTAAACTTGCTGATGCACTTGGAAATATTCCGAGCGGATCAAAACTTGAAGATCTTAAAATCGATCTTGATAGAAAATCTCCTGCAAAAGCCACAACGCTGGCAAAGTTTTCAGGAAATCTTGATGCCAGTGCTGCGACCGGTGCTTCTACGAATGCAACCGTGACCACTTTTGATTCTCAAGGAAATCCCATGACATTGTCATTGACATTCACAAAATCTGCAACTCCAAATCAATGGGATTGGGCGGTTAACGCCCCGGCGCCTGCAACAATTACCGGCGGTGGCTCAGGAACGGTAACATTTAATAACGATGGTTCATTGAAGCAATTTGCTTACAACGGGGGTGCTGCTGCACTTGGAATTTCTACCGGTGTGGGAACCAATAATCTTTCTATCGACTTGAATGTCGGGACACCGAATGAGTTCTCCGGTATTACACAGAATAAAGGAACGATGCTTGTGGCCTCTAAAGATCAGGATGGATATGCGGCAGGCGAGCTTTCGACATGGGATATTGATCAAAATGGATTTGTCAATGCGACATTTTCAAATGGTCAGGTTATTAAGTTGGGACAAGTTCTGCTTGCTGAGTTCAGCAATCCAAGTGGCTTGATGAAGAGTGGAGGAAGCATGTATGATGTGTCAGCAAACTCCGGTGAACCCGTGATTATCACAGCCGGTGGAGCTTCTCGTTCATCAATTGCTGCCGGTGCGCTTGAACAATCCAATGTCGATCTTCCGGAAGAGTTTACAAAGATGATTGTTGCTCAACGCGGTTTCCAATCCAACGCGCGCGTCATTACGACAAGCGACGAAATTCTTAACGAAGTTGTAAACTTAAAACGGTAATCTTCAGTTGAATCTTCTTAGCTTCAATTAACACTCTTACGGAGGCTGTAAAAGCCTCCGTAAGATTTATTCTTTTTCGAATTGCCTTTTTATTTGTTGGCGATAAAATGATTTTGTCGACTGTTATCGTCGACTACCGATATTTTAATCATGTGGCTAATATTCAGCATCTCTACCATTGGTAATACTTTGCTTGCTCGAAAATCTCAATAAAAAGCCTTCCTTTTAACGTCATTTTTCATGTTTTGATGGCATACCCTTTGCACAAGTTTGATGTGAAGAAAGGGATATTTTATGGCCAAAGAGACAACAATACCAACAGCACCAGCGCCTCAAGTCGAAGCTGCTCCAAAATCTTCATTCGATCTTAAAAAAATTTTGATAATTGGAATTCCAATTGTCTTAGTTCAAATAGTTTTACTCTATTTCATTTTTGTGAAGTTTATTGCACCGGGAATGTCGCCGCATGCTGCTTCAGCGGCTGTGACCCAAGAAGCAGGCACTGAAGATATTCAATCGCAGGTTCTGGTTATCAAGGATATTATTGTTAATCCTGCCGGAACAAATGGGACGCGATTTTTATTGACAACGGTCGGCATTGAAGTCCCAAGCGCAGAGATCAAAGCAGAGCTGGAGCAAAAAGAAGTTCAGACACGAGATATTTTGAATTCAATTTTGACAAGCAAAGGCCTAGAAGAGCTGACGTCGCCGCAATTTAAAGATGTCTTGAAAAATGAAATGCAGCAAAAATTGAATTTAACGCTCTCGAAAGGCAAAATAAAAAATATTTATTTCAGCAAATTCATCATCCAATAATCGTATGGCAGAATTACTTTCGCAGCAAGAGATTGACAATTTACTGGCAGGGATCAGCAGCGGTTCTGTCGACGTTTCTAAGGAAGAAAAGAAACCCACAGAAACAAAATCCGGTAAAGAAGTATTGGCGTTCGATTTCCGCCAGCCGCATCGACTTTCAAAAAATCAACTGCGCACTTTACAAGCAGTCCATGAAAGTTTCGCGGAATCATTCAGTTCGTATCTCATCTCCCGATTGCAGACGACAGTCAATATTTCACTTGCATCGATCGATCAGTTATTTTATTCGGAATATGTTCTTTCGATCGGCAGCCCAAGCTGTTTGTTCATTTTTAAAATTGTGGAAAATGATGCCCTTGCAGTGCTGGAGCTCAACAGTCAATTAGTGCTAGCCATCGTTTCTCGTCTGCTCGGCGGAACCGTCGGCGAAGAAAAGAACGCACGGCTGTTGACGCAAATCGAACAAACAATTATTCGGGGCATCATTCAGCGGGCCGTCGGAGATTTACAAAAGGCGTGGAAAACAATCGCGCCGTTTTCATTTCAAATAGAACGGTACGAAACTGAAGGAGAATTTGTTCAGGTTGCTCCAACAAGCGAAATTGTTTTACTGGTGTCTCTTCAAGTTACTGTCGGCGATCAAAAATTTATGATGAGCATTTGCTTTCCGACATTCGCTTTGGAAGACGAGTTAAGCAAGATCAATACCCAAACTGCAGCGTCAGGCACATCGATCGCGAACGGAAAAAAAGAATGGTCGAACGCAATGACAAATAAAATTGCGCAAACCAAAGTTCCTGTATCCATTATGCTTGGAACGGCTAACCTGACAGTCAGAGAACTGCTGCAATTGGAAGTATCGGACGTTCTCAAGACGACAATACCTACCGACGGATTGGTGAATGTTGATATCGGGGGAGCGACACGATTTGTCGGCCGACCGGGCATAGCGAACGATCATCTTGCCATTCAAATTGAAAGTATAAAACAACTATCTCATTAAGGAATTGAGAAAAGGAAAAACGTATGGAAGAACAAGCAGTCATCGAACAATCGTCGACAGGAAAGAAAGATCCAAGCGATCTTCTGAGAGAAAGTAAACTTGACCTTTTAATGGATCTGAATCTTCAGGTAGCGATTGAACTTGGACACACCAGGATGTTGATTAAGGATATTCTTGAACTGCAGCGCGGATCGATTATCGAATTGGACAAACTCGCCAGCGAGCCGGTCGATATTTTGGTAAACGGAAAAAAAGTTGCCGAAGGAGAAGTCGTCGTGATCGAAAAGCATTTTGGAATTCGCATCACAAGTTTGGTCGATTCCTCGGAACGATTAAAGAATATCGGAGGATGACAGTGGAAATACCTGTTTTCCAGATGATTCTGTCGCTCGCCGGTGTTTTGTTATTGATGTTTGGAATCAGTAAGGTTGCCAAACGGTTTGTCGGTTCCACAAAGACATCAAAAAGCCAAAGGATCAATATTGAGATCTTGGGGCATAGAATGCTGCAGCCAAAGCAAGCGTTGTATGTTCTCAAAGTATGCAACAAAGGATATATCGTTTCATCGACGGAACAAAAAATACAATTACTCGGGGAGATCGAAGAAAACGATCTACAGTATCACCTCCTTCATGAAACACTGAATGCATCGACGTCGAAGCAATCGATCGTGAACAGCACGAGAGATTTCGTCACGCAATTCCCGAGCATTCAAGAGCTGTTTTCTGTGTCGAAACAAAAATCAAAAAATGTAATTAAGAAGCGCACCGGTTCAATGGATTGAGGAACGCGCTGCATATTCATCGCAAGGAAGCGGAATATGATGTATCAATGGCAAAAAAAATTATTTTTATCGTATTACTTCTCGCAATCGGAATTTCTGTTGTTCCTGCTCAAACAAAGCAATTAGCGCTCCCGAAAGTAAGCATCGAAGTCGGGAAAGCGACAAAACCTGAAGACGTTTCCGTTACCCTTCAGATTTTGTTTCTGATGACTGTCTTATCTCTTGCACCGGCGCTGTTGATTTTAACGACAGCGTTTACGCGTATCATTATCGTGCTCCATTTTTTAAAACAAGCAATGGGAACTCCGCAAATGCCGCCGCCGCAAATATTATTGGGGCTGGCGATGTTCCTCACATTTTTTGTTATGTCTCCGGTGTGGGACAAAGTTAATGCCGATGCACTTCAGCCATACATGAATAACAAGCTTACCGTCACTGATGCCTATGATAAAGCAATAGTTCCGCTGAAAGACTTTATGTTCAAGCAGACACGTGAAGAAGATCTTGCATTGTTCGTAAAAATGAGCAAGATGAACAAGCCAAATAATCGAAACGATATTCCTATTCACGTTCTCATTCCGTCATTTGCTATCAGCGAAATGCGTATTGGCTTTCAAATGGGGTTCGTTCTATTCGTTCCATTTTTAATTATTGATTTGGTTGTTGCAAGCATTCTAATGTCCATGGGAATGATGATGCTTCCCCCCGGTATGGTTTCACTTCCATTCAAAATATTGCTTTTCATTCTCGTCGATGGATGGCATTTGGTAATTGGTTCACTCATATCAAGTTTTCAATAGAGAAAAAAATGACTGAAGAATTTGTTGTGCATTTGGTTCGGGAAGCATTTTACACAATGCTGTTGATTTCAACGCCTGTGTTGCTGCTGTCGCTTATTGTCGGATTAATTATTTCAATTTTGCAGGCGGCAACATCGATTCAGGAAGTGACATTGACATTTGTACCAAAGATGATTGTCATCGCCGTGGTCGTTGTATTGACATTACCGTGGATGATGGATGTAATGACAACTTTTACGATCAATCTTTTCCAACAGCTTGCGACAATGAGGTAAATCGTGGAATTGTACGTCGATCAATTTGTTCTCTTCCTGATGATTTTTCTCAGAGTCTCAAGTTTACTTGTGACATCTCCGATGTTTGGCCATTCAGCGGTTCCCGTACAGATTAAAGCAGCGTTAGGATTTTTCTTAGCATTCGTTCTCTTTTCATTCAATATGAACCATGGTGCGGCGATACAATTAAAATTATGGGGAATCGTTGTCGTCGCACTAAAAGAAATTTTAACGGGGGCATCAATTGGATTTGCGATTGGAATTATTTTTGCGGGAGTCCGCTACGCTGGCGATATCATCGGCGTGGATATGGGATTTTCCATGGCGATGATGTATGATCCCGAAAACAACGCTTCATTTCCTGTGCTTGGTGAAATGCTGTATATCTATTTGTTGATGATCTTCATTTTGATGAACGGACATCATTTTATTCTTGAGGCATTGCAGACAAGTTATGAATTCATTCCAATCGGTCAATGGAATATGGGCCAAAAAGCAATCACGTTGTTGATCGCTCTTACCGGTCAAATATTCGTTGTCGGAGTAAAAATCGCCGCGCCATTAATGGTTTCTCTTTTCCTTGCAAACGTTTCCCTCGGAATTTTAAATAAAGCAATGCCGCAGATGAATATCTTCGGCGTAATTTTTTCACTCAAGATTGGGATCGGCATGATTGTACTTGTTGCGACTGTTCCAATTCTTGCTTTCGTATTCAAGAAAATTCTTTCGGTGTTTGAATCTTCGATCATTGAATTGATAAGGTTGATGTAATGGCTGACGAAAAACCAGATAGCGATGAGCGCACTGAGCCTGCGTCGGATAAAAAGAAATCCGAATCGCGTGAAAAAGGCATGGTGGCAAAGAGCATGGATCTTAATTCTGCGGTAATCCTGCTGTTCGGCTCTTTTACCATTCTGCTGTTCGGTTCAACGATGTATGGGCAGATGAGCAGCATGTTCAAATATACGCTGACGAATACGCATACGATTGAAGTGAGTGCGACAGCGATTCATCATTTTATCTACCTGATTGTTTCATTCCTTGCGGTATCGCTTCTGCCAATGCTTGGTGCTTTGATGGTGCTGGGAATTGTTTCCAATCTGTTGCAAACCGGTTTTATGTTTTCGCCTAAAGCCCTCGAATTGAAATGGTCTAAACTGAATCCAATTGCCGGCATTAAGCGAGTGTTGTTTTCAACTCATTCATTGGTTGAATTAGGAAAAGGCGCTGCGAAATCAATTATCGTTGGAATCGTTGCCTACAATGTTATTGACAAACTTATCACTGATTCGATTGTGCTTGTTGATAGTGACGTTGAAAGTATCGGCGGGTTTATGATTTCCGCAGTGTCGAAAGTTATCCTGAATGTCGGTATCGCGTTTTTTGTGTTGGCAGCGTTCGATTATTTTTATCAGAAGTTTGAGTATGAAAAGAATCTACGGATGACGAAACAGGAAGTGAAAGAAGAATACAAAATGTCCGAAGGTGATCCCACTGTGAAGGGAAGAATAAAGACTGTGCAGCGACAGATCGCCTACAAAAGAATGATGGCCGACGTGCCGAAAGCTGATGTCGTTGTAACCAACCCGACACACTTTGCCGTTGCATTAAAATACGATACGAAGAAAATGTCCGCGCCAAAAGTTGTTGCGAAAGGTGCCGACTTGATTGCCTTAAAAATAAAAGAGATTGCAAAACAACACGGCGTTCCGATTGTTGAAGATAAACCGCTGGCGCAGGCATTGTTTAAGTCAGTTGAAATCGGAGACCAGATTCCTGAACAGCTGTTTCAGGCTGTAGCGCAAATTCTTGCCTATATCTTTCGCTTAAAAAATTTAAAGAGAGCGTAACGAAAATTTATGAGCACTCCATCTGCGGCAATACCGCAAACGTTAACGAATAATAATATTCTTCGTGCTTTGGGACGAAATAGCGATATCGTACTCGCTGTTTCTGTCATAGCAATTCTTGCGTTAATGATCATCCCGCTGCCGCCGATTCTTCTTGATATTTTTCTTGCAACAAATATTGCTATGGCAATTTTGATCTTGATGGTATCGATGTATATCACACATCCGCTGGAGATATCAGTATTTCCTGCCTTACTGCTTGTATTGACAATTTTTCGCCTGTCTCTCAATGTTGCATCGACTCGGTTAATACTTGGTGAAGGATATGCCGGAGAAGTGATCAGCTCATTTGGTTCCTTTGTCGTCGAAGGAAATTACGTTGTCGGATTCATCATCTTTATCATTTTGATCTTAATTCAATTCATCGTCATCGTAAAAGGTTCAGGCAGAATTTCTGAAGTTGCGGCGCGATTTACTCTTGATGCCATGCCGGGAAAACAAATGGCGATCGATGCGGATATGAATGCCGGTTTAATTACCGAAACCGAAGCACGAAACCGCCGGGCACAAATTGCTCGCGAAGCTGAATTTTACGGGGCAATGGATGGTGCAAGTAAATTTGTCCGTGGCGATGCAGTTGCGGGTCTCATTATCAATGTCGTGAATGTGATCGGTGGATTTATCATCGGCGTGGTGCAGCGTGATCTTTCGTTTACACAGGCGTTAAAGAATTATACGATGTTAACAGTTGGGGATGGGTTAGTCTCACAAATTCCTGCGTTGATTATCGCAACGGCTGCCGGTATGGTTGTAACGCGCAGTGCGTCCGGCAATAAGCTCGATCAGGAAGTCGGCGGGCAAATTTTCGGAAATTCTAAGGCATTGCTGATTGCTTCCGGGACTTTAATGCTGTTTGCGATCATTCCCGGATTGCCGACGATCCCATTCCTTTTCCTCTCCGGAATCACGGGTGTGATTGGTTATGTCCATACAAAAAACGACACCGATAAAAAACAAAAAGATGTTCAAGAAAAGCCAAAAGAAATTAAAAAGACCGAAGAAAACATTGAAGACTATCTGCAGGTTGATGCTCTTGAGCTCGAAATTGGATATGGATTGATTTCGCTTGTTGATGAAGCACAAGGCGGAGATTTGTTTAATCGAATTACGAACCTGAGAAAACAATTGGCAATTGAGCTTGGCATTATCATTCCTCCAATCAGAGTGCGTGATAATCTCCAACTCGATCCAAATCAATACGTGTTTAAGATTCGGGGAAATGTGGTTATCACCGACCGATTAATGGTTGATCGGTATTTGGCGATGAGCCCAGGAAATATTGAGAGCGAAGTTGAAGGAATTAAAGTAAAGGAACCTGCCTTTGGAATGCCGGCAGTGTGGATTACTGAACAACATAGAACCGAAGCAGAAATTCTCGGCTATACTGTTGTTGAGCCTGCATCGGTCCTTTCAACACACATGCAGGAAATTTTGCGAACGAATGCCGATAAAATTCTTTCACGTCAGGACACAAAGAAGTTGGTCGAAAACTTGAAGCGCGAATATCCGGCGGTGGTTGAAGAATTAAATCCTGATAATCTGCCGATCGGTAATGTGCAAAAGGTATTGCAAAATCTTTTGAAGGAAGGAATCCCTATCCGGGATCTCGTGACCATTCTCGAATCGTTGATCGATTATTCCCGTGTGACAAAAAACGTTGACGTGCTTACGGAATATGTTCGTCATTCACTTTCCGAAACGATTGCGAGATTGTTCAGCAGTTCGACCGGAGTTATTTATTCAATTGGTATGGATCCGCGATTGGAACAAATCATGACGAACGCATTGCAAAGCAACAGAGAAAACAGTGCCAGCCTTGGGTTATCGCCGACACTGATTAACGATATTCAACGCTCGCTTCAGCAGTGCCTTGAAACCGCTGTGGTACTCGGACACCATCCGATTATTCTTTGCGCGGCAACGGTGCGGCCATATTTTTATCGATTAGTACATACAGCATTCCCAACAGTAACCGTCCTTTCGTTTACCGAACTACCGCCCGAAACGGATATTGAATTCATAGCCAAATTGGAGGTCCCAGATGCGAATTAAAAAATTTGTTGCTTCGAATATTAAAGAAGCAACCGAACAAATGAAAAAAGAACTCGGTCAGGAAGCGATCATTCTTCACACACGGAAAATATCGAAAGGCGGATTGTTGAAATCAGTCGGCGGTGAAAAAGTAGAGATTACTGCGGCTATCGATGAGAACCCAATTCGAGGGAAAGAACATTCGTTGCCGCAGACGTATTCACGCCAAAGTGTAAGACAACCATTTTTGCTGGAGTCAAAGAATGCGTCTGACGCCAATGATATCGACACCGCAAGCATTCTCGAAAGTTTAAAACAAATGTCCGGCTCATTTGAGGATCGTGCACTGCAGCGTGATGAGGAAAAACCAGTTTCGCATAATGTTCGTGAGACATCCGATATCGTTCAATTAAAAGCTGATATTGAAGATATGAAGGGATTGCTGCAGACACTTACACAGCAATTGCAATACAAGCATTTTGGTGAAATGCCTGAGTCGATCAAAGAGGCGTATCTCACGCTACTTCAGCAGGATATTGATGAAAAGATTGTCCTTGGAATTACGAATCAAATCATGAAAAAATTTTCGGGAGAAAAAATCCCGAATCGGATGAATGTTGAGCAGATTGTGCTCAACATTCTGGCGGATCAATTTACCAGTAGTCGAGCACAGCGTCAAACATCCAAAAAAACAAAGACTGTTGTTCTTGTCGGACCAACCGGTGTTGGTAAGACAACAACGATTGCAAAGCTTGCTGCGACAGAAAAATTGGTACACGGGAAAAGTGTCGGTTTAATCTCGTGCGATACGTATCGGATAGGCGCGATTGAACAATTGAAAACTTTTGCCGTTATCGCCGATATTCCCATGCAGGTTGTCTATCGCGCTTCGGATCTTCAAACTGCAATAAAAAAGTTCCAACGGCATGATGTAATTTTTATTGATACTGTAGGCCGAAGTCAGAATGCCAAAAAAGAACTTCAAGAATTAAAGAAAGTGATTGCTGCAGCAAAAGCGGATGAAGTTCACCTTGTGGTCAGCGGTCAAACTAATACGCCAACATTGACCGATATTGTTGCAAAATATCAAGTGGTTGAACCGACTCACCTTTTATTCACAAAACTTGATGAGGCGGCTATTTTTGGTCCACTGTATAATATTGCGCAGAAAACAAAATTACCCGTTTCATTTTTCACTACAGGACAGGCAGTTCCTGATGATATTTGCGTTGCCGATGGCACAAAGTTTGCCGCAATGTTATACCAAGGAACATTAGCATATGCATGAACGAATTCACACGATGGATCAAGCGGCTCGCTTAAGAATGTTAGCAGACAGCGCCAAAGAAAATTCTTTGTCGAATGTCGCCGCCGTGTGGACAATTACAAGCGGCAAAGGAGGAGTTGGGAAAAGCACGGTTGCCCTGGCCATTGCAATGGCGATGAGCAGTGAAGGAAGAAAAGTTCTGCTTGTGGATGCTGACGAAAATCTCGGCAAACTCGATATTATGATTGGAATGCATCCCGTGCATCGAATGCATGATGTATTGATTGGAAAAGTTGATCTTTCCGATGCATTGATCCATGCCTCAGAAAATCTCTTTCTTCTTCCCGGAATTTCAGCCCTGGTTACTCATCCTGCAATCCTGCCGTCGGACAGGGACTATGTGTTGAAGCTTATCCAGCGTTCATCGCTTGGATTTACCGATGTTATTATTGATACGGGAGCAGGAATTCACGAGAGTGTTATTCAGTATGCGACGATGGCGAATCATCTTATCGTTATTTCAAATCCGGAGCCCACAACCGTTATCGATGCCTATGCCGTGATTAAAATGACGGCAGAAAAAAAAGAACTTCACTCGGTAAAATTGATTATGAATGGAAACGCAAAACCTGCAGAAAGTGATGATGCCGCAGAAAAACTTCGTATTGCAGTTCGTCATTTTTTAAATATCGAGGTCGAATATCTCGGATTTGTTCCATTTGATGTGACTGTCTCACAATCGATCCAGAATCAAATTCCATTGCTTCACTATAATGCATCATCCTCTGCAGCGTTATGCCTTCAGGCAATAACGCTGCGTATGCTTCATGAACAATTCTCATCACTTCATCATTTTCAAACGGTGCTCGCATGAATAAAATTATTTTCCAACTTGGTCTTTTATCGTTTTGCATCTCTTCGGTCGTGTATGCTTCGCTTGGCATGTCAGTCATCGACGTGATCGCAAGAGCATTTATCATTTTTATCGCAACCATTGGCGTTTCGATTGGGATTATCTTTCTGACGTCAATGGTATCGACAAAAGAAAAAGATTTGGAAAGTTCAGATACACCACCCAAAGCCGTGTAACTAAAGCGCACAAATTATCATGAATACTTCGGCAAAATTATCGACGTCACTTCATGTGACAAATGTTACTTCGCTGGCAATGAAGGAAGTGATCCATCAATATTTTGGACTCGTAAAAGCGATTGCTCATTCTATTGCGCTCCGGAATACTCAAGGCACCGTTCTTACCGAGGAAGATCTTTTCCAATATGGAATGTTTGGTTTGATCGATGCGATTGAGCGGTATGACGCGCACAAAGGCGTAAAGTTTGAAACATTCGCGTTCCATCGAGTTCGTGGAGCAATCCTCGATGGACTGAGGTCGATCGACGAAGTTTCTCGCTCAGCGAGGAAAAAACAGCGCGAACTTGGTGCGCACAATGATCTCGAATACCGAATGATGATGAAATTAAAAATGAATGTTGAAGAGTATCAAACATTTATGCAAGAAAGCAATGGGGCCCCAATGAATACACACTATGTTGATGTTGACAGCGATTACGCACAATCTCTGCCGGATGATGAAAAGAATAATCCGTTTGAGATCGTGAACCAGCAGCAAACGAAAGAGTTGTTAGTTCATGCTCTCGAGCAACTTCCGGAACGGGAAAGATTGATTGTGACTTTGTATTACTACGAAGGATTGACATTCAAAGAGATCGGAAAAATTCTGAAACTATCCGAGTCCAGAATTTTTCAAATTCATTCCGATGCGATTGTGCAATTACGTTCAGAATTGGTATCAGTAGAAACTACTTTATAAGGTGAAACTTCCGAACCACATGCTCACTCCCGAACAAATACGTGAACGAGTAAAATCGATTATTCAGCTTCCCGCACTCCCAACGTTGGCATTGGAAGTTGTTGAGATGGTGGACAATCCGAAAACGAGTGCGCAGCAGCTTGGCAGATTAATTTCCGCCGATCAGGCGTTGACTGCAAAAGTGCTGAAGATTGCAAATTCACCGTTCTACGGGTTCCCCAAAAAAATTTCCACTGTCGATTTTGCCATTATTGTATTAGGGTTTGATGCACTGAAGGAAATTGTCATCAGTATCGCGCTTGTCAGCTCATTACAGAAAAAAGCAGACCATTATTTTAACACGAAGATATTTTGGGATCATTCAATCTCAACCGGTGCCATTGCACGGCGATTGGCGCGCGATATCGGTTACAGAGTGACCGGTGAAGTGTTTGTTGCCGGACTTTTGCATGATATGGGGATTTCGGTCCTCAACAAATATTTTACTTCGGACTTCCATCGCATTATTGAAATCGCCCGAGACACCGAATTATCATTCCGTGAAGCAGAAGACAGCGTTCTTGGATTGACGCATGCGGAAATCGGAAGCTGGCTTGGTGAGCGCTGGAATCTTCCGGATCACCTGGTCGAATCGATTATGTATCACCATGAACCGGAGAAAGCGAAATTGAATCCGCAGCTCGTTTCGATCATTCATTGCGCCGATGTTTTTGCCACAAAAATCAGTTCTGAGAAAATCGATTATGACAAAGATATCACCTTCGATCCGGCAGCATTGGAAATTTTGAAATTAAACGACGAGATATTGCTTCAGGAATATATACATCAATATTCCGATACCCTCCAGCACGATCTTCGAGAAACGGCGATTCTCTCGAATCTTGTGAGTTTATAATATGGCAAACGACGAAAAGAAAATATCACCATCAAAGAAGACCAGAGAAAAATTGGTTGAAGAGGTTATTCCCCAATTTGAAAAATTCAGTGAAAGCCGGGAGACGTACATTCAGGCGTTAGAAAAGACTCTTGATGTCGTAATGAATGAGAACAGTAAACTTTCGCACAACCATAACGACATTCGGTCATCCATTGATGAATTGGTGGCGATGCAGCGTTTATCCAACACGGTTGGAACGGCGATTGAACCGAATACGATCGTGAATACGTTGAATGAACTTGCCGAACAAGTCCTTCCGGTTATTGAAGCAAGTATCTTTTTGTTCGACAGCAGTGATCGCCGTTTGCTTCCGTTAACCGCCCATGGCTCTGTTGCTTTGGAAAAAGAAGCGCAGCAGCATGTTGAATCAGGAATCATTGATTGGCTTTTTTCTGAAATGAAAACGGTCGTCATTCCTGATCTGTCATATTTGATGAATAACGGTGCGCGCCGCAATTATGTGCTTGTGCCGTTGATGCTTCGGGGGGCGGGGATCGGAATTTATTTGATTCATACAGAAAAAAAGCAGGAGGAATTTTCTCATCAGGATATTCAATTGTTGACCGTGCTTGCTAACCAAGCCGCTGTTGGTGTTGAGAATTGGAGAACGCATACACAATTACTCAAAGCAAATAATGATTTAAAAGTATTTCAGGCGCAGATGCTTCAAGCCGCAAAACTTGCCGCGGTTGGCGAACTTGCAGCATCGATTGTGCATGAAATAAAAAACCCCGTGCAGATATTAATGATGCAGATGGAAATTGTTATAGCGGGGAGAGCAAAAGGCGACTGGCTGAACATGCTCAACACGCAGATCAAACGATTATCGGAAATTACTCGTCGCTTGATGAATTTTTCGCGGTCGATGGATGAAGATTATGGAAACGAGATTATCGATATCAATAAGGAGGTAAAATTCATTCTTGATATCATCGGCCATGATTTTCACAATAATAATATCAAGACGACAATTGAACTTGCCGACCAACTTCCGTTCGTTCCCGGCAGTGTGAATCATTTACAACAAGTCTTCCTGAACCTCTTGATCAATGCCCGTGATGCGATGTCGAATGGCGGTACGGTGACTATTCGAAGTTTTCATAAAGACTTTAAAGCATATATCGAATTTGAAGATGACGGACCGGGTATTGCACCGGAACATATGTCGAAATTATTTACGGCATTTTTTACGACAAAAGAAGCGGGAAAAGGAACCGGTCTTGGATTGGCGATCTGTCAAAAAATTATCAGTAATCATCATGGTGAGATCAAAGTCGAAAGTGAATTAAACAGGGGAACGAAGTTTATAATTGTATTGCCAGTAAAAAGGGTATTGAACTGATATGAAAAAATCTATCCTCATCGTCGTTGTTATGGTATGCACAAGCGCTTACAGCGCATTTAAACCGATTGAATACCATGTGCAGAAAAATTACCACCGCATGATGGTTGTATTGAATGGTGATGTTCAGTGGCAGGTCAACCGCAGCGGAGAAAAAATGGAAATACTTGTCACCGGTGCGGAAGAAAATTTTGTTGTAAGGAATATGAAATACAATTTCCAATCCGGTGTCATCAAAGAATTTGTCATTCAACCAAAGGGTCATGATCAGAGGAAAATCACTATCCAGCTTCGTCGGAATGTTACTGAGTACAAGATTTACCAAGAAAATGAAACAAAAAATTTATTCATCGAATTTTACCCGGGGAAAGAGGCAGCGGTTAATACGGTCCCCGTTCGTACACCGGTGATATCAGAAAAGCAAACAACGGCTCCTGCAAAAAATACACTTGTTAATATTCCTCAAGTCGTCTTAGACCAAGTGGAAAGTGAGCCGCCGGCACAGAAAAACGAAGAGAAACTTTTTGTCCCGACGAAACAATCACCGGTTTTCGAATCGCCGGCTCCCAAAAGCAATGCAGCAATGTGGCTTCTCTTTGTGGCAGTCTCAATATTCTTTGCGGGGGGATCGTTTGTTTTCTTTACAGTGATGAAAAGAAAACAATGGATGTTCAAGAAATCCGGAAAAAATGCTCCCTCGAATTTCTTTCAACATTTAGAAAAGAATCTTGCTGTTGAACCGGCACCTGCTGTCGTTTCTACGCCCTCCCCGGTTCTGGTTGATACGAATGAAGAAGATTTTTCTCATTCAATCGAATTTGCCGAACAGTATCTTCGCTCCCAAGGTGAATTAGATTTGCACATGCGGCTTGAAAAATTAACGGCACATTCATCGCATAAAAAAATAGAAAAGCTCCCAAAATTTCAAAAAGGGAAAGGCGATTCGAAAGTACTCACCGCTCAAAAACTAGGATTGAGCGTTGGAGAGCTTGAGCTTGTGTCACGGCTGCAAAAATATCGTAAACGTCAATCGACGGAGGTTGTATGATCAAAGGAATTTATTCATCGGGCTCTGGAATGCAGCCGCGCTTGATGCGGTTGGACGTTATCGCTAATAATATTTCAAATGCCGATACAACTGGATTTAAGAAGGATGACATCTTTGTTCAAATTTTAAAGGATGCAGGAGTGGCGCAGTCGGTCGGTAAAGGTGATCTTGCCGGTTTGGATGTAAAAGAGTTTACCGATTTTACCGAAGGTTCGATGCGTCCGACGAACAATCCATTGGATATTGCAATCCAAGGCGATGGTTTTTTTGCGCTTGATACTCCGGAAGGAACTCGATATACGCGTAATGGTAATTTTAAATTAGCGGAAGACGGATCAATCATCAACTCCAACGGTTACCATGTGCAAGGAGCTGCGGGAAGAATAGTGATTCCGAATGCTGATAAAACTCAGCAGACCGATATTATGGTTACCAAGGCGGGAGAAATTTATTCCGGGAAAAATCTCATTGGAAAAATTAAAGCGGTTACGTTCGCCGATATGCAGCACCTGTCTAAGGTTTCTGGGACGATGTTCAAAGCCGATCAAGCGCCAAAAGAAGTAAGTATCTCCGACGAAGCGACAACGTTCCGTCAGGGATATCTTGAAGAATCGAATGTCGAATCGCTTTCCGAAATGGTTCAACTTATCGAATTGTCCAGAAGTTTTGAAACAGATCAACGCACAATGCGCTATCAGGATTCAACTCTAGAAAAAGCATTGGATGTCGGAAGATTATAAGAAAGGAAGAAAACAATGAATAGAGCACTTCGCACAGCAGCAACGGGAATGTTTGCGCAGCAGATGAACGTCGATCTTATCTCGAATAATCTGGCAAATGTGAACACGACAGGATTTAAAAAAAGCCGTCCTGAATTTCAGGATTTGATGTATCAAACGATCAAAACCAGCGGCGTTGCCGATGAAGGAAAAAATACGGATGTGACGGAGATTCAAATTGGAAATGGAACAATTCCGGTGGCGACATTAAAAAATTTCCGTCAAGGAGATGTCCAACCGACAAATAATCCTCTCGATCTTTCGATCCAGGGGGAAGGATTTTTTCAGGTACGGCGTACCGATGGAACAATTGCCTATACACGTGATGGAACGTTCCGGGTTTCACCGGATGGTGAATTAGTGAATGCCCAGGGATATGTAATTGAACCTGGAATATCGTTTTCATCAACTACGCAGGAAATATCGATTGCTCGAGACGGAACAATTGAAGTGACCGAAGCAGGACAGTCGGGCTCGGTGAAGGTTGGTCAATTGGAACTTGCAAAGTTTATCAATCCGGCCGGACTTCATGCAATCGGAAATAATTTATATATCGAAACAAGTGCATCAGGGAAACCGATTGTTTCTTCTGCCGGAAGTGAAGGATACGGCGAATTGATGCAAGGCGCATTGGAATCATCGAATGTTGATGTCGTTGAAGAAATGATCAGCATGATTGTTGCTCAGCGTGCATATGAAATCAATTCAAAAACCGTAAAGACTGTTGAAGAAATGCTTGCGATGGCAAATAATCTGAAACAAGGATAAAGAATCATGTTCGTTAGTTTTCTCATAGGGTTATTAGTCGTTGGCAGCGGGGATAAAACCGTTATTGAAAGTGAGCAATTCAAATCGGTCGTATCATCCTATGTTGAAAAATATTTGCGCTCCAATTATGCGGATGTACTTGTGGAGTACCGATCCGTTCCAAAATCATTGAACCTTCCGCATGATGATTATTCCGTACAAGTTTCACCGGCGTTTGGCATTCCACAAAAAGGATTTGCGGGTATTCCTGTTGAAGTGCGAAGGAACGGTAAATTAGTGAAAACAGTTGTCTGCTCAGTTCTTATTCGGACGTTCGATAATGTGTATTTTTCGACGCGAGCCCTTGAGAGGAATGAAGTAATAGTTCCGCTTATCGTTGTGAAGAAAAATATCGAAACAACACAAATGGGCGATGATGTGATCACGGAGATGAATTACAATTCTCAGATGCGCACAAAAAGAATAATCAACGCCAATTCGGTCATGAAAAAATCGATGATCGAGGAGATTCCAAGCGTGCTTCATAATGACGTTGTCACGCTCGTCGTTATTTCAAACAATGTAAGCGTTGAGACGAAGGGAATTGCCAGAGATGATGGAAAGATTGGTGATGAAATAAAGGTAATGAAAACCGGGACAAAAGAATTGTTCACCGGTAAAGTAATCGGTAAGCAGCGTGTTGAAATTGTTGTACCGTGAGGAACTTATGAAAAAGATTTTTACGATAGCTGTTCTTATGAGTTGCCATGTAATTTTCGCACAGGATATGCGGCAAAATTACAATAAGTCTTTGTTTTCGGATCAAAAAGCAAACAGAATTGGAGACGCCGTGACGATTCTTGTCGTAGAATCTTCCAGTGCGTCGAACGACTCGAAGACAGCAACGTCGCGCAAAAGCGATATCTCGCTTGCATCAAGCGGAAAAAATGGCGGAACATCGCTTCTGGATGTTGGTGCTGCGATCGGGACAGGGAATTCATTTCAAGGAATCGGGGCAACGGAAACAAAAGGGTCTGTACGGGCAAAGATTTCTGCTCGAGTCGATTCACTTTTTTCTAACGGCGATTTGTGGATCAGTGGCAGCAGGACGATCCAGGCCGCGCCGAGCCGGTCTGCCTCGTTCGCCGACCGGAACCGGGAGCGGGCCAGCTCCAGGGTGAAGGAGCGGCGCTGCCAGAGCTTGACCAGGTAGGTGCCCAGGCCGGGCCGGCCGCCGAGCTTGGGCAGGCCGT
>JBBINR010000011.1:0-99257 GCA_037443785.1 Ignavibacteriales bacterium | reverse complement strand
AATATTTCGATACGCGACATCACGAGCGGATGTCAATCATTGAAAAAGGGCTGCTAAAGGAAGATCTGAAATATCTCTACACGCGCGGCGTGTGGAAAACAAATCCCTTTTCATCACTCAAATGGGGAATCCTTGCGGCGTTTATCGGGGTGGGAATTCTGGTCAGCGTCTTTGCCCTGCAATTCGCGTGGGGAGACGAAGATCAAGTTACGGCAGGAATAGTCTTTCTCTTTGGCGGATTAGGATTGATAACGTTCTATCTGATCGCAAAAAACAAATTGAATGACGACATAAAAGAATAAATCTTCTATGGGGGCGAATAGAGTTCTGAAGAAAGAAAACTTTTCAGCAAAGTTTTCCTTTTTTGATCGCTTGCCCGTAAATGCGAAAATAATTTCAGATAGTATCAAGAAGAGTATTTCGTTTCATAGGATTTCCATAAATACCGAAGCCGGTTTTTATACCGGCTTCGACTTATCAGCGCTATTACATTTCTGGTTGAAACTTCTGCACTTCCTCGACAATCACATCAACGATTTCACTCTCTTTTATCTTCCTCACCATTTCACCTTTACGATAAAGAATACCAACTCCTTTCCCTGCGGCAATGCCAATATCGGCATCGCTCGCTTCGCCCGGCCCATTCACGACGCAGCCGAGTACAGCAACTTTCACCGGTTTCTTTACTCCTTCAAGACGCTTTTCAAGTTCAGCCATAATGCCAAAGAGATCAATTTCCAATCGTCCGCATGTTGGGCAAGCGATCAACTCGACATTGCGCGTTGCAAGGCCGAGTGAGCGAAGGATTTCTTTCCCAACTTCAACTTCTTTCACGGGTTCATCGGTGAGAGACACACGGATTGTATCACCGATACCTTCAGCCAATAACGTTCCGATTCCCACTGCAGATTTAATTGTGCCGACACGTGTTAGTCCAGCTTCGGTTACACCGAGATGAAGCGGGATATCCGTGCGCTGTGCGATAAGCCGGTAGGCTTCAATCATCAACCGCACATCGGTTGATTTGACGGATACGATCACATCACGGAAATTGAATTCATCACAAATCGCAATATGGCGCATTGCCGATTCGTATAATGCTTCGGCAGTCGGATAACCATACTTTTCAAGAATATCTTCTTCAAGCGAACCCGAATTGACCCCGATGCGAATCGGGATGCCTTTCGACTTTGCCGCTTCCAGCACTTGCCGAATGCGGTCTTTCGAACCAATGTTTCCGGGATTGATACGAACTTTAGCGACACCCGCTTCGACTGCTTTCAATGCAAAAATGTGATTGAAATGAATATCGGCAACAATAGGCACAGGCGACTGACGAACGATTTCTGCCATTGCATCGGCAGCTTCTTTATCATTCACCGTTACGCGAACAATATCAACACCAGCATCTGCCGCTTCAACAATTTGCTTTACGGTTCCCTTAATATCATCGGTTTTTGTTTTTGTCATCGTCTGCACGGAAATCGGAGCCCCGCCGCCGACTTTAATACCGCCGATATTTACCTGGCGCGTTTGCCGTCGTGTCGATCTGTACGAAACGCTGTTTGTTCCGTTACCGTTTGCTGGTTGTATGACCGGTAAAATATTCTCCATAGGTTAGTTGATCATCCCTCGTTGTTAATTCAATTTCTTGCTTGCTTCAAACAAAATTCGCTTTTCATCGTCGGTTAAACTTTGATAACCGTCTTTGCTGATTTTATCCAAAATCTCGTCAATTTGTTTTTGATGTTTTTGTGCATCATTTTGATACTCATTGATGTCGTAAATATTGGCATCACTCACTTCACCATAATCATCTTTGCGTTTCGGAGCTTGGTCAAAATTTGAAAAAATATTCTCCGTGCGATTTCGCGAGAATGTCGATCCGAATGTATATCCATCGGCAATAAGATATAAGAAACCGACAAGTGCTCCGCCCAAATGTGCAAAATGTGCAACGCCGTCCATGCTTCCAACCGAAAAAATTTCAAAGGCCATATACATCACCACGAAATATTTCGCTTTAATTGGAAGCAAAAAATAAATATAGATCAAGCGATCAGGGAACAACATCCCAAAGGCAAGAAGCACACCGTAAATCGCTCCGGATGCGCCGACTGTCGGACCAACCGATGTGAACAACGGAGCGACTAATAAATTCGCAAGACCTCCGCCAAAACCACAGAGAAGATAATAAATCAAAAATTTTCTCGAACCCAGCACATGTTCCAATTCCATTCCAAACATCCACAAAGCAAGCATATTAAACAAGATGTGCGTAAAACTCGCATGCATAAACATGTAGGTGAAGAGCTGCCACACGCCGAATCCGGCACCAAGCGGCCACAACGCAAAGGCATGATAAAAGAATTGCTCAAAATAAAAATCCCCGATGCGAAAATTTCCGAGAAACATCATTCCAAGAAAAACAGCCGCATTCGTAATGAGTAACACTTTGATCACCGGAGGAAAGAATTGAAATCCCCCAAAAAAACTTGGTCTATAATAATTTCCGTATCGATTGTATGCCATAGTGTAAATATAGTAAACCTTGCAGATTGTTAAAACCTGCAAGGTTTTAAGTATAATAAATTATTTATCGTTTAATGCTGCAACACCGGGAAGAACTTTTCCTTCCAAAAATTCCAGCGAAGCACCGCCGCCGGTTGAAACGTGTGATACTTCCTTTTCCAATCCTGCTTTTGCAATTGCTGATGCGGAATCACCGCCGCCAACAACTGTTGTTGCGCCAAGTTTCGTTGCTTTTACTAACGCTTCGGCAATCGCATTCGTTCCTTTGGCAAAGTTCGACATTTCAAACACACCCATCGGACCATTCCACACGACGGTTTTTGCACCGGTAATTTCTTTGCTAAATATTGCAATTGTTTCCGGGCCAATATCCATTCCAACGGTATTTGAAGGAATTGCGTTTACGGTCACCGTTTTCGTTGGAGAATCATTGTCAAATTTTTCTGCGACAACACAATCAACAGGAAGAAGCAATTTGATATTCTTTGCTTTCGCATCGTCAATCAATTTTTTGGCGAGATCGATCTTATCTTCTTCCAGCAGTGATTTACCGATTTCAAATCCCTGTGCTTTAAAAAAGGTGAACATCATTCCGCCGCCGATTAACAGCGCATCAACTTTTCCCATCAAGTTCTGAATCACATCAATCTTGCCTGAAATTTTCGCTCCGCCAAGAATTGCAACATACGGTTTCACCGGATTTGTGGTTGCTTTGCTTAAGTATGCAAGCTCTTTTTCCATCAAGAAGCCCGCAACAGCAGGGAGATAATGGGCAACTGTTTCCGTCGATGCATGAGCGCG
Organism: Ignavibacteriales bacterium; assembly: GCA_037443785.1. Classification (GTDB taxonomy): domain Bacteria; phylum Bacteroidota; class Ignavibacteria; order UBA10030; family UBA8401; genus JAQUOA01. The sequence goes on along the minus strand of JBBINR010000011.1, from coordinate 95,924 downwards.
ATGCGCCGAACCGAAGGCATCGTTCACGTACACATCACCGTATTGAGCAAGGTCTTTCGCCATCTTTTCACGATCAGTCGATTCTTTGCTCGTCTCTTCTTTGTGGAAGCGCGTGTTTTCCAACATTACAATTTCACCGTTAGCAAGGGCATCAACCACTGCTTTTGTTTCTGTTCCAATTGCCGCCGGCGCAAGTTTTACCGGTTTGCCTAATAATGATGATAGACGTTCGACGACCGGTTTCATTTTATGCTTTCCGTCACTGAATGCTTTTTCATCGAACGGTTTACCGTCTTTTTCTGCTTTCTCTTTTGCCTTCTGCGTATCTTTTTTCGGATCGCCGAGATGCGACATCAACACAAGCGATTTCGGTTTTTGCTCAAGCACATAATTGATCGTCGGAAGTGCGGCGCGAATTCGAATGTCATCTTGAATAATGCCGTTTTTCAGCGGCACATTAAAATCAACGCGCATCAACACGCGTTTGCCTTTAAGGTCAACATCTTTAATTGTTTTTTTATTCATTGTCGTATCTCGTTTTCTTTTCTCGCGTCACGGCGAAAAAATTTCATTTTTGCATTGTGGTAAAAAGAATCAGAAACAAAAGGGCTGAACTCGCGCATCGAGGTTCAGCCCTTGTTCAAATTACTTCCGATAAAGCCCGCCGCAACGGCTGCTTCATCGTTCAGTGTTACTTCGTTTTCGCCATCTTCACCGTCAGGTCGACAACGCGGTTTGAATATCCCCATTCGTTATCGTACCAGGAAACGACTTTGAAGAATCTCTTTTCGCCTTTCAAATTATTTTGAAGGGTCGCAAGCGAATCGTAAATGGACGAACGTTCGTCGTGGATAAAATCTGTCGATACAAGCTCTTCGTTCGCGTAGCCGAGAATTCCTTTCAAATATGTTTCGGACGCCTTCTTCATCAGCAAATCGATCTCTTCAATTGATGTATCTCGCGTTGCGCGGAATGTTAAATCAATAACAGAAACATCAGCCGTCGGAATGCGGAACGACATGCCGGTCAATTTTCCTTTTGTTGAAGGAAGAACTTCACCCACTGCTTTGGCAGCACCCGTCGTCGAAGGGATAATATTGATTGCTGCTGCACGTCCGCCTCTCCAATCTTTTTTGGAAGGACCATCAACGGTCTTTTGCGTTGCCGTGTATGAGTGAATTGTTGTCATCAAACCGGTTTCGATTCCAATTCCTTCTTTTAAAAGAACATGAACAACCGGAGCCAGGCAATTTGTCGTGCATGAAGCATTCGAAACGATCACATGTTTCGCTGCATCATATTCGTTATCATTCACACCCATCACAATTGTTTTCACATCGCCTTTGCCCGGTGCAGAGATCAAAACTTTTTTCGCGCCTGCTGCAAGGTGTCCTTTTGCTTTTTCTGAATCGGTAAATAATCCGGTCGATTCGATAACGATTTCGACGCCCAATTCTTTCCACGGTAATTGTGAAGGATCTTTTTGCGCCAAAACGCATTTAATTTTGTGTCCGTTGATGACGAGAACATCATCCTCAGCAATCGAAGGATTGCTCTTTTCACTGCTTACTGTTCCTTTAAAGTGCCCGTGAATCGAATCATATTTTGTTTGATAGGCGAAATATCGAGCATCGGTGCTGACATCGACCACCGCCACAACGTCAATTTCTTTTCCAAGAACGCCTTTATCAGCCATTGCGCTGATGACTTGACGGCCAATTCTGCCAAATCCATTAATTCCAACTTTTACTGCCATTGTCTTAATCCTCCAGAGAAAAAAATTCAATAATTATTGGTGATGTGAATGAAAGGTACCAAGAATTCGAGAGAGAAGCAAACCGACTTCAAGTTTCAAATTACGTATTGCTTCTCGAACAGAAAAGCAATAGTTTCGATCAACAAATTCGATATTCGCATGAAAAACTTCTTTTATTACAATCTGGAAATCGGCATTTGGTGCTCTGCCCTGATTTATTTTAGCGTCATTGATCCTACTGTTCCTCAATTATTTTCATTGTGCCCTCTTCATAATCTCGGATTCGATTTCTGCCCCGGCTGCGGATTAGGACGTTCAATTTCCTATGTGCTACATGGAGATATTGTTGCCTCGTTGAAATGTCATCCCCTTGGGATACCGGCCGCCATAATACTTGGGCAACGGATTTATCATCTTTCAAAAAATATTTTTCGATACCAACATTATTCATCTTTATAAGGAGTTCTTATGCCAAACGTTATGCAGCTTCTGCCAATGCTTGAGCCGGATGAAATGACGTATGTTCAGGGAATCATAAAAGACATGAACGACAGTCAGGCACAACAATTTGCAAGTGTTTATGCAAATCGGAGAAAAGATACTCAAACAATATTGATTGCCACCGTTGTCGGTTTCTTTGGAGTCGGAGGTATTCAGCGATTTCTTATCGGAGAAACGGGCATGGGTATTCTTTACCTTTTTACTGCAGGATTGTGTTTCATCGGAACATTGATTGACCTCGTTAATCACAAAAAATTAACTTTTGAATACAATATTGGAATTGCTCATCAGGTTGCGCGTATGATAAAGACTATTTCCTAAAAAAGAACAAATATTTCTCTCTACCCAACACCATCCTACATCTTTTAGAGGAGGACTTATGGAAATACCTTCATTGCAGAACCAACAACAATCCCCAACCATCACCATCGGTGAATGGCTGCTCACATTATTCATTACCGCAATTCCAATTGTCGGTTTGGTCATGCTGTTCGTTTGGGGATTTGGCAGCGGAACAAATCCGAATAAAGCAAATTTTGCAAAAGCTTCACTCATTTTCGCAGTGATTGCAATCGTCCTTTGGGTCTTAATCTTTGGAGCCATTGTCACTGCAATTCTTTCAAGCTTTAGTCATTCATAAGAAAAGTAAAGAAGTAAAGCATATAGCCGAGCTCATCACTCGGCTTTTTGTTTGTTTATCTTTCGGTTTTACATTATTTTATTGGTGCATGAGACTTTCACAAATATTTTCAGGCAATTCAATCACTCCGCGCTGGCAGTTTTCAGCAGCACACACTTTGTGGCGGTTAATGTTTTCGGAAAAGGGATTTATCATCGGCGAAGACCGCAATACCGATAAAAAATCTGTAACTTTTTTTTGCCTTGATGCAAAAACAGGAACCACGCTCTGGGAGAGAAAACAATTTTCCGAATTGTGGTGGATCGGAGTCGAAGGCGTTTCCGGAGAGAAGCTTTTCTTACACGGATTTCAAAAGCCGGACATGCCGGAGCATAAAACAATTATTTGTGTTGATGCAGCAACCGGCAACGAACTATGGCGCAATAATGATTGCGCACTTCTAACCGTACATTCACCGTTTGTGTACGGCTACCGCGATCTGTTTGAGCGGCGTGTGTATTATAAATTGAATGAAACGGATGGAAATTTCATTGAAGAATTGAACGCACTCCCTTCAACCGTTGATGGAAAAATCGTACTCGAAAAAACTGATTTCATCTTTCCCCAATCGCATGGCGGCGATAATGAGAACGTTGAGCGTTTCGTAAACGAAATCGCTCAGGGAAATAAAAGTGCAATTCGGACAGTGGAATTTATTGATACAGGAAAATTTACAGCACTTAATATTCATTCCGTAAAATCATTGACGACGCATGGTCAAGAAAATCTTGTCAACACACTGTACATTGAAAATACCGAAACACATAAAAAAATATTTTCTGACATTTTGAATGCAGAAACACCATATCCGGTTCCGGATTCTTTTTTTGTAGATCATACAACGCTCTATTATATCAAGGAACGAAAAACACTCGTTGCTCTTGACTTAGCATAACACAATCACTCACCATCCTTACACAAAATAGGATGACTACTTTATAGACGGAATATTTATGGACCTACACCAAATCGTTTTTATAATTCTATTTCTTACCGCACTTTTGTTCTTCGCGCGCAGTATAACTCGTTTAATCAAAACATTGCGGCTCGGAAAATCTGACGATCGGTTTGGCAATCCGCCAAAGCGATTATACAATGTTTTTTCTATTGCACTGCTCCAAACAAAATTATTCCGTGAACCAATTGCCGGAACACTGCACGCGCTGATTTTTTGGGGATTCATTGCACTCTCTCTCGTTGTGATCGAAACAATTCTTGAAGGAATTTTCGGATCATTCTCGTTTTCGTTTCTCGGCAATTTTTACCGTGTCATAACTTTCTCGCAGGAAATTTTCTGCGTTCTTGTTGTTATCTCAGTAATCGGGGCGTTGTGGCGCCGATTCATCACCAAAGTAAAGCGGCTCCAAGTCGATGCACATGGAAGCTTTGATGCCGCAATGATTTTAATTTGGATTGCACTGATCGTAACAGCGACATTATTTCAAAACGGAACAAGGATTGCCCTCGGAATTTATTCCGCGGGATGGAATTATCCTATTTCGTCATCAATAGCTGCATTGTTCGATTATTCGCGCACGACATATTTTGTTCATGAGACAATATGGTTTCTTCATATTGGACTTGTGCTCGCATTTTTGAACTACTTGCCATATTCAAAACATCTTCACGTATTAACGTCAATTCCAAATGTTTACTTCTCTTCATTAAGACCGAAAGGTGTTCTGAAGCCGATCAATCTGCAGGATGAAACATTGACAAAATTCGGCGCAACCGATATTGAAGATCTCACCTGGAAACAATTGCTCGATGGTTACACATGCACTGAATGCGGCAGATGCGAATCAGTTTGCCCGGCAAATCTCACCGGCAAGCCGTTATCGCCAAGGAAAATAATTGTCGACACGCGAAGACGAACAACGGAAAAATCTCGGTTAGTTGCAGAGGGAATGGTCGAAGCTCGTCAGGATGTTGCAGGCAAAGCTTTACTCGACCATTACATTACCGAAGATGAATTGTGGTCGTGCACAACATGTATGGCATGTGTAAATGAATGTCCGGTCACCATTGAACATGTCGATGAAATTGTTGAGATGCGCCGGGGCCTTGTGTTGAATGAATCTCGTTTCCCCCCTGAATTGAAAACGGTATTCGATAATCTCGAACGAAATTTTACACCATGGGGATTTTCTCATTCCACACGCGCTGATTGGGCAAACGGATTAAATATTCCAACGATGGCCGAAGTTGGCGATGCAAAAAATATTGATGTATTATTCTGGGTTGGCTGTGCAGGATCGTATGATGCGAGATATAAAAAAGTTTCGACGGCATTTTCAAAATTGATGCAACATGCCGAAATTAAATTTGCCATTCTTGGAACAGAAGAAAAGTGCAACGGAGATGCGGCGCGAAGAATGGGAAACGAATATCTTGCGCAAACGTTGATGACGGAAAATATCGAAACGCTGAATCGATACAACGTGAAAAAAATTGTTGCGACCTGTCCGCATTGCTTTCATTCGTTGAAAAAGGAGTATCCACAGTTCGGCGGCAATTTCGAAGTCGTTCATCATACCGATTTTTTGAACCAGCTCGTTGAAGATGGAAAGATCAATGTTTCATCACGAAAAAAGAGCGGCGATACAATTACCTATCATGATTCTTGTTATCTTGCGCGGTATAATAATGTCGTCGACTCTCCTCGAAAAACATTGGCTTCAACCGGAGCAAATCTTGTTGAAATGTCCCGCTCAAAAGATAAAGGGCTTTGCTGCGGTGCGGGGGGTGGAAGGATGTGGATGGAAGAAACAATCGGGAAGCGCATCAATATTGAGCGAACAGAAGAAGCACTCGCGACAAATGCATCAACAATTGCGTCAGCATGCCCCTTTTGCATGACGATGATGAACGACGGAGTGAAAGCAAAAGAAGCCGCGGAAAAAGTTCAGGTAAAAGATATTGCTGAAATACTTTGGGAATCAGTTGAAAAAAATAGATAGGTTGTGATGGAGCAAAATACAACACCAAAAGAAATTCTTCCCACGCCGGAAGAGCGAATGCAGTGGTTCGAAGAATATCACAAAGTAAAAAAGGTTCCGCTGGTCTGTAAAAAATTCGGCATCAGCCGAAAAACTTTTTACAAATGGTGGAAACGCTATCAACAAGCGAAAACGTCAGTGGACAGCCTGCAAAATCGTTCTCGGAGGCCGCATACCAATCCGCGAGCCACGCCGGAACACATCGTCCAAAAGCTAAAAATGCTCCGAGAACAAACCGGTTTTGGACAAAAACGATTGCAGTTGTATTTATCGATCTGGTACGACGTAGAACTTGCTGAGAATACCATTTGGAAAATCCTTCGACGGAGCGGCATCGATATGAAGGCTACCAAGGGAAAACGGAGAATCTTGAAACCGAATGTTCCTCTTTTCCCCGGCGATAGAATTACCATCTTCGTAAAAATATTTGAACACCCGATTCACGAAAAAATATTTTACTACTATGTCGCGGTAGACGAATGCACTCATTTGCGAGTGGGAAAAGTATATGGCCGGCATTCGACACTATCAGCATTAGATTTTATTCAAACAATTATTACCGTATTCCCTTTTCCGATACGGTATGTCAGCACACCGATTGACAATGTCTTCACCAGCGTTGCAATATCACGATCGAAAACCCATGCATTTACACTCAACCTGCGCAGGCTCGGAATCAAACATCATGTGCCGACACAAAAACAATCTCAATCATTAACATACATTGAACGATTGATGACGTTCGATTCTCATGAGTCATTTCTTTCGCTTCCCTTTAATACAGCGAAAGATGCAGAGCGAACTGTTCACAATTATTTGCATGACTACAACAACAAACAGCCGCGAAAAGAATTGGGATTAAAAACCCCGCTGGAAAAATTGCGTTCGTTCGAGCAATTTAATTTTGTCGAATCGATCGATGTGCCGTAGTTTTTTCTTTTGGATTTTTGCCACTTTTTGAGTAATTTTGTTCGGCAAATGCAAAAGGCGGGGTAGCTCAGCCGGTTAGAGCGTCGGAATCATAATCCGTAGGTCGTGGGTTCGAGTCCCTCCCCCGCTACACATTTTCAAGATTTTTTCACCCTTCTATATAGAGTGATTCCTTCATGCCTCCAAATCTGGGGGCATTTATGTTTTTATCCAAACGCGCATCTTTCGCCTATTCTCAATAGAAGTATTCATCGTAACTTTTACCTACCTGATTAAAGATTATTTGGTTCTATCCTGCAAGATAGTTGCAACCAATTCATAAAGTAGCCGTAGAATAATCCCATGAAAATTTAGCACACAATTCTCAAATTAGTCATGGAACAATGTTATGAAAATTTTTCACACAACAGGATTATTACTTTTTGCTTTGTGTGCCTTTGCATACCCTCAAGAACAAAAAACCGAGGTTTTAAGTTTAGGAACTTTTCATTTTAGTTTTCCGAATAGGGATATCAAGAAAATAGAAGCGAACGATCAAATTGATGTTCTTGATCCCCAATACCAGACCGAAATTATTTCCATCGTCAATATGCTTGCAAAGTTTAAACCTACGATAATTGTTATTGAACGAGGAAAAGAAAAACAGGCAACGTATGATTCGCTGTACGACAAATACTTACAAGGAGAATACAAATTAAATAGAAGCGAAGACGAACAGATTGGTTTCCGGCTTGCTAAATTGACAAGCATTAAAAAATTGTATTGCGTTGACACATGGGGGAAATTTTATGAAAACCAGGACAGTGTGTTGGACGAAAAAGATAGTATTGAGAGTAAAAAGTTTATGAATTTCTTTTATAAGAATCCTGATACTTTAAAGAATTTTAACCCTCAAAGGCTCTTTAAAACAAAAGGGATTCTTGCAGAACTAAGGCGATTAAACGATCACGATAATATTAAAAAGGATTTAGGCAATTATTTGATCAGCGTTTTTAAGTATGAAAAAAAGGGAGATGAATTTTTTGGACCCGATTTTGTCACTGGCTGGTGGTTCAATAGAAATTTGAGAATATTTAGAAATATCCAAAAAATTAATGCACGGCCAACAGACCGGATTTTAATAGTTTTCGGTGCCGGACACTTAAATATTTTAAATAATCTATTTGAATGTTCTCCTGAATATACCCTAGTGAAAACAAACGATTACCTAAAATAACTTCATCACCAACATAGGTTTTGAGAAATAAAAATGACAAAATCTTTTAATTTTTTAGAGTGAAGTAGCTCAACCGGTTAGATCATCGGAAACGCAATCTCCCGCTCCACAACAACGGGATAACCTCCTGCCGGGATTTAGATCACCTTCGCTGCTGCATCAATTAAAAGAGGCGAACGTACGATCGCCTCTTTTTACCTCTATCAGAATATTACTTTCAAAACTCCCGAGCGTAAATAAAAATGCCGCGCTGATAAATATGTATATCAGTGCGGCATGTGAAATAAAACTGTCAGTTCAAAATATCTGACAGTGTCGACGTGCTGTTATTTATTTCAGCAGCATCATTTTCTTTATTGAAGTAAATGAACCGGCTTCCAACTTATAGAAGTACACACCGCTGGAAAGAGTGCTGCCATTAAAGGTTGCAATATGCTTTCCGGCTCGTAATTGCTGATTCACCAGCGTGGCAACTTCCTGTCCAAGAAGATTGTATACCTTTAATCTCACCCAGCCATCCGCAAGAACCGAGAAATTAATTTTCGTTGCAGGATTAAATGGGTTGGGATAATTTTGTGACAAATCATAATCTGTTGCGACGGCTTCTTCATCGCGTTGAACTCCGGTTACAATGACCTTACCAAATTTTGCCACTTCCGAATCCGAAAGCGAATAATTCCATATTCTGAGTTCTGCGACATCAATATCGCCGTCATCACCATCATCATCAGCAAACATTAATACGGAACGGGTAAGTGAGAATCTGTCATCAACTGGTGAAGCTGTTCCGGCTTTAATAAGTGCACCATCTAAATAGTAATTATGGCGTACTCCATTTTTTACAGAAACTACCAATCTGTGCCAAATGCTTGGGGTAACAGCTGTCGTCGAATATCCGGTCGTTGCATTTCCGATTGTTCCTGCTGAAGATTTAATAAAACATTCGCCGTCGTTTGCATTATTTGTATCGGTTTGAAAGAAATTATACCATCGGGCAAGATCGGGTATTCGAAAGTCGACCATGATCGAATATTCATTAACACGCGCAAGTGAATCTACGCCGCCGCCGTTCGGTTTGAATCCATGCGTTAATTTCAAATAACTTCCTTTAGGAACTCGAACTGCTCCATTTCCGGCGATCGGACCAGCAATAGCAGAATCTTTTCCGACAAGAACGAGGTTTTTTCCAAATCCCGGAACTGCGGCGTTGAGATTTAAGGCATCGTCAAATGTCCATTTACCTACAACAAGACTATCGACAAAAACTTTTCCAAGACCTGCAACGTCAACATCACCTAACGCATAGTTCCACATTCTCAGTTCGGCTACATCGATGTCGGCATCGTCACCATCATTATCCCCGAACATTAACAAATATTTATCGAGTGCCCATCTGCTGCTATCAATATTTTGAGCCGTACCGGCTTTTATCAGAACTCCATCTAAGTACGTATTAAATTGTGTACCATTTTTATTCGAGAGAACTAACCTGTGCCATGATTTATCTGTAACACCTGTCGTTGAATATCCAGTGGTAGCATTTCCAATTACACCGGTGTTTGGTTTAACAAATAATTCACCATCGCTCGCATTCGTCGTATCTGTTTGAAAGAACGTGTACCATTTGGTGTTATCAAGGAGTTTGAAGTCAATCATAATAGAGTATTCATTAACACGTAATGTTCCTCCGCCATTTACCGCAAATCCATGTGTCAATTTCAAATAACTTTCGAGTGGAACGCGTACAGCACCATTACCAGGACTTGGTCCTGCCACCGCAGAATCATTTCCAACAAGTACAAGATCTTTTCCAAATCCGGGTGCAACGGCTGTAAGATTAAATGGATTATCGAATGTCCATTTCGATTGTCGTTTTACCGGTATCGGTGTTCCAAGATCAGCAACTTCATTCGTTGTTAATGGACGATTCCAAATTTGAAGCTCAGCAACATCCATCGTACCGTCATCACCATCATTATCGGCAAACATTAGTACAAAACTTTCAAGCGCCCATCTGCTGCTGTCGATGTTTTGAGGCGTACCGGTTTTAATAAGCACTCCATCTAAATAGGTGTCGAATTGGGTTCCATTTTTTACCGAGACAACTAACCGATGCCACAGTGTATCAGTTACCCCTGTTGTCGAGTATCCGGTACTGCCATTTCCAACCAGCCCCGTATTCGGCTTAACGAAAAGTTCTCCATCGCTTGCATTTGTTGTGTCGGTTTGATAGAACGTATACCATTTTGTTGTATCGGGAAGCCTGAAGTCGATCATCATCGAGTATTCGTTAACACGCAAAGCGCCACCGCCGTTTGGTGCAATTCCGTGTACCAATTTAAAGTAACTTCCTTTCGGAATTCGCACTGCACCATTACCGGCAAGGGGTCCCGTAACGGCAGAATCCGATCCGACAAGCACAAGATCTTTTCCAAACCCCGGAACTGCAGCGGTAAGATTTGATGCATTATCAAACGTCCACTTTCCTTGAGGCGTTTGCCCGTATCCACTGGTGGACACAAGAGCTATTGTTATTATCAATAGCAAGGATGTTCGAAACAAGTTTTTCATCATGTATTTCTCCTTTTATTGGTTGAGAATGTTAATTAGTTTTTACTTCAACAATACTGCTTTGTTTACATGGCGATAGATCGTTTTATCTTCTTTCTGTGCAGTAAATAAATAATAGTACGCTGCCGAGGATAATGCAGAACCATCCCACAGCACTTCATGATATCCCGCATTCACCATCCCATTTTGAAGCGCTGTGACTTCTTTCCCTAACACATCATAAATTGTAAGTGTAACATAACTGGGAACAGGAACTTGGTATTTAATGGTAGTTGTTGGATTGAACGGATTAGGATAATTTTGTTCTATACCATACGATGTTGGCAGCGATTGTTGCCTTGCCGTACCGGTAATATTGTTCGAACGATTGGACCAATCACTCCATCGCAGATTGTGGTCGCGGTATTTCACGCGATAATAGAACGGTTTACCTTGAACCAAACGTGATGCTGGAATTTGAAGGTTAGTCAAGTCAATTCCCGCATTCTTATCAATTGGATTGAATTGTCCATCTCTGCCGTACACATTTTTCCAATTCACCATTGTATCTACCACGATCTGCGCAAAGGCTGTGTCATAAGCAATCTGCATTCGCACCGTCATCAGCGAATCGGGACCGCTCATGGGAGACGAGTGGAAAACAAGTTTATCCTGCAAAAATGTAGGCGCTGAAACCGAAGGGGCGTCCGGAGCCTGTTGCGGCACTTTTCGGTACCATGTATCCAATAACTGATTATCGTATGGCGTATCTGTATTTCCAAGGCTGTACATCGATCCCACAAAAGTTTTTTTTGCGACATCAATTTCAACGATTTGGTAGAAGAAATGATCGAGCGATATATGAATGTTCGGATAATCAGTATTTTGATATGCCCCCCAGCGATCGGTACCACCGCCAGCACCGCCGTTGCATACAATGCGAAAATCGCCTTCGTTCGTATTTGATTCAATCGTTCCGCGTTCAAATCCGTGCGTGTGCCCGTAGGTTAACTGAATCACTTTAGAATATTTCTGTAAAATCGGAAGCAACTCATTTTTCACATAATTCGGCCCCGGATCATAACCGACTGCTTCGCCCCATAATTCGGTGTACGGCATGTGATGCGAAAGACACATGACAAAATCGATGGTTGAATCGGCTTGAGCTTCAGCCAATTTACGATCGAGCAATATTTTTTGAACTTCACCAAGTGACGATGCAACATCTGTGTTCAAACCAATAACCACTGTATTTGCAAAACGATCGCTCCAAAATCTTTCCGACGGCGGATTGGGCAGCGGCATTAACGATAGGCTATCGTATTTCATGTATGTGTAATAGTTTGGTCCTGCATCTCCATCTCGCCCGTTATCCGGACGATCATGATTTCCCGGAACAGTAAGAAATGGAATTGACGCCGAAACAACCGACATAGGAGCAAAAAAAAGTTTTGAATATTCGTCAACATTCCTTCCGAAGATGACAAGATCGCCGGAATGCAATACCGCATTCATATGATTATGAATGTCGGAGCCGTAGAGCTCAGAAATTTTTTTCTTTGCCGCCGTTATTACTCTCATCGGTTTTGATGTGTCAGGATTGTGTGTATCACTTAACAGCAAAAATCGAATTTTCCCGGTATATCCCGGTGCAGGTTGCGTTCTCATCGTAAAAATCGCAGATGAATTTGCCCCACTTTTTACCTTGTAGCTATACTCCGTATTCGATGTTAATCCGGTCAGCAAAACGGTGTGCCATCGATTGGTTAAGCCAACAAGCTCACTACTACCGGCAGCCACTGTACCAAGTGATGAGGTTGTGCCATATTCAACACTCGTTCCTGTGGATGATGTGTCGTGCCAACAAACATAAACGGACGTTGGAGTTGGGGTCTGCAAATACGGGACGATAGGAACCGGTTGTGGATCAACAATATGTCCGAATCCGCCAAGGAGAGCAATTTCATTATTTGACAGCACAGAATTCCAAATTGCAATTTCAGAGCATTCAATCTCCCCGTCCTCTCCGTCATTATCTGCAAACATTAACAAGAGAGAATCAAGTGCAAATCTGCCATCGACTGACGACGGACTTCCGGCTTTTACTATCTGTCCATCTAAGTATGAAATATGCTGCCCACCATTTTTTACTGAAAGGACAAATCTATACCATTCATTTTGCTTCACTGAATATGAAGTATAACCAGTTGCCTGCGTTCCGATATTTCCAGTCGTGTTGATAAAACAATCGCCGTCGCTTGCATTTTTCGGATCTGTTTGGAAAAAAGTTTTCCATGTACCAATATTTGGCGCTTTAAAGTCGATCAATATGGTATACTCGTTTACCAATGTGCCGCCCCCGTTGGCACCAATGTTGTGTTTCATTTTATAATAACTGCCAACCCCGATCTTCACCGCACCGTTGCCAGCTTCCGGGCCTGCAACAATTTGATGTGTTCCAACTAATGCCAAATCTGAACCGACATCGGCTTTTAAAATATTTGTCACGTCGTCGAACTTCCACCACCCGTGACGAGCAGGGATTTGACCGTAGACCATTGAAATGCCGCACAATAAGAAAACCAACATCGAATATTTTTTTGCATAGCACCTATTATCAATTCAATCAAAGCCGCGGAAAATATCCATACGATTCGTTTCAAAACAAACGAATCGTAAAGCAGTATCAAATTACCGTATCACGCTTTAATGGACAATCCCACGTACGTGGTATCTTGAATTAGAGCAAAAAATAAAATCTGTTGGGAATAAAATGCGAAGAAAAAAAGAGCAGGGTGTACCACATATAAAATGCGGTCGTTGTACGATACAACAGCCATGACGTTTCAAGAATTACGCACTACTTATTTAATAAACATCATTTTCTTTGTAGAGATGAATGAACCCGATTCGAGCCTATAGACATAAATACCTGTTGTAAAAGGTGAAGCGTCAAAATTTACGGTATACGAACCGGCACTTTGATATTTATTCACCAAATCTACGAGTTTGCGCCCTAGTACATCAAATATTTTCAAATTCACCTTTCCCTCTCTTGGAATACTATAGCGGATGCTGGTCGTTGGATTAAATGGATTAGGATAATTCTGCTCCAAACGATATACCGTAGGCAGCGCTAATTCCTTTCCTACACCGGCAACAGCGAAACTGTTTGAACGATTAGACCAATTGCTCCAACGCAAGTTATGGTCACGATATTTCACTTTGTAGTAGAATGATTCACCATCCCTAAATCGTGACCGTGGAATTTCAAGTTTCGTTAGATTCATCCCTGCATTTTTATCAACAGGATTATACTGCGCATCTTTACCATAGATGTCTTTCCAGTGTATCATGGTATCGAGAACAATTTGAGCGAATGACGTATCGTAGGCAGCCTGCATCCGCACAGTCATAATTGAATCCATACCAGTGATTGGGGATGTATTGAAAATAATTTTGTTTACCTGAATTGTCGGATCAGAAACCGATGGAGGAGCGGGTGCAGGCTGTTCAATCTTCCGATACCATGTATCCAACAGTTCATTTTCGTAAGCCTTGTTCGAATTTCCAAGACTGTACATCGAACCCATGTACGTTTTTTTGGCAACATCAATTTCCACGATCTGATAGAAAAAATGATCGAGAGAAACATGGATCGAAGGGTAATCGACATTGGTAAATGCTCCCCAACGATCGGTATTCCCTCCGCCGCCGCCGCCGCACACAATACGGAAATCACCATCGTTCGTATTGGATTCAATCGTTCCCCGTTCAAATCCATGGGTATGACCGTAACTTACCTGCACAACTTTGGAATATTTTTGAAGGACCGGCAGCAAATCATCTCGCACATAGTTCGGGGTCGGATAATACCCGGCACCTTCACCCCACAATTCGGAATACGGAAGATGGTGAAACAAGCATATCACAAAATCAATTGTAGAATCGGCTTGGGCACTTGCTAATTTTGAGTCGAGCAGATTCTTTTGCGTTGTACCGTACACCGCCGTACCGTTCGTGTTTAATCCTATAACAAGCGTGTTAGCAAAACGAATATTCCAAAATTCTTCCTTTGGTGGGAAAGGGGGAACGGCCAATGAGATGCTGTCGTATTTCATGTACGAATAGAAATACGATCCTACATCATGATTTCCCTGAACGGTAAGAAACGGAATTGAAGTGGAAAACACCGACATTGGTGCAAAATATAATTTTGGGAATTCATCAATATTGTTTCCGGACATCACAATATCACCGGAATGCAGCACGGCGTTTATTTGATTGTGAATATCCGCGCCGTAGAGTTCCGTAATTTTTTTCTTGGCCGCCGTAAGCACTCTCATTGGTTTTGATGTATCTGAATTATGCGTATCACTCAGGAGTAAAAATCTAATTTTTCCGGCGTAACCCGGCAAAGGCTGAGTTCTAAATTTCAATTCTTGTGAAACGTTGTTTCCACTTTTGGTTTTATAATAATATTCTGTATTTGGCGTTAAGCCCGTCAGCAAAACTGTATGCCATCGGTACGAAGCACCGATAATTTCACTTGAACCCGCGGCGACTGACCCAAGAGATGATGTTGTTCCGTATTCAACACTTGTCCCTGTTGATGTATCATGCCAGCAAATAATAATTGATGTCGGTGTTGGAGATTGTAAATACTGAAGAATTGGGGTAGTTTTGGGAGCGATATAATGGTTAAATCCGCCAAGCGCTGCGATATCTGCAGTCGACAGTGCTGAATTCCAAATTGCCATTTCAGCACAATCTATTTCCCCGTCTTCACCATCATTATCGGCAAACAACAGCAGCGATGGATCAAGGGAAAATCTACCATCAACCGTCTGAACAGTTGCGTTATTGATCAACTGACCATCAATATAATATTGAAATTTGGTACCATTCTTTACCGAGAGGATAAGTCTGTACCACTCATTTGGCACAACAGAAAAAGACGAATAACCAGTGGCAGCAACGCCGATCGTTCCGCCCGAGGGATTGATAAAGCATTCACCGTCACTTGTATTGCTCATATCTGTTTGGAAGAAACATTTCCATGTATCATTGTTTGAAACTTTGAAATCGATCATCACGGTATATTCATTCACTTTTAAACCTCCGCCATTCGCACTTATTCCGTGACTCATTTTATAATAGCTTCCGACGCCAATTCGTATCGCACTATTGCCAACCGTCGGACCGGCAACGATTTGATGAGTTCCGACTAATTCCAATGCCGTTCCAGTTTCCGCTTTTAAGATATTTACGCCATCATCAAATTTCCACCAGCCTTGCTTTGCAGGGATTTGTCCGTGTAATGGCAGAAGAAAGAAGACCGTTAAAAAAATGATGATGTGTATTTTTTTCATTGCGCACCTTTGCACGCTTTTAGAGGCTGGGTAACGACGGAGTAATGCTTGCGTAAGATAGAAATAATTTTCGAGATACAACACATCAGTATCTCCTGCGCACTCATTGTGGATTATTTTGTTCCACAGTGCTTTAAATCCAGATAGAAGACGTTAGATCTTCGGCTAAAAGAATATGAAGGAACTCACCGCCCTTATAAAAAGAATGCCTTGCGCACAGCAGCACCTCATCCATAAAAGGTACTAGCGGTGAGTCCAATTATTATATCACCGATACTTCTTGACAGAAATCCCGCTTTGCATTATTTGACCAATGTCATTTTCTTTACTGAACTAAACGAACCGGATTCAAGTCTGTATACATACATTCCTGTTGCAAGTTTCGAAGCATCAAGATTAACCGTATAAGATCCTGCTGCTTGAAATTGATTAACCAAATTTGCAACCTCACGACCTAAAACATCATACACCTTCAAACTGACCAATCCCGACTGCGGAATGGTGAACATAATTTTTGTTGTAGGGTTGAAGGGATTTGGATAGTTCTGTGACAGCTCAAATGTTTTTGCAATTTCAGGATTACGGGTAACACTTGTTGGCGACCATTTATTGCCGATCCATGTATGAGTCCAATTATACATATTTATCCACGAGTTATCATTATTCAACGACGAGTAACTAAGAATCGCTTCTCGTCCTGAAGCGGCGTCACGGTCATTGATCGAAAAGTCGATTGGAATACGCATTCCTTCATTCGGCACGAACACGCTGTCACCAGGAACAATTCCGGCAATCGTGGTAAACGGCAATTTTGCTTCAACAACATATCCCGGGGTAAGTACTTTTTCCTTCCAGATATAATTTGCTCCGGGATACATGACGATAGCATTTCCTATCCCTTTGTCATTGTTAATACGGTTTTTAGAGAACCGCAGCATATAATCGGGTGTCGCTCCTCGTCTATATCCTGCATGCCCCGCCCCTCTCCAATCATAAAAACCAATATTTATATCCGGCGCATCGTTTGCCCATGTTGAGACAGAAGAACTTGTATCGACAGAAACGATATCATCAACTACATCGTAAGCGATATAAAAGTTATTTGCATCCATTGCGAGATACACTTTTACAGAAAGATCGAGGCTATCATTTAATTTTCCACCCGCCACTAAATGTGCCGTCGGATTTGGACCGAAAGCATTCAAGGATATTGGAGGAATTGATGCCCATTCGGTTAAATCGCCATCGGCAACAAAATTTACCGGCGCTGCTGGAGAAATTACCGGAACACCTTTTGCTTTTGTCGTTACGGAAGCAGGTGCAAGAGCAACTAAACCAGCATTTCCCAAGGCATCCGTGGCGTTGACACCATAGAAATACGTAATGTCTTGATCGGTTACCGGCGAGCGAAGAGCATGGGTGACTACCTGTGTACCCAAAGCAATATTATAGGGAGCAAGATGTTCTATTGTGGAATCAATTTTGGCAAAAGATTTTTCACTGAAATAGACATCATATTTTGAACCTGGTTCATCCGGTACATCGGTCCATATTATCGTATTTGAGTATGAACCTGCTCCGCCGGTATTTGCAAGTACGCCTGTCGGCGGAACCGGAGGTATCTTATCCAATTCGTGTCCGAATCCTCCGAGAAGGAGAATATCAGCATTGGAAAGTGCGGTATTCCAAATAGCAATTTCAGCACAATCAATTTCTCCGTCATCACCATCATCATCACCGAACATCAACAATGCTTTATCAAGTGCAAATCGAATATTATCAACCGGTTGAACAGTCCCCGCCTTGATTATTTGACCATCGATATAATAATTATATTGCACACCGTTTTTTACGGAGAGAACAAGTCTGTACCATTCGTTTGCTGTAACGCCAAACAATGAATAGCCGGTCGCACCAACTCCAATCGTTGCGCCGGTTTTGTTGATAAAACATTCACCATCATTTGCGTTCGTTGAATCGGTTTGGTAAAAACATTTCCACGCACCAATGGTGGGTGCTCTAAAGTCAATCATGATTGTATATTCATTTACCAGCTTACCGGCACCGCCACCATTGGGATTCATTCCGTGTCTCAGCTTATAATAACTTCCGACACCGATCTTTACTGCGCCGTTGCCAACATCCGGGCCGTCAATAAGTTGATGAGTTCCGACTAATTCCAATGGTGATCCGATGTCGGCTTTTAAAATGTTTGCAACATCATCAAACTTCCACCAGCCCTGCTTTGCAGGTATTTGGCTGTACAGCAGCGAAACGCTGTAGAATGACAACAGAATGACAAAAAGAAAATAGCTTTTTTTCATAGCTTACCTTTGCGTTGATGAAAATATAGGTGAATAAAAAATTTCAATATCTTCGATAGCTGACGTAAAAAATTGCACTCTTCTCTGGAACTTATAAATAGTACCGTTTTAGTCATCAATGGGCAATCCCACGAACGTGCTATCTTGCCTTGGCGAATAAAAATGGATATTTCTTGAAAGAAAAAACTGCAAAGCACCTGCATTTTACCATTGACAAAAAAAAGCCGCTTTAATGGTAAAAAGCGGCCGTCATACTTTCACTTATAACGAAGAGTATTATTTCGTCAGAATCAGTTTTTTGGAAGAAGAAAAATGTTCGTTGTTGAGGCCCGCGGCATCGATACGATAGAAATAAACTCCCGAAGCTACTTGTGATACACTATTGGAAGCATTCCACACAGTATTGTATATACCTGCATTTATTTCCCCATTAAATAGCGTGGCAATGTGCTGACCAAGAACGTTATACACATTTAATGATACTCTGCTCTTGAACGGAATTGAAAATCGAATGGTTGTAGATGGATTGAACGGATTCGGATAAGCATTTTCGAGAACAAATAAACTTGGCATTGGTAATCCAGCATCAATTACCGGTAAAGCCACATCGGAACGACGCAGTGAAGCACCATTCATTAGTGTTCCCCAGTTTGAATAACTCGAAACATCGGGTGTGCTGTCTCCGGCAATTGCATCAAATCTCCAATAGCCGCGTAAGTCTGAGTATTTCGGGTGGCCGGAGATATTGCTGCTGTTAAACATCCAACCTTTTAGGGTTACCGAATCCAATACAGTTCCCCAAATACGAACCTCATCAATATAACCGCCATATTTGTACCCCCAGGCATAATTTCCGGTACCATCTTGACCAATATTTAAATCATAGTCGGTGTCAACACTTTTTACCGTAGAAATATCTGCGCTCTTTTTTAACACACCATCAAAATACGCGCGTGCAAAATTTGATGTACGATCAACGACAACAGCGATATGGTGCCATTTTTCATCATTGACCAATCCAATACCATCGATATCAGCACGATGTTTTTCATTTGTATTAATCCCCCCGTCACCGATATTATACTGCCAGACTCCTCCTGCATCAAGGGCAATAACCCATCCTGCGTTGCTGCCGGCATTCCAATCTTTATTACTGATAATGGCAGGATCACCGTCGTCCCATAATCTAAACGGTTTGATCCAAGCTTCAACAGTAAAACTTTTTGTCGAATCGAATTTATATTGCGGTTTTGATGGAACTCGAACATACATATTCGCCGTCGTTCCATCTAACAGCACCGACGATCCGCCTTTGCCCGTCCCAAGATCCGAATAAGTATCAACCGCTCCCAAAAGACTTGCTGTCGAACTATCGACCCAACGATTCCACAATTGCACTTGACCAATCTCAATCATATTTGGATGATAACTAACCGACTGTGCACCAATGAGCAAAGAACCAAATTTTCCATTCGCAGCAGGAACCAGTGTGAAACGGCCGTCCGGAAGAATGGATTTCTGTGAAACTTTTTTCCCATCGACATAATAGGTTGCAACACTGCCCCCATAAACAGCCATAATCATACGATGCCATTTCTTTGCAACGACAACAACACTGTCAGAATATCCAAGCGTATCGCAGCCCGCTTTCCCGACGTCGTTAATGGCAAGTTCGGCAGAAGTTGTATTGGTAGAATCAGTCTGGAAAAGATCGTAGGCTTGTGCAAGATCGGGAAGTTTAAAATCGATGAGCACCGACCAACGATTCGTTCTTCCGTTTGCTTCCGTTCCATTGGCAACAATACTGTGATGTAACTCAAGATATTGATCGGATTGAAGCTGAACAGCATTGCGTCCTTGTTTCGGACCCGTAACAGTTTTCAATGTGCCGGGGCCTTTCAAAGCCAAAGTACCGGTTCCGATGGTTGATTTCAAAACTTCAGCAGCATCTGTCATATCAAAAGTATTGACGGGATCTTTCGCTTGAACAAGGTATCCATATCCTCCCATCGCGGCAATTTGTTCCACTGACAATGTGGTGTCATATAATGCAATTTCAGAAACATCAATTTCTCCGTTATCACCGTCGTCATCGCCAAAAAAAAGAAGCTCATCCAAACCATTCACCGATTCCAGCGCCTGATTATTGTCGGGTGTCATTGGATTCCCCTTATGCAGAAGATTGCCATCGAGGTACAGATTAAATTCAACCCCAAGATTTGCAACAATAACAAGGCGGTACCATCGGCCGGCCGAAATTGTGTCATACGAATATCCCGGCACTGCGCGCCCGATACTGTGCCCCTGCGTGCCGCTTGCATTACGAATAAATAAATCTCCGTCGGTTGTGTTGGTCGGATCAGTCTGATAAAACGTTCTCCATTCGCCCCGAGTATTAATTCTAAAATCTATCACCATAGAATAGCGGTTTACTTTTTTCAATGTGTCGATTGTCCCATTCGCATTTAATCCTGGTGTGCAGCGTAAAAAATTAAATTTTGGAACGTGAACAGCCTTGTTTCCAATTGTCGGACCATCAATTGACGAAATGGTTTCCGTTGCAGCCGCATTTTTATCTTTCACTAAATCCATCCCGACCGCTGCAGTAAATGGCGTTGATGGATTATCAAATGTCCAGTATCCCTTAAGATTTTTTGCCGGAACGGCAGAAGGTAATACCTGAGAAAAGGCAATCGACAAACTCATGACTGCAATGACGAGCATTGTAAACAATTGTTTCATAGATGATTCTCCTATGGTTAATTGTTTCGAAGGGTGATGCTATTGCTTTGTTGTATTGTAAAAATATTTTTCAGCCTTGAAATTTCATTCTGCCACTCGTTGCCCACCGTGGGGAATGCGGGGGTATCCATTCCACCTCGAACAAATGAAACAGGCATATTTCGTGATTTAACCGGTTCATTCATTTGTATTGTATCAAGAACTGTTCTATTTACTTGAGGATGATATCGGCCAACTAATGAATTTATTTTTTGCATGAGAAAATTTTGATCTTTTCGTACGATATACTTTCTGAAATTCGGATCAGCGGAATCATTATCTCCAATATTTCGTTGTAATGTAAATTTTAGCCGGTATTCTTCATACAACCACTTGTCATTCCACACGCGAAGATTTTCCAATGATTCCGGATCATTTCGATATTGTCTTTCAACTCCAATTTGTTCCAGATAATAATCACGAACGGAAGCTGCCGTATACGCCGCAAATCCTGTAAACGGTTGTTTAAACTCTTTCATGATCTTACGCAATGGAAGACCATGAGCGATCTCTGAAATGGAAAATTTTTTATCAGTAGTCGTTACAAGAATTCGCTCTTGCTCTTTTTTAAACGTTAGCAATTTCGGATAGAATTCACCTGCTTTCTCAAGGGCAGTAAAAAAATCCAATGAGTTTAATGTTGGCGAAGTGTACCATTCTTGCGCCGCTTGCGTCAAAATACTCAATGAAAAAGTGTTGGTCTTTACATTCTTTGGCTCCATCAATGCCGCAACATATGCTTTCCGTGCAGCCAGGCGTTTCCTGGCGTAGATAATCTTTTTTGACGTTGGAAGAGAATTGGCCAACTGCATCGTCGTCATGCCATTGCGCTGAATGTCTTCGATTTGGAGGAGATAAAATGCACCATCGTACTCTACAGGAGCAGAAATTTCACCAATCGGAAGATTTTTAATCGCCTCATAGAACTTTGGATCAATCTCCGTCCATCGCAAATAATCGGATTCCAACTCAAGCGCTATTCCTTTAAGTTCAGGATTTTGTCGAACGAGTCGTTGAACGACAGCGCCATAACCTTCACGGTGCATTTGCATCTGGATCTTTTCCGCGCGCTCCTTGCTTGGTTCCATCCAATATCGGAATTTAAAAGTGACAAGCGATTTCAACGTCTCTTCGTTTGCTTCGTCATCAGAAACAGCGATTCGTGAATCGACATCCGCCGCGATCACGTGTTCAACAACGGCATTTCGTTGAAATTCATCGTGTAATTGTTCGATCCGTTTATTCTTTTGAAATCCAAGATGGGATGCTTCCTGTGAAAGAATTTTTTCGGCGAGCATTGCCGCTAAAACGCTGTACAGCCGTTCACGATTGGATACTCCTTGTTTTAAAACCGGATGTGCCGTCTCAAATGCTAATCGCAATTCAGACGTTGTTATATATGAATCGCCGATGACTGCGACGACAGAATCTGACAATTGAATGCTCTGAGGCATAGGCACCGGCTGGCGCATCATCCAGATCGCAGCTATCCCGCCAAAGAGGAGAACAACAATACCGGAAATCTGGAAATATTTTTTCACTATCATTGGTTTAAATTTCATCAGAACACAACACCGACGGAAACTCGTTGCGCATTACCCAATAGTCCCCATTCTGACCATGAATAATCAAGCCGGACACCAAAGTTGGATTGATCGACAAAATAATCCACACCGCCTCCGAGTGTCAGCCCATTGATATGATCTCTCTCAAACATATTTTCATATCCGGCTCGGAGAAAAAAAAGATTGAAAACGGAATATTCTCCTCCAAACGATATGCTTTCGGTCGCATTACTTGGATGTGTTACATCAACAGAGAGGAGCATAGAGCCGAATGATTCGAGTTGCTTTTCATAGGCAACACCGAAACGAAATGAAAGAGGCATTGGATATGAATTTGTCGTGTATGTGGCTTCAACTCTGTCGAAATTGTAATTGTTTTTATCCGGATCGACCGTAATGGAAAGTCGATTTCCTTTTAACTGCAATTCTGTCCCGAAATTGCTAAGGTTGGCACCGAGCGTTAATCCTTGCAAACCCGTTTTATACATAATTCCCATATCAACGGCAAAACCGGAGGACGATACTGACCAAATGCGTTCCTGAATATATTTACCGGTGAGACCGAAAGAAAAGTGATCTGTCAATGCCATGGAATACGTTAATCCAAATGCAATGTCACGAGCATCATACAATTCTCCCGTACCATCCGGCTGATCGACTGTTCGTACTTTTTGCGGTGTACCGAAATCAAGTGTAATGAAACTCAGTCCGAGTGATGCATTCCACCCTTTTAACGGTACGACGATTCCGGCAAACTGATGATTTCTTTCTCCGATCCAATTGTTTTGCATAATCTCAACTTGCATTGAGCTTGCCCATGCGACACCGGCAGGATTCCAATATAATGCCGTTGGATCATTGGCCAATGCCGTATACGCATTTCCCAGCGCTGCCGCACGTGCACCGACTCCAATTTCCAAGAAGGCAGCCGCCGACGTTCCGACACCGGAAACATTTGATTCAAACGTCACTTTGCCCGGACCGGTATCAGCATTGCATATTGATACCAAAACAATAAATAGCATAATCCAAATCTGTTTTTGTTGGCTCATTTGATCACCGCAAGTTTTCCAATTCTTTTTCCAATTCCTGGCGCCTCAACTACCCAGAGATAAATACCATGGGTTACTTCAAGTCCGTCTTTTGTCCGTAAATCCCATGGCTCGCGACTGTTGGCTATTGACGAACTGTGATTGATCGTGCGCACCAATCTTCCGCTTGTCGTGAAGATCGAAATAGTGCATTGCGAAGGAAGATTGACGAAATCAATTCTGCGATCTCCTCTTCCCGCATCGAGGCTCACCAAATGCTGCTCTAAACTGCTTGCGGCAACATAAGGATCAGGAACGGTATAAATATTTTCAAGTTCACCCTTTATCTTTGATGAACTGACAAGATTCCCGTCAATTCTAAATTCGAAATGAGAATTACGGTCAAACGGTTTTGTCGTCCTAAAAAGGAAAACACTGCCGACAGGAGGTGAAACATATTTCGACGATGGAATGGACAGCGGGTACGTGAAATCGATGATCCATAATCGTCTATTGAGCTCGCTGGTGATAATGACTTGATCATTGTTGCTCAATTTACCTTTGAGCGCTGCAGTACCGGTTTCCGTCAATCTGAATTTTACTCGAAATGCACTGTCCGGATTTGTCACGTCCCATATTTGGTAATTTGTTGCAATGTTGTTAAGAGATGTGTCGGCAGTATTCAGTGTATCTTTGACACGAATTTCATAATCGCGTGGAACCGGAAAACCGCCAAAACCTGTCGCCTTTGGAGAACCGACAATGTTATTAATATTATCTTTCCATTTGGCTGAACTGATTCCGACAGTATCGTTATTATGTAGAGTGAGTTTAAATCCTTCATAGAGCAATTCTTTTACTGCATCAGTATTAGGATAGACTAAACTCATTAACAAAGTATTCGTCGTCGTGTTATACAATTTTATTTTTTTTGTCAAACCGGTAAATTTGGTGCTGTAGTCTTTGAAAGAACTATCATCGTCAAATGTTACTTGATATGAATTTCCGGGATGGACTTTGTATGGTTCAAAAATATCTACCCCAATTGTTCCATAGGTACTGTCTGTATTGCGTGTGATGCCTTGAGATGAAAGCGATGGAAATACATATCCCGATGCCGGTCCTGACGGCGTTACAATTGCGATATTGCGATCGGCTGAGACGGGCCGTCCGAGATCATCAAGAAGAATATTGGCAGAACATTCTGTGGGCGAGATAATAGCCAGCCCGGAGCGGTCTGTCAGCCCACGCGCAAAGAAATCCGCATCATATCCTTTGTCAACGGATACAACGGCATAATAATATACCCGTCCATTCTGAACATTGTTGTCGATAAAATAATGTTGAATGCCGCTATCTGTCCCCATGTTATATGAGATACCCAAGTCGCTTGCCTGGTTAATCTCGCTGCCAATGCTGACAGGATGGACACCCGACAGCCCATCTTTTAAATCATAAATTGCTTCGGGGCGAAACAATAATGGATTGCCATAGGCATCGGTAATTGTCTTAATGTCTTCAAACGTTGGATTAGTACTTTTATAAATATAATACGCTTCAAAGTCCGCACCATAAATTGCATCCTTTGAACGTTCAGCGGCATCATCCCATCGAAGAATCACTTTCTTATCGTACACTTGAAAATTTACCGTAGGTACACGCGGTGCACTTGCAAAATTATAATCGTGATCGTAAATAACCTGCATTGTTTTTTTGTTGCGCAGAATATCCGCCTTATCGTTTCCGAATAAAAGTGCGATTGCGTACCGCTGCGTATTCGTTCGTCCGCTGTCGATGGCAACTTCACCAGAGCCATATATCCAACTGATATCACGATCATAACCAGGGACGGTAATGTATTGTCCCGGTACGATTTCTTTATTCCAGAAAAGCTCATCGTCATACAAAGCATTATTTACATCCGTAAGGTAAAACGAAGTTAAACCAACTTGATCCGATTCATCGTTGTCTGTGAAACCAAAGTTGGGTTCTCCTTGATCCGGTTTTCCATTCCCTTCAGTGCCGTCGGCATCCGGGCCGGTATAATCATTCTGATCAGGTCCAATGCCATCCGAGCCGACATCGTCATTGAGTGGTTCGTAATCAAGTCTGCCGTTTCCATTGGTATCCTCTCCAGGATCAAGCACACCATTCTTATTGGCATCTTCCGTGGTCCACACCCCGTCAACATTTGCATCCGAAAATTTTTCCCAATCGCCGTCTTCATCTATAGTATTGCCCTGGGATTCATCGATGAGACCATCGCCATCATTATCAATTCCATCATGAGCTATTCCGGGACTTTCCAAAAATGCAAAACCAAAATATCCAAGCGGTAAACCAAGATTCGACACATCACCATCACTCCATGCATACGTGATATCATCTGCCTTTTCAAAACTTGCGTTATCGCCTGAGAGTGAACCGCCCATATCGGGATCGACGAACATTCCAACGATTGATCGTTGTAATTTTTTCCCAAAGTTTGTGATGTCAAAAATATTTATAAGGATATCTTCCGCAAGACGTGACGACCATTGATATCCGCGCGTTTCAACCGTAATGCCTAAACCTCTTCGGCCGTTCGGAAAAGGTCTTTTTGAAAGTGAGTCTCCAAAAGGATAATATGAAAACTCATCGTTCTCCCGATCATCGGCAGCGTAATACGATTCTTGATCGGCTCGAACATACGCGCCAAATTCTCCGTTCCATCTTCCATCGCGAATACCGGGGGTAAGTGAATCACTTTCCGAACGCGGATCTCCCGGAAAAGTTTGTGGCGGCCATACCTTTGGCCACGTTTGTTTTAAATGACTCATTGCCGGCCAGTTCGGCGTATTGACAAGCTCCTTATCAAGAATTCCGTTTACGTTAAAATCTTCTTGCGTTTGTAACACTCCATCGTTTTCACCAAAGTCGTGAGTGTTTGGAATTCCATCGATGCCAACATCTTCAGAGATTCCGCCATATGTCCACGCAAGAGAATTCGTCGAACGGTCATTAAAATATCCGGGCAGCGGCTGAAACTGATATGTATGCGACGCATCAGGTGCAAAATCTCCGCCCTGCCTTCGGTACGATTCAGAAATGATTGCAATGGAATCTCCGTTTGTATTTACCACTTTGGCACCGACAAAAAATACAAAGGCATAGCCGTACACCGTTCCGCTTCCTTTCGGCCACATTGCAAATGAACTGCCGTTGAGATAATTATTGGCAAGCGAGGTATTATTAATAAACCCTGTTTCAATTAAATTGCCATTGTGTTTTCCGTATCGAAGGAATCGTGCGTTGCCGACTGTTGCAGATACTTTTGAGAGAAATTGGGGTGAATAAAGACTGCGGGAATTTCGAAGTGAAATCGCTTGACCTTTATTGTTGGCCTTCTCAACATCCTCTGCCTTGCGTTGTGAAATTGCCGTGCCGGCGGCAAGAATGCTTAGTGAGACGAAAAAAATAATATGGCTTTTGAAATTTACTCTTCGGTTATACTGTTTCATCAAGGTTAATTTTCTATAGATTAAAAATTGATTTCAAAACCAAACTCAATACGCCGTGGCTCGGAATACCACGTCGGCCGGGCATCGACTTCATTCAATGTGAACACACCTTCCTGTTTCAATTTGTCACGAAGAAGCTCTTCATCCCGCACACTTCGGGCATTGTAGGTTGCTCTTCCCGTTGACGAATAGACTTGCGACTCATTGAGGACATCGAACACATTATTTACTTTCAAAAACAAAATTGTATTTACGCCGGCGAGCGGCAGCATCTTTTGCGCTTTCAAATCTAAATTCCATTGTGTTGGTTTACGTTCTGCATTTAAGAACTCCCGAACAGCAATATCTTTTCGCTCTACAAAGACAGGTGTAAATGGCAGGCCATTGGAGAACGATCCGATAAATGACAGGCTCCAATGAGAGGCTTCTTGAAATGTTAACACGGCATTCAATGTGTGCGTCTGATCCCAGTCCAACGAAATGATCTTACGTTCAATAAACTCCACCGGCTGTCCGCCAACACCTGTCGCTGTCTGTATCAGCTGTATGAATTCAGGATCGGAGGAGCTTCCTTTTGCAATCTGAAGACTGTAGTTCACAAATCCCGTAATAAAACCATTTCCTCCGTACCGTAACGCCAATGTGAGTCCACGAACGTTTCCATAATCGCGGTTGATATAACGGTAGTAAGAAACATTATCGACGGTCGATAGTGCCTCAATACCAAGCAAATTTTTTACATCCTTGTAAAAGGCAGTAACATCAACGGCAACGTCTTCCGTAAGGCCTTGCTGCAATCCTATTTCATAAGCAATGGTTCGTTCGGGTTTCAGCGTCGCGTTACCAAGCGTTAATCCTTCAAGCTGCAGCGCCGTTAAAACATGAAGCGGTTGGTTATACAATTTTTGAAAGCTTGGCATTTGAAAAAAGTGCCCATACGCAACGTGAAAAACTCCGGTGACCGTAATCGGAAATGAAAGGCCAAATCGAGGACTGAGCTGGTATTGCCATGGAGCCTTTTTTAAATTGATGGTACTTCCGAGAGAGTACGACTCAACGCGAGGGTTGGCGACGACTTTTTCATTCGGCTGGAAAGCATCGAGACGCACTCCAAGATTCATAATGACATCTCCCAATTCAACTTTGTCTTGAAGATATGCGGCAACCTCTAATGGGCGGATAGTATAATCACGATACCGCGTCACTTCACTGTCGGCAACACTCCGATAGCGTTGAATGCTTAATGTGTCCCAATAGGTTTTCATTGCCGACCAGTAATCATTCCACGACAGATTATTTCCCTTAATTGCAGTTGTCCATTTTTTTTCGCTCCAATCATCTGTTTCGACCGGACCCCGCGAATAGGTATTGATGTCATGCTGCTTCACTTCAAAACCCATTTTGATAAACTGCGTTCTATCCGCTTGCCAGTTCGCATCTCCGTTTAATAAATATAATTTGCGATAGTTCTTCGCATCATTCCCTCGATAGATACCGCCGGTAGTGCCAAGAGAAAACCCTTCGGAGAAAGAAGATATCGGTTGAATCCCCACATCACCCGGATACCTGGCAATTCGATTATCTTTGCGATAATAGGAATCACCTCTATTATATTGGTATGAACCTCGAACGTTATAAAAGAATTTTTCAGACGGTGTATGCGACAAAGAAATAAAATGATGAAATGATCGTGTGATCGATGTCGATGTTTCATCCGGTTGATATCGCCGGCTCGCATCTCCGCCCTGAGATTTTCCATCAGCAAAGAATAGTTGATATGACAAGCGTAGATCAGAAGAGAAAAAATAATCGAGTTTGCCGTGCAGTGAAAGATTCTTTGACGTACTCAATGGACCTTGCGAACCATCACCGGTCGAAAGAGAATCCGGGATATTTATCGCTCCGCCTTGCTGGTTCGCTAAAAAATGCTCGCCATACCATCGTTGATACGCTGCGATTTTCCATCCATCCAGTGCTGTAAATCTCTTTTCATACCAGAGATAATTTTCATCATTCTGCATTCTGCCGGATGCATAGAAACTCAATGTGTGAGGAAGAATAGGCCCGGACACACTTGCTTGCACATCGCGATTCGCAAAAGGGTTTATTTTGTCGATTCCTAAAAACGTTGAAGCATGCACACTATACCATTCCCCGGTTTGGGAACGCACATTAAAGGAAAATTTCTCCGCGGCAGATTTTGTAACAATGTTTACAATTCCGGATTGTGCTGCGCCATATTCTGCATTAAATGTTCCGCTGATCACTTCGACTTGCTGGACAACGGAATTTTCGATCTGCACATTGTTCCCTCCATCCTGACTGAATGAATTCGTGACATTCACTCCATCAATAATATAACCCACTTCACGCGATCTGCCGCCGCGAAAATGCAGAGCGCCATCGGACCCTTGCACCACACCGGCTTGCAACGCAATCACTTCATGGACTTCCGTAACGGGCATTGCTTCAATTTGCGTAGAAGAAACAACAGCGGCAGAAAATGTTCTGTCTTTTGTTACAATGGGAACATCCGCCTGAACTAACACGGCATCCATTTCAATATTGTTAGGGACTAGCTGCGCATCACGTTTGGCCGTTAAATCAACATTCACCTCAATGTCACGCACTGTTGTTTTGTGGTAACCGATGAATTGGATGATGATAGTATATTTTCCCGGCGAAAGATTGATCAGCGAATAATATCCATCCGGATCGCACACCGTGCCGCGCGTCGTTCCTTCAATTTGAATACTTGCTCCTATAAGCGCTTCACCCGTGTTTTTATCGGTAACTCGACCGCTGATCTTCCCCGTGGTTCCGGCAATGAGTGAGAGTGCAAGTAAAGAAGAAACACAGAAGATGAAGAGAATTCGGCATACAAAATTTTGCATTACGTTGTGCCTCAAGAGTAAAAATGGAATGTTAAAAAATTTCACGAGACGGTAATTTGCTGTCTAAAGGATGATTAATCATTGACTGAAGTTATTGCACTGATAAAACAATTTTATTGTGGTTCGCTACCTTCTTTAAAGAGCCGATTATGCTTTTTATGGAACGCAAAAATCATTTAAATAGTACCTTTTTACACACCAATGAACAATCCCACGTACGTGGTATCTTAAAAGCAGAACGAAAAAGAGGGAAAAAACGGCAAACGGTGCACCGATAGTTCCTTAAAAGAGGGGCAAGCTAAAAAATTATTTCTGCAAGAACGGGATAATGATCTGAAGGAAGAAACCCGTCAAATGAATCCGAAAGAGTGCCGTGGGATAAAACCGATATTCCTTTTTTCACAAAAATAAAATCGATCGGAGCAGCGGGTTTAGCGTTGATATCAAACCCTGTAAATGTCCCGCGTGGGCCATGGGGAGTATTTTGGGAAATTGTACGAGTGTCGAGCAATCGGATAGAAAAACTGGTATCCATAGAGGAAATAATTTTATACGGATCAGAGTCCGGTTCAGAATTAAAATCACCGGTGAGAATGACGGGAAAATCGCCGCAGACAGACTCCATTTTTTTCTTTATCAGTTTTGCACTTTCTGCTCTTGCAATTTTGCCTTCATTATCTAAATGTGTATTGAACATATAAAAGATCGTATTCGTTCTTTTATCGTTCATTTTTCCATACGTAACTATTCTTTGATAAGCAGCATCCCATCCCAACCCGGGATGTTCCGGAGTCTGTGAGCACCAAAACGTCGATGTTGCCACCGTATCAAATCGATCTTTTCTATAAAGAATGGCCGAAAATTCCCCGCCTTGTTTGCCATCATCACGGCCAACACCATACCAGCCGTACTCCGGCAACGATTGTAAGATATAATCTAACTGGTGTTTTTGTGCTTCTTGAAAACCAACGATATCCGCTTTGTGAAATTTGATCATGCTCACAAGGTTGGCTCTTCGGTTCGTCCAAATATTCGGGCCATCGTTTGGACTGTCCAATCGAATATTGAAAGTCATCACCCTGATTGGTTCCATTGCCGAAGCAGATTCCGTACAGAGCAGGAGAATGACGAACGAGGTCAAACAAAAGTGCAGAAATGAAAAATATATTTTCATGAAATTAAAATGCTTCATTGAGTTTCTCAACAGTAAGAACGGTTAGAGTAAATTTTCTTTATAGACTTTCGACACAGCACCGGAACGCGTATTGACATGAAGTTTGGTATAAATATTTCTTAGATGGGTATTGACAGTGTGAAAACTAAGAAACAGCTTATCGGCGATTTGTTGTATGGTAAGACCGGCCACCATCCGCTGTAATATTTCCTTTTCGCGCTCCGTCAATCCATAATCAGATTTTTTTGGTTTGAACTGTGCAAACATTTCGAGCACTTTATGGGCAATAGGCATATTCATAGGCGCACCGCCGGCAAGAACCTCTTTGATCGAATCAATGATCTTCTTGGGAGAAGAATCTTTTAGCAGATACCCTGAAGCGCCGGCACAAAGCGCGTTGAATACTTTATCATTGTCATCGTACACGGTAAGAATGACAATATGAACATTCGGTAAGAGATCCTTGAATTTTTCAATTCCATCAATACCGCTCATTCCCGGCAATCCAATATCTAACAAAATAACCTCTGGAGCGTGGTCGCTATTGAGAAGAATTAACGCTTCTTCACACGTAGCGAATGTGTGAGGGCATTTCATTCCGGGCGTATTATTGATCATACTCGATAACGATTTGCGGTACCTCGTATTATCTTCAACGACCCATATCGTAATTGATTTTGTCAATTCATCCTTGCGCGGTGTGTGTTTCATACAAATATTTTCAATGTAAAAGTAGTATCTTCAACAGCATTATGCCATAACACGTTCGTGTCATTTTTTGCCCGAAAAGAATGTAAAAGGATATCGCAAAATGGATTGCCTAACCAGAGAAACTCTGTCATTCTTCGCTCCGCAATGAACATTTATTTTATCGATACTTGATGGGTGTTTTTTGTCGAAACAAATAATTCCAGAAGGGTTCCTCTCCCTTCCTCACTGGTAAATGCGATCTGTCCATGAATCTTTTCAGCACGATGATAAATATTGGCGATCCCATTATTTTTCTTTACACTCAAAACATTGAATCCAATTCCGTTATCCTGAACAGCGATCCGAATACGGTTACCACTTCTTGTTGCTTCAATACTGCACTGTGTCGCCTTGGAGTGGCGGACAACATTGGTCAATGTCTCCTTATAAATAAGAAAAATATGACGGCGCACTTCCAGATCAAACGCATCAAAACGAACTTCCGGTGAAACATCAAACGTCCAATGTATTCCGATCAATATTTTCGATGCTGTTTCTTTCATTTTAAAGATGATATCATCGCCAATATCATTTTTCGGATTGATAAACCAGATGATGTCTCTCATTGCTTCAACCGTCTCTCGTGCCGTTCTGCTAATATCAGACGACAGCTCTCGTTCTGTCTCGCTGATCGCTTTACTTTGCATCAGCATTTGGCTGTCGACACTGATACTGCTCAGATTGCTCCCAATCTCGTCATGAAGATCACTTGCGATATTGAATCGAATTCGTTCAATTTCTAAAAGCTGATGTATTCTGTATCGATAAATCAAAATACCGGCCGACGATATAACGATGAGAACAAGTAATTTAAACCACCATGTCATCCACCATGCCGGTAACACAATAATTTTTAACGCAATCGGCGCACCCCACACACCATCGGTGTTGCTTGCTTTTACGAGAAAGGAATACGTTCCTTGCTGAATATTCGTATAGAATGCCATCCTACGCGTCCCGGAATTTACCCAATGCGGATCTACTCCTTCCAACTTATATTGAAACTGATGTTTTTGGAGCGGCGTCAGATCAAGCACAATAAATTCAATCGAGAAAAAATTCTGATCATGATTGAGAACAATTTCTTTTGTTTCGGTGAGCGACTGCTGCAACGAAACTTCTTTGTCAAATATTTTAAATGAGGTAAGAGCAACGTGCGGTGCAAGAGAATCTATTTTTATCGAATCAGGATAAAAAGCAACGAAACCATTGATTCCTCCAAAATACATCTCTCCTTTTTTATTGCGAAAGTATGCATGCCAATTGAATTGATTATGAACAATGCCATCGGTTTCATCGTACACTCTAAATGTTTCTGTGTTCGGATTAAATTTTGCCAAACCTTTCATTGTGCTGACCCATAAATACCCATGGTCATCTTCTAAAATTCCAAAGACCACGTCGTTTGGTAGACCATTGAGTATTGAGTATTGATAAAATTTTTCTGTTGCTGTATCGAATTTATCGAACCCGCCGCTGTGTGTACCGACCCACAGAAAGCCGTGCGAATCTTCCATGACGGACGTAATTTTACTTGAACTGATACTAAAAGGATTATTTGCATCGGGCATATAATGTTTCAAAATTTTTGTGGTCGGATTGTAATGGAAAAGCCCGTCCAACCATGTACCGATCCATAGAGTTCCGGCACGATCTTCATAGAGAGCATTTGGAGAAAATGTTGCAGGAATGGTTAATGAATCGTTTACCAGCTCAGGTATATACGCATAAAACTTTTCATGCCATCGATCAAATACTTGTAATCCATCATTTGTAGCAACAAGAAATTGTCCGTTTTTTGTTTCTAAAATTTGTTGCACCCAAATTGAACGAATGGCCGTACTATCGCGGCTGTCTGGTCGATAATTTTTGAACTGTTTTGTATTCGGATTATATCTGTTCAGTCCCCCGTTCATCGTTCCAATCCACAGTATTCCGTAGTGATCTTTATACAGCGCCGTCACATCATCGGCACTTAAAGAATTTTTATTGTTGGCTTGACGAGTATGATGCGTTACTTCTTTTGTTTTAAGATCAATCCTGTCAACACCGCTTCCTCCTAAGCCGATCCACAAAATTTCATTTTCATCTTCATAAATACTGCTTACCACTCTTCCATTAATACTGGTCGGACGAATTGGCAAATGTCGGTATTGATAGAACGGCTGGGTGACCGGAAGTTTGGCGAGTCCATCTTCGGTTCCAATCCAAATATTATTTTGGTGATCTTCATAGAGCCAGCGAATGCGGTCGGAAATAATTGAGGAAAGATTATCAAATTCACGCCGCAAATGTAATACCCGCGGCGAATGATCATCCGTATTTTCGATAAGGAAAAGTCCTAAATATTCATACGTTCCAACCCACAATCTTCCGAGATGATCTTTGAGAATTTGACTAACCGTGGTTTTGAGATATGGTACCTTTTCTTTTGGAATTTTAGGAAAATGTGCCCACCGCTGCGATGCAATATCGAAACGATCAAATCCGGATTGTGTACCGATCCAAAGACAGATGTTCCTATCGTTAACAATCGAGAGAACAATGTTGTTTGAAATTGTATTCTCATCGGATGGTTGATTGGTCGATTGAAGCAGTGCGCCTGTTGCAGGATTGAATTTCAATAATCCGGCATCTCCGGTGCCGAGCCAAAGTTCATCCCTTCCATCATCAACAATACAGGTGATGTTGTTGGTTGGAAATTGGAAATTTCCGGAAGATGTTTTTCGGTACGCGACAATTTTTTTCGTTTTAAGATCATATTTTTTCAATCCTCCGCTGACTGTTCCGTACCAAATAAATCCATCTCTGTCTTCATACAAACATTGAATGAATTCATCGGTCTGATCTGTCTCTTCAATATGCGTAAAAGTTTCCCGGTGAGGATTGTAGATACACAAACCACCGCCCCATGTACCCACGAGCAACGTTCCGTCAGAACTTTCTAACAACGCATTGACATAATTTTCGGGAAGTGAATTTTTATTGGAAGGATCATGTTTGTAATGCTTGAACGATTGTCCATCGTACCGATTAAGTCCATCTTTTGTTGCAACCCATAGGAATCCATCTTTTGTCTGTAAAATGTTGTTGATAGAATTATTAGAGAGACCATTCTCAATGGTGAAACGTTCAAACATCATTGATCGATCTTGTGCTTTAAGTTGGATGCACAGACAACTGATGGCGAATACAGTAATCTTTAGAAAGCGGAAATACATATCGTTTATCGTTGAGCGGCAAATTTTGGATACGAAAATCTTACGACGCTTGTACCAGCGGCGCCACATGTTTATGGCGTAGAATGTTCCTCTGATCATCGCAGGCATTACGGTTTAATGTAGTTTTTGCTCCGGTCATTAGCAATCAGAAGAATTAAATTCCATCACTGGACATTTCACAAACATAGAGTTGCGATATTCGTATTCAACGAATATCCTGAAAGCAATAATGCCCCATAAATATAAGGCATTATTGTATAACTCAAAAAATTGCTCTTGCGATAACTAGTCTTTCCAATCGTCTGTTCTAAACGAAGGGGACGGGAGATCGAATTTGTTGAACAATGTTCCATAGACAACATTACCCCATCCGTATCGAACGGCAATTGGGTGTTTTACATCGACAGAAGAAACAATTAATTTATTCTTTTCAATGATTACCGCAGCATCCTTAAAAACACTGTCCGCTCCGGCAATTTGAAAATATGTCTTGCCATTATGAAGTTTTATTTTCAATCCATCCGCATACGTGAACGACAATAGTATTTTATCGCCAGAAACCGTAAACGAAGTATATAACGGACCGGAGACAACAATTTTTTTTCCATAATCGTTGGTTAATGCCCATCGTGCCAGTCGTTCGCCGACACTCCTTTTATCTTTAGGATGGACATCGGCTGAATCGCCGATATCAAGCGTAACAGCCATTCCTGTTTTTGGAACAGAAAGAGTTTGGAATTGTGCTTCCCTCAACCGTTGTGATTGTGTTCGCTCGCCATATTGAAATGGGGCAAGTTGTACAAAATAAAATGGAAAATTATTTTTCCAATCTTCTCTCCAATTTTTAATCATCAATGGAAATAATGTTTTGTAGGCTTCGGGATTCCCGGTGTTTGTTTCTCCTTGATACCATAGGACACCTTTAACCGAATACGGGATCAACGGCGCAATCATTCCATTATAAAGTGCTGTAGGTACTTGGGCAGCCATTTCTATGCCTGTTTCGGGACGGCTTTCAAAGTCTTTGGCTTTATTATCAAAGAGAAATAATTTGTTATTCCTAAACTCAGCAGTAATGGAATATTTCCAATCACCTGAAAGATTGATTTTTTCTTCACTATTTTTAGGATGAAGATTCATTTCACCTGGTAACCCATAAATTCCACCTCCGCCAATAACATCAAGCACTCGAACGGCAATTGAAACAATAGAATCTTTTACAATCTCTGCAGGAATCGTATAAATTCTTTTTTTATTCCAGCCGGCACCGGTATCGATAGCTCCAACTTTTACGGCGTTAACAAAGGTTACATCGTAGTCATCAATCGGACCAAGTTCAAGGACTAATTCTTTATTTTTCCATGCTGATGGAATTTCAATTTTTTTTCTGAACCACAAGACTCCGTTATAATTTCCAATGATACTTTCCCATAAAGTTGGAAGATACATTACTTTCCAACTGCTGTCATTTAAGTTTTTCTGAGACATGACAGAATCATTCAGGTTCAACGATCGCCAATCCGATTTAGTACGTTGTTCCTCAACAGTAATAATCGTGCGAGTCGAAAGCCACTTCATATAATTTTCATTATCAATTTTCCCCTTCGCAAATGTCTCTGCGTAATTTTTATAGTCAGGATGCTCGCTGATATATTTTACACTTGTCCAGGCTTCCACCGGCGTTCCTCCCCAGGTCGATTGGATTAATCCGATCGGTACATGCAACTCTTCAAATAATTTCCTGCCGAAGAAATATCCAACTGCAGTGAATGGCGCCACCGTCTTTGGCGTGCATTCCTGCCAAGTCCCGGTAGCATTGAATTGCGGTTCGGCAGCAATATTTCGCTTCACATTATAAATCCTGATCTTCGGATAGTTTGCCTGTTGAAGTCCTTCCGCTGTTGAATCGGCTTTAGGCCACCCTTCAACCGGCATGTCCATATTCGATTGACCGGAACAGATCCATACCTCACCAATTAATACATTCTTTAGCTCTGTTTTTGCTGCACCATCACCAATGGAAATTTGGAATGGACCGCCCGCTTTCGGAGTAACGATTTTAACCATCCATGAACTGTCTGCTGAAACTTTTGTTGAAGCATTCTTTCCCCATGAAGCTCGAATGCCGATGCTTGTGCCAGGAATTCCTTTCCCCCATAGAGGGACGATACT
The DNA here is from genome assembly GCA_037443785.1 of Ignavibacteriales bacterium. GTDB lineage: Bacteria > Bacteroidota > Ignavibacteria > UBA10030 > UBA8401 > JAQUOA01. Next base: position 58,509 of record JBBINR010000011.1, on the reverse strand, counting down.
CTTTTGTTGGAGTACCATGTTGTCTTGAAATAGCGGAGCCAATGAAAATGGCTTCGGCTGAGCGTACAAATTCCAACCTGCAATAATTGTGATGATACAAATTGAAATGATATGATTGAAAACTATGTTATTTCTAAAATCACTTTTTGAATTACACATAAGATTTTTTATATGTTTGAGAATAGATTTTGTCCTGAAACAAAAAAATTTGGTTGCATTGCGAAACGGCTTCATGGTACTATTTTATAGAGTAATGAACAATCACACGTTCATGGTATGTTAACTAAATTGAGATAGTCAGCTTTTGTGGTCCCGGTAAAATTTCTGACAAGATTTCATGAAACGATGATGGGTTAACTTTAGCTTGTAGAAGGCTTAAATTTTGCGTACTTTAGTGTTTAAACTATAGTTTATTTTCCCGATATGTTAAGCCGATTGATTGATCAAATGAATTCCCCTTCATTTTGATCGAAAATGGACATATGAAGCGAACAGATGAATATCTGGCAGTGGTGAATAAAGTTCAGCAGTTTATTAAGAAAAAAAAACTTCTGAACAACCATCAAAAACTCATCATCGGAATCAGCGGAGGAATTGATTCGGTAACATTGCTCGATATTCTTCTTCATCTTCGGAAAATCTATACTATTGAAGTCATTCTTGCCCACGTTAATTACCGATTGCGCGGACAAGAATCGGATAATGATGAAAAATTTGTTCGAGAGTTGGCAGTACGACATGGTCTCCCGTGTTTCATCCACACAGCCGAAACAAAAAAACTTCAACGGGAGACAAAGCAGACGCTTCAAGAAACCGCTCGAAACATTCGGTACTCGTTCTTTGACAATCTCAAAAAATCATTGAAAGCCGATCGTATCGTTACGGCACACACTGCGGATGATAATGCAGAAACAATGCTGTTGAATCTTTTTCGTGGAAGCGGATTAGAAGGAATGACAGGAATTCCTGTGTGCAGAGGTGATATCATCCGTCCATTACTGTGTGTCACCCGAAAAGAAATTGTAGAATATGGTAAAAGCCGGAAACTGAAATTCAGAGAAGATTCTTCCAATAAAAAAGACGATTATACTCGAAATTTTGTCCGTCACAAAATTGTCCCGGCGATTACCAAACGGATAAATCCATCGCTGGCAGAAACATTGCTGGAGACTTCTGAAATTTTTGATGCGAATGCGCACTATGTGAATAAGGAAATCGATTCCTTTTTTCCAAATATAGTTGATAAACAGGATGATCTTTATCGGATCTCAGTGCATCCTATTCAAAAGGAAGACCTATTCATCCAACAAATGATTGCCCATCGAATTTTATCTTTCATTGGATGTGAGCCAAGTTTTAGGGCTATTAATTCCCTGCTTGATCTTTTGGAAAATCAAAAGGGAAAACGGTTTGAAATTAGTAAAGAGTGGGACGCCGAGCGGCTTGAGCATGAAATCCTGATCACAAAAAAAATTAACCCGAAAGAATTTTCTTTTTCTCTCAATAATGAAGGAACGATTGCAGCGGAAAATTTTATTTTTTCGATAAAAAAGTCACCGGTGCCGGGCAATAAAGCGCATCACCATCCGTCTATAGAATATGTTGATGCTTCGCGCGTGCATTTTCCGATTGTGGTCAGATCATGGTGTCACGGCGACGCCTTTGTTCCTTTGGGCATGAAAGGGACAAAAAAGCTCAGTGATTTTTTTGCAGATCAAAAGCTTTCGAGCAAGGACAAAAAGACAATTCCGGTTATCGAAAGCGGAAGCAACATTATGTGGATTGCCGGTTATCGATTGGATGACCGGTTTAAATTAACGCAAAAAACAAAAAATGCTTATCAATTAACTATCACAGCGCTCAATGGCAAAAAAAACAGTAACCGTAAATAACGAAAAATTCGCTCCGTACATCACCGAAAAACAAATACGTGAACGAATACAGCAGCTTGGGAAAAAACTCAGCAAAGATTATAAAGAGAAAACTCCGATCTTCATCGGAATTCTGAATGGATCATTTATCTTTTTCGCCGATCTCATCAGGGAAATCGACATCGATTGTGAAGTTGACTTTTTGAAATTGTCGAGTTACGGCGATGCTAAAGTCTCGTCTGGCAACGTGCATTTGCTGAAAGATTTAAATTGCCAGGTTATGGGCCGTCATATCATTATTGTGGAAGATATTATTGATTCAGGGCTTTCCATCGATTTCATTAAACGATTGATCCTTGCCCAGAACCCAAAATCGTTTGCTGTTGTTTCACTATTATACAAAACAAAAGCGGTAAAGATCGATTTCCCGATCGAATACATCGGATTCAAAATCCCCAATGATTTTGTTGTTGGATACGGATTAGATTACGCACAGCGCGGAAGGAATATTCCGGCTGTCTATAAAATTGTTGACAAGGTCAACTCATAGAATAGAGTAAGAAATAATTTTTTATTGGAGAACGCAGTATGTCAGAAGAACGAAAGAACGACGAAAAAAATGAAAAACGGCAATTCCTGCCAAGGATGAAAAAGTCAAAACAACCGAATCGAGGCGACGACGAATTTAACTGGGGAAAAGTATTTCGTGTTGTGCTGAGCTGGTCTGCCATTTTGATGGCGGTATTCCTTATTATGACGATCTTTAAAGGCGCCGAGACAACGGAATATGAAGTGTCATTTACGCAATATCAGGATTTCCTGATGCACAACCAGATTGCGAAGGCGACCGTAAAGAAATCTAATTTTAATGATTTTGACTTTCACGGAACACTGCATGAAGCGCAGGAAATTACGACATCGGGCGGAAAGAAAATAAAAGTTGAAAAATTCACGCTCACACTTCCGTACACAAACATTGATGACACCATCGTAGCGATTTGGAATCAACACAATGTCTCGTTTACGATTTCGAAAGAAGACAGCATGTGGACAAACATGCTCATCAGCGCGCTGCCGTGGATAATTTTAATCGGCGTCTGGATTTTTATTTTCAGAAGAATGCAGGGTGGCGGAACGAAAGGGATTTTCTCGTTCGGCAAGAGTCGGGCAAAAATGCTGAATGAAGGTTCAGTCCGCGTAACATTTGCCGATGTTGCGGGTGCCGATGAAGCAAAAGTTGAATTGCAAGAAATCATCGAGTTCTTGAAAGACCCTGCAAAATTTCAAAAGCTCGGTGGAAAAATTCCACGCGGTGTTTTATTGCTTGGCCCTCCAGGCACCGGAAAAACATTGCTTGCTCGCGCTGTCGCCGGCGAAGCAGGTGTTCCGTTCTTTTCAATCAGCGGTGCTGATTTTGTTGAAATGTTTGTCGGCGTTGGTGCAAGCCGCGTTCGCGATCTTTTTGAACAAGGAAAACGAAGCGCCCCGTGCATTATTTTTATCGATGAAATCGATGCCGTCGGCCGTCATCGCGGTGCAGGATTAGGCGGAGGTCATGATGAGCGAGAACAAACATTGAATCAACTTCTTGTCGAAATGGACGGCTTCGAACAAAACAGCGGCGTTATTTTAATTGCCGCAACGAACAGACCCGATGTCCTCGATCCGGCGTTAATGCGCCCGGGACGATTCGACCGTCAGGTTGTTGTTGATCGACCGGATGTGCGCGGCCGCGAAGGAATCTTAAAAGTGCACACGCGAAATATTCCTTTAGCAACAGGAGTAAAACTTGAAACTCTTGCAAAAGGAACACCGGGATTATCGGGAGCCGATCTTGCAAATCTTGTTAATGAAGCTGCACTGCTTGCGGCCCGTAAAAATCAAAAAGAAGTAACGATGGTTGATTTTGAAGAAGCCAAAGATAAAGTGATGATGGGAATAGAACGGAAATCAATGCTGATCTCTGATAAAGAAAAAAAGATCACTGCCTATCATGAAGCAGGACACGTGCTGGTGGCGAAATTTATTCCTGAATCTGATCCGGTACATAAAGTGACAATTATTCCGCGCGGACGAGCGCTCGGTGTTACGACATCGCTTCCGATGGATGAAAAACATACGTATTCCAAAAAATATCTTGAATCACTTTTGGCAATGTTGTTTGGAGGAAGAACGGCCGAACGATTGGTCTTCAACGAATTGACAACCGGTGCCGGCAACGACATTGAACGAGCCAGCAATCTTGCTCGAAAAATGGTATGTGAATGGGGCATGAGCGATAAGATGGGCCCGATTACCTACGGCGCAAAAGAAGAAGAATTATTTCTTGGACGTGAAATTACTAAACATCAAAACTACAGCGACGATACAGGAAGAACGATCGACGAAGAAGTGAAAAAAATTATTTCGGTTGCAGAAAAGCGGGCAACAACAATTCTTACGGAAAATATCGATAAGCTTCATGCCCTTTCCACCATTTTGCTGGAACGCGAAATATTAGACAGCGAAGAAATCGATAAAGTCCTTCGCGGCGAGACACTTCCTCCGTTAGTTAAAAATGGAAACGGCGTGCCGACGCAGAACGCAAAACCAGCAGCGCCGGTCATTCCGCAACACATTATTGATCAAGTGGTTGCCGATATGGAAAAGAAACAAACGGAAGAAAAAAACGGAAAGAGCGAGCCGAAAAAAGGAATTCGCTCGCGTAAGAAGTAATACGTATGATCGATGCAGCGAATATTGATTACAAAGCAGAACTCGCTCGAAAAGGTATCCACCTTAGCTCGCTTAGTATTCCGATAATCTATTATTTTATTGAACGTGATACGGCATTGCAACTCATCGTGCCGGTCACGTTTGCATTTTTGGTTGTCGATCTCCTTAGATATTATCACAAACCAACAGCAAATCTGTTCTACAAAGTTTTCCGGTTTATGCTGAGAAAACATGAACTGGACGAAAGCTCAAAACGATTGAACGGTGCGACAAATGTCTTGATCGCCGCAACGTTGTGCATTATCCTGTTCCCGAAACTGATCGTCCTGTCCGCATTCTCTATTTTGATCGTTTCAGATTCGATGGCAGCCCTGATCGGCAGACGATTTGGAAAAAGAAAATTTCTCAAGAAAAGTGTCGAAGGAAGTTTAGCATTTTTTGTTTTTGGGACGATCGTTATTTTCCTTACACCAAAGATCGAATATGCACCAATGGAATATCTCATCGGGACATTCAGCGCTTTAGTCGGAACGGTCGTTGAAGCCGGCTCACTGAAGATTGACGACAATCTTTCCATTCCCCTTTCCATCGGCACAGTGATGTGGCTTCTGTACAGTGTATTTTTCCCCTCGATAAATTTATTTGCCTATACATTCGGACACTAAAAACATTATTGGAAACGGGCATGAGTCCGCATTCCGGATCGAACTCTTATGAACAAATTAAAATTCGGTTTACCCAAAGGAAGCCTTCAAGAATCAACCTTGCAATTGATGAGCCATGCAGGATTCAATTTCTCCGTTTCCAGCAGGTCATACTTCCCTTCTGTTGATGACGAAGAATTAGAAGCGATGCTCATCCGTGCGCAGGAAATTGCCCGCTATGTCGAAGACGGAGTTTTCGATGCCGGGCTAACAGGACATGATTGGATTATTGAGAATGGTGTTGACGTCGTGAGCGTGTGCGATTTGGTCTATTCGAAACAATCGATGCGCAAAGTAAAGTGGGTCCTCGCCGTGCATGAATCGTCGCCGGTAAAAAGCGTGAAAGATCTTGAAGGAAAACGAATTGCGACAGAAGTTGTCGGGATCACGAAAGCGTATTTAGAGAAACATGGCGTGAATGCCTCAGTAGAATTTTCGTGGGGCGCCACGGAAGTAAAAACGCCGGATCTTGTTGATGCCATTGTTGAAGTAACCGAAACAGGCAGTTCGCTTCGCGCAAATAAACTTCGCATTGTTGACGTCGTGTTGGAATCAAACACAAAATTAATTGCCAACAAAAAAAGCTGGGAAGATCCGTGGAAAAAAGAAAAGATCGAGAATCTTGCAATGTTGTTGATCGGAGCCATCAACGCCGGAAGCAAGGTTGGATTGAAAATGAATTTGCGGAAAAGCGATCTCGAGAAAGTGACAAAACTGATTCCGGCACTTCGAAAACCGACGATCTCTCAGCTTTCAGATCCGGAATGGGTGGCCATCGAAACGATTCTTGAAGAAAAAGTCGTGCGTGAAATTATTCCTCAATTGAAACGTGCAGGCGCCGAAGGAATAATTGAATATCCGCTGAACAAAGTGATCTACTAAAAATTAAGGCGCGGAATGTGCCTTCAACATTCCGCGCCAGCGATATTTGTCGTTCATCCTCCCCAGGAGAACAACAAATTTTCTTCCTTTCTTAATTCAAATACTTCGATACGTCTATTTCTTTCAGATTGCCGCCTTCCGGTCCAAGTTCATGCCAGTTTCCGGTGATGCCGTCAACAATCCATCCACCGATAAACAAATCAATCCAAAACCATCGCATAGCCATGCTCGGTTTAAGAACGACGGTGGCAGATTTCTCGCCACTCTTCAATGTCAGCGTATATGATTCGCTGGTATTGGGCAGCGTAATTCCGTACGCATAGTACGTCGTCTGCGTGCTGTTCATTTCATCTTTGAACGATTCAGAAAAACCGTACGCTTCGGTGTCTTCCATTCTTGAAATGGAAAGTGATTCGCTGCCATTCTCTACTCGCAAATCGCCAGGTGCATTGCGCAGCAGGACGTTTCCCTCGCTCCCTTTCATGATTGTTGCACAGTCGATCGAAAGGATGGCACATACTGAAATGAGCAATACAAGCAGAACAGATCTTTGTTTCATAGAAGCACTCCTAATAAGGATAATAGTGTGAAGGTGACAAGGCCTATTTCATCAATATCATTCGTTTTGTTTCTGTATTTGCGCCAGCCCTGAATTGATACAGGTACATCCCGCTGGATAAATTTCCGGCATCAAAATTCACTTTGTATGTTCCCGGCAATTTTTGCTCATTTACCAGCGTCGCAACTTCGCGGCCGAGAAGATCGAACACTTTCAACGATGCGATTTCTGCTTTCGTTACTTGGTATTCGATAGTTGTGCTTGGATTGAAAGGATTAGGATAGTTTTGTGAAAGCGAATATTGCATGGGAAGCCAACTATTTGACACACGAGCATTGGTAATACCAAAGTCGTTCAATGGCCGTTTCCAAACGCCAACGGATGTACCGGCATACAGAGTATCTCCAACGATTGTAAAGGAGCCGATTGAAGTAATACTTGCGGATAATCCACTGTTGGCATTCACCCAGGCAGAACCGCCGTTTGTTGACCTGTACAATTTTCCATACGCCTCACCGAAAATCGAATTTCCCACAACATACAGCGAGCGAAGCATGCCTGAAACCGGCTGCTTCGCAATTCTTTGCCAGGTTGCTCCTTCATCACTTGATTGGTAAATGATGTTCGAATCTGTAGGACTTGTTGTTGAACTTGCTACCAAAACGCCGTTCGCTGCACAAAGAGAGATAATATTTGTGTCTTTCCCGAAACCGCTATTCGCTTGAGCCCAGATGATACCTGCATCTGTTGATTTAAATATGCCATTTCCGTACGCCATTCCGTAAAATATTTTCGATCCTATCGCCGTAAACTCTCCACCCGAAAATGATGAGGGAATGTTTGCAACAGTCTGCCACGTCTGTCCACGGTTACTGGAACGTTGGACATTACTGTTGGTATTGAAGAGGATCCCATTATAGGAAAAAAAATATCCTGAGGCAGGAGACGCATTTACTTTTACCCAAACCGTATCGTTTGTTGTAGACACAAGAACTCCTTGTCCGCTTGATACGAAAAGCGAATCACCGATAGCAGCAAATGAATATGTGTACTGTGGGGATGGGGACGGAAGCGTAACTTTGAAGAAAGTGTTGCCCCCGCTGTACGAAACAAACAGCCCTGTTGATGTTGCCGCAAACAAAGTCCCTTTCCGCGACGTCACATCGTTGACATTTTCATAAGCCAATGCTGTTGCCTTCCATTGTTGCCCGTAGCAAAGAGTGCCAATGAATACAGAATAGAGTAACCACCGTTTCATACATATTCCCCTAGATTTGTGAATAAAAAAATGTCATCGCAGCTGCAACAAAGATATACGCAGATGAAAACTTTTTCAATCGCACAAAAGTAGTAATCTTTAACAGGATGAAGTATGAAAGCAGAAGGAAGATGACGAAAGAGGTAAAAGATCGACTGTCCAACTACTCAGTGAATAACTCTATTGCTTGTTCAAGTACTTCAATACCGCTTCAGTACGGGAACGAACCTGCAATTTTTCATAGATGTTGCGAAGGTGGGTACGGACTGTTTCAACGGATATAAAAAGCGCATCGGCAATTTCTTTATAGCGGAACCCTTTTGCCAGGTAGGATAAAATCTCCTGCTCCCGCGCACTTAAGTTTTCTGTCTCTCTTTTCGATTCACCCATTTTCTTGAATGCGTCGACAACTTTTCGCGCAATCTGGCTCGACATGGGAGATCCGCCGGTATGCAATTCTTGAATTGCTTCCAATAATTTTGCCGGAGGAGTTTTTTTTAACAAATACCCGCTGGCACCGGCTTGCAGCGACTGAAATATTTTTTCGTCATCTTCAAACACCGTCAGCATCATAATTTGAAGAGCAGGAAGCTTTTGCTTTAATTGAAGGATACATTCAATGCCATTCATCTTCGGCATATCAATATCCATCAAGACAATATCAGGATTTAATTTCGGAACTTCTGCAAGACCCTCTTCACCATTGCGGAAACTTCCAACACAATGGAACCCGGGCGATCCGTTAACGAGCAGCGATAACCCGTTTCTGATATCGTCAAGATCTTCAACGATTGCAACATTGATAGTGTTGTTTTGCATAGACAGTATAATCTACGGTTAATCTATTCTCCTCACAATCACACGAAAGTAGTATTTCGCTCCGCAAGCAGCTGTGAGAGCCGATTACAACATAATTGAAAATGAAATGGTTGTTCCTTTACCACTTTCGGATTCTATCAAAAATACTCCACCAATATCTTCAATCCGTTTCTGCATATTCTTTAATCCATTTCCAAAGCGCGAAATCTCTTCTTTATTGAATCCGCGGCCATTGTCAGTAATTGAGATCGAAAATCGAGACCGGTCTATCACCGCAGAACAGAGAACTCTATTGGCATGTGAATATTTGATGATATTATTAATTGCTTCCTTCACCGTCAAAAACACATTGCGGCGAAATTCCGACGCAACTTCAACGGCAGGAATGTCATCAGGAAATTCAAATAGAACCGCCATTTTGCTCGTCTCGAATGTCTCCGCAATATATTCGCGCAGATACGCAACCGTATTTTCCAGCGTATCATTCTTCGGATCGATCGCCCAAATAATTTGACTGATGTTGTCAATGACTTCACGAGAGGTTGAAGAAATTTTTTCGAGGTGTGTTTGAGATTCTTTTTGCCCACTCCGTTTCGCAAGCTCACTGAGGATGGCGATTTGTGTCAGACTTGATCCGATATCATCGTGCATATCTTTTGAAATGCGCGAACGCTCGCGTTCGAGAACTTTTTCATGTTCAAGTTGTTCGATTCGTTTTTTAATTTTCCTCAATTCAAAAAATCGGACTCCCCCGATGGTCGATCCAAAAACAATAAGACCAGCAAGAGTGTAGAACCACCATGTTTCCCAAAATGGCGGCGGCAGTGTAAATGAAAAAGAAGTGCCGGTCATATTCCATACGCCATCATCGTTACAGGCAATGACACGAAATGTATACTCTCCCGCCGGCAAATGCGTAAACTCTGCTCTGTTCTGATTTCCTGCAGCAACCCAATTCGATTGAAAACCTTCGAGCTTATATTTGTACTGAATGCGTGCCGGCACGCGGTAGCATAACGATGCAAAATGAAATGAAAGATCGTTCAACGGAAAATGCATTTTATTTTTTGACTGCTCCCCAACAACGAATCCATCGGCAATGATTTTTTCGATAACGACCGGAGGAACAACGGTATTTTTTAACAGATTGTTCGGATTGACAATCACGATTCCTTTGATTGTTGCGAACCACAGCGTTCCGTCATGCATTTTCCATCCGCCTTGCTGATAACTGCCGTTCCCTTCCGCACTGCGCATGCCGTCGTCTTCCCCAAAAGCAGTACAGGAAATCCTCTCTGTGGTGTGTTCATCAAATAAATTCAAATCATTTTTCCGGACAACAAAAATTCCCTTGTTACTGCTCATCCATAAATTGTTTTTGTCGTCTTCCAGAATGACGTGAATCGTGTTGCTGTAGAGTCCATCCTTCACGCTGTAGGAGCGAAAGGTAGTGCCGGTTTTTTTCACCAAACCTCCATCCGTTGCAATCCATAATGTTCCGTCCCCATCTTGATAGAGATTTCGTATCCAATTGTTCGGCAAACCATTCGCCGTATCGTAATGTGTGATGGAGTGATTGTGATAATGGAATAATCCGTTTTGCGTTCCGATCCACATCGAGCCGTCCCGGTCTGTTTTCATTGTGCGGACGGAGGTTTCTGCTAAAGAACTTCCCAGCGAAATTGAATCGGCAATTTTTCCGTTCACCGCAATCCGTATTCCGCCTGTGTACGGTGCAAACCAAACTCTTCCCATTGAATCCAATGAGTGAACAAAACTGAGGAACGGCAATGGCAGAGAATGGATCTTTTCGTTCCGATCGATCAAGGAAACTCCGCCCGCCCAAATGTTTTGTTGTTTGTCCTCTAAAAATGAAAAGAAACTAAAACCTTTTCCGTGCGATGCAGCATGCAATCCGTTATCATCAACCGTGTAATATCCGCCATTGAGCACGCCGATCCATTTTTTCCAACGCGAGTCTTCATAGAGTGACCAAATATTTTCCGTTGAGAATCCTTCGGAAATTCCAAGCGGCGTAAACCGTGAGTCGCGGAACTGGTGCAGTCCATTGCCGTTTGTGCCGAGCCACATGCTTCCTTCTGTATCTTCAAGCATCACCTGGGGATTTTCAATTGGTGCCCCATTTTTTTTCCCGAGATAATCCCACCGACCGTTTCCAAATTTCATAATTCCATCGCCAGACAAACAGCACCACAGCGTTCCGCGCGAATCTTCGATTATCGGAAAAATATTTGTTTGAGCGAACAGCGCCGGCAGTGTATCAATGATTTCAAAATTATTTTTATATCGATAAAGAAATTCTTTTCCGCCGGATTTTACGCCAAGAAACCAAACTCCCCCGCTTCGGGACGGAACCGGACCGTTCAAGATATACCCTGCAATTGGCGCCGAAAGTTTTTTAACTTTTCCAGATTCAATAAAAGATATATCGTCAAACGCCGAAACCCAAATTCTTCCATCAAGATCTAACGTAATTTTTGCCGGGGGATTTTTTCCAAAGAACGAAATTGGATACGTTGTTTCGATGACAGAATCGCGAATGACGGCAATGCCTTTTTCGGTCAACGCCCAAATTCTGTCGTGCACGTCAACAATCATCGAAAGCAATCCGACATAGTTCCCAATCTTGCTGCTGTCTCGAACCGGTGAATAAAATTTCCCTTTATCATACACCGTAATCCCTCCGCCAAAAGAACCGATCCACAATCGTCCTCTCCGGTCCTCGCACAGCGATGTAATTCTGTTGCTCAGCAGCTCCGGTGTATTCCCTCGGTCGAATGTTGAGAATGCCGTTCCGTTGAATCGAACCAATCCTTCGTACGTGCCAAGCCACAAGTAGCTATCTCGTGTTTGCACAATGGCATTCACGGAATTTTGCGGCAGACCTTCTTTCACTTGCCACACGCTATGAATCAACTGGGTGATTCTTTTGTGTGGAGACGGTGCCTGGGATTGAGGCACAGCAGGCAAAAAAGCAATAATGATGAGAAAGAGAATGTTTTTCATGGTTACAATGATAAAGAAAGATACAGTTGTTGATGAATTGTTTCAATATCAAAGTACCTTTTCTATGGTTTCACAGTTACTGATGGACGACAAAAATAATCCTCCTTTTCATTTGTAATGGTCTCAATTCCTTCCTATTTTTCCATGCACTTTTAATAGCCACAGGAGTACCGTCGTGAAAAAATTTTTTGCTCTTCTCTTAATTTTCTTCTTTCAGATTATTACAACAGCACAAGAGTTAAAATTAAATATTATTGTTCCGGAAAAAGACACCGTCCGTCTCATCGGGAATCGTCACCGCATTGCGGGAAACACTCTTCCCACCGCAAAAGCATTCATCAATGGTAAAGAAGTAAAAGTATATCCAAGCGGAGCTTTCGTTTCGTTATACACAACTTCAGAAGATACTTCATCGCTCCGCATTGCCGTGGTCGGACAAAAAGGTGATTCACTCACAAAAGAAATCGTCTTTGTAAAATCAAAAGGTGTATCCACTTCACCCGAAGATCCGATGACAATTGAATCAGCAATGATGCAGCCGTCAAACGATCTTTGGCTTCGGAACGGCGATATTCTTGAAGTGAAAATGAAAGGGAGTCCGAATAAAAACCCGGTGTTCGATATCGACGGAGTGGCATCAGGAATTCCCATGCGCGAAGTCGATCCGAAAAATACCTCCGGAATCGCAGGCATATATGTAGGGCGTTATGTGATCAAAGGAAATGATGAATGCCAAAATATCCCTGTTCGCTTCAGAATAAAAAAGGGTTGGTTCAGCAGTGAAGAAGCTTTTTCGAAAGGAAAAATTTCGATCATCCGCGATTCGCTGCCGCGCGCAGCAGAAATTGTCGGCAAACGCCCATACATGAATTACGGACTCGGCTCCGACCGCCTCGGCGGTGCAAAGTTTGGATTTCTTGTCGAAGGGGTAAAGGTTATTGTAACGGGAATGAATGATGACCAATACAGAATAAAACTGTGCGATGGACTTGAAGGATGGATTCCTGATGAGTACATCAAGCTTCTTCCGGTCAACACGCCGCTTCCGCGGTCGCTTACCGGAACAATCTCCGTCACAGGAACCGATTCGAGCGATGTCGTCCGCATTATTACCGGCCAAAAATTTCCGTACACGACCGAGCAGGTGGTCTCTCCCACGGCGCTTGTAGTCAATATTTTCGGCGCAACATCAAACACCAATTGGATCACGCATTATCGTTCATCAGAAGGAATTAAGCAGGTAAAATATTCGCAGGTCGGCACGGATCATTTTCAGGTGACGATCTATTTGAACTATTCCCAGCATTGGGGACACGACATCAGTTACGAAAATGGTGCGATGAAAATTCTCATTCGCCGTCCTCCTGTCGTTGCCGATACAACAAAACCTCTTGTCAATTTTCTCATTGCGATCGATCCGGGACACGGAATCGGAAGCCAGGGCGCATTGGGTTCAACGGGCGCAGTTGAAAAAGATATCAATCTCGCTATCGCACAAGAATTACAATCGCAGTTGAAAGCGAAAAACGTTCGAACGATCATGACGCGCGAAACCGACGCAAATGTTTCAATGGGCGAACGGGCAGATATTGCGATAAATTCAAACGCGAACATTCTTGTGAGCATCCATAACAATTCCACCGGTGATGCTTCTGACGCCGAGTCAATAAAAGGAACCAGTGCGTACTACCGGTATCCCGGATTTAAACCGCTGGCGGATATTATGTACAAAAAATTGCTTTCCCTCGGTCTTGAGGAATGGGGTGAAACAGGCGCATTTAACTTTGCACTCAGCGGTCCGACACAAATGCCGAACGTGTTATGCGAAGTCGCTTTCATGTCCAATCCTGAGGACGAAATGAAATTGATCGATCCCGAATTTCGCAAGAAAGCCGCCGCAAAAATTATCGAAGGGCTGGAGGAGTTTGTTTTGAAAAGTAAGAAGTAAGAATTATGAATGAAGAAGTTGAAAACTTAATAAGCAGAACGAAAAAATTCGCTTTACGAATTATTAAACTCTATTCATCATTACCAAAAACTGTTCCTGCACAAGTGATAGGCAAACAACTCTTGCGCTCAGGAACGTCTGTTGGAGCGAATTATCGTGAAGCATATCGCTCCCGTTCAAAGCAAGAATTCACTTCGACATTAGGAATCTGTTTGAAAGAATTAGAGGAAACTGCTTATTGGCTTGATCTTCTCGTAGAATCTGAAATAATTCCAAGGGATAAACTATCGCAGTTAATCGATGAATGCAACCAGCTCATTTCAATTTTTGTGACTATTATTAAAAAGAGAAAAATTTCATAATTCATAATTCATCCTTCATCCTTAAGCGTCATTTTTCATAATTCATACATCATCCTTCATCCTTTAAAAAAACTATGCTTACTCTCAACGGTTCTTCCCTCACCATCGCTGAGCTTTATTCAGCCGCCACCGATCCAAAAGCAAAAATCACACTCGCTCCTTCTGCAAAGAAAGCGATGCAAAAATCCCGCGCTCTTGTCGAAGAATGGATTGCAAAGAAAGAAATCATCTACGGCGTTACGACCGGATTCGGCGAGTTCAGCAATGTGCATATTCCGTTTGATAAGATCGAAGAACTTCAAACGAATCTCATTAAAAGCCATGCCGCCGGTGCCGGCGAACCCCTTCCGCCGGAAGTTGTCCGCGCCATGATGATTCTTCGTGTGAACGCCCTTGCAAAAGGATTTTCAGGCATTCGCCCTGAGACGGTTGAGTTCATCATAAAATTTTTCAATGCCGGACTCGTTCCCGTCGTTCCGTCGCAAGGTTCCGTCGGCTCAAGCGGCGATCTTGTGCAGCTTGCGCATCTCGTGCTGGCAATGATGGGACACGGGAAAACAATGAACAACGGAAAATTAACAATTACCAATTCGCTCTCTGCATTGAAGAAAGCAAAGTTAAAACCCCTTCGACTTACGGCGAAGGAAGGGCTCGCACTCATCAACGGCACACAGATGATGACCGCGTTTGCATCGCTTATCATTCACGAAGCGAAACAGCTTGCAAAGCTTGCCGACATTTCGTGCGCGCTCAGCGTTGAAGCGTTGAAAGGAACAGACAAAGCGTTCGACGAACGGATTCACAAACTTCGTCCATATAAAGGGCAGTTGAATTCCGCAAAGAATCTTCGCGTGTTGATACATGGAAGCGAAATCCGCGAATCGCATCGATACAATGACGACCGCGTACAGGATGCATATTCACTCCGCTGCGCTCCGCAGGTTCACGGCGCATCGCGCGATGCGTTGGAATACGTCGAATCAAAAGTTTCTGTCGAAATAAATTCCGCCAACGATAATCCTCTCATCTTTCCCGCACAGCACGAACATCTTGAAGGAGGAAATTTTCACGGACAGCCGATGGCACTCGCAATGGATTTTGCCGCCATCGCGTTATCCGAGCTCGCCAATATTTCCGAGCGGCGCGTGGAGCGAATGGTGAACGGCGCGCTGAGCCGTCTTCCCCGCTTCCTCACGAAACATGGCGGACTCAATTCCGGATTGATGATCGCGCAGTACACGGCGGCATCGCTCGTTTCCGAAAACAAAGTGCTCGCCCATCCTGCCAGCGTCGATTCAATTCCAACATCGGCGAACCAGGAAGACCATAATTCCATGGGATCGATCGCTGCACAGAAATGTTTTCGCGTGTTGAAAAATGCACAAACGGTGATTGCCATTGAAATGCTCACCGCCGCGCAGGCAATTGATTTTCATTCCCCTCTGAAATGCGGCAAAGGAACAAACGCCGCATACCAAACACTTCGTAAAAAAATTCCATTCATCGAAAAAGACCGCGTGCTCCACGATGATATTCACAAAGCATTGGAACTGGTGAACGATGGAAGTGTGTTGGAAAGTGTAGAGAAAAAAATTGGTGAGTTGAAATAACATTAACATCCCTGGTAGGTCAGACATTCTTGTCTGACCTGACCATCACGTAGCAGGTCAAACATTTTTGTCCGACCTGACTGACCAATAAACGACAGGTAAGAATATCTGTTCAACCATAATGGAATTTGGAACATTAAAAATACATTCAAGGCATTTACCACATTGGGAAGCCGACGGCGCTATATATTTTGTTACTTTCAGAGCAAAAAATAATATTCTAAGCATTCAAGAACAAACTATCGTTCTGCACCATATTGTTGAAGGGGACAATAAGTTTTACACTCTCATTGCAGCCATCATCATGCCCGATCATGTCCACGTTTTACTCTTTCCGATGCCATCATATTCATTATCGCGGATCATGAAAGGAATAAAAGGAGTGAGCGCCAGAAAAATTAATACCGCCAGAAATACATTGGGTACCGTTTGGCAGGACGAATCATATGACAGAATTGTAAGAGATGAAAAAGAGTTGAAAACAAAAATATTTTATATGTTACACAATCCCGTCAAAAAAGAACTAACCGATGATCCATGGCATTACCATGGATGGTGGTATAACAGCAGTATTATTACATGGTAAGACAAACATTCTTGTTTGTCTTTGAGAAACATTCTTGTTTGTCTCTCTTTGAGAGCGCCAAATCGGGGCAAGGACAAGCAAGAATGCTTGTCCTACAACAAAAAAAATTTACAAAACTACATAAGGGCATACAATGCAAAATCTTCCGGCGAGCAGCACCTCACAAAACCTCACTACCGACACACTGCAGCATACAATTGAATCGTTAAACGCCACAAACAAATCTCTACAGATCAAATTTGACCTTTTGAGATCCCTATTCGACGCTATGAAGGTCGACTTTGATTCTTTACGAGAGAATTTTGATGCTTGGAATGACAACTTTGAGTCTTTACAATACCTAATTGATGCTACAAACGACAAAGTCGACTCTACAGGTGTATTAATTGAATCTACAACAGACAAAGTTGATGCTTCACGCCCCATCGTTGAGCCTGCAAAGGCGAAAGCCGAGATTCAGCAGGTCATTGTCACTGTCGCTCGCGAATCGATCTGTCTCACGTTCGGGCAAGATGACATTCCTTCACGCCTTGCCGATGAGATGCTGCTCTTCTTGAAGTCAGCAAACATCTCCCCGGAGCAATTCAGGCAGGGACTTGGCGCATCGCGCTCCACCATACAGCGCGACATGAGCATACTTAAAAAATTAGGATGGATCACATTTCACGGAAGCCGCAACAACGGATATTTTACATTGACCGAAAAAGGAATGGAAGTATTGAAGAAGCCGGTGTAAGATATATCATGCGTAACGCAAAAAAAAATTTGTCATTGCGAGAAGTCCCGATGTTTCTTATCGGGACGACGAGGCAATCTGGTTGCGCCATGTTGTTTGGCGGGCTGTGCGCAGTCATATTGAGCGAAGTATCCAGTGCATTATCATTCCCATGACCTGTTCGCCAAATTATAAAAAAAACTACATGGTTATTTCGGTTACATCATCAAACCAATATTGCCTATACTCTTGTGGAACTACGCTTTTTTGAATTGTAAATAATTTTACCTTTACATCAACTTCAAAACCATTAAACTGAAAAACTTTTCTTTTCTCGTTTTCTTCAAATACTTCTTTATACCCATCAATTTTTCTATACCCAGAAGCATACTCTGTTCCTTTAGGATCCACAAAGATGATTGAATATCGATTTCCTTTTTGCAACCAAAAAACAAAATCCGGGCAGAAGCGTGAATAATCATTTATCTGCGGATTGAAATAAGGAATATAGATTTGGTCAATGTGCTCATCAAGTTTGCTGAACATCCACCAATCGTATTCCTTAAAAGGATTATTCCCTTCGTTTATCGCTTTCTCTAGTTCATTAACAAATTTCACTTCGCTTTTGTGTCGTATGATGTGGTTAATAATTGCAATCTTTTCATCATCGCTATATATCACAGGTAAATAATAATGGTGTGGAAGCTGTTTAATGTGTAGCACAGAACTTTGATAATAAACGGTATCACTATCTTTTACACCTTTTGCCGATTCTGTAATTCTTTTCGTGTATTCTTTTAATGATATTTTCTTTTGTTTTAGTAAATGCTCCGCTTCATTTTGGATTTTTTCCAACTCTTCGGATTTCAAAACTGATTTTGCTGCGGTCAACAAGTTTTCGTAGATAGAAAGTGCAACTTGTATTTTTTTGTAATGTTGTATTTCGTTTTCAATCGGCTTGAAAAGGCTGAATTCCCTTGGAGAGATACGATAAAATTCAAATATCCTACTCAATAAAAAATCCGGATCATCAAACGACCTATCAATTGGCACAAAGTGTTTTCGCTTTTCTTTTAATCCATTTCGTAATACTTCTAGTATCTTGGGATATGTAACATGATGCATCAGCAGTATTCTGTCATCAAGATCAGAAATATACTCATCTATCAAATGCAAATCCGAATCAGATACTTCAAATTTTTTCGTATTTTCAAACTTTAATGTATCAGATATTTTGTACGTAGGAACGAGAAGTGTGCGATCCTTTACTTCCGGATTAAGGAACAATTCTAATTGTTTCTCTTCTTTTGCACCACCCTCCTCTTTCATTCTTTCAATTACAGAAGTGAGCGTAATTCGGTTTGTTCCAAAAATAAAGAGAGTTTCTGTAGCCGGCGAAATTTCTTTCCCTGCTTGATATATTTCATTGTCAATTTCTTCGCCAAGAAATAATTGCTTCAGCCGTTTTCGTTTATTTTTTATTGGCTCAACTCTTACACCGCGACCTACGGACTGCAAAATAAACTTATACGCATCGTCACCAGTACCAATATTAATATAGTTGAGAACATTTGGACGATTTGAATCCCACCCTTCATAGAAACTTCTTGAGCCCATTAAAATATTAATATCGGAATCGTCTTTATTCAAATTCTCAAAATATGTTTCATCTTCAAAGCGTTCCTCGACATCGTAATTTGAAAGTTCTTCTTTGATCCACGAAGAAATATCTCCAATTTTAATAAGCGCAAATGGCTTTGTGGCAGATTTCAATCGAAATACCAATTCCTGTTTATTCGACGGCCGAACTATGGCTTCAATATTACCTGGTTTTGAAGTATTAAAAACCAATTGGAGAATATCCGATTGTTTGATCTTGCGTAAAATGTCTTTATCTATAATTACAGGTTCATCGCTTTCATAAAGATATTCAGTTACTTTTGAAAATTCGTCCAACAACTCGCGCAATGCAGATTCGAACGTTGTTTCTTTTACCCTTGCATTGCCTATCTTTTCCAACTCTCGAAAAAATAATTTCAAATCGGCATTTTCTGTATTGACTGAGTTTACCAACGTTACCATCATCGGATTATGATACATTTCCGATTTCTTTTTGCCTAATTTCTCCCAATTCTTTTTTATATACGCAAGCATGATGAGTGTCTTAAGAACAATCTTTTGTTTTTCAACTTCAGTATAATCTTCATCAGATCGAAACTGTCTTATTTCTTGTTCTAGGATTGTTATATGCTTGCCGTAGCCGGATCGAATATATTCTGCCAAATTAAAATTGAAAGCGGTTGTGACGTAATCTCTTTCGTCGGTAAATGTTGCAGAAAAATTAAAAAGAAAACCATTGCGAGAAAGAATTGAGTAAATATGCTGCCGCTTTGAGTCTTCTTTATCTCCTTTGTGTGCTTCATCTAAAAAGATGTACCACTTGCCATCATTGTCATAATTCCTAAAATCAACAATCTTTTCTTTATGGTCATCGCTTAAATTGTCAGAACGGTAAATAAAGACGTTAATTTCCTTATTTCTAAAGAGAGACGAATTTTCTCGTTTTACTTGTTCGTAGCTTCTCAACTCATGTAGTTTAATATAAATATCCGATTGAAAGGAATTAAACTCACGTATGTGAGATTTTATCTGTTCAATTAAATCATCACGATACGTAAGGATAAGAATATCGTTCGATGGAATCTCGTTGTGGGAAATTAATTCTCGAAGGATATAGACAAGTTTAATGAGAACAACACTCTTTCCACTTGCCGTTGCCATCCAAAAATTCATTCGATTGACGAAATTATGAAATGGAATGGATCCATTGTTTGATGCATAGTATTCCGAGAGTAATGATCCTATTTCACTCTTTAATTTTTTAAGTTCTAGATGGAATTTTTCCTTTAGCAAATTATTTTCAACATACCAATTGTAAAAACTTATCTTTCGTTTTTCATTAGCATATAGCAATTCATTTTTTGAGTAAGGGACGAAATCTTTGTAATATTTCTTTAACACTTTTAGTGCATTTAATATTGCCTGTTGTTGATAGTCAAACAATTTTTTCTTATCGGAAAATGATAAATGATCAATTGCCACCCAAAACGGCGGGAGATTTTCAACAGGAATATCGCTGATAATATGTTGTAAGAGTTCTCGTTTCATAAAGTAAGGCTACCCCCTCTTTAATTCCCCCTTTGCACGGGGGAGATGTCAGAAGGACAGAGGGGATAAAATTTTACCACCAAATCAAATCTTTAATAAGTTTGTAGTCGAGTTGATTCAAATTGATTGTTTCACCGTCGTCGAATACAACTTCATCTTTTGTAATTCGTTTTATCCATTTCCCTTTTAGGTTTGATAACGTTTCGGCAATATCGATGTGATCGTAAAGTGTGGAGAGATTGACGTTGACTTTGTTTTTCTTGTAATCAATCTCTAATACGTCCAGCAGTTTTTTATCTTTTAAGAAAATATAATTGTCATATGGTTTTGTTGAAGAGAATAATGTGTTTTCGTCATACTTTACCTTTTTCAATGTCTCTTCGTATTGTTCCATCTCATAATATTTAAAAAAGCCACCACCTTTCCATTTTGTTTCTCTAGAAATTCCAGATGGTTCATGGTTACCACTTCCAAAAAGCACTTCTTTCATTCTAATCAGAATACCCGATTTCTTTTCTTTTTCATTTGAAAAAGAATAAATATGTTCACCAAGTTCAATACCAATCCATTTCCTTTTCAATTTATGTGCAACAGCAATTGTAGTTCCTGATCCTAGGAAAAAATCACAAACAATTTCAGTTTCTTCAGAGCCGGTTTCCAATGCTCTCCGTAAGAGCAACTCAGAATTCTCTGTGTCAAATCCCCAAGTCGATGCATAGCCAGAAATATCTGTCCAATTAGTATCTATTGCCTTATCTAAGTTCAGTTTGTAAGATGGGACTAATTCAGTCTTTGTCCATTTTTCATTAACCAACTCCATAAATCCACTCTCTAAACCATCCCTACTTCTGCCAAGCCATATTAAACCTTGTTCTGTCATTTTATTGACTTTAGTTTGAATAAATTTAAAATGTGTGTTTGGCGGAGACAATAAAGTTCTTTGTTTTCCCTTCTCGTCCACAAATATTCTCTCTCTTGGGAAACGTTCACCTCGCAGAATCATATTGCTTTGTTTTGGTTCATGTGCATATCTGGCTCTTTTGAATTTGTTAAAATAATAATCATCAGATTTTGCATACCAATATAAAGAATCTGTCGAGACTGTATATTTTGATGATTCTCCAAATTGAATTTTCCCACGCTTTACAACAATTTCATTTTTAAAATTTCCATCGTCATAAATTTCATCCATCATTGATCGTGCCAGCATATTACCATTGTAATCGCATCGAAGGAATATATTCCCTGAATCTTGCAACAATTCTCGAGATAATCTCACACGGCTCTCCAAGATACTCAGCCAACTGGAATTTTTGTACTTGACTGAATAAAGATAGTTCGCATCTTTTTCTTTATTGAAGGGAGGGTCAATATAAATTTGTTGAACTTGATCTCTGAATTTTGGCAGAATCGTATTCAATGCCTGATAGTTTTCACTCTTGATTAACCAGCCATCTAGTGATTGGTCGAGGTTATCAAATAGACCAAGTACAACCAACTCCAAATCTTTGAAATACTTTGTATCAATAGGCAATGTCCGATATTGTTTTGAAAGAGATTTTCCATGAAGATCGGTTGCAATGACATCAGTTTTCTTAAACTTGTTATCAATAATGCCCAGTAATTTCCATTCTTCAATTTGTGTTGCTATTCCCGCGTGCTTTAAAATTGTTTCTACAAGGGGAAAATTTTTCTCGGCAATTCTATCTATAGTAATTACATAGTTAGAATTAAGAACGAACTTTGGTTTGTTCCAAATCCTTACCAATTCATCTTCAAACTGAGCAATAAAATCAATAATGTTGAATGCTATCTCTTTTAATGTTTGCAATTGCTTAATGCGCTTTTCAGCATATTCGGTTTGTCCGCTAAAAAGATATTGATACATCCAGAGATCGAATTGTTCTCGTAAGAACTGTTTTGCATTCTTGTTAATGAAATAATCTACTTCACTTTGTTTCTCAAACACCCGAAACGCTCGTTCAAGGTTTTCTTGTGTTATCGTGATGTCTGATTTCTTCAGTTGCTTAAGAATATCATCTGTTTTTGTTTGCCTGCCCCGTTCCGAATAATAAACAAGAAATGAAATCGATTTATCTTTACGTACCTCTTTGAATTCGTAAATTAAATCCCGTTTTTCATTTGCCTTTTTGTGCTCAAGTTTTGATGCATCGAAAAAGAATTTTGCTCCATCTGACTCTATCTCCAAACTATTAAACAGTCGATCCGTTTTCACATAATATAACATGTGAGTTTTCCAGAACAAGACAACATCTTTTTCATCAGTGTAAATTTTCTCGTACACATTTTGATGAATAGGCGTATAGTTAAAATAGATTGATCCGGACTTTGAAAAGTAGCGATGAAAAAACGTGTAGAGTTTATCGAAAAGTTCTTCGCGGAAATCTGGAAATGGTTTTAATGCTTTTTCAATATCACGCTGAAGAGCAGGAAATACTGCCGATTCGTAATAGCGTGATTTTATTTTCATCAAATTTATATAGCCTGATTCACCTTCAACTTTTGCACCAATAAATATTTCCTTTAATGCATTGAAGAAACGTTGTTCCTTTGTCATATGCCTCAAATCAGAGGCGCAGTTTTAGTCTATCAGAAAAACAAAAGGCGCGAAACCAATGTTTCTCTGCTCAAGGCACCTGAGAGCGCCCGCACTCAAAGAAAACATCAGCCCGCGCCCTTTCGGGCGTGGCTGACATCTATCTTGAGTGCTTAAAAATTCTCAGGTTTTAGAGCAAGATAGTCGTCTGACTACGCTATGTTAAAAATTGTTATATGTTTTTTTATGTTCGTCATGCTGAACTCGGTTCAGCATCTTTTATAGATCCCAAAATAAACCTGCCTTGAAATGTTTTTATTCAAGCTTCGGGATGACGTTTATTGGTGCTCCTAAAAATTTCTTGTGCAGTTTAAAGAAAATGGAGAGGAATTGCAACGAGTGTTTTGCTACAGCCACCGCCGAACTTTCGTGCAATACGCTTCATAGGTTTCTGCAAAAACTTCTTTCAACCGCTTCTCTTCAATCGGAATAACAACCCAATGGATGTACGCCAGCGTGAGCACCAGCATAATGAGCGGAGTAACCTGCACAAGCAGTCCCGCTTCGCCAAGGTAGCAAAGCGTCAAGCTCACATACATCGGGTTGCGGCTGAAGCGGTACGGCCCTTTCATCACCAGCTCTGCAGATTTTTCTCCCGGCGTAGTGGTCGTTTTTGCTTTGTGAAAAATTGCAAGACTCCACCCGGCAAGCACGCCGCCAATCACGAAGAGAACGATGCCGCCGGCAAACCAGGTGCGAGCAGCATCGGGAGATTGGATGCTCACGGAAAAAAGCATGTTCAGTCCCGCGCCGACAAGATAGGCAAGGACAAAAACCCACGGCACGGGAACATACAGCAAAAAACGAAACGGGCTTGTTGTATCTAATGTTCGTTCAGGGGTGTCACGCTTCATGCAGTTCTCTCCTTTTCATACCTTGTTCGTAAAAATGTATCATATAATTCTCAGTAGTGCAATCCGTTTGCCGGGAAATGACTCAAAGTATAATCCGAAAACCTTTGTCATTCTGAGTCTCGATGCTTTTCAATCGGGACGAAGAATCTGGTTGCAGCGGCGAAAAAAAATAAGTGTCCGGTACGCAGCCGGATTCTTCCTCTTCGCTGCGCTCAGAGTCAGAATGACACTTAGCATACTGCCTGCACATTTGGCAAAATAATTCGCAATCCGTATCTTATACCCATGAATAACCAAATCGAAATCATGGCTCCCGCCGGATCGTGGGAAGCGCTCTCATCGGCATTGAAAGCCGGCGCAAATTCCATTTACTTCGGCGTCGAGCAATTGAACATGCGTGCCAAGTCGTCCAACAATTTCACAACGGATGATCTGAAAAAAGTGGCTACGCTCTGTGCTGAACACAATGCAAAATCGTACATCACGCTCAACACCATTCTGTACGATCACGATCTGCGATTGATGCGCGACATTGTCGACGCCGCAAAAGAGGCCGGCATCACCGCCATCATCGCCGCCGACCATGCCGTGCTGATGTATGCGAAGAAAAAAAATATGGAAGTGCATATTTCCACGCAGGCAAACGTCACCAATATCGAAACTGTGGAATTCTTCTCTACCTTCGCCGATGTGATGGTGCTTGCGCGCGAGCTTTCGCTGTCGCAAGTCGCCGACATTACGCGCGAGATCAAACGTCAAAATATCTGCGGACCGTCAGGCAAGCTGATTCAAATCGAAATCTTTGCACACGGCGCACTCTGCATGGCGGTCTCCGGAAAATGCTACTTAAGTTTGCACACACATTTTTCTTCGGCAAATCGCGGTGCCTGCATTCAAAACTGCCGGCGCGATTATATCGTCACCGACAAAGAGACCGGGTACGAATTGGAGATCGACAACGAATACATCATGTCTGCCAAAGACCTTTGCACAATAGATTTTCTCGATAAGATTGTCGATGCCGGTGTCTCCGTCCTGAAGATCGAAGGACGCGGGCGCGCTGCCGATTATGTTTATACAGCCACAAAATGCTACCGCGAAGCGGTTGATGCGCTCGCCGATGGAACGTACACGAAAGAAAAAATTGTTCAGTGGAAAAATGAACTTGCCACGGTGTACAACCGCGGATTCTGGGACGGCTACTATCTCGGAAGAACGCTCGGCGAATGGTCGAACACCGTCGATTCGCAGGCGACAAAACGAAAAGTGTACGTGGCAAAAGGAATGAATTATTTTCCCAAGCCGAAGATTGCGCACTTCAAAATGGAAGCGCAGTCGCTCGATGTGGGCGATGAAATTATTATTACCGGGCCAACAACAGGATATATTCGCGCGACCATTAGTGAACTGCAAGTAAACGATACACCGGTGCAGCGCGCCGTGAAAGGAGACGAAGTGACCTTCCCCTTACAAGAAACGATGCGTCCGTCCGATTCGCTTTACAAGCTTGTTGAGAATAAATAATTGAAAATGTCATAGTGAGCGAAGTTCGCGTTGCGCGAACGAATCGAAATATCCATGGTGATGGATTCTTCGTCTCGCAAAAAAAAAATTGCCGGACTCAGAATGACGATACTCATGGTATGATTCGTATAACCCATTTCCGAAATAAATGCATCGGCTGTAATGCCTGCGTTGAAACAGCGCCTGACCGCTGGCGCATGTCAAAGAAGGATGGCAAGAGCGTCCTCATCGGCGGAAAAGAAAAACGAAGCATTACCACGGTGATCGTAGGCGACGATGAACTTGACGTGAACCGCATTGCAGAAAAAATGTGTCCTACCAATATTATTCAAGTGGAAAAAATCGCACAATCCAAAAAACCTGTCATTGCGAGCCGTTCTTTAGCGAAACAATCTTCATCGAAGTAAATCAAAACACGTGATTGCTGTGGCATAACCAACACGTGCGCCTCCCTTCTCTTTCATCATTCATCCTTCTTATTTTTCTTTCAGTTTGCTGTGGAATCTTCCGTAGGTAAAATAAATTGTCAGTCCGATCACCAGCCACAACAGAAACCGCATCCAGTTTGTAATTCCCAACTGCGACATTAAATAGAGACAGCTGATTAATCCAAGCACCGGAATGAGCGAATGATTTTTTCTAAAGCATTCCACCGCAATCACTGTGGTAATGACAAAGAACAGCCAGAGAGGAATATTGTGTTTCCACACATCGAATCCGGAGTGAAAAATTTTCTGCTCAGGAAGAGGCGATTGATGCAGGAGTGAATCCAATTCTTTTTCGTCCAAGCTTTTGATGAATTGATCGGGAGAAGAAATTTGCGATGCATCAGAGCGATGCTGTTGTCCGTACTCCGTCATTAAAACATTCTTTTCGGCAGGAGTGAGAGTTGCCGTTATTTCATCCGCACTTCGCACTTCCCTTCCGTACACAAAGTCCATCACATCGGTTCGATCAAACATCATGAACGAAGCAGCAGCGGCAACGAACAGCACCGGCACAATATATTTTGAATTGATATACGGTGTCTTGAATTTTCGTTCTACCTGAATGTTGGACGCCTGCAATTGTATCACTCCCCCGCATACCAGCACAAACGCAAATAATGTCCCGATGCTCGTTAAATCCGTAACCTCCGTAAGATTCATGAACAACGCCGGCACGGCAACAACAAATCCGGTAAGGATTGTAGAGAATGACGGCGTGCGATGCTTCGGATGAATGCGCGAAAAAATCTTCGGCAGCAATCCGTCTCTGCTCATGCTCATCCAAATTCTCGGCTGTCCGAGTTGAAATACCAGCAGCACACTTGCCATCGCAATCACGGCGCTGATGGCAATCACGCCGGAAATAAAATTCAATCCTGCTTTTTGAAACGCGTATGCTAATGGGTCACCGACATTGAGTTCATTGTATTTTACCATACCGGTCAACACCAACGCAATGGCAACATACAACACCGTGCAGATAATGATCGAATAGAACATTCCCCGCGGCAGATCTCTCTGCGGATTATTGCACTCTTCCGCCGTTGTTGAGATTGCATCGAATCCGATGTACGCAAAAAATACGGCAGAGACTCCTTTCAGCACGCCGGTAATACCGTTCGGCACAAACGGCGACCAATGTTTTGTATCGACATACATTGCGCCAACGCCGATAACAAGAATGATAACGGCAAGTTTTATCAGCACCATGGTATTGCTCGCTTGCTTCGATTCTTTGATGCCGACGTACACTAACCATGTAATAAAAAATGTAATCACCAAAGCAGGAAGGTCAAACACCATGTGGAGGCCAAATATTTGGGGCGCATTTTGCCATGCGAAATATGAACTTTGAAGTAATTCCGGAATGCTGTTGAATGGTGTACCGCTTTGCAATTGTGCTGAAACATTTTCAAATCCACGCCATGCGCTCAAGAAATCCATCGTTAAGTAATCAGGCATTTTAAATCCAATCGTTGCAAGGAGACTGGTAAAATAATCTGACCATGAAATGGCAACGGCAATATTCCCGATCGCATATTCCATCAGCAGATCCCATCCGATGATCCACGCCACCAATTCTCCGAACGCAACGTACGAATAGGTGTAGGCACTTCCCGCAACAGGAATCATCGACGCAAATTCCGCATAGGCAAACGCCGAAAACGTGCACGCAATGGCGGTAAAAATGAAAAGGAAAATCACTGCCGGCCCGCCGGAGTAACTTGCATTACCGATGGTGCTGAAGATTCCCGCACCGATGATGGCGGCAATGCCGAACGCCGTCAGGTCTTTAACGGTGAGATTTTTTTTCAGCGAGCCATGCTCGCGATCGATGGCTTCCGCATCGCGAAGAATCTGTGCAACATTTTTTTTCCGAAAGATATCCTGCATGGAATGCTTTTCCCTCTTGTGAAATGAATGTGAACAAAATACTTGTATTGACGTACAATGTCAAAACTTTGTTCCACTTTCTTGCATATCGTATCACTCCTGCGTATCTTGTCATGCAAGAATTCTATTTACTCATTTTCAAATCCTGTTATGACACTTACAAAAGATTTCTTGCGCACCATTCCCAAAGTTCTCCTTCACGATCATCTCGACGGCGGCGTTCGGCCCAAAACCGTCATTGAACTCGCTAAAGACCAAAAATACAGCAAACTGCCAACGAACGATCCCGGTGAATTGGATCAGTGGTTTCAACGCGGAGCGCAGCGCGGAAGCCTTCCTCTTTTTCTTGAAGGATTTGAGCATACCTGCGGTGTGATGCAGACTGAAGAAGCATTGGAACGCGTGGCATACGAAACCGTTGAAGACATGAAAAGAGACGGCGTCGTATATTTCGAAACACGCTTTGCTCCGATGTTTCATACCGGGAAAGGCCTTTCAACGTCTCGTGTCGTAAAATCTGTTCTCAAAGGTTTGGAGCGCGGGAAAAATGATTTCGGCGTTCATTACGGCGTACTCATTTGCGCGATGCGCCATATGGAACCGGCCGTTTCACAAGAGGTTGCCGAACTTGCCGTTGAATTTCGCAATCAGGGCGTGATCGGTTTTGACCTTGCGGGTGAAGAAGGCGGATATCCTCCGAAGAAGCATGTCGATGCGTTCCACTATATTCAACGCGAAAATTTTAATATCACAATTCACGCGGGAGAAGCATTCGGCAAAGAATCGATCTGGCAGGCAATTCAATGGTGCGGCGCTCATCGCATCGGCCACGGCACCAGGCTCATCGAAGATATGAAAGTAAAAGATGGCGAAGTGTTGAGCATGGGGACCCTGGCTCAGTATGTTCTCGATAAACGCATTCCGATCGAAATTTGCCTGACAAGTAATCTTCACACAGGCGCCGTGAGAAGTTTTGAAGAACATCCATTCCCCATCTATCATAAATATAAATTCAGAGTAACGCTCAATACCGACGACCGATTGATGAGCGGCATAACCTTGACAGATGAATATTTCCTGGCACACAAGTATTACGGATTGACGCTCGAGAATCTAGAAAAGATCACAATCAATGCCATGAAGAGCGCCTTTATTCCGTACAAAGACCGCATTAAGATTATTTATGATATCCTGAAACCGGGATATACGGCTGCTAAAAATTCATTACATTAAAATCATGCATTTATATTTTCTTCGACATGGCGAAGCCGCGTTTACTCCGCTCGGTGATTCCGAGCGAGTCTTAACGAAAATCGGGATTGAATCCGCAGACACGGCCGCTAAATATTGTTTAAAACTCGGAATTTCATTTTCACACATCTATTCAAGCCCAATTATTCGCGCACAGCAAACCGCTGAGATTCTAAAAAATTATTTCCCTCAGTTGAAAATCCACCCAACCGATCATCTCACTCCGGAATCCGATCCGCGAAATTTATTTGAGGAGATTAGGCATCATACCAACGACAGCCGCATACTCCTTGTTACTCATGAGCCGTTTGCCAGCCGATGTATTTCGCAACTGATCAGCGGTACCGAACAATCGCAGATCGTTATGAAAACGACCAGTCTTGCTTATGTGGAAACTGAAGGCTCAATCGGTCGAGGATCAGGAAAGTTATTGTGGCTTTCAACGAATGAGTTGATGCGATCCTTCAGGTATTAAATTTTTCAATGGAATTTGAACCATTTTTTCGGTTTCTTAGAACAGAAATTCCATTCTTTTTATAATCAAATAAGGACGTTCATTTGATGGCAACAAAAAAAAATGCGGCATCTGTTCATTCTCTTGTGGAAGGGCTTTTTTCATTATCGAAAAATCTTTGGTGGACGTGGGACATTGGAGCACAAGCAATCTTTCGTGAATTATCTCCCGAGTTGTGGACGAAAACAAACCATAACGCATGGGCGTTGTTGGCAGATATTTCTGTAAACGAACTTAACGCGCGGCTCGGCAATCCGGATTTTGCGAAGAGAGTTCAGACTGTATTGGATAATTTCGATGCGTACATGAAAAATAAATCCACGTGGGCATCGCAGCATGCAAAACATATTAAAGGTACTATCGCCTATTTCAGTGCTGAATTCGGATTTCATGAGAGCGTCCGTATCTACTCAGGCGGCCTTGGAATTCTCGCCGGCGATCATACAAAATCTGCAAGCGACCTCGGTCTTCCATTTGTCGGCATCAGTCTTTTTTATCGCGAAGGATATTTTGAACAGCGAATTTCGGTTGACGGCTGGCAGCACGAACAATACGTTGGAATCGATTACAAAAAGCAGCCGACCGACTTGGTCGTTGATAAAAAGGGACATCCGATTGTTTGCACCGTGCGAATCGGATTCAGTGACGTAAAATTTGTTGCCCGCAAACTAGCCGTTGGCCGAAGTGTTGTTCTTCTTCTTGATACAAATTTACCTGAAAATGAAGAACGATTCCGTGACATCACGGCGCACGTCTACGGCGGTGATTCCACAACGCGTATTGCACAGGAAATTGTTCTCGGCGTCGGGGGTGTGAAGATGCTTCGCGCAATGGATATTCACCCATCGACATTCCACATGAATGAAGGACACTCGGCATTTCTCACACTTCAATTATTAAAAGAAGAAATTGAAAAAGGAACTCCATTGCCAAAAGCAATCGAGCGTGTAAAACAACAATGCATTTTTACAACCCACACTCCCGTTCCAGCCGGTCATGACCGATTCAATTACGACTTGATGAAATTTGTGTTCGAACCAAAAGCACCAACATTCGGAATGACGTTAGATGAGCTGATGAAGTTCGGCAGTGAACATCCTGAAAAACCGCATGAACCCTTCTGCATGACCGTGTTATGTTTGAAAATGTCACGAACCGCAAACGGTGTCAGCGAGCTCCACGGGCAGGTAAGTCGTGAAATGTGGAAATTTATGTACCCGGAGATTAAAAAGGCTGATAAAGTTCCCATCGGTTCGATTACCAACGGAATTCACGTCTGCACATGGTCGAATGAATCCACAAACAAATTCTGGGGCACAAAATTCGGCGAAACCTGGAAAGAAAAATTTCTTGATAAAAAGTTCTGGGCAAAAGCAGTCAATGAAATATCCGATGAAGAATTATGGGCACACCGGTACGAGCTTCGCCGGCAATTGATTGAATTTGCACGACGCCGCCTGCATTTGCAGCATTCTCGCTATGGAAACGGAACAGCCGTTTACGAAACTATTCTTAACCCCGATGCATTGACGATCGGATTTGCACGTCGCTTCGCAACATATAAGCGGGCGCCGCTGCTCTTTACTCATTTTGAAAAAATTCTTGACGTCTTCAACAATCATCAAAAACCGGTACAGATTATTTTTGCGGGGAAAGCACACCCGCGCGATGACGAAGGAAAAAAGTTTATTCAAAAGGTTATCGAGTATTCCAATCATCCCAACCTCTTCGGAAAAGTTGTCTTCATTGAAAATTACGATATCAATGTTGCCCGGCATTTAATTTCCGGTGCCGACGTATGGCTCAACAATCCGAGACGCCCGTTGGAAGCAAGCGGAACCAGCGGTCAAAAGATCGCCATACACGGCGGATTAAATTGTTCCATTATGGACGGTTGGTGGCGCGAAGGATATGACGGCTCGAACGGTTTTTCAATCGGCGGTGACGAACAACCTGAAGCGTATGATGTTCAAGACCGTCAGGATGCGGAATTCCTTTACGACGTGATGAAAAATCACGTAATACCGGAATTTTTTGACAGGAACAAAAACGGAATCCCGGTAAAATGGCTGAAACGGGTTCGGCATGCAATGGCAACACTCATTCCAGCGTACAATACCCATCGGATGGTTTCAGACTATGCTAAAAATTATTATCAATAGCGAACCAACGCTGTTCCTCGATTTTTTTTTCTCTAATACAAAAACGTCCCCTGTGGACGTTTTTGTATTTTTGAACTGCCAGCCAATATTTGCACGGATGACGAACCGTTGCTCGTAGATTGTCTCACAATACCATTCTCCTCCCGATCTTTTTTTTGCTTGACGGCAAGCACAATTCATAAAATTTATTTATATTTCATTGTGAACAGCAGAACCTGAATGTCTTTATCAACATTTTATTCCTCTATCAACTTTTATGAAAAATTTTCTCAATATAGTAAAGTGGACAGCTATCGTTGCAGGAGTCATTGCAATTCCCATCCTTCTCAAAAAAAAGATGGACGCCAAAAAAAAGGATAGTGAAAACGTACGATACGATACGAACGATTATATTTCTGAAACGGGCCTATAGCCCGTGCATGGGATCAGGAAACAAAATCCGCTGTTTTCTTATCTGATTGTTAATAACAATAACTTGCCAGTGGAAGGATATTTTTTGTTGCAGGATGTGACGGCGAAAATCACACGCTCACGAGTGCGGCAGTGTCTCTGATTGATTAAGTAAAATATTTTCCCTCATTAGATCTTTTCCACTTTGATCATATTAGTAGAATTACGCGACATCAGTGGAATTCCGGCGGTGATCACGACATGATCCCCTTCCTTCAAATATCCCTTTTCAACCAGCATTTGGTTGACGCGAGCAATTGTGCTGTCAGTTTCACCGACGTCAAAACTTTTTATCAATACCGATCGAACTCCCCAGATCAAATTTAAGCGCCGTTGAATTCGTTCTCTGTTGGTGATACCGATGATCTGCGCTGCCGGTCTGTACCGCGCAATTGTTTTTAACGTTTCTCCGGAATGTGAAAAAGAGATGATTGCCGCCGCTCCGATTTGCCGTGCAAGAATGCACGCCGAACGGCCAAGGGCTTTAAAGACCGCTTCCTGTTTATCGCTGACTTCATCTTGAAGATCAAGTTTATCTCTTCCCTCCAATTCCGTTCGTCGAATAATCGAATCCATTGTCTGCACGACTTCAACGGGATATTTACCGACTGAAGTCTCACCGCTCAGCATCACCGCATCGGCGCCATCAAGCACCGCATTGGCAACATCATTCGCTTCTGCACGCGTCGGCCGCGGATTCTCGATCATCGAATCGAGCATTTGCGTTGCAATGATGACCGGCTTGCCGGCAGCATTCGATTTTCGGGCAATCATTTTTTGGGCAATCGGGACTTCTTCCGTCGGACATTCCACACCCAAATCGCCTCGCGCAACCATAATACCGTCGGCTTCATCGATGATGTCATCAATATTTTTTAGAGCTTCGTCTTTTTCGATCTTTGCGATGATCGGAAGTTTTTTTCTTTTATCGATATGCGAAATGATAAAATTTCTGAGATGGGCGACATCGCTTCCGGTGCGTACAAACGACAATGCGATATAATCAACATCATGCGCAATACCAAACAGCGTATCTTCTTTATCTTTTTCCGTAAGCGACGGCGTGCTGACCGCAACGCCGGGAAGATTGATTCCTTTATTACTTTTTAAGATGCCGCCGTGCACAACTTCAGCGACAACATCCTTGCCATCCGAAGAAATTACTTTGAATTGAAGCAGGCCGTCATCCATTAAAATGGTATCTCCCGGTTTCACATCCTTCGGCAGTTCTTTATACGTCGTCGACACCCGATGGTTCTCCCCAAGAATGTCATCGATGGTAATAATGAGTTTCTCACCGTCGTTCAAGAACATCGGTTCTTTCAATTTCCCCGTACGAATTTTCGGTCCTTGGAGATCAAGCAGGATAGCAACCGGTTCATTCGTCAAGGCCGACGCTTTCCGAACGCGATTCATCATTTCAAAATGATCTTCATGAGACCCGTGCGAAAAATTCAAACGGGCAACATCCATTCCAGATTCAATCATTTTGACTAGTGTTTCAACGGGCGATGACGCCGGGCCTAGCGTACAAACTATTTTTGTCCTTCCATATTTCGGTATTACCTGCTTCATAGGGTAAATATTAATTCCAAATTTCTTTTTTATTTAATGATACGGCAAGCGATAGAAAAATAGTTCTATTATTCTTGCGACGGTTTAAGATACAAAATTTTTTCCGACTTTGACGCAATTTCATTTTCATCCATTGGCATTTCGTGATACTCGCCGTTTCGCCACACTGCCGATTGATCGGCATAGTGGTCATGAAGCGGCTGTCCTGATTGGCCGGACGGGATAACCGAAAGGGCGGCATTGAGATTCGAGAAGTCAACGATTTGTCTGGTCGAAGGGCCGAGCGTCATTTCATACGGATCGGTAAAATGATATTCTCCGTTGTTCACTGTCGTTCCAGAACCGCCGACTTCAAACGGACCGATATTAAAAATGGACTGCAGCACGTCAATCTTTCCAAAAGGATGACGCAGGGTTAATGTATGGAGTCTTCCCCACCGCCATTCTTTCGTTTCATTCCCGAATTTTTTAGTAAGAAAATCCAATGTTTCCATCATGCTTTTTCGAATAATATCATCCCGCGTTTCTACGCCGGGGGTTGTCACATCATCGAACCAGCTTGATGCCGAATCGCGCAGCAATGCAGGCGTAACTCTGTACGGAATATTTGCCAAAAAAACATATTGGTTGTAAAGCTCATCCCCCATTTCATCACGGTAAATATTTTTGATGAGATAATGAAAGAAAACTTCGAACACCGTGGTCGTTGCATTTTCTTTCGACATCATATAATTCCAATTATGAAAATAACTCAACACTGTTTCCAATCGCTGATCATCAATGGTTTGATGCTGATAGGCACCCACGATAAATGGAACGATATCTTTTGCAAACTGCGAGCAATAATCATTTTGCATTGTTTTGAAATCATTGACATCGAATTTTTCTTTCTGAAGCAACAACTGCCGGATTCGTTGGATTCGTGAAGGCGGTTCCCACAAATTTGAAATATGGTACGGGATCGAAGACGATGTTTTGTTGTTCGCCGTCGCAATAAAACCCTCGGGGGGATTAAAAGTGCTTGGCAAATCGTCAAACAAAACAAATCCCTGCCATTCATTTTCGCCGGACCATCCAATGCTTGGCAAGGTCGGATTTTGGTTTTTACGAAGCGGCAAACGGACTCCCGGATGAAAACCGATATTGCCTTCACGATCAGCGTACACAAAATTTTGTCCGGGAACGGTAAATTCTTTCACGCCGGAGAGGAAGCTTTGCCAGTTATTGCTGGCATTGATAAGATAAATTCCATGCAGTTCATCGCTCATTTCAAATCCTGTCCACCGCATTGTAATAAAATTGGATTGCTGCATTTCATTTAATGGGTAAATTTCGTTGACGGCCGGGCCATGAATCGTTTTTTTGATGGTGAAGGGAATTTCGGAAGTATCTTTTACAAAAATGGTATCGTGAATCATTTCGATATCTTTCCATTCTCCTTTATAGAAATACGAGTCTGCACCGAGCGAATCCGCTTTCTCCAGATAAAAATCCGCATCGTCGGCCATCACATTCGTCAAACCCCACGCAACATTCCGGTTGTGTCCGATAATTACCAGAGGGGTTCCGGGAAGTGAAACGCCGGCAACATCGAACGATCCTGCTTGTAAATGAATTTCGTACCACTTCGCGGGAAGCCCCAAGCCAAGATGCGGATCGTTCGCAAGCATTGCGTGGCCGTTTTCCGATTTTTGCGGACTGACCGCCCACGAATTGCTGCCGATATGAGTTCCTGTCGTCCCAAAAAATTCTCTGAAATCTCGCTCAAGTGCGGAAAAATTCTTTAACGCAGGAAGCGAATGGACGCTATTTTTTTTATCGACAATCACCGGTGCATTCTCGGGATATGACGGAAAAATCTGTTTTGCTTTTTCTTCTCCGAGTTTTGCAACCAGTTCACCAAGGGCAACATCAACGTGCCACGAAATATTCAATTCCCACGCCATCAAGCGCGATATCATTAAACTATGAACTGGTTTCCATTCTTCCGGCTCATAATTGAGCATATCAAACTCAATCGGATATTTTCCTTTGTGCGTCCGGATAAATTCGTTCACTCCATCGGCATAGGCTTGAAGAATTTCTTTCGATTTCGGACTGATCGACGATTCTAATTTTTCCGCAATATTTTTAAATCCAACGGTTCTCAACATCTTATCGAACTTTATCGTCGATGATCCAAGGACTTCAGACAGCCGGCCTTCACCGGCACGTCGCGAAATATCCATCTGCCACAATCGATCTTGTGCATGAACATATCCTTGGGTAAAAAAGAGATCGTACTCATTATGCGCAATAATATGCGGAACGCCGAATTCGTCCCGATAAATTTTTACTTCATTCGAAATACGCGACGAGTTGATTGTTCCCGAATATTGGGGAAACGATTTCGTCACAAGGTAGCGGAGCGAGAAAAATATCACTCCCGCTAAAATCATTATCGAGATGAGAATTCCAACTGCAATTTTAGTTTTTTTCATGGTTTAATGATTGATGGTAAGGTCGGGAAGATGCCATTCCAGGTGGAACTTGGAATATTCTTTTTGAGGAAGTTGAATTAACAGCGTGGTTGTTTCCGGATCGAGCCACTGCAGAAACGGCACCATATTTTGTTCGTCCATCGATGTACAACCAGATGTAGGACATTTGTTGATATGAAAAAAAATGCAGCTTCCATTTCCTGGTGTACGATCGGCATTGTGTTCAACAATCAAAACATATTTGTAATCGGGATCTGCATGCTGCATTCGTTCTGCACTCGACCAATCTTTGGTTGACGAATCTTCTTCAACAACTTGATTATACGCTTTTGACACACTATCGTCAACACATCGAGTCAGCGGAGTAAGTTGTTTATATGGATAAACCACTCCTGCCGGCGGAAGACTATCCAAACCATAAAGCGAACCAAATGTAAAAATTCCTGCGGGAGATCGCTCATCGCCTTCATGCTTTCGATATTCCCCTTCGGGATTCTTATGCAATCCATTTCCCCAGGCAAGTCCTTTCCTGCCGAATGAAACGGGTGTTGGTGTTCCATTTTGAATCCACCGTGAGCCAATTTTATCCATCAAATACATTTCTCCTGAAGTTGAATTCCAATGGGCAGAGAGTGCTATAACAAGTTTTTGTGCACGGCCAATCTGAGACGCGGAAAATTGAAACACCATCACGACAAGGGATATCATAATGATAAAGACTTTCTGCATGAAAATTTCCTCAAAAACTTTTTTTTGGATTATGGGTCTCTTTTTTGTAAATTACTTTCGTTCACAATCGGAACGTGGCGCAGCCCGGCTAGCGCACTACCTTGGGGTGGTAGGGGTCGCGGGTTCGAATCCCGCCGTTCCGACGTATCCAATAAAAAATCTCGGATTCATTTCGAGATTTTTTAATTTTAAATAAATCCTCCCGGCACGTCACTCCCACAAAAAAAAAGTCTCCCACATTACTATGGAAGACTCGTCAATTTTAAAAAATATTTTTCTCAATTCAATTTTGTGAGCAATTCTTCAAGCACTGTTTTAATTTCCCGCAAATCTTCTTTTAATGTCGGATCGGTTATTCTCGTCACCGGCTGCTGTAACACAGGCTTCGGACTGTCCGACGTTTCATTAAACGGGAGAACTGTTTGCTCGCCGGTATCTTCTGATTGCCACGTTTGCAAAACCTGTTTGGCACCTTCAATGGTATACCGTTCTTCACGAAGCAATTTTTTAATAAAGAGAATCAGTTTGATTTCTTTATTTGTGTAGACTCTATTCCCCGCTCTGTTCTTTTGGGGTTTCAGCTGTTCAAATTCGGATTCCCAATACCGAAGGACATATTGTTCAAGATCAGTAATTTTGGCAACTTCGCTGATCGAATAATAAAGTTTTTTTATTCCGATTGATTTCATAGAACCCCTCTTAATTCTGTTACAATGTTAAAAAAAATGCCGGCGATTAGCAATAAAAAAACTATTGCGTTTCCCTAATTATTAGCTATATTTGTATTGCCTTTTACATGGTAATTCATGTGTCGAACCTCCCCAATTACAACGAACTTCAATTTTGTTTTATCACTTAACACCATTAACCATAATTAAGGGGTACCGTATGAAAAAAACTTTATCGCTGTTGTTGGCAGTATTGTTTATCTCATCGCTTGGATATTCTCAATCCATGGAAGAAACGATGAAAAATCTTGGCATTGAGGCCGGGCAAAAATATGTTCAACCGGTTGTCACAGGCTTTGGAATGAACTTAAACGGCGGTTGGTTCCATAAAGCGCCGCAAGCAAAAATTTTTGGCGTTGATTTTGAACTTGGGTTTGTTGGAATGGGAACATTCACAACAGATGAAGATAAAACTTTTCAATTGCATGCAGGTTTCAGATTTTCCGGCGGACCTGTCGGTTCCAATAGTGAAGCAGAAAAAATTGCACAATCAATTGGTTCATCATATACTAATCTTGCAAGTATTCCTGGAGCTCAACAAAAGGTAATTGACGCAATCGCAGCAAAAACATTTACAGTAGACATGCAAGGACCAACAGTTGTAGGAACAAAGTCTGACAAACTCACTCTCTCTGTCCCCGCTGACCAGGTAACTGCAAATGGTTTTACATTTAATATTCCTGCTCAAGTAAAGGTGATGGATGAAGTTACTGGCGTACTTGATGGCAAAGCAATCATTCCTCTTGGTGCACCGCAGTTGAGCATTGGAACAATTTATGGAACACAAGCGACATTCCGATGGCTGCCTGAAACACCATTGGGTGATCTTGGAAAATTCAAATATTTTGGTTTTGGAATCCAACATAACCTCGGTATGTGGTTACCAATCCCCGTTGTTGATGTTGCAGCAAGTTTCTTCACGCAAAAGTTGAATATCGGAACATTAATGGAGGCAAAAACTACGGCCTTTGGTCTTAATGTAAGCAAACAGTTAGGCTTTGCATTCTTGAATGTTACTCCGTACGCCGGCTTCATGCTTGAATCGTCAAAAATGACTTTCGGATACGACTTCCCGACATATCAAGATCCAAACAACGCTGCAAACGACAAGTTTGAACATATTTCGTTCGATCTTGAAGGCGCAAATAAATCGCGTCTTACCGTCGGACTCAGTTTCCGCATTCTGATCATCAACATTAATGCAGATTATAATATTGGAAAACAAAATTCCGCCACCGCAGGCGTTTTCATTGCATTCTAAAACGATTTGTCGATTGTAAAAAAAAAAGCCGATCTGAAGAAGATCGGCTTTTTCATTTTAAATCCTCGTTTGGTATATTGTTTCACCATTCAACCATCATGATCAAACAGCTCACATCATATTGCCTTTGCGGCATTTTCTTTCTCTTCGGATGCAACGGACAGACGGAAAAAACCATTGTAGAGCAAGCGGAAAAAAAAATTCAGCATGCAGCGGCGCAAATTCATGATAACGATCCTGCAGGGGCTGAACAATCGATGGTGCAAGCCATTGAACTTCTGACATCCGTCAATAATAGACAGAAATTGGTTGAAGCCTATACGTCGCTTGCATCACTGCAGTTATCGCTGGGAAAACCTTCTGCTGCATTATCAAGCTACGTAACGGTCAGAAATTTTTACGGGCAGATTGCAGACCGGTCTTCCGAAATTCCGGTCATGGTCGAAATTGGAAAATTATATTTTCAATTGGGGATGGTGAATGATGCATCAAAAATTCTCGAAGAAGCGTTGTTAAGCAGTCAATTATATCAATTCTCCCATTATCATGCCGAAGTATCACTGGAACTCGGACGGATCTATGGCGCACTGGGAAAATTTCAACGGTCAAATTCTTACTTTACCCAAGCCGGAAGGGAATTTCTGCAATCTCATGATACGGCAAACGTCGTCGAATCACTTCTTGGAAAAATAACGTCACTGGTCAAAGCTAAAAAGATCATTGAAGCAAAAGAGACCTACAACAATCTCGAACTGATCTTAATGAAAGATCTGCGCGCAGACTATGTTGCTCATGCCTTTACCGAATGCGGAGGTGCTTTTTCAGAAGCGCAGGAATGGGATTTGGCTCACCGTCTATTCGTCAATTCCATCCTCACGGCTTCCAATGCAAGAACTGAGGATGGCATTGATGAAATCACACGCGCTCATGCAGGACTTGGGGAATTATATTTTAAAAATTATGATTTTTCTGATGCGCAAAACGAATTTATCAACGCCTATAATTCTCAAAAGAATAAATTTGAAAGTATGTTCGAGGCATACCTTGTAACGCGCATTGCCGACTGTAACGTGAAACAATATGCCGTTACTCCCACGCAAGATGCATTGATCCGTGCGAGCCAAATGTACGAGAAGGCGCTTTCGATCTTTTCACGATTTCATCTAGGAATCGGAGAAGCAATCATCCTTCACCGAATTGGGATGCAAAAAGAAATAAACGGCGATGATAATGCCGCGATGACCTACTACAAACGTGCGATCGAGAAATTTTGCGATAACAATATTCCCCTTCAATTCATTCCTGCCGATGCAAATATCGCCCTATTAATTTCCACCGGAACAAAACGTCATGCTCTGTGTGAATGGCTTACCGAGCGTTTGACCGGACTGTTGTTAAAATATCGGCGAACGGAAGAAGCATTGAAGTATTCAATTCTCTCCACGTCGTATCATCTTTGTCAAAAAATCTCGTTGAATGACATTCAATTTAAGGATTCACAAAAGAAAAAAGCGTTTGAGCAATATGCGGCATTGCAGACCACCAAAAACCGTTTGCTTCTGGAAATTACCTATGCGTCCGCCGAAAAGAATAAAAATTATACCGAGCAATTAATTCAACAACGGTGGAAGATGGAAAAGGAAAGACCTTCTTTCCCGATTGATCAATTTGCATCGCTCAAGTGGCTGACGTATTCGATTCGGGATACGACATTCGCTGTCCGGCCTCAAAATTCTTCGTTTGTGATGCTTCATTTTCAAGTCATCAACAACGAATGCTGGGTGTATGTTATCGACGGCGATCGTGAAGTTTCGTCCGTCAAATTATCTGCCTATGGGTATGAATTGCAACAAAAAATGTATCGCTTTATTGAACTGCAAAATAATCCAAACAAAAACCTTCAAGAAATAAATTTACTTTCTGAAGATCTCTATAAGATTCTCATTCTTCCCCTCGAAAAATTCGGCAGACAGCGCTTTGTCATTATCCCCATTGACGGATTGGAAAAATTCCCATTCCATGCACTGACAAAGAACGGACGGCTCCTGGTTGAAATGATTGAAGTCTCTTATCTCCCGTCGCCGTTATGCATAAAAGGTCTCGCGCCGGTTTCCCAAACATTCAACACCATTGCTGCATTCGGTTTCACGTCCGATTCGCGGTGGGGATTGGAATTTGAACTCCGTGATATACGGAGTTTTTTCAGAGATGTACGCATCTCTTTAAATCAAAACGCGACAAAAGATGTCCTTCAGAATTCCACCGGGGAGATGCTTCAAATATCTTCCATGTTTCGATCGACAGCTGACAATGATTATTTTGTAACGCTGTCCGATGGGAGTGCATCGACAGCCGGAATTACAGTTCCAATATCATTTTTCACCTCGCTGTCACCATTTCCGCTGGTCTATCTTTCAGATGTGCAATCGCACACGAACAACATCGATGTTCAGCACGTCCTCTACTGGCTGATGAATGATGCCTCGGGCGTGATAACAACAGAATTTCCAATCGATGCGAGAACGGGAAAACTTTTCGAAGAAAATTTTTATTCCTCGCTCTCTTCCACGAATAATCCTTATCAATCGTACCGTCAGGCCGTACTTCAATTAAGTTCTCAAAATGAAACGGCGAGCTCTCGACGGCCGGCGTCGTTTTTTTATTACGGGTTTTAAAAAGAGAAACGTCCGGAAAAACTTACGTTTCGGACGTTTCAAAAAATCCAGGATTGCTTGATCGTTGTTTAGAGATGATTTAAAATAATGGGGATCAGAAACCACGCCCAGCACAATCCCCCAAAGACAAAACCAGCAATGGCACCCATTCCCCAGAACACCATTTTAATTTCATTTTCAGCGCGTTGTGAATTCTTATAGGCAAAATATGCGGCAGCCGATCCAAACAGAACGGAAGCGAAAGAGAGGGTAATAAAAACAATAAATACAATTTTATCCGGCATATTATTTCGTCTGGCGGATTTTTACGCTTCCCAAACCCGACTCGATAAACACATTCATGCGCCCTTTGGCTTCCGAATAATTTTCTGATTCGTAAATTCCTTTTCGCTTGCGGATAAATTCATCATCGATTGATAAATTGGAAAGCCAACTGTCTTCGTACCTAATTTTTACGCCAATATTTTTTGGAATAATCAATGTTACTGCACCAAGACCGACATTCACATCAACATCAACGGTGCGGGTAAGTTCACCGCCAAAATCTAAAGAATAGGATCCAACTCCTCCTTCAAATGATAATTTTTTGAAGTTGGCATTGTTCAGATTTTCTGCTGTAAATTTACTTACTCCGGTTTCAATCCGGAATTCTTCGATCTCATTTTTATTTTTCGTATCAAATTGAATTTTTGACGAACTCGCTCCCGTTGAAATCGAAAGATCGTTGATCGTCAATCCGGAAAAATCGAAATTATTTTTTCCTGCACCGAGTTCTGCTTCAATAGAAAGGGGAATACCTTCAACTAATTTCACATACCATTCATCGGTTTTGAAATTAAATTCTGTATTAACATGTACGCCGCGCGATCCGTCAGGCTCCGATCCTTTAGGATGTAATTCTAATTTCAAATCGCCGATATCTTTCTTGACATAATAGTC
The DNA here is from genome assembly GCA_037443785.1 of Ignavibacteriales bacterium. GTDB lineage: Bacteria > Bacteroidota > Ignavibacteria > UBA10030 > UBA8401 > JAQUOA01. Next base: position 16,145 of record JBBINR010000011.1, on the reverse strand, counting down.
GAGTTCAATTCTCGGATCTTCATCCCGATCTTTTTTCCGATAAAAGACCTGGAAGATATGATCCGGATCGCCTTTACTGATATTCACGGAACCGAACGAAGAATTGATATGAATCTTCACTTCTTTTTCAGAAGTGCGTTTCACTTCACGTTGAATTGTTTGGGCGGTAAGGACGTGAAATCCGGCCAAGACAGCAACAAACAATAACGATATTTTCTGCCGATTTTTCATAGAATTCTCTTTTTTTCACGGCGGGGTTACGTAAAGTTTACGCATTACCGTTAAAAGAGTTGCGGCTAATAATGATGAATTTTTTTCTTCAATTTTTTGTATAAAATTTCCCGCGCTCGAAAAATATGTGCTTTTACTGTGCCAAGCGGTAAATTAAGCTCATCGGCTATTTCTTGATAATCTTTATCTTCCGTATGCCGCATAAGAATCACCTGACGGTATTTTTCAGGAAGAGAATTGATCGCCTCTTCTAATGCTTTGGTGCGTTGACCTTCAATCATCGAACGATCGGGCTCGAAAGATGAATCAGGAATTTCAAAGCTATATTCTCCTTCTTTCGATTCGATCGGCTTATCGATAGAAAATGTCTGCAGTTTCCTTTTTCGGATGTAGTCGATGCAATTATTCGTTGCGATTTTATACAGCCAGGTTGAGAACGCGAATTCTTCGTTAAAATTTTTGAGTGATTGGAATGCTTTTATGAACGCTTCCTGAGTCAGATCTTCCACCTCACCTTTATCGTGCACCATTCGGTATAATAATCCATAGACCTGGTCATGATATTTCTTCATGATCGCCCGATATGATACTTGATCACCTTTTAGAGCGGCTTTGATAAGTTTGGAATCTTCGGCGCGCGATTCGAGCTTGCGTTGTGCGAGAACTTCCTCTTTTGTTTTACCGGACGTCTCTTTTAGAGTATGTGAGGAAGTTTTCTTTTGTTGGGGCATTTGATCATTCGGTCGCTGATTTTTTCTAAAGAGAAATTAGCTAAAAATGGCAGCAGTTGCAAGAAAACCCGTTTGTCGTACGTAAAAAAAGATCTGCTTGAAGATAAAAGGGGCACTTCCTATTTGTCTCATTTCTTGTTATACTTCAATTGTCTTTAGTAAACTTCCTTTTGAATTTCAATCTAGAAAGAATCGTTATGTCAGTCACAATTATCGTCGGCGCACAATGGGGCGACGAAGGCAAGGGAAAAATCGTTGACCTGCTCAGCGACGACCTTGATATCGTTGCCCGTTATCAAGGTGGAGCCAATGCCGGACACACGGTGTGTATCGGAGACAAAAATTATGTGCTTCACCTTATTCCCTCAGGAATTTTTCATAAACATGTGAAATGCGTTATCGGAAACGGTGTCGTCATCGATCCGATTGCATTGATGGAAGAAATTGAAATGGTGAAATCGTTCGGCGTAAAAATCGACGGACGATTGTTTATCAGCCACAACGCGCATCTTATCATGCCCTATCATAAGCTGCTCGATAAAATCCGCGAACAAGGCTCGCAAAAAATCGGAACAACGGGACGTGGCATCGGTCCGTCGTACATCGATAAATACACACGCACCGGAATTCGCGTTGTCGATCTTCTCGACAGAAAAGTTCTCGCAGAAAAATTAAAACAGAACATCGAGGAAAAAAATCAGATTCTCAGTAAAGTGTATGGCTCTGCCGAAATCGATGTCGATAAGATCATCACAGAATATCAAGAGTTCGATAAAAAGATTGATCCCTATATTACCGACACTGCTCTACTGCTAAACGACGCCCTAAAGAAAAAGAAAAAAATTTTAGCCGAAGGTGCACAAGGAGCCTTGCTCGATGTCGATCATGGAACGTATCCGTTCGTCACCTCCTCCAATCCGACAAGCGGCGGCGCATGCACAGGCCTTGGAATTCCGCCGACAGCAGTTAAAAAAGTAATTGGTATTGCAAAAGCATACTCAACACGAGTCGGCAACGGACCATATCCGACTGAGCTGCTTGATGCAACCGGAGAAAAAATAAGGCAGATCGGGCACGAATTCGGTGCAACGACAGGACGACCGCGACGCTGCGGATGGCTTGACATGGTCGCATTGAAATATTCAATCATGATCAACGGCATTAGCGAAATTGCATTGACGAAGCTTGATGTGCTGGATGAATTCGACGAAATCAAAATTTGCGTTGCGTACAAAAAAGACGGCAAAGTTTTGAAATCATTCCCAACCGATGTTCAAACGCTTGAACATGTTGAGCCCGTTTTCAAATCGTATAAAGGGTGGAAGACAAAAATTTCAGATATCAAGAGATGGAAATCTTTACCGAAGAATACGATTGCCTACGTTCAAACGATTGAAAAACTTTCCGGAGTGAAAGTGTCTATCGTTTCCGTTGGTGCAAAACGAGATCAAACAATTATTCGTTGAAGTATTGCGTTATCCCGCAGACGGTGTTGCTGTTCGTAGAACGAATCTGCGTCAGTAAATATTATCTGCGGGATTTTTTTTGAAAGAGCGAAAAGTGAGCGTAACCACAACCACACGCAGTCCTAAATCCAGTAAAATTAAAATTGCATTGCTTATCACTGCCGTATGCATTGTTATTCCAATTTTATTATACACTCACACTCTTGTAAGCCAGCTTCAGAATAAACAGCACGAAACCGCTGCGCTGTATGCCAAATCGGTTGAATATGTTGCCAACAGCACAATACCTCCAGGAACAGACTACACTTTTATTTTCGATGAAATCATCAGCACAATCGATTTCCCGATTATCCTTACTGATGGACAAAACAAAGAAATCCTCACGCCAAAAAATATCGAGATCGATTCAACCCTAAGCGCTGAAGAAAGAAATCGATATCTTTTTTCGCTCATCGATGAGATGGACAAAAAGAATAAACCGATAAAAGTAACATTTCAAGATTCGGTTGTTCTCAATCTTGTCCACTACGGCGAATCACCGCTGATTGTCCGACTGCGCTGGCTTCCTTACATCGAAGTATCTATCGGCGCACTTTTTATTCTGGTCGGATATATCGGATTCAGTTACATCAAACGCAGTGAGCAAAGCAATATTTGGGTTGGAATGGCTCGAGAAACTGCGCATCAGCTCGGAACACCGATCACAAGCATGATGGGCTGGATTGAATTATTGAAACATCAAGGTGCGTCGAATCCGACAATCCTTGAAACTGTTTCCGAATTTGAAAATGATGCACGGCGATTAACAAAAGTGGCCGATCGTTTTTCTAAAATTGGCTCTAAACCCGATTTGAAGGAAGAAAATCTTTCAGATATATTGAATCGCGTCGTCGGATATTTTGAGAAACGCATTCCACAAATGGGCAAGAAAGTGAATATCACGTTGAATGTTGAAAAGAATTCCGTTGCAAATATTAACGGCGAATTGTTTGAATGGGTGATCGAGAATCTTATCAAAAATGCGCTTGATGCAATGGAAGATGGCAAAGGATCAATTATTGTTGATGTAACCAAGGAAGGATATCGGACAATTGTTGACGTGAAAGATACGGGCAAAGGAATTGATCCTTCCTATCAACAAGATATTTTCAGACCGGGGTTCAGTACAAAAAAACGAGGATGGGGTCTAGGACTTTCACTGTCAAAAAGGATTATTGAGATCTACCACAAAGGGAAACTCACCATCAAAGAAACAGGCGTTGGCAAAGGAACAACCTTTAGAATTTTACTGAAGTAATTTTTTTATTGAACGGCTTTCGGCTTAAACACTTTCCACCCTATCAATGCGCCGAGCACCGAAAAAATTGTATTCGGAATAATATACACGAAAATTGAAAAGAGGGAGCCGATAAGATTCGGTTTTTGTCCGCGCGCTTGATCGATGATTTCAGAAAACTCCGGTGGAAACTCCACATGCATTTTGTTCACAATCCTTAACATCATTTCCAACGCAATATCTCCAAATACCAGCGTAACAATCACCTGAATGACAACAGCCGCAACTGAAGCAATGAGTCCGGAATAAATTCCAAGCTGAATACAATCGCGTTGCGTCATCTGTTCCATCTCCGGTGTGATGTCTTTTTGATACAAGAGCACAGCAAGAAATCCGCCAAGCAAAACTCCTGCACAACAAAGACAATTGATAAGATTCAATCCCGGAACAGACCATAATGTTGCGATGAGCAGCCCGCCGTACAATGACGGAATAAATTTATCGCGATTTGATTCCATAAGATTTCAACGATAATAATGAATGAATGTACGAAACAGTTTCGACAAGAGAATCTGACAACACAATTGAAATTCCAAAACCAAACCAGCTCCCGGTAATAACTCGAGAAAATGCAGTTGGAGAATAATTCGTGACCCAAGATCCCGCAACATCAAGAAGCATCGGAAAAATTAATATGGCTAAAACGAAACGCGATGGGAATTGCAAGAAGCGAATTTTCATCGAAAAATTTACCGCAAGCAATCCAATAAAAAATGAAAAATAGATTGCGGTGCACCGTTCGCACACCCCAAACGGATGATCGAAAAGATGAAACGAACGCGATTCAAATTGATGGCAGACGACGTGGAAAAATTTGTAAAGGAATGACGAGAAAATACCTGCATCACCTGCAATAGATTGAAACAGCGGAGCGAGAACAATTCCGCTGCACCAAAAAAAAGCTGCACCGATGAGAATCTTATTTTCAATTTTCATGGATGAAGTGTAGGTGAAAGTTGGTAAAGAATCAACAATGGCCTTATGAATTTTCCATTGACAAAGTAACCTGCTATTCGTACTATCAAACCATCACAGAAAGGAATCATTTATGAAACAACTCTCTTCCCTCTTGCTCCTCGTTGCTTTGTTTTTCACACTGTCCTCCGCACAATCGGTCGATGCATTAATAGCCGATGCCGATAATTTTTCCATGCTGACTTTCGAAAATCAGAAAGCCCTGGACAAATTGATGGACGCCCAAAAAATTGACGGAAACAATTACGGTATTCTGTGGCGCATCAGCAGAAGTTACGTCGACATCGGTGAACATCTTCCTAACAAAACCGATGCGGATAAGGAAAAACAACTGGAATATTATCAAAAAGCACTCGACTATGCCGACAAAGCTGTGAACGCAAAACCCGATTCGGCGATGGGATATGTACGCCGTGCCATTGCAAACGGAAGAGTTGCCTTGTTCAAAGGTGTATGGAGCGCGATTGACTTTGTAAAACAGGTAAAAGCAGATTGTGAAAAAGCGATTGCATTAGATCCGAATAATGCCACGGCATATTACATTCTTGGACGAACTCATGCGAAGTTGTGTGAAAAATCAAAAATCATCCGATGGCCTCTTGGCCTAGGATGGGCAAATATGGAAGAATCGCTAAAGAATTATGATAAATCGATTGCTCTTCGATCGAATTTTATCTTATATCGATTAGATGCTGCACGCGCGTATACCGAAGAAGATAATTTCAAGAAGGCAAAAGAACTGCTCATTTCAATTGCAGCTTTACCCACCCTAGATGAAGATGACGGCCAGTATCGAAAAGAGGCAAAAGAGCTGTTGGACAAAATAAAAGATGAATAATGTTCGAATAAAAAACCCGCTATCAAAAGCGGGTTTTTTATTGCTGCTTGTTAGAAATTTTTTGATTTCAATCTTCTAAAACTTCCCGGTGCTTCGGTATCGCCGGCAAGAAACATTTGCACCGGACCGATTCCCTCGACAAGCCAAAATTTCGCGGTTACAGATGTCACCGGCGTAAATCCTGGAACTGTTGCCGTATTTTTGATAACAAGATAATAGGTGGAAAACGTGGTGTCTTTTCCGTTCACATTCAACGTCAGATTTTCTTTCTTTTCAAAATTCCCTGTTACTTTTATATTAATATTGACTGCTGTTGAAGGGCTAAAGCGATAGCTGTTGAAGTTTTCTTCGAATACAAAAAATTCTTTCCCAGTCCCTGTCTTCGGGACTGCGAGTGTGATAAAACGAAGAGAATCTTTTCGAATTTTTCCCCCAACAGAATCATAAAAGAAATTGCTCCGGAAAACATAGCCGAAATTTGTCAGATAGTGGTATTCGTTTGCGGTTGAATCATAATAAACAAAAACGGGAGTCACTTTGGGTTTTGCCAGCGCGCCGGAAACATTCATGGAATCAATAATAAGCGATGCCGATGTTTTTGTAAGATGAGAAACAACCGCCGATGAAAATACATTCGTTAAAGGAGTGTTTGGCGTAACCGTCCAACTGGCAGAAAAGTTTATTTCAGTTCCTCCAATTGGAGTTTCAGTTGATCCCTCGGTCAAATAACCGCCGAATGTAAATTGATGCCCTGCTGTTAACGGAAAAACATTATATGGAACAGATTCTGATTGATCTACCTGTGTTGTAGAATCTTTCTTGCATCCGTTCCACAATAAAAGGAAGAATCCCAGCAAAAAGATTTTTCTGAGCACAAAAAAATCTTTCATACAACCTCCCACTATATCAATGGTTATAATGATTCAGCATTTCTCTAAGTATGTATTGTAGCAAAGCCAAGATTAAGAATCAATATAATCGATTGAAATATGTCGATTTCAGTATTCAAAAACAGATTTTCAATTTCATTTAACGCTAACTTAAAATTGGAAAAGTAAAAAAATTCATTGCTTCTTAATTTTGCCTTAACTAATATAAGCCCACTTTACCGTAGTTAGTCATCTATTCATAAAACAAAGGAGGTACCTTGAAAACACTATCACTGCGTTTCAGTACGCTTGCATTATGTGCAGTGTTTTTTTCCACAGCATCATTTGGCGGCGGATTTCAATTGAACGAGCATGGTTCTCGCGCAATGGCACAAGGAGGAGCGTGGGCTGCGCGCGCATATGACGCGTCGGCAATTTACTTTAATCCTGCCGGACTCGGTTTTCAAAAACAAGGATCGGTATATCTTGGAACAACGCTGATCATGCCTTCGGTAACGTTTTATGGCCCAACAAATCTTGGACAGTCGACAAAAAACGAAATGGCCTCTCAGACATTTACTCCTATCAATGTCTATGTAACATATCCGATAACCGAACAATTGCATGTCGGAATTGGCGTCAACAATCCGTATGGATTGGGAACGGAATGGCCGGACAATTGGACCGGACGATACATCACTCAAAAAGTCGACCTGAAATCATTTTACTATACGCCAACGATTGCCTATAAAGTTAACGATCAACTCTCCGTCGGCGTAGGAATGAATTACGTTACCGGCGATGTCACAATAAAAAGAATGGTCAGTCCCGGAGATGCCCAGGTAGCATTAGATTTGAGCGGAACAGGAACAGGATTTAATGCTGGTGCATTATATAAACTCTCCGAAGAATTATCAATTGGTGCTTCGTACAGAACTTCAGTGAAAATTGATGCGGAAGGAACTGCAAAGTTTACGCCAACCAGCGCTTTATTCCCCGAAGGAGATGCTGCTGCATCGTTGGAATTGCCTGCAACGGCATTTGTGGGTGTCGCATATAAAGCCATGCCGAATCTTGAATTCGAAGCTGATTATCAATACGTCGGTTGGTCTTCATACAAAGAATTAAAAATCGATTTTAAGAAAAATAATTCTTCCTCGACCTCGCCAAAAAATTATGAAAACACCTTTATCCTTCGCTTCGGCGGAGAATATACGATGGATGCACTCCAGATTCGCTTAGGATATTTGTTTGATAACAATCCGGTACTCGATAAGTATACCGAACCGCTTCTTCCGGATGCCGACAGAAACGGATTTAATGTTGGATTAGGATATAAGATTAATGAAAATCTTTCCGTTGATGTTTCATACTTATTCTTAAAATTTGCAGAACGGTCAGTTACCGGCACCGAAACACAGTTCGACGGGGTCTATCAATCAAATGCGAATCTTATCGGTTTCAATATCGGATATAATTTTTAAGATGAACCATTAATCATCATTTGGAGTGCAAAACTTATGACGTCTATTAAAAATATTCTCGCTCTTCTCACATTGCTCACCGCAGCATTGTTTGTAGGATGCAAAGATGAAGCACCGACCGATTTGCCCAAGGCAAGTCTTGGCAGTGTCACAATCAATAAATATGTTTCTGTCGGAAATAGTCTTGCGGCAGGATATCAATCAAGCGGTTTATATAAATCGGCTCAATTATACAGCTACCCAAATTTAATTGCGGGACAATTAAAACTTGCCGGTGCAACAAACATCGGAACTTTTGAACAGCCATATTGGCCAGATCCGGGAAATCCAGATCCCAAAACAGGAAAAGCAGCACGCTATGTGATTATTTCATTGGCTGATCCAAACAATCCGGTCATTGGACCAAAAGGCGAGACTGTTACAGCAGCTGCTCCTGAAAACGCAGCAACACTTCTTCGGCCATTCGACAATCTTGGGTTACCGGGTGCACCCCTTGCAGGATTTATGGATACAGTCGGAACATATCAAGGAGGCTTTGGCGCTGCAATTATCCGTGGTGCAAGTGGATTTCCAAAAAGCCAATTCCGTTCCGTCGTAGCACTGCAGCCACAGCTTGTTTCTTTCTGGCTGGGAAATAACGATGTATTGGGATATGCGACTACAGGCGGAGCAAGTCCTTCCATTCCGGCTCCGACTCCTGTCCCAACATTTACATATTTATATACTCAAGCAATTGATACTCTTAAAAAATCTGTCAGCGGAGTAAAAATAGTTGTTGCAACAATCCCAAATGTTACAACAATTCCATTTTTCACTACTATCGGTCCAAAGATTGGTGCAAAGCTTGCTCCGTTAGGTGTATCATTGTATTATCAAAAGAAAGGTGAATCAGGCGTCGCAACTGGAACAACAAAATTCACAAACCCAGCCAGCGATCCATTGATTTGTTTAACCGGAAGCCCTTATGCGGCATTGATTGGAACAGCAACAGGAAAATTTTATAAAGATAATGGTTATCCATTGGCTCCCGGAATTGACACAACAAAACCATTTGGCGTGCATCCACAAAATCCTTGGCCAAATGCTTTAACACTCGACTCAGCAGAAATTGCGATTGCTGCTCAAGCGGTCAACAATTTCAATAATGCTATAAAAACCGTCGCTACCTCCCAAGGAATTGCCCTTGTAGATATCAACGCGGTTTTTAATGACATTAAAGCAAATGGAAAAGTGATCAGCGGTGTAAAATATACTGCAGATTATATTACCGGCGGATTATTCAGCCTTGATGGTGTTCATCCGTCAAATCGTGGCGCCGGCGTAGTCGCAAACGAATTTATTAAAGCGATCAACGCAAAATATGGCACTAATGTTACGGCAGTTGATGTAAGTTCATTACCGGCTCTTAATATTCCCCTTGGCAAATATATGACAGGAACAAATGTTCTTCCCAACATTGCTCCAAAATCATGGGATACATTCTTGAAATTGTGGCAGAACTAATCTTTCCAAGTCACAAAATAAAAAATCCCGATCGATGATCGGGATTTTTTATTTTAAACCGATAGTGCTGTTTTAATGTTTCAATATCCCATGATGAATTTCATCATGATTATCCATCGGTTCAAGATGCGTAAGGATGCGGACACTTTCTTCAAATGAATGGCAGATGTGTGCTTCTATTTCGGTGGAAATATGATGTGCGTCGTTGAGTAATGCCGTCTCGGGGAACAATAAATGGAACTCAATCCAAAGCGCATTTCCGCTATTCCGAAAACGCAATTCGTGATATTCCAAACCGCGATTCATTGTTTCTTCTTCCAAAATTTTTCTGATTTTTTCTTCAATCTGAGGATTCGCTTCATCCATCAATCCGCCCACCGATTCTCGAACAAGCTTTCCTCCCGTCCACAAAATATTCAACGCAACGGTCAATGCAATCAACGGGTCGAGAATAAACCATCCAGTATATTGTGTCAATGCTAATCCGGCAACAACACCGAAACTTGTCCACGAATCTGTCAGAACGTGCTTTCCATTCGCCACTAAAATTAACGACTTTGATTTTTTTCCTTTATACACCAAAAAGCCACCAAGTCCAAGGTTGATTACCGACGCGCCAAAAATGATATAGGTTCCTTTATCGAGATTTTGAAGTTCAACACCTAAAATCAATTTTAACACGGATTCATAAATGATGAACAAGGCCGCGATGATGATCAATCCACCTTCAATGCCCGCTGAAAAAAAACTAATTTTATCGTGACCGTACGGGTGCGAATCGTCAGCCGGCTGGTGAACAAGCCAGACAGAGTATGCGGCGAAGGCTACACCGGCAATATGGACAACAGATTCGGCGGCATCAGAAAGAATGGCGGCAGAACCTGTAAGTAAATAGGCATACCATTTGCCGATGAGCATAATAAAACCGACTGCTAACGACAAACGAATGGCAAATAATTGTTGTGACTTTGTGTTTTCTGTATTCATGATGGGAAACTTACCGAGATTTTGGTGAAGATAAAAGAAGTTTTCTTAGAATTTATAGTAATAAATTTACTGCGTCGACAAAATTTTGCGGTCTCCATTCATTTTTTGTCTTAATATAGAGAAGTTTTCTTGCAAGAACATTCAGTCTTTCGTATCTTGTATATATTTTTCGCCGAGGTGGTGGAATTGGCAGACACACCAGCCTTAGAAGCTGGCGCCTTACGGCATTAAGGGTTCGAGTCCCTTCCTCGGCACAAACAAAAAAAGCTCTGTTGAAATCAACAGAGCTTTTTTATTGTACTGCTGTGAAAGATTAGAATGTTTTGCTATTTGATGTTGCATCAACTCCAAGACCGGCAAGATCAGTTACACCATTCCCCGCCAAAAGAATATAACCTGCAACCGGTGCAGCACTTGACGATACTTCCAACTGAACAACATATGCTCCGACGCTTAAGCCCAAATAATTGGCTTTGTTAACCGTATAGAATACTCCGCTGCCATTTGAAAATGAATAATTCCCAACATTTTCGGCTGCCGCAATTGCCAGGGGTTCGGAGAATCGAACAGTGTATATCCAATTATTTGTTCCTGCACCTGCAGCCACTGTAGCATTAACGAGTTTTGGCTTCACTGCATCAGTAACAGTAATGATGTTGCTTTCTGGACTCTCCACGAGATCTTTGCTTACCGCACGAACAAGATATCGCACATTAATTGCTGAGAGCGGATTATTTGCACCGGAAGGATTTACAAGTGAACCGGTGTTTGTGCTGAATTGTGTTCCGAAGAAATCTTTTTGAAGAAGATCAAATGTGCCTCCATTGATGCTGCGATAAATGTTGTAGCTTCTCGCGTCAGCATTTACACTCCATTGAAGTCCAACTGTACCGCCCGTATAATCTAAATCTCCAAAAAGTCCAGCAACGATTCGACGTGTTACTGTCGGAGCTGCCGGAACAGTCGTGCCGCCGTTTGTTGTAAATTGCAGCGCTTCAAAATCACCGGTAATATTTGCATTGTTTACCAGAACCAATCCAGCCGCATCGGTAATCTTTCCTGAGTTAAATGCAGTGGTCATATTGACGGTATATTTTGAAGAACCCAGAATTCCTTGGGGTGTAATTGTTAACTGAGTGTAAGTAGTATCCCACTGAACAGAAAATCCAAGATTTCCCGCCGTCTTTTTGAATCCATTATACGAGATAATAATATCGTCTACGATGGTGCTGTGCCCCGCAGGAAGATCGGTACGAGTATACGCTGTTTGTTTAATCGGCTCAGAAAATTTATAAACTACTTTCAATGAAGCCGGAGAAACGTCGGATTGATTTTCAGGGCTTACCGAAATCACGAAAGGACTCACATTATCAACTGGAGTTAAAATAATTGATTCAACATTAACTTGCGTCCGCAACGAATCCGAATTTGCATTCGCAGGAAGTGCAAATAAAGCCGGTATCGCACCTTCCAACGATCCATCGCTGCTTTGCGCTTTTACATTCACAGTCAAGCCGTTATCAATTTTGGAAAACTGATATGATCCGTTCGCCGATGTTTTTGTTTGTTCTAAAATAATTTGCGGAAATACCGTCGCATCAAATAACATAACCGTCGCATTGGCTACCGGCTGGGCATTGACGTCAACGACTCGTCCGGATAACGATGTATTTAAATGGGAAATCGAAAGGACCGTACTTCCTACCAAATTATTCACAGCGAATGAATCTCCAGGCGTTAACGATGTGAATTTAATTGTTACAGTCGTGTAGTAGAAATCACGATACTTCTTGCTCTCGTCGGTCTGCGATTTATTGTAATTGACCAGCGATACTGTCAATGTATATGTTCCCGTAAGAACAGACGTTCCGTTGATGATTTGATATTGTCCTGCCGGAACATCAGCAAAAGAATAAGCTCCTGCCACATTGGATGTTGTTGTTTTAACATCTCCTTCAAAACCTACCGAGACTACTGCCCCTTCAACAGGTTGATTTGTTATCCGATCTCTTACCAGACCGGATATTGTTCCACGCGGCTTAAACATGCTGAGCGAATTATTAGACGAGCTAGTGATTGTTGTTGTATCGTCATCTTTCTTGCATCCAAAGAACAACGAAAGAATGACAATGCACACGAGTATAAGCTGGTGCTTTGTTTTTACCATACTACCTCCATAAATAAGTGAATGATGTTTTAGTGTTTCCCCTATTTCCTGCAAAAAAAATTTAGATGGTATATTGACTACGGATTTTCTCCCAAAAATCCGTGACGAAAGCGTTATAATGTACCGTGTTAATTCCGTCAAGTCAATCGGTATAAAACTGGATATGCTGCCAATCACGTTTATTGAGTGCGACTCAAAATTATTGTAAATTGGTAACACTCATTAATCACGAAAAATTTCGATGACTTTTCTTAATCCCTTTGTTCTTTTTGGATTGGCTGCCGCAGCAATTCCCATTCTTATTCATCTCTTAAATAAGCGGAACCTTCGCACCATCGAATTCAGCACGCTCACATTTCTGAAAGAATTACAAAAGAATACCATGCGGAAAATAACCATCCGCCAATGGCTTTTGCTCCTACTGAGAACCCTCATAATCATCTTTTTAGTGCTCGCTTTTTCACGCCCGGCACTTCAGGGGACACTTGGCTCTGTTGAAACGCGCGCATCGTCATCCCTGGTGATTATTCTCGACAATACGGCAAGCATGGATTTAAACAACGATCAAGGAAAATTTCTATCACAAGCACAGCAACAGGCATTGAAAATTGTTTCAATGATGAAACAAAATGACGATGCTATTGTACTTCGCCTTTCTGATCTTCCAAAACCGACGCTTGAAAATCCAACTCGGGATCGAGGGAAATTAGTTTCATTGATTCAAGAAACCCACGTACGTTTTACGCGTCATACCATCGCTGAGGCAGTTGAAACGGCAAAGGATATTCTTCACAGGTCAAAAAACCTAAATAAAGAAATATATGTTATCACTGATGGACAGATAACAACGCTGGCTTCCAAGACTCTTTCACCGAAGGCGAAAGAGCCTCAACTCGAAAAATCTTTAAAAATATTCTATACTCCAATTGCTCAACGATCGACGGATAATGTAGCAATTGAAAAGGTTGTCATTACGCCCACAATTTTTATGAGGGGAAAACCATTTTCGATGACTGTCGTCGTAAAGAACTTTAGTGCCTCACCAATTGATAATCACATGGTCAGCGTTACCGTCGGGAAAGAACGGATCGCGCAAAAAAATATTTCGCTCGGTTCTGGTGAAAGCACAACGTTGGAGTTTTTAATCACTCCGCAGCATTCCGGATTTGTGAGCGGCTTTGTTGAAACGGAAGATGATGCATTTAAACCTGACAACAAACGATACTTTTCAGTACACATCCCTGAGCAAATAAATGTTTTGTTAATTTCATCAGCGGAAAAATATTCAAAATTTATTTCGACGGCATTTTCCGTTGCAACCAACAGTCTTGGAGCCACGCCGATTATCGTGACGAACGTTTCACCAACGCTATTGTCGGCCAGTTTGATTAATTCACATGATGTAATTATCGTTTCCGGATTAGCTCAACTGGCAAATACCTATTCTAAAATTTTGAAAGACAATATTTCCGAAGGGAAAGGATTTATGTTTTTTCCTTCAAACGACACGATAAATTATCACTACACCTTTTTACAGGAATTCGGCGTTTCCATATCTCATCTTTCACGATCACAGAGCGGAACGGCATCAACAATTGAAAAATTCGATCTCGATTTTCCTCTTTTCAAAGGAATGTTTGAAAACCAGCGAAGCAACAAAACGACCCTTGAATCACCTGACGTTTCGATTTCTCTAGCCGTTTCACAATCCCCTTCGCTTCAACCAATCATTACCCTTTCGAACGGAAACGTGTTACTATGGAAATCGGAATTACTCGCGGGAAATATGATTGGTGTTGCTGTCCCGCCAACAACCGATTGGTCGAATTTGCCGCTGAAGGGTTTATTTGTTCCTTTACTATACCAATCAACATTATATCTCGCGTCGCAGATCAAACAGAATAGTGCTGAATCGGAATATCTTGTGGGAACAGAAAATAATTTTTCATCGACGTTGTTAAAAAATAAAAGTGCTGTTGCTGTCAACGATTTAAAAGCATTCGATCCCAATAGTCGAATCATTCCGGTTGTACAGCAGGAACATCCGAAAAACAGCGGTTCAAATAGATTTTTCTTTTCAATCGGTGGAATCGAAAATCCCGGAATTTATACGGTTGTCAAAAATTCAGATACTGTTTTTGTTTTTCCCGTAAATCTTCCAAATGAAGAATCGGACGAAACTCTTGCAGCCGACGATCAATTTATTCAAACCTTTCTTTCAAAGGGAATCGCTGAAAAATCAATCACCAAATTACCGATCGGCGACACAATTGAAGAAACCATTCTTCAGAGTCGTTACGGCATTGAATTGTGGAAATATTCTCTTATCATTGCATTACTCTTTGCGTTGATTGAAATGACTGTGGCACGCGAGAAAAAGGAATTATGATAGAACTTCAAAAAGATAAACGGGAACGGGCAATCGTTGTCGCTGTTTCTGCAAGCCAGGCAAAGCGCAAGCAAACCGAAGAATATTTGGACGAGCTTGCCCTGCTGGCGGATACGGCCGGCGCCGATATTATTCACAAAATCGTTCAAACTAAGGATCGATTTGACTCGGCATTTTATATCGGAAAAGGAAAAGTTGAACAAATTGCCCAGCTTGCCGAAGAAGATAATATTTCTGTGGTTATTTTCGATGACGACCTTACACCGGCACAAGTGCGTAATCTCGAAAAGATTATCAATAAAAAAATTGTCGACCGCAGCGGATTAATCCTCGACATTTTCGCTTCGCGCGCCCGTACGAATGAAGCCAAAACTCAGGTAGAATTGGCACAGCTGCAATATATGCTTCCCCGTTTAACAAGGATGTGGACCCACTTTTCAAAACAGTTGGGGGGAATTGGGACACGCGGTCCCGGTGAAACTCAAATTGAAACCGATCGGCGCATGATCAGAGAACGCATAGCGTCATTAAAAGAAAAATTGGAAAAGATTGCTGTTCAACGAAAAACGCAGCGCAAAGGTCGAAAAGAGTTCTTTAATGTTTCATTGATCGGATATACGAACGTCGGCAAATCGACACTTCTTAATGCATTGACCGATGCGAAAGTTTTTGTTGAAGACCGGTTGTTTGCAACACTTGATCCAACGACGCGGTCGGTAAAACTAGACGACGGGACAGAAATTTTGGCGACTGATACCGTGGGTTTTATCCGCAAACTTCCTCACCATCTTGTTGCATCATTTAAGAGCACACTTGAAGAAACTATTGAAGCCGATATTCTTCTCCATGTCGTTGATATTTCTCATCCACAGATGGAAGATCAGATCCATGTGGTTCAAAATACGATTGCCGATCTGGGCGCTGCACACAAACCGGTGATTTATGTCTTTAACAAAATAGATGCTATCGAAGACCGTACAATTATCAAAGATATTCAACAGCGCTATTCCCCTTCTGTGTTTATTTCCGCTCATCGTGGGATCAATATTCTTGGATTGAAAGAGCAACTTAAGGCAGCAATACATTCTTCACACGAAGAAATATCATTTATGCTTCCTCAGCACGAGTACAAAATCCTTTCTCAAATTCATGATCTCGCCGAAGTCGTC
>JBBINR010000010.1:0-99863 GCA_037443785.1 Ignavibacteriales bacterium | reverse complement strand
ATTGACATCCGCTCGTGATGCCGGGTATCGAAATATTTCCATAACACAACGGCAATTCCGCCGAATAAAAAGATTGGAACAAAAACTTCAACCATAGGTCCTCCCTAAAAAATGTCGTTTGCTGTTTATTCTTTGCTTTACTAAGTTTGACTTGGATTTTTTCATCAAGGTTTCAAAAAAAGTAATAGTTATTTTTGAAACCTAACCGGAAGATTACAGGTCTAAAAATATAGATTTTGCAAAATCTGAATGACAAATTCTGACGACAATATCATCCGGAAAGTGATCAGCGGCGAACAACGTGCTTTTGCTGAACTGGTGGAACGTCATAAAGATAGAGGAATGACGGTGGCGGTGCGAATGTTAAAAAATCATCACGACGCAGAAGAAGCATTGCAGGATGCGTTTGTGCGCGCATTCAGAGCACTGCCGAGTTTTCAAGGAAAGTCGAGTTTTGCGACATGGTTTTATCGAATCGTTTACAACGTATGTTCCACAATGTTGAGCAAGCGAGGATCTGAACACTTTGATTCTCTTGATGATCAAGATGAAGAGATAATGGTTCATGAAATTTCGTCAAGAGACGACACGCCTGATATTCAGTTGGAGAGTGAAGAATTTCATTCGCTGATAAAAAGGGAAATTGATGGAATGGAAAAAGATTATGCCATAATGTTAACGCTGTTTTATCTTAATAATTTTGGATATGACGAGATTGTCGAAATTACCGGACTTCCGCTTGGCACAGTGAAGAACAGATTATTTCGAGCCCGAACGCAATTGCGAAATGCAGTAATGAAAAAAATTGACGTGAACAATGAAGCTGCTTAGGAGTAATGGTATGAAAAATCCCACCAGACAAGAATTATACGATTTTCTCGATGGCGTACTAAATGAAGAGCGCCAAAAAGAAATCGAAGCGTTTATTTCTCAAGACCCGTCGGTGAAAAAAGAAATTAGCGTAATAAAACAATTGCAATCAGTGCTGATGTCCGACGCGATGATTGAACATCCTTCAGCTCGTTTTACAGCGCAAACGATGAAGGCAATTCTTCCTTCGAAACAAGAATCGGCGTTGTTTGCTGTGCTGAAAAATTCTGCAAATGTCTTTGCGATGGCAATGGTGCTGGCATTGATTGTCATAACATACACGATGATTCCAATCTCGACCAATACTTCCTCTTCTTCAATAATCAACCAGTCCTTCACTTCATATGAAAATATTTATACTGAAGGGATGAATTTTATTTCTATCCGGACAAAAGAATATATACAACCGCTTAAATCATTGACCAAAAACGGATCGGGAAGTTTTTTTGTTATTGGCATTGCAGTATTTCTTGCTTTCGGTTTATTCGATGAACTTATTGGAAAAAAATATTTTCGATAGGATCAGCAGTAATGGTTTCCAGGCAGCCTCGGTGACGTCGAGGCTGTTTTTGTTTTAAATTTCGTCATTTGATTGAATCGCCTTCCATAGTTTCGTATATTCTTATCATTCTTTTCAAAATTAGAAAGCTTTACGTGAATACAACGATTAATATTCTTTTTATCGGCGATATTATTGGTGTTCCGGGGATGGAACTCGTAACCAATTTTCTTAAAGGGTTTGTAGAGAAAAATAAAGTCGATTTTGTGATTGCGAATGGTGAGAATGCCGCTGATGGGAAAGGGATTGAAGAAAACCAGGTAAAGCAGTTATTTGATCTTGGGGTTCATGTCATCACCGGCGGCAATCACACGTTTGATCGCTGGGACATGAAAAAAGTGTACAGCTCGCACAAAAATTTGATTCGACCGTTGAATTTTCCGCGCGATGTTGCGGGCTATGGCTTCGTCGTGCATGAACTCAAAAGCGGCGTGAAAGTGGGAGTGATCAATGCGCAGGGGCGCACCTACATGCAGCCGATCGATGACCCGTTTCGTGCCGTTGATTGGGCGCTTTCAAAAATAAATGAACAGACGAAAATTTCGTTTATCGACTTTCATGCGGAAGCGACCGCGGAAAAAATGGCGATGGGCTGGTACCTTGATGGACGTGCAAGTATTGTTGTTGGAACACACACGCACACACCGACCGCCGACGCCAGAATTCTTCCGCGCGGGACGGCGTATATTACCGATGTCGGAATGACGGGGCCGTATGATTCTGTCCTTGGAATGAAAAAGGATATTGCGATCAAGCGCTTCTTAACGCAAACTCCGCACAAATATGAAACGGCAACAAACGAAGTCCGGTTTTGCGGTGTGATTGCCGAAGTGGAAGTTGAAACCGGCAAATGTGTGCGCTTTGAACAATTGATTTTCCCTAAATTTTAATTTTACGATAAGACGCAAAGATTATCATGACAATCCTCGACGGTAAAAAAGTATCACAAGAAATTAAAAATGAAGTAAAACGTGCAGCTGAAAAACTTAAAGCTGAAAAAGGGATTACGCCTGGCCTTGTTGTTATTCTTGTTGGTGAAAATCCTGCATCGCAATCGTATGTCAAAAGCAAAGGGAAGGCGTGCGAAGAATTAGGGTTTTACTCCGTAACGGAAAAAGTTCCGGAATCAATCTCTGAATCCGATTTGCTCGCTATGGTCGATCAATTTAATCACGATAAAAAGATTCATGGAATCCTTGTCCAGCTGCCGCTGCCAAAACATATCAATGAACAAAAAGTGATCGAAGCAATTTCACCGGCAAAAGATGTTGACGGATTTCATCCTGCCAATGTCGGCAAGATGATGATTGGCATCGATACGTTTTATCCGTGCACGCCGTACGGCATTGTTGAACTGATGAAGCGATACACCATCAATCCTTCAGGCAAACATGTTGTCGTTGTCGGACGAAGCAACATTGTCGGCAAGCCAATTGCGAATATGCTGGTGCAGAAAAAAGAATGGGCAAACGCCATTGTTACTATCGCACACACTGCAGCAAAAGATATTTCCTCCTATACCAAACAAGCGGATATTTTAATTGCCGCTATCGGCAAACCAAATGCTATTACAAAAGGGATGGTGAAGCCGGGTGCTGTTGTTATCGATGTCGGCATTAATCGCATTGAAGACAAATCAACTAAAACCGGAACGCGTCTTGTTGGCGATGTTGATTTTGAAAATGTGAAAGAGATTGCTTCAGCAATTACACCCGTTCCCGGCGGCGTTGGGATGCTCACCATTGCAATGCTCATGGTAAATACATTAAAAGCGGCAGGCGGAAAATTATAGTTTTACCCGTCTTTATGAAAGTTCGAACTCTCTCTCTCCAGGATGGCGACGCAAATAAATTATCTCTCAAAATATCCGATCGTCTTCGCTGTTGCAATCACTTTTCCTTCTAATATTTTTTGAAATGTAGAAAGCGAACTCTTTTCCGGCAGATCGAGTTTCTCAACATTCAATGCATACAATGTCGTTACGTATGGATGTGCGCCCGACCCTTTTGGCGGTTCGGGTCCGCCGTAACCAAGTGAACCGTAGGTATTGAATAATTCTTTCGATCCTTTCGGCATTGTTTTTCCCGATGAGCCTTCAGTCAGGGCCGTTATATCCTTTGGAATGTTTACGATGAACCAGTGCACCCAATTTTTTGCAACGGGATGTGGGTCGATAATAGAGAGTGCGAGTGATTTTGTGTTTCCAGGAACTTCCGTCCAGGTGAAGGGGAGAGAAATATTTTTTCCTCCCTCTACGCCTTGGTAGGCATACTTCGCGGGAATCGATTTACCTTCTTGAAATGCCGATGAGATAATGTTCATATTACCTCCATGAATGGTGTGACAGCTAACGTGAACTATGTTTCGATGTGATTTTTTCCCCAAAATGTTCCAGCGATCGCCATCTGTCGCAGCAATGGAGCAACACGATATTTTTCTTCGCCATGATTCTTATACAAGGCATCCAGCACCCCGACAATATTTTTGAATCCGATTTTTTCTCCCCACTCAATCGGGGCATGGGGGAAATGTGCACCGTGTTTCATCGCTTCATCAACATCTTTCGGATTCGCAACGTCATGCGCAACCGTAAAGAGTGCTTCGTTAATAATCTGGCAAAGAATCCTCGGCATCACCATTCCGACGGCATCTTCGACAATAACGCTTTCCTTTTTGATTGTCGTAAAAAAATCTTTTGTCTTGTCTGCGATTTCTTGCTTCGTATAGAGCGATGGTGACAATTCAACGAGGGAGTTTTCAAGCAACGTGGGGAACGACGCAATGCCAATGATTCGTTCTTTATTTTTCATTGTGTGAACTTGAGCGAGCACAGTTTCGGTTATTGCGGACGTCACAATTGGAATTTCCGCAGGCAGTGCTTCATCGAGAGCTGAAAGATTTTTGAATTTTGTTTCAGCATCGTTCAATGTCAACTCGAACGCAATGGTAATTTTTTTTGCCGAAGTCTTTAGCGAAGCAAGATTCTTCAGTTCAATAACGGCAATACCTTTTTCCTGCAGCACCGCAGAATATTCACTCACTAATTGTTCACTGCCAAGCAGGCATGCCATTGTTTTTAACTCTGCCGAAGCTGGTTTTGCTTGATGTGATGCTGCTTTTGCAGCTGTCTCTGATTGTATTTTTGTCCGTTTCTTTAGTGTCATTTTGTTTCTTCGTAATTATAAAAACCTTTTTTTGATTTTTTGCCGAACAATCCCGCTTCAACCATTTGTTTTTGGATCGGATGCGGACGGAATCGCGGATCACGGTACGTTTGCTCGTAAATTGCTTCGGAAATAGAAAGTTCGGTATCTATTCCGCCGGTGTCCATCAATTCGAATGGTCCGCTTTTAAAACCACCGCTCTTTTTTACAATCCGGTCGATCTCCTCAAGAGAAGCAGTTCCTTCTCCTAAAATATTCAACGATTCATTATAGAATGAGCGTGTAATGCGGTTCACGACAAAGCCGGGTGAATCTTGTGATACAATAGTTTTCTTGCCGATCTTGTGAACAATTTCCATAGCCTGCGTTATCGTGTCATCGGACGTAAGTTTTCCGCGAACCACTTCAACAAGTTTTACCAAATACGCGGGATTAAAAAAATGAAGCCCAACGACGCGTTCCGGCCTTTTGGTTGCCGATGCGATTGAGGTAACGGAGAGAGACGATGTATTGGTTGCGAGCAGAGCGGTATGATGCGCAATTTGATCAAGTTTTTTGAACAGATCTTTCTTTACGCGGATATCTTCCAGGACTGCTTCAATAATAATGTCGCACGTGTCGAGATCGTTAATGTTCGTTCGTTTCTTGATTCTGCCGATTGCCGCCTTCATATCCTCATCTGATATTTTATTCTTCTCAACGCTTTTTTTCATCTCAGCAGTGATTCTGTTGATACCAGTACGAATCACTTCTTCATTGATGTCATACAGCGACACGTTGCATTGATAAAGCGCAGCGGCGTGAGCAATTCCCGCGCCCATTGTTCCTGCTCCGACAATTCCGATAGATAATGCCATAAGTAAAATAAAAATATAAAATGAAGGAATGAGAAATTTGCTGGAAGAAATTACGGAATGATTGGGGGAAATACAAAAGGTTTATACGAACATTACACGAAACGCATTGCGAATCCATACAATTAGTCAAGCTCCCAAAGAATATTTGGGAGCTTGAGATGTGTTTTCGCATTCTCCGTGTAAAAAATATCAGTATAAGAACATCGGCTTGCCGATAACGTTGAAGACTTTTGGACGGTAATTTTCGGAATCATACAATTCCTGCACATCAACTCGCTTCGTGCCGTCCATAATCGATTTCAACGGAACAGTCGTGTACTTTCCATCGCGCAACGCAACCATTCTGCCCGTATGTTTTTTCAAGACCATATCGGTCGCAAGATTTGCATAACACATTGCTACCATTCTGTCCAATGCATCGGGTTCACCGCTTCGCATTAAGTATGCAACCTGTTGGTTGATAATATGCGATCCGGTGATTTTTTGAATTGCTTCACCGGTGATCTGTCCGATGCCTCCAAGTTTTTTATGTCCGTAGGCATCTGATTGTCCGTACTCAACAACCTTTCCGCCGACCATCTGCGCACCTTCGGAAATCGTCATAACGGCATAGCCGCTGGGATTATTTTTTTTGTCATCCATTAACAATCTGGAAAGTTTTTCCGGATCAAAATGAACTTCGGAAATAATTGCGCGGTCAACACCGGAAAGGTATGCGGAGATGAGCGACGTTTCACCGGAATTGCGTCCGAATAATTCGATGACGGCGATACGTTCGTGTGAACCGGCAGATGTGCGAAGGTTGGTAATAAATTCAACACTGCGCGTTACCGCCGTGGAAAATCCGATACAGTAATCCGTTCCATACACATCGTTATCCATCGTTTTTGGAATTGAAACGACCGGAAACTTCTCTTCGTTTAATCGTACAGCAAAACTTTGTGTATCGTCGCCGCCAATCGTGATCAGAACATCAATCTTTAAGTGTTCTAAAACGCGAAGCACGTGCGGAGTGAAATCGCTCACCGGATCATCTTTTTTTGGCGGGTTTTTCGGATCCTGTAAAAATTTTGGGACATCCGACCACTTCACCTTTTGCGGATTTGTTCGCGAGGTGTGAAGGAATGTTCCGCCCGAACGATCGATGGTGCGAGTGTTTTGTTTTGTTAAAGGAAGAATCCAATTTTTTTGATCTTCAACATTATCAATGTTGAAATTCAACAACCCGCCCCAGCCTCGCCGAATGCCGTACACTTCCGCGCCGGCATCCGATGCATGATACACAACTTCTTTGATACAGGGATTCAAACCGGGAACGTCGCCGCCGCCGGTCAATATTCCGATACGCATAAAAAAACCCTTTCAAATTCTATAATGGTCATGGATAGTTGATACGTTGATTGTTAGCAGCAATTTCCAATAAGTGAATATATTCCATCTTCGATGCATTCGCAAATAGGAAATTCGAAAAAATCAATTTTTTCCCGTTGCGATTATTGTGCTATTGAGCGGTGTTTCGATTGTTTTACAACGTAAAAATCTTTTACTCAATATGCCTCCAACATCGTTGATGGACAGTTTTCCTTTGTTGTGATTATTATGATAGACGATTTTGTGAACCAATTGCATCATTTCAAACCCCCGGCAGTTAAAATCACCAACGGTCAACACTCCGTTCGGATGCAGTACGCGAATCATTTCATCAACGCATAACAAAGGATTGGAAACTTCATGAACCGTGTTCATACAAAAAATTGTTTGCAAGGAATTTGAAGCAAAAGGAAGAGATTCCATGTTTAACTGAATGAAACAAACGCTGTCCTTGAATTGAGGCGGAATCCGTTCTTGTGCACGCGGAAAATCGTCAAGAGAAATATCGCCTGTGATGACGAACGGAAATAATCCGGAAAGGACTGCACACATCCTTCCGGTTCCTGTTGCAAGTTCAACAACATTTAATGAGGATGTATGGACATGACTGGCAATTAAAAAATATTCTTTCATCAGATCAAATCCGTTCGAATGCAGAATACGATCGCTTTGAGAAAGCGGGATCGACGAAAGGTAGGAGCTATCCATATTTTTTCATGTCAAAACTCAGCAGCGACCGAAAAGCCGTATACATTATCAATCACATTCGAAAGATTTGTATTAAGCGGTATTCTGATAAAAGCGCCGGGTTTAAATTGACCTATCGTATAATTTCCAGAAAGTCCAAATTGATGAAGGACACGGTTTGAAATGCTTCCGCTTTCGGTTAAAATCAATTTACCGGAGAAGCCAATGAGAAAACTAATTGTTTCTGATGAATAGGATGGCTGCAATGCGTAATTGAGAAATGCTTCAAAGACATCGTTCGGAGAAAATTCTTCTTTCTTTGTTCGAAACGCACCGGAAACACCTGCGCGAGTAACCAATCCGAAACCTTCGGGCTCAAATGTGTATCGATTGTTGACCCGAAATGATAGCAATATTGCGTGCGGATACGCTGATTCGTATTGATCAGGATCGCCTATCATTCCCATTGACAAGGCAAGTATTTTTGTTGCATCGGACGTAGGGAGGAAAATCCCAAAGTTTGTCCACACAGAAGAGTTCTCTTTGTGATTTTCTAAGCCCACATAAATATTGCCGAATGAATTGTGAGTTTCAGTATACGTTTGCGGTATTGAAGATGGGTAAATATAAAATGTCGAATACTGAACCTTTCCGTGAAAATAAGGGATAGTAAGGACGATGGCTTTTTTTTCACTAAGTTGAATTTTTGCCCCAATGTTTAATCCATATCCCTTTAATTCTCCAAAAAGACTTTTAAGTGTGGGCTGAATATACGTTGCTGAAATCTCTTTCATGGATGGATTGGCATTCCATATCGGCTGTGCCCCGGCTTGGGAAAAAAATATTAAACACACAGAACTTATTATCAGGATGCGGGAAGTAATCGTTCTCTGCATAAGTACCTTTTGCATTGTGGTGTGAGGAGTGTTATTTATTTTTCCATTCAGGTTTTCGTTTTTCTATGAACGCTTTCATTCCTTCTTTTTGGTCTTCCGTTGCAAATAAGGAGTTAAACCGTTGCCGTTCGAAATCGAGTGAATCGTCAAGATGAGCGTTATATGATTTAAGGATCATTTCTTTTACGGCCTGAACGGCCATCTTTGGTTTTGATGCAATTTTTTTTGCGATGATTTTTGCTTCATTCAACAAGTGTTCAGCCGGCACTACTTTGTTGATAAGCCCCCATTGCTGTGCTTCGTCAGCGGTGAACATTTCACCCATAAGTATTAATTCCATTGCTCGATACTTCCCTACGGCCTTTGTTAACCTCTGCGTCCCGCCCATTCCTGGAATGACTCCAAGATTGATTTCCGGCTGACCAAATTTTGCCGTGTCGCTGGCAATAATAATGTCGCACGACATTACTAATTCGCATCCTCCGCCAAGTGCAAAACCGCCCACGGCAGCAATGATTGGTTTTTTTATTTTTCGGAGATGATCGAATGGTGCAAACTGGTTGTCCTTCACCATTTGCTTTTCGGATTTGTCAACCATCTCTTTGATGTCCGCTCCAGCAGCAAAAGCTTTTTCATTTCCTGTAAGAATTGAACATCCGATTGCGTCATCGTGATCTATTTCAAAGAGTGCTTCATATAATTCATTCAGTACCAGAGTGTTTAAAGCATTCAGTGCCTGCGGCCTGTTGATCTGAATAATTGCATAGCCATCGTGTTTTGTGATGATGAGCGTTTGGTGGGACATACATTCTCCGTTGATTGGTTGTCAATGCAGAAATATATGCGAAGGTTAGGGAAAATGAAAGAGAAGTTTTTTCCCACTTGATTTAATCAAGAAAAGGAGGGACATTTCAATCGTCAAACAATCTCAAAGGATTCCAATGAAACAGATCTTCGTTGTGTTTTTGCTTGCCGTAAGTTGTATGTATGCTCAACCGATGCGTGGTAATCAATCTGCGAAGCCGGCCGTTGGATGGGATTCACTCAAAAGTTTAATGAGTTATCCGGAAATCGCTCGGCGTGCGGGTGTTGAAGCAACATCAAATGTTGCCGTGAAAATTGACAGCGCCGGTAATGTCGTTGATATTATGATCTCCGGTTATAATATTTTTGATTCGGCGATTGAAAACGCCGTGAAGAAAGTAAAATGGCAGCCTGAAATGGATAACAACAAACGTCGAGCGTCTTCGGTGTTTTTCGACGTCCAATTTCGCTACAAAACCACCACTGATTCGCAAAAGCGGACACTGATCATTGAAACAGATAAGCCGTAGTTTTGGAAGGTTGTTTCTAAAATTTTGTTTCTTGCCCGTGATTGCTTGGAAATAAATTTTTCAGGCAATTTTTTTATCTCATCCACGATGTAAACATATTTCTGACTGGTTCCGCAGTATAATTTTCACCATCGAAAGAAATTATCCAAAGATCGACAGTAGCATTCCATCGAATCTTCATCCAAAATTGCTTTTTGGCAGCGCACTGTAACTGAAAACGCGACATTGCAATATCTAATCCGCCAGGACAATTGGCTGGCTTCAAAAAGCCCCTTATGTCTATAATAACGGTATCGTTATTCCACGCTTGAGAAGCTCGAATTGCATAGCCAACGCAAGGAAAGGTTTCTTTCGATTTCAACTGCAAAACCGGAATAGTATTTTCCTTTTCGATATAAAAATCGAATGAATTTTGCTGACCATAAACGATTCCGGCCAGCCAAAGAAAGAAAAATGGGAACTTTTTCATAATTATTCGTAAGAATATAACAATATAATTATTATTGCGGTTCAAATTCCTCCCCAACCATTTCTGACCATCGGAAGTCTAATAAATAAATACGAGAATATGTCGCCGACTGATTTAGAACTTATCGAGCAATCCAAAGCTGGTAATTTTACCGCGTTTGAGCAATTAATTTATCGCTACGATAAAGATGTGCTGACTATTGCCTCTCGCTTTACGCAGAGTTCGGATGATGCAAAAGATATTTATCAGGATGTTTTTTTGCGGGTATATCGAGCTCTTCCAAAATTTGAAGGGCGAAGCGAATTTTCGACGTGGCTCTATAAAATAACAACAAATGTCTGTTTGACGTACCGATCCAGAAAAAAAAAGATGATGGCGGTGCCTCTGTATGACGATCAAAACGAATTAACCATTGATCCACCCAGTGAAAAGAATGAAGATAACCATACGGAAGATTTCGAAGTTTCCAGCAAAATACGGCAAGCGATGAATTTGCTTTCTCCTAAACAGAAACTCGTATTTACGCTGAGGCATTTTCAAGATTTAAAACTTAAAGATATTGCTGTAATGATGGATTGTGCGGAAGGAACAGTTAAAAAATATTTGTTTGAGGCGACACAAAAAATGAGAACCCATCTTAAAGATTTATCGGTGTAACATTATGAAAAAAGAAGAATACGAAGAGCTATTACTGCTTTCAACCTACGGCGAATTGAATGCTGAAGAACAGGTGAAGTTGGAAAAATACGCAAAAAGCCATCCGGAAATAAAGGCGGAGTTAGAACGTATCCAAGAATTTCAGAAATTAGTTAAGGGTAATATCTCAATACAAGTTTCCGATTCTCTTGTGGAAGAATCCCGAAAAGAATTGCGTCAGATGCTTCGGAGTGAACGGAATAAGAAAACATTTGTTACTCGTTCTGCCGAACAGTTTGTGCAATTTTTTCAAGGCCCGCTCAAATTAGCGTTCGGAGGCACCGGAGTTCTTGCGGTTGGAATCGTTGTCGGATATTTTGTATTTCATTCCGCGCAAAATGAGAATGGTTTCGCCTTCCAATCCATAAAAAATTCGAATAATTCACGCGACCAAAGTTCGCAAATTACGAATATCAAATTTATTGATGGTGATGCAAGCGATGGAATTGTTGAATTTGAATTTGAAACGGTAACCCCGATGCATCTTAAGGGAAAGATCGACAATCCCGAAGTCCAAAAAATTTTAACCTATGCCCTGCTGAATGAATCAAACGATGGCATTCGATTGCGAACGGTCAACGCAATTGCTCAACAGGCAGAACAAGGACACTTTGCGGATTCATCCGTGAAACAAGCGCTCATCAGAAGTTTAAAAGAAGATGAAAATCCTGGAGTCCGAGGTAAAGCTTTGCGTGCATTGCAACAGTATAGATTTGATGATGAGCTTCGTGACGCGCTGCTCTATGTCCTTGCCAAAGATAAAAATTCCGGAATGCGGATCGCGGCGATCAATGCACTCGAAACGGCCAGAATCGACGGCAACAAATTTGACGATACCGTGGCGCAAAAACTTAAGCAGCAAATTGAAAATGAAAAAAATAACTATATCCGCAATCGTGCGGTTAATTTTGTAAAGGAGATCTATCAATGAAAAACAAAAAAATATTTTTGGGACTCTGGATTTTTCTGCTCGTAGTCAGTTCCGTAAAGGTAAGTGCCGATTCTGGAACGAAAAGAGAACAATCCTTTGCCGTTGGAAAAACAAGTTCACTGGATGTTTCAGTCAGCGGAGGCGACATTGTTGTTAAGACATGGGAGAAATCTGAGATTAATGTTCTGGTGGACGGTTTGGATGATGAAGACCTTGAATATGTAAAGATGACACAAAACGGAAATGACGTTCAAGTCACCTATAGACCAAAATGGGGAAATCATAACAGTGCGAGATTTATAATGACGGTTCCCACACAATGTGAAATTGACCTGCGAACTTCTGGCGGCGACATTGAGTTGCAGGGGAATCTTTTGGCAAACGCCAAAGGCTCAACATCGGGAGGAGATATTTCCATCGAACGAATTCGCGGGTCGGTGAACATGTCAACATCGGGCGGTGATATTAAAACAGGGGATATTGATGGAAAAGCAGAACTTCACACGTCAGGTGGGAATATTTCACTTGCAGGAGTAAATGGTGAAGCAAATGTCAGCACATCTGGCGGCGATATTCGGATTGATAAAGTAGGAAAAAAACTTGATGCGCGTACATCAGGCGGAAATGTAGAAGTCGGCGATATTGGCGGAGATGCGACACTTTCGACTGCCGGTGGAGATGTTCGGGTTGGTAAAGTTACCGGCAATGCACATTTGCGCACAGCTGGCGGAGATGTTGAATTAAACGGTGCCTCTGGAATTGTTGAAGCGAAAACTGCCGGTGGAGACATTAATCTAAAAAATATTACCGGTTCCATCGAAGCAAAAACTGCGGGTGGAGATGTTTCTGCAGAGTTGAATCCGAGCGGGAAAGGCAACAGTGAATTGAAAACATCTGGAGGGAATGTCCGATTGTATATTCCTGCGAACGCAAAGGCAACCATTGAAGCACTGATTCGCTTACGTGATGATTGGGGATGGTCCAGCAAAAAGACTAAATATGATATCAAATCTGATTTTAAAGCAGATACATACGATAAGCGTGGTGACAATGGTGATGGCGACGAAATTCACGCGACATATATTCTCAACGGCGGCGGGGAAACAATCTATCTTGAAACCGTAAATGGGAATATTGATATCCGTAAGAAGTAATATTTACTGATGTAATGAAACAAAATTTTAGAGGCGGCGTAAAGTAACTCATATTCGCCGTCTTTTTTTTAACCTGGAGGAAGTATGAAATTTGTGCTGAGCGTGGGAATGATTCTTCTTTGCCTTACCTCTCTTGGGTTTGCAGATTCTGATCGAGAAATTCATGCAGTAAAAATTTCTCAGCCAATTAAGGTCGATGGCAAGTTGAACGAATCAGTGTGGAGTTCGATGCGGCCGATTTCAGAATTTGTTCAGCGCGATCCGAATCAGGGCGAGGCCCCGACCGAAAAAACCGAAGTCTGGATTGGATATGACGACAATGCATTATATATCGCCGCACGCCTGTATGACTCACACCCTGATTCCATTATGAAAGTGTTGAGCCGGAGGGATAATATCTCCACTTCCGATTGGTTTATTGTCTTTATTGATCCCTACCATGATAAACGCAGCGGGAATTATTTTGCTATCGGTCCGTCCGGAATGTTAGGCGATGGAGTTTTATTTAATGATGATTGGGATAATTCTGATTGGGATGGGGTATGGGAAGGGAAAGCAAATATTGATGAAACGGGATGGACAGTGGAAATGCGTATTCCTTTTTCTCAACTTAAATTTCATGAGCAGCAAGAACAGATATGGGGAATAGATTTTCGTCGAGATATCGGACGGAAGAACGAACAAGATTATATTACTTACACACCGAGGATGCAAAGCGGGTTTGTTTCACGGTTCCATGAGCTCGTTGGAATTGAGGGAGTCAAACCATCAAACCAGGCAGAATTTCTTCCATTCACAACGACAAAAGCAGAATACACCCACCCATCTGTTGGAAATCCATTCAATTCTGGTTCACGTTATCATCCCGATTTTGGTGCAGATTTACGGTATGGCCTTAATGGTAATCTTGTGCTGAACGCAACGGTGAATCCAGATTTTGGTCAGGTTGAAGTTGATCCCGCGGTTGTTAATTTGACTGACGTGGAATCATTCTTCCAAGAGAAGCGCCCATTTTTTGTTGAGGGGGCAAATATTTTTACGATGTTCGGACAGGGAGGAGGAAATAATTATTGGAATTTTAATTATCCTCAACCGACTTTCTTTTACAGCAGGCGTATCGGGCGTTCTCCCCATGGCAATGATACATTAGACAATGTTGACTATGTTGATATGCCGATTGCAACAAGAATACTTGGTGCTGCAAAAATTACTGGAAAACTCAGCGACAGTTGGAATGTTGGAACTGTGCACGCCGTAACGTCACGGATGATTGCACCATTTCAAATCAATGGAACTCGATCCGAAGCAGAAATTGAACCATCAGCATATTACGGAATTGCTCGGGTGCAAAAAGAATTTCCAGACGGACGACAGGGAATTGGCTTTATGGGGACGTTGGCTCGTCGTTCGTTTTCGTTAAATGATATTGGATCGAGACTTGAAAATTTCATAAACCGAAGTGCCGTGTTTGCCGGCATTGATGGGTGGACATTTTTGGACGAAGATAAAATGTGGGTGATAACTGGATACAGTGCAATGTCACATGTGAACGGCAGTAAAGAACGGATAACAAATCTCCAAACAAATTCAGTGCATTACTTCCAACGGCCGGATGCTTCATATTTGAAAGTTGACAGTAACGCTACGTCGTTAACAGGTTTTACGGGGCGCGCGTATCTCATCAAACAAAAAGGAAATTCATACGTGAACGCATCGTTCGGAATTATCGATCCAAAGTTTGAAATTAACGATCTTGGGTTTCTTTCACGCACCAATGTTATTAACATGCATGGCGGGGGAGGATATGTATGGAGCGAACCTGAAGGAATTTTCCGGACGAGAGAAATTGGCGGGGGTGTTGGCCAAAGTTATGATTTTGGAGGGAATCTCATTCATCGCGTTGTCGTTGAATGGCTGTTCGCCAAGTTCACAAATTATTACAGCATCAATTTAAATTTTGCGCAAAACCCGTCAACGGCATATAACATTCGTCGCACGCGTGGTGGTCCAATAACATTGAATCCGAAAGGCTGGGAAGCAGATCTTATGTTTAATACAGATGATCGGAAAGAAGTTTTTGTGAATGGATATGCAAATACATATTTTTCATCGATCACAAATTTTGTGAATTACGGTGCGGCGATCCAATTCCGTCCATCATCTTCTGTAACGTTTTCGATTGGTCCAGATTTGACACTTGATCAAGAAAAATTACAATGGGTCGACCGCTATAATGATGCAGTGGCGACATCAACGTTTGGGAGTCGTTACGTTTTTGGAGAGATGAATCAAAAAACAATTAGTGCAAATATTCGTTTGAACTGGACATTCAGTCCGAAAATTTCGCTGCAATTGTTCGCGCAGCCACTTATTTCATCGGGTGCATTTACTAATTTGAAGATGCTCGCAAGATCTCGATCAGATGAATATGTCGCATTTAGACAAAACGGAACTACTATCAACAAAGTTGTAGATCCATCATCTCACGATGTAAGGTATACTGTCGATGGGGATGGTGTTGGGCCTGCTACTTCGCACACATTAAACAATCCTGATTTTAATTTTAAGTCTCTTCGCGGCAATGCGGTCCTACGGTGGGAATATTTGCCAGGATCGACGATTTATTTTGTCTGGACTCAAAGCCGAAGTGATAATGAAGGCGATGGAGAATTTAGATTCAATCATTCGTTATATCGACTTGGAAATTCACGGCCGGATAATATTTTCTTGATAAAGATGAGCTACTACTTTAACGTATAAAATTTATAGAGAAGTTGTAATTTTTGCCGCAATTTCTGAGAAAAGTTTGTATTTTTCCCATGTTTATTGCGGCAAAACTATTTTAAATATGAAACCCTTCATTCAAAAATATCCAGAAAATATTACGGCTGTAATTCTGTGGCTGATTATATTTCCGGTGTATCTTTTTACATTAGCACCGACGGTAGGTTTTATCGATAGCGGCGAATTAGCAACGGTCGCATGCACACTTGGCATTGCTCACCCAACAGGATACCCTCTTTTTACGCTGGTTGGAAGAATTTTTTCAATACTTCCTATTGCAGCAAAAGAAATTGTTCGATTGAATGTAATGTCAGCGTTGTTCACATCGATTGCCGCAATTGTGTTTTTCTTCCTCGCGATGGAATTATTGGGAAGGAAAGTTGAACGATTTCTAAAGATTATTTCTGCGGGCTTTGCAACACTCTTCCTTGCATTCTCAAAAACATTTTGGGATCAGGCAGTTTCAGTTGAAGTGTATTCGCTCCATCTATTATTGATTTGTTTGACAACTCTATTTTTCATCAAAGCTATTAATGAAGATGAATCGTCTTTTTGGTATTTGTTTGCATATACGCTTGGGCTGGCTTTCACAAATCATTTGACCACCATATTACTCGCGCCAGCATTTCTATTTCTTTTTTTTATGGAGTATAAATTTGCAAAAGCGGCGGTTGATCGAATTCTAAAATTAACACTTCCGTTTTTTCTTGGGCTTTCTGCCTATTTGTATCTTCCGATTCGGTCAGCAAGTAGTCCACTCCTTAATTGGGGAAATCCACAAACATTTGAAAAATTCTGGTGGCATTTTACGGGAAAACAATTTCGGGTGTGGATGTTTTCTTCAACTGATGCTGCAAAGAAGCAGTTCGATTATTTTCTACAAAGTACTCTCAAAGAATTTTATTACATACCGCTTCTTTTTTTTCTAGCAGGAGCTTTGATTGTTTTATTTAGCGACAGAAAGAAGTTTTTCTTTATTGCACTTTTGCTAGTTTCATGCGTCGCATATTCAATCAATTACGATATTCATGATATTGATTCGTATTTTCTTCTCGCATTTATTTCATTGATGCTATTTGCGACATTTGGAATTTTGAAATTGATTGAATCTATTACATGGAAGTTTGGAGGAATTATTTTAGCATGCATCCTTTCCCTTCAAGTAACAAAAAATTGGGCAGAAGTAGATCAAAGTAAAAATTATATCGTTGAAGATTACACGAAAAATATTTTAAACAATCTGCCACTCAACTCAACCATACTATCATATCAATGGGATTATTTTGTTTCCGCGTCGTATTATTTTCAATATGTCGAAAAATTTCGACCCGATGTTATTGTGTTGGATAAAGAATTATTTCGCCGCTCGTGGTATTTTAATCAAATGAATACGATGCATCCTGTTATTACATCAAGGTCGAGAACGGAAATTGATTTATTCCTTGGGGAACTGTACAAATTTGAACATGACCTTCCTTATGAATTTAATTCAATTGAATCTCGATATGTCAATATGCTTGAAAGTATTTTTAGTAAAAGCGGGACGGATACACTTTGTTTTGTTACATCTGAAATAGAAGCAAATTATACAAATGGGTTTTATCGTGTTCCATTCGGATTTGCCCAGCTTTTGACAAAAGATACATCTTATGTGGAAGTTCCACACTTACAGTTTATATTTAGAAGTAATAATGTTGATAATCCTTACTCAATACAGCTTAAAAAGCTAGGATCGTCTATCCTACTGCAGAGAAGTATGTATGAAAAATTTCATGGAAACATGAGTGCCTCATCAAAGTATCAAACTGCTGCATATGAAATTTTAACTTCAAAAAACTCTTTTGTTATCAATTTTTAATCAATTAAGTTGTTGACTTTTAGGTAAAAAACTATATATTTATTAGCTCTGCAGGCATACCTTTACTGAGATTTTCGCAAAATTCTCATTTTTTACATGGTTTGCTGTTGTATTGTGTCTTTTTTGAAAGAAATTTTTGATGCTGGCGTAGCTCAGTTGGTAGAGCAGCTGACTTGTAATCAGCAGGTCAGGAGTTCAAGTCTCCTCGCCAGCTCGCTGATTGGGTAGGTAGCGAAGTGGTTAAACGCAACAGACTGTAAATCTGTCGCCTTATGGCTTCGGAGGTTCGAATCCTTCCCTACCCACAAACGCAAATGCTTGCGTAGCTCAGTTGGTAGAGCACTTCCTTGGTAAGGAAGAGGTCACCGGTTCAATCCCGGTCGCAAGCTCTGCCGAATAATAATGCGGGAGTAACTCAGTTGGTAGAGTCACAGCCTTCCAAGCTGTTGGTCGCGGGTTCGAGTCCCGTCTCCCGCTCTACTAAGTACGAAAGGAAAGACGATGAGAGATATTATCACCCTCGAATGCACAGTTTGCAAAGAGCGTAACTATTCAACGACGAAAAATAAAAAGAAACAAACAGGTCGTGTCGAATATAAAAAATATTGCCCTCGCTGCAACAAACATCAAATCCATAAAGAAACCAAGTAATTTTTTAGTACGGGTGTAGCTCAATTGGTAGAGTAGCGGTCTCCAAAACCGTTGGTTGGGGGTTCGAGTCCCTCCACCCGTGCAGTAAAAATGGCAGGAAAACAATGAAAGAAAAAATTATCAATTTTTTTACCGATGTTTATAAGGAAATGGGTAAAGTCACTTGGCCGACTCAAAAAGAATTACAAGAATCGACATTGGTTGTGCTGGGAGTTTGCGCATTTATCGCTGCGTTTGTTTATGTCGTCGATACTCTGGTGAGCCAGGTAATTAAAGGAATTTTTTAGTGATGGAGAATGTATCTATACATAAATGGTATGTTGTTAGAACGTACTCCGGTCATGAGAACAAGGTAAAGCTTGCGATCGAAAATGAGTCTGTAATACAAGGACTTCAAGAGCGAATTACGCGAGTAATGGTTCCTGCAGAAAAAATCTTTGAAATTAAAGATGGAAAGAAGAAAAGTAAAACCAAAAATTTTTTCCCGGGATATATTCTTGTAGAGGCAGTCCTTGATGAAAAGACAAAACACTTAATCCTTAACACTCCTTCGGTTTTAAGTTTTGTCGGAACAAAGGATAAACCGGTTCCCCTTCAGCCGGATGAAGTAAAGCGTTTGATCGGAAAGATTGAGGAGAAAAAAGAAGAAGAAGGTGTAGAACGAATTGAAGTTCCGTTTCATATCGGTGAACCAGTGAAAGTGATTAGCGGACCGTTCCATAATTTTTCTGGCTTTGTTCAAGAAATAAATGAAGAAAAATTAAAATTAAAAGTGATGGTTAGCATCTTTGGAAGAAAGACGCCGGTTGAGTTAGATTTTAGTCAAGTTGAAATTGAAAAGTAATTAATAATTAATCAGTAGAGACAAAGTATGGCAAAGAAAGTAGTTGGATTTATTAAATTGCAAATTCCAGCAGGACAAGCAAATCCTGCGCCGCCAGTTGGTCCGGCACTTGGACAAAAGGGCGTGAACATTATGGAGTTTTGCAAACAGTTTAATGCGAGAACTCAAGCACAAGCAGGATTAATTATTCCTGTTATCATCACGGTGTTTTCCGATAAGTCGTTTACCTTTATTACGAAGACTCCGCCGGCTGCAGTCTTGTTGGTGAAAGCTGCAAAAGTGGCAAAGGGTTCTGGAGAGCCAAACAGAAATAAAGTTGGTAAAGTGACCCGAGCTCAAGTTCGTGAAATTGCTCAAACCAAAATGCCTGACCTGAACACCACGGATATAGAGGCGGCAATGAGTATGGTTGAAGGAACTGCAAAGAGTTTAGGTATTGCGGTAGAAGGATAATTTTTTAGTTGTTCATATTTATTAACAAAGTGGGAGAGCGCTAATGCGTCTCGTTTGAACCACGGCCGAAGAAAAAGATTCGGCAAAGGAGAAACATGAAACACGGTAAGAAGTACAGCGCTGCTGTAAAAAAATACGATCAAAAAAAGATTTACAATATTCAGGATGCTGTTGGAATAGTAAAAGATTCTGCCACGGCAAAGTTTGCGGAATCAGTTGACATTGCAGTTCGTCTTGGTGTTGATCCTAAAAAAGCCGACCAAGCTGTGCGTGGTACGGTTGCTCTTCCTCATGGAATTGGTAAACAAGTTCGCGTGCTTGTTATGGCAAAATCTCCAAAAGACGCCGAAGCAAAAGCTGCCGGTGCAGATTATGCCGGATTGGAAGAATTTGTAGAAAAAATTAAAGCAGGCTGGGCTGATATCGATGTGATGATTGCAACGCCTGATGTGATGGTTGAAGTTGGTAAGCTCGGAAAAATTCTCGGTCCTCGCGGTCTCATGCCGAATCCGAAAAGCGGAACAGTAACGGTCGATGTTGCAACAGCAGTAAAAGAAGTGAAAGCGGGAAAGATTGAATTCCGTGTTGACAAAGCCGGTGTTGTTCATGCAACCGTCGGTAAAGCAAATTTCGAAAAAGAAAAATTGACAGACAATATTAACGCATTCCTCAATACTATCGTTAAGCTCAAACCGTCAACAGCTAAAGGACAATATATCAGAAGTATTTACGTCTCATCGACAATGGGGCCAAGCGTTCAAATTGATCGCACAATTGTTCAAGCATAACAATCTAGAATTTACGCACTCATATAATCAATAATCGTGTGTGATGCCCTGATGAAAATTGGGGGCTTCTCATCGCGCACAACAATAAAAAAATCACTATGAACAAATCAGAAAAAGAACAAGCAGTAGCCGAAATTCAGGAATCGGTTTCCAAGGCTCAGGGTATGTTCTTTACTGATTTTGCCGGGATTAATGTGGAGCAGATGACTGAGCTTCGCAGAGAATTCCGAAAATCCGGTATTGAATATAAGGTAGTTAAAAACACGCTTGCAAAAAAAGCGTTGCAAAATGTTTCCGGGTACGATAAAGTGTTCGATAAACTTGTCGGACCGACGGGAATTGCATTTGCATTTGACGACCCTGCAGCGCCGGCTAAAATCATTCAAAAGTTTCAAGAGAAGAACGAGAAATTCAAACTCAAAGTCTGTGTTATCGAAAAGCAAGTATATGACGGTTCGCGGTTGAAAGAACTGGCATCCATGCCCACGCGCGCAGAAATTGTTGCGGGAATTCTCGGAAGCCTCAACTCACCTATTTCCGGTGTGGTTGGCGTGCTCAACGCTGTTGTTCGCGATGTTGTCGGCGTTCTTGATGCGATTGAAAAGAAAAAAGCCGCCTAACGTTTCATAAATTTTTTTGAAAATAAAAGGAGATAACTCATCATGTCAGTTGTAGCAGAACTCGTAGAAAAAATCGAAAAACTCACGCTTCTTGAAGCAGTTGAATTAAAGAAGGCTTTGGAAGAAAAATTCGGTGTATCAGCAGCGGCGCCGGTTATGATGGCAGCAGCTCCTGCTGGCGGCGGAGCAGCCCCGGCAGCAGCAGAACAAACTGAATTCACCGTAGAGTTGACCGATGCAGGTGCACAAAAGATCAACGTTATTAAAGTTGTTCGTGAAGCGACAGGTCTTGGCTTGAAAGAAGCAAAAGATCTCGTTGATGGCGCACCAAAACCAGTCAAAGAAGGTGTCAGCAAAGCCGATGCTGAAGGTTTGAAAAAGAAACTTGAAGAAGCGGGTGCAAAAGTTACGTTAAAGTAATTTTTGTTAACTTTTTCAGGAATCTTTTTGATATCCAATACGTCTATCAATACAATATATTGAACATTATGCAAGCCGGTAGCCTTTTTCAAAGAAAAAGTTGCTATCGGCTTGTGTATTGTTTTGTCTTTACACAAAATTTTTTATGAATTCATCGCTTCGCGTTGAGTTTTTTAATCTTTAACAACCAACAATACGGGTCGTATGACCTGAAGGAGTGATTGACTTGAAAAGCCAATCCCGATTGCATGTAGATCCAAAAACAAACCGACAGACGTTCGCAACAATTCAAGATGTTGTCGAATATCCTGACTTGCTCAACGTTCAAATCGAATCCTTTGAGCACTTTTTGCAGGAAAAAGTTTCTCCGTCAAAACGGAAGAACAAAGGTCTTCAACAAGTATTTCTGCAGAACTTTCCTATCACCGATACACGCGAAAATTATCTGTTAGAATTTTCGGAATATTATGTTGAAAAGCCGAAATATACGATGAGAGAGTGCCAAGAGCGCGGATTGACATACGCCGTTCCATTGAAAGCGAAACTGCGTTTGTCGCAAAAAGTAGAGGGCGGCGAAGGATACAGTGATACGATTGAAGAACTCGTGTATCTTGGAAATCTTCCGTATATGACGGAGCGTGGAACGTTCATTATCAATGGCGCAGAACGTGTTATCGTCAGTCAGTTGCACAGATCGCCCGGAGTATTTTTCAGCGAATCAACACATCCAAACGGAACGCCGATTTTTTCAGCGCGCATTATTCCCTTCCGCGGTTCGTGGGTCGAGTTTGCAACCGATATTAATAATGTGATGTACGCGTACATCGATCGCAAAAAGAAATTCCCCGTTACAACATTGCTGCGTGCGCTCGGCTATTCCTCTGATGATGAAA
The DNA here is from genome assembly GCA_037443785.1 of Ignavibacteriales bacterium. Taxonomy (GTDB): domain Bacteria; phylum Bacteroidota; class Ignavibacteria; order UBA10030; family UBA8401; genus JAQUOA01. Next base: position 77,564 of record JBBINR010000010.1, on the reverse strand, counting down.
TTCTTGAACTCTTCGGACTTGTTGAAGAAGTGAAAGTTGCCGACATCGATTTGAAAGATTATCTCGGAAGAATTATTTGCGGCGATGTGATCGACAGAAAAACCGGTGAGATTATCATCAATAAAGATGCTCAGGTTAGTGAAGAGTTGATTAAGAAAATCAAGAAATCCGAAGTAAAGAAAATTCGTTTCTTGAGATCAGAAGAAGCAGGCACGCGTTCGGTTATCGCAAACACGATCATGAAAGATGCCGTGCACAGCGAAGAGGATGCACTAGAAACAATCTATCGTCAGCTTCGTTCGGGCGATGCACCGGATATGGATACAGCGAAGAATTTGATCGACAAATTGTTCTTTAACCCGAAGCGCTATGACCTTGGAGATGTAGGTCGTCATCGTATTAATGCAAAGTTGAAATTAGATATTGAAGAATCGATTACTACGCTTACCAAAGATGATATCATCGCGATCATTAAATATGTTCTCGATCTTCAACAGGGGAAAACAGCTGTTGATGATATCGATCATCTTGGGAATCGTCGCGTAAGAACAGTCGGTGAGCAAATTGCTGCTCAATTTAACATCGGTCTTGCTCGTATGACGAGAACAATTCGCGAGCGATTGAACATTCGCGATCAAGAATCAGTTACGCCGGCAGATTTGGTGAATGCAAGAACAATTTCGAGCGTCATCAATACTTTCTTCGGAACCAATCCTCTTTCGCAATACATGGATCAAACAAATCCTCTTGCAGAGCTGACGAACAAGCGTCGTATGTCTGCCCTCGGACCGGGTGGTCTTACACGTGAACGCGCTGGATTCGAAGTTCGCGACGTTCACTATACACATTACGGCCGCTTGTGCCCGATTGAAACTCCTGAAGGTCCGAACATCGGTCTTATTTCTTCATTGAGTATGCACGCCCGAGTGAACGAATATGGATTTCTTGAGACTCCATATCGCGTTGTGAAAAAAGGCCGCGCCACTGAAGAAATTGAATTCTTGAATGCAGAAAAAGAAGATGAATTTATCATTGCGCAGGCGAACGCTGAAATTGATGATAAAGGAAAATTTATCAGCGATCGTGTGAAAGCACGTAAAGCCGGTGACTTCGTTGTTCATACTCCGGAAGAAATGCAGTACATGGACGTTGCTCCAACACAGATCGTCAGTGCGGCTGCTGCGTTGATCCCATTCCTTGAACACGATGACGCGAACCGTGCATTGATGGGATCGAACATGCAACGTCAAGCAGTTCCGTTAATGAGGCCGGAAGCACCAATTGTTGGAACAGGTTTGGAATACAAAATTGCACGCGATTCACGCACATGTATTATTGCTGAGCGAAGCGGTGTTGTAGAAAATGTTTCAGGTGAGAAGATCATCGTGCTGTATGATATCGAAGAAGACAACGTCGAACAGCTTGTTAGTTTTGAAGATAAACGACGTGTTGAATACCGTCTCGTAAAATTCTTCAGAACGAACCAGGATACATCGATCAATCAAAAGCCGATTGTCATTCCCGGACAACGCTTCAAGAAAGGCGATGTTCTTGCTGATGGTTGTGCAACCGATCATGGTGAATTAGCCCTCGGTAGAAATCTTCTCGTTGCATTCATGCCGTGGCGTGGATATAACTTCGAAGACGCTATCATCATGAATGAACGCATCGTTGCAGAAGATGTATTCACTTCCGTTCACATTGAAGAATTTGAATTACAAGTTCGCGACACAAAACGCGGTGAAGAAGAATTAACTCGTGAAATTCCAAACGTCTCCGAAGAAGCAACGAAAGATCTCGACGAAAACGGAATTATTCGAATCGGTGCTGAAGTAAAAGAAGGTGATATCTTGATTGGAAAGATTACGCCGAAAGGTGAAACCGATCCGACGCCGGAAGAAAAATTGTTGAAAGCGATCTTTGGAGATAAAGCAGGCGATGTGAAAGATGCTTCATTGAAAGCGCCGCCAGGCATGAAAGGTATCGTTATCTCAACAAAACTTTTCAGCCGCAAGAAGAAAGATGCTGACACGAAGAAGGAAGATAAGAAACGTCTCGATCTTCTTGAAAAGATGCACAAGCAAAATGTTGACGCGCATTTCGAAAAACTTGCACGCAAATTAGGTTTATTGCTTGACGGAGAGAAGTCGGTTGGTGTTCGCGATGTTGAAGGAAATATGATTATCAGAAGCGGAACCCAATTCAAAGAAGATTATTTCGTTGGCAATGATAAGATCGATAAACTCGATTTCAAACAAGATTGGGTTGAAGAAAAGCGAAAAAATAATCTTGTCGTAAAAATTTACGAAAATTATTTTGACACGCTCAATCACATCGAGGAAGCATACAAACACGAAAAGAACAAAATCACGATTGGTGATGAGTTGCCGCCGGGAATTGTTCAGCTTGCAAAAGTGTACGTCGCAAAGAAACGAAAACTTTCTGTCGGTGATAAGATGGCCGGTCGTCACGGAAATAAAGGTGTTGTTGCTGCCGTTGTTCCCGCGGAAGATATGCCGTTCTTACCGGATGGTCGCTCGGTAGATATTGTTCTCAATCCGCTCGGCGTTCCTTCACGTATGAACATCGGTCAGTTATTTGAAACAGCACTTGGCTGGGCTGGAAAACTTCTCGGAGTGAAATATGCAACGCCGATCTTCGACGGTGCAAGCTGGGAAGATGTTCAAGAAGAATTAAAGAAAGCTGAATTGAATCCTGATTCAAAGAGTATCCTTCAGGATGGAAGAACCGGTGAGCGATTTGATCAGGAAGTAACCGTTGGTCAAATTTACATGTTGAAACTTTCACACTTGGTTGATGATAAGATTCACGCTCGTTCAATTGGACCGTACTCGCTGATTACACAACAGCCTCTTGGCGGTAAAGCACAATTTGGCGGTCAGCGATTCGGAGAGATGGAAGTGTGGGCGCTTCAAGCGTACGGTGCATCGCACGTACTGCAAGAGATTCTTACAGTAAAATCTGATGACGTTATGGGTCGCGCAAAGGTTTATGAATCTATAGTCAAGGGCGACAATTTACCCGAGGCAAATATTCCGGAATCATTCAACGTATTGGTTCGTGAATTACAAGGTCTCGGTTTAGAAGTAAAGATTGATTAAAGGGTGGTTTAAGGCTCAAACGCAGCACTGCCATTCATTAACTTAATATGGAGTTAAAGAGATGATGTTTCGCTCAAACGACACAAAAGCACATAAAATTTTTTCAAGAATCAGCATCAGTCTTGCTTCCTCTGATGCAATTCTGACTCGATCATACGGTGAAGTAACAAAACCGGAAACCATCAACTACCGATCATTCCGTCCGGAACGTGATGGATTATTCTGCGAAAGAATTTTCGGTCCGACGCGTGACTGGGAATGTTACTGCGGAAAATACAAACGCATTCGGTACAAAGGCATTATCTGCGATCGTTGCGGTGTTGAAGTCACTCAAAAAAGTGTGCGCCGCGAACGAATGGGACACATTGCACTCGCAGTGCCGATCGTGCACATCTGGTATTTCCGTTCATTGCCGAGCAAGATCAGTTATATTCTTGGTCTATCAAACAAAGATCTTGAAAAGATTGTTTATTACGAATCGTACGTTGTAACAAATCCCGGAACGACAGGTTTGCAGCACAAAGATTTGATCACCGAAGATCAATACTTTGAAATCTTATCTTCGCTTCCGGAAAAAAATCAAGATCTTGAAGATGACGACCCGAAAAAATTTGTTGCAAAAATTGGTGGTGAAGCGGTAAAAGTTTTGCTTCGCAGCGTTGATGTAGAATTATTGTCTGCTGAACTGCGCGCACAGCTTCGTGTTGAAACTTCGCAGCAAAAAAAACAAGAGCATTTAAAACGACTTCGCGTTATCGAAGCATTCCGCGAACGTGAAGGTGGTCCGGCAAATAAACCTGATTGGATGGTACTGGATGTTATTCCTGTCATTCCTCCGGAACTTCGTCCTCTTGTTCCGCTCGAAGGCGGACGCTTTGCAACATCAGATCTTAATGATCTCTATCGCCGTGTTATTATCCGTAACAATCGTTTAAAAAGATTGATCGATATTAAAGCTCCTGAAGTTATCTTGCGCAATGAAAAACGCATGTTGCAGGAAGCAGTTGATTCATTGTTTGATAATTCACGACGCAACAATGCCGTTCGCAGCGACAACAATCGCGCGCTGAAATCTCTTTCCGATATGTTGAAAGGAAAGCAAGGACGCTTCCGTCAGAACTTACTCGGTAAACGCGTTGACTATTCAGGTCGTTCGGTTATTGTTGTTGGTCCGGAATTACAATTGCATCAATGCGGTCTTCCCAAAGACATGGCGGTTGAATTATTCAAACCATTCATCATTCGCAAATTGATTGAACGCGGACTTTCCAAGACCGTGAAGAGTGCGAAGAAAATGGTTGAGAAAAAGGGACAAGAGATCTGGGAAATTCTTGAACAGATCATTGATGGACATCCGGTATTATTAAACCGCGCTCCCACACTTCACAGACTTGGTATCCAAGCGTTTCAACCTGTGCTTGTAGAAGGAAAAGCAATTCGAATTCACCCGATGGTGTGTACGGCATTCAACGCGGACTTCGACGGCGATCAAATGGCTGTCCACGTTCCGTTGTCGTTCGACGCACAATTGGAAGCGCGAATTTTAATGTTGTCATCGCACAACATTCTTTCACCGGCTAGCGGTGCGCCAATTATCACACCAACGCAAGATCAAGTTCTTGGATGCTACTATTTGACAAAATCTCGCACCGGGGCAAAGGGCGAAGGAATGATTTTTGCCTCAGCGAAAGAGGTTGTTATCGCACGCAATGAGGGGAAAATTGATCTTCATGCACGGATCAAAGTTCGCTACAACGGAAAACAAATTGAAACGACAACGGGTCGTGTTATCTTCAATCAAATTGTTCCGGAAGATTTAGGATACATCAATGAATTGCTGAGCAAGAAACGTTTAGTGCAAATCATTGCGCAAACATTCCGCAAGTGTGGAAACATGCGCACAGCAAAATTCCTTGATGAAATGAAGACCCTCGGATTCACGTACGCGATGAAAGGCGGACTCTCTGTAAACGTATCCGATGTTGCAATTCCGAAAGAGAAAGAAGATCTCATCAATCGCGCGCAAAAAGAAGTTGATTCGGTTGAAAAACAATATCAAAACGGATTCATTACAAACGGTGAACGATACAATAAGGTTATCGACATTTGGACGCGAACAACAAGCCGTGTTGCAGAACGCTTGTTTGATTCATTGCAAAATTCCAAAGAAGGTTTCAACTCTATTTATATGATGATTGATTCCGGCGCACGCGGTTCGAAAGAACAGGTTCGTCAGCTCGCCGGTATGCGCGGATTGATGGCGAAACCGCAGAAATCTCTTTCCGGTGCGACAGGTGAATTGATTGAAAACCCGATCATCGCAAACTTCCGCGAAGGATTGACAATTCTTGAATACTTTATTTCTACTCACGGTGCTCGTAAAGGTCTTGCCGATACAGCGTTAAAAACAGCTGATGCCGGATATTTAACACGACGTCTTGTTGACGTTGCTCAAGATGCAATTATTTCTGAAGAAGATTGCGGTACATTCCGCGGCGTTTTCACCGGAGCTTTAAAAGAAGGTGAAGACGTGAAAGAACCGTTGTCAGAAAGAATTCTCGGAAGAGTTTCTGTTCACGATGTGAAAGATCCGATGAGCGGAACAATTCTTGTTAAGACCGGCGAGATTATCGACGAAGAAATTGCACAAAGAATTTCAGAAACATCGATTGAACAAGTCGAAATTCGTTCTGTGTTGACATGTGAATCAAAACGCGGTGTCTGCGCAAAATGTTACGGACGAAATTTGACGACCGGTAAACTTGTTGAAGTTGGTGAAACGGTTGGAATTATTGCAGCACAATCAATCGGTGAACCCGGCACACAGTTAACGCTTCGTACATTCCACACTGGTGGAACAGCAAGTTTGATTGCATCACAATCTCACATCACGTCGAAGTTTGATGGTTTTGTGAAGTATGAAGGTATTAAGATGGTAAAAGTAACAACGGAAGAAGGAGAAAAAATTCTTTCGTTGGGTCGAAGTGGAATTATTCATGTGTTAAATAATGATAATGCCCCGTTGACGAAGTACGATGTTCCGTACGGTGCGATGCTTCAATTGGGTGATGGCGCAGAAGTTAAAAAGGGGCAATTATTGTATGAATGGGATCCATACAATGCGACCATTATTTCTGAACATGCCGGTGTAGTGAAGTATCAGGATTTAAAAGAAAATATTACGTATCGGGATGAGCCGGATGAACAGACGGGCCACATTCAAAAAGTTGTTATCGAATCACGCGATCGAAATCTCAGTCCATCAATTATGATTGTTGATAAAGCTGGGAAGAAAATTGCAAACTATATTATACCGACCAGAGCGCATATTCTCGTCGATGATGGAGAAGCAATTGCTGCAGGAACTGTTCTTGTAAAAATTCCGAGAGACATTGGTAAGACGCGGGATATCACCGGAGGTTTGCCGCGTGTTACGGAATTGTTTGAAGCGCGATCGCCTTCAGATCCGTCTGTTGTCAGTGAAATCGATGGAGTTGTTTCGTTCGGTGCGCAAAAACGTGGATCGCGAGAAGTAATCGTAACAAGTCATGATGGAAAAGAGCGAAAAGTGTATATGATCGCGCTCGGAAAGCATGTTCTTGTTCAGGAAAATGATATCATTCGCAGTGGTGAACGACTTTCGGACGGCGCAATTGATCCACATGACATTCTCAGAATCAAAGGAACAAGCACTGTTCAAGAATATCTTGTGAACGAAATCCAGGAAGTTTATCGTATGCAGGGTGTGAAAATCAACGATAAGCACATTGAAATTATCGTACGCCAGATGATGCAAAAGGTTCGTGTCACTGATCCGGGTGATACGCACTTCCTTGAAGGCGATTATATTGACAAGGTAAAATTTGAGGAAGCCAATAAGGAACTCGAAGGAATGGTCTTCATCGAACACAAAGGCGATTCGAAATTGAAAAGCAATATTGTGGTCGAAAAGAAAAAAGTTAAAGAAATCAATACTGATCTAAAGAAGAAAGAGAAAAAGCAAATCGAATTTAGGGATGCAGAGCCTGCTCTTTCTGAGCCGGTTCTTCTTGGTATTACCACGGCGTCGTTGTCGACCGACAGCTTTATTTCTGCGGCGTCATTCCAGGAAACAACGAAAGTGTTAACCGAAGCGGCTATCGAAGGGAAAATCGACCACCTGTTGGGATTAAAAGAGAATGTTATTATGGGACATCTTATTCCAGCAGGAACTGGATTGAAAAAATTCAGAGAAGTCCTCGTTACTTCAAAAAGACCGAGTCGTTACGTTGAGAAGCCGAAGACTGAAGAGACTGGTGCTGAAATGAAGGAAGAAGAAGTTGTGCTCGTAAAGAAAGTTAGGAAGAAATCAAAAGTTTCGTCCTAAAATTCAAAAATGGCATTATTTTAAAATAAATTTTAATGTTTTATTGACATCAAATAATATTTTTTATATATTAACAAGCTATCTTTTACAAAGAATAAAGACTGGAGATTGTAGCTTTGCCTACGATTAATCAATTAGTTAGACTCGGACGTGAGGAACTTGTGGTAAAAAGTAAGTCGCCTGCACTTGCTTCGAACCCGCAAAAAAGAGGTGTGTGTACAAGAGTATATACCACAACACCAAAAAAGCCTAATTCTGCGCTTCGTAAAGTAGCCCGTGTACGTTTAGTAAACGGAATTGAAGTAACGGCATATATTCCGGGTGAAGGTCATAATTTGCAAGAGCACTCGATTGTCTTAATTCGTGGTGGTCGTGTAAAGGATTTGCCTGGTGTTCGTTATCATATTATTCGTGGAGCGTTGGATACAGCGGGTGTCACCGATAGAAAACAAGGGCGTTCGAAATATGGCGCCAAAAAGCCGAAATAAAGGGATATACTAATTTCCGATGAGAAAAAAACAAGCATCAAAACGTATTGTTGCAGCAGATCCGAAATTTGGAGACGTTCTGGTAAATCGTTTTATTAACAATATTATGGAAGATGGCAAAAAGCACACTGCTCAGAGCATTCTTTATGGTGCGTTAGATATTGTTGGAGAACGTGTTAAAACTCAAAATCCGATCGATGTTTTTAAAAAGGCTGTACACAATGTTTCTCCTGTGATCGAAATTAGAGCACGGAGAGTTGGCGGAGCAACCTATCAGGTTCCTACAGAAGTTCGTCCCGAACGGCGAACCGCTCTCGCAATTCGTTGGCTATTAACATATGCAAAAGAACGTTCGGATAAAGCGATGTCATTAAAGCTTGCTGCTGAAATTATTGCGGCTGCAAATGGCGAAGGCAATGCCGTGAAGAAGAAAGAAGATACTCACCGCATGGCTGAGGCAAACAAGGCGTTTGCTCACTTTAAGTGGTAATTTTTTTAAGTAAAACATAACATTTGAATTTGAATTCTTTGGATGAGTGTATCATCTCATCTAAAGACTAAAGGTTTTATATGCCTCGTAAATACTCATTAGAGCGAACTCGCAATATTGGAATTATGGCTCACATCGACGCCGGCAAGACGACGACGACTGAGCGTATTCTATTCTATACAGGTGTTTTACACCGTATGGGTGAAGTGCACGACGGCGCTGCAACAATGGATTGGATGGAGCAGGAGAAAGAGCGAGGTATTACAATTACTTCTGCTGCAACAACATGTTTCTGGCGCGATCATCGTATTAATATTATTGATACCCCTGGTCACGTTGATTTTACGATTGAGGTTGAGCGTTCATTGCGCGTTCTTGACGGTGCGGTTGCATTATTTTGCTCAGTGGGTGGAGTTGAACCGCAGTCCGAAACTGTATGGCGACAGGCAGACAAGTATGGTGTTCCGCGTATCGCGTTTGTGAACAAAATGGATCGTATTGGCGCTGATTTTCTTGGTGCTGTTGGAATGATGAAAGAGCGTTTGGGTGCCAATGCTGTTCCGATTCATCTTCCGGTTGGCCAAGGAGATATGTTCAAAGGAATTATCGATCTCGTGAAAATGAAAGCTCATATTTTTCATGAAGAATCAAACGGTATGACGTGGGACGAAATTGAAATTCCTCACGATCTCCAAGCGCAGGCTGCAGAATATCGTACCAAGATGCTTGAAGCTGTCTCGGATGAAGATGATTCGCTTCTTGAAAAGTATTTAGAGGGCAAAGAAATTTCTGAAAATGAAATTCTTGAAGTATTGCGGCGTGCGTGTTTAAAAGTAAGTATTATTCCGGTGTTGTGTGGATCGTCCTTTAAAAATAAAGGCGTTCAGATGTTGTTGGATTCGATTATCAATTTCCTGCCTTCACCGGTTGATATTCAAAACGGTGTGATTTCAGGTCACCACACAAATCTTACCGATATGGTGAGTCGCAAGATTTCAGACAATGAAAAGTTTACAGCTCTTGCGTTTAAGATTATGACCGATCCTTATGTCGGTCGATTGACATTTTTCAGAATTTACAGCGGTACGGTAAAAGCAGGTTCTTATCTTTACAATTCGACAAGTGAAAAGAAAGAACGTATCGGCCGTGTGCTTCGTATGCACGCAAATCATCGTGAAGATGTTGATGAAGGATATGCAGGCGATATTCTAGCGGCTATTGGTTTTAAGAATACGCGAACGGGTGATACATTGTGTGGTGAAGATGATCCTATTATTCTCGAAAAGATGATATTTCCCGAGCCGGTTATTCATCAGGCGATTGAGCCGAAGACGAAGGCTGATCAGGAAAAAATGTCTGAAGCGATGCAGAAGCTTGCTGAAGAAGATCCGACATTTAGGATTTCTACAAACCATGAAACCGGTCAAACCATTATCGGTGGAATGGGTGAACTTCATCTTGAAATTATCGTCGATCGCATGAAGCGTGAATTTAAAGTCGAAGCGAACGTCGGCAAACCTCAGGTGGCATACAAAGAAACAATCCGAAAGAAAGTTACTGCCGAAGGAAAATTTGTTCGTCAGTCGGGCGGTAAAGGTCAATATGGTCACGTATGGATTGATCTTGAGCCAAACGAAAAAGGAAAAGGGTATGAGTTTGAAGATGCGGTCGTCGGTGGCGTGATTCCGCGTGAATTTATTAAGCCTGTATCCGAAGGTATTAAAGAAGCTTTAAAGAATGGAATTCTTGCCGGATATCCGGTTGAAGATGTGAAAGTTCGATTGTTCGACGGCTCATATCATGATGTTGACTCCTCGGAAATGGCATTTAAGATCGCTGGTTCAATGGCATTCCAGGAAGGTGCGAAAAAAGCAAACCCGGTTATTCTGGAGCCGATTATGGCGGTTGAAGTTGTTTCACCGGAAGATTATTTGGGTGATGTGATGGGTGATTTGAATTCACGCCGCGGGAAAATCGAAGGAATCAATCCTCGTAAAGACGCGCAAGTTATTAAAGCAATGGTTCCTCTGTCTGAAATGTTTGGATATGCAACAACGCTTCGTTCGATGACTCAAGGTCGTGCATTATACACGATGCAGTTTGACCACTATGACGAAACGCCGCGATCGATTTCAGATCAGATTATTGAAAAAGTAAAAGGTAAAGCTTCGTAATTTTTGAAATTGAATTAATCAATAAACTATTAATAAGGAGAAATCCTCATGGCAAAAGAAAAATTTGATCGCAGTAAGCCGCATGTGAACATCGGTACAATTGGTCACGTTGATCATGGTAAGACATCTCTTACAGCGGCAATTACAATGACGCTCGCACAAAAAGGTCTTTCGTCGGTTCGTACATTCGATTCTATCGACAACGCACCGGAAGAACGTGAACGCGGTATTACGATTGCAACGGCGCACGTAGAATACCAAACAGAAAATCGTCACTATGCACACGTTGACTGCCCTGGTCACGCTGACTATGTCAAAAACATGATCACCGGTGCGGCACAAATGGACGGTGCAATCCTTGTTGTTGCTGGTACAGATGGTCCGATGCCGCAGACTCGTGAACACATTCTTCTCGCGTATCAAGTTGGTGTGCCGAAGATTGTTGTGTTCTTAAATAAAGTTGATATTGCTGATCCGGAATTGCTTGACTTGGTCGAAATGGAATTGCGCGAACTTCTTACTGCAAACAAATTCCCTGGTGATGAAATTCCGATTATTCGCGGTTCTGCGACAAAAGCTCTTGAAGCATATGCTGCAGGAAAACCGATCGATGATCCGGCATACAAACCGATTCTCGATTTGATGGCCGCATGCGATACTTATATTCCAGAACCAAAACGCGATGTCGATAAACCGTTCTTGATGCCGGTTGAAGACGTATTTTCAATTACCGGTCGTGGAACCGTAGGAACTGGCCGTTGCGAACGCGGTCGTGCAAAAGTTGGAGACGAAATTGAAGTGATTGGTCTTGGCGCACACAAGAAAACTGTTATCACCGGTGCAGAAATGTTCCGTAAAGAACTTGATGAAGTGCATGCTGGTGATAATGCTGGTTTACTGCTTCGTGGAATTGAAAAAGACGAACTTGAACGCGGAATGGTTCTTGCAAAACCGGGTTCAATCACACCGCATAAAAAATTCTCAGCTCAGGTGTACGTTTTGAAAAAAGAAGAAGGCGGACGCCATACTCCGTTCATCAACGGATATCGTCCTCAGTTCTATTTCCGTACTACCGACGTGACCGGCGTTGTAACATTGCCCTCAGGCGTTGAAATGGTTATGCCTGGTGACAACGTTGACAACATGCAAATTGAGTTAATCTCGACAATTGCTATGGACGAAGGTCTTCGCTTTGCTATCCGCGAAGGCGGCCGTACAGTTGGTGCTGGTGTTGTAACAAAAATTATTGAGTAAAAATAGTTTCGAGAATTAAGCTGCGGTAAGCAATTACCGCAGTGCATCTCGAGGAGAAGAATTACATTGGCAGGACAAAAAATACGTATCAAGTTAAAGTCGTACGATCATAACCTGATCGACAAATCGGCTGAAAAGATCATCAAAACTGTAAAATCAACCGGAGCAGTTGTATCGGGACCCATTCCTCTTCCAACACGACGGTCGGTGTTTACAGTGAACCGTTCACCGCACGTTGATAAAAAGTCGCGTGAGCAGTTTCAAATCAAATCGCACAAGCGATTGATCGATATTCTTTCCTCCGGTTCAAAGACTGTCGATGCGTTGATGAAGCTCGATCTTCCGGCCGGTGTTGATGTAGAAATTAAAGTTTAGTGTAAAGCAATACTTGTGTTACGAATTCGATTGTTCTCAAGGAGAATAAACCCGTGAGTGGAATTTTAGGAAAAAAGATTGGCATGACAAGCGTCTATGACGACAACGGAGTATCTGTGCCGTGCACCGTTATTGAAGCAGGTCCATGCTTTGTCACTCAAATTAGAACTAAAGATAAAGACGGATATGAGGCCGTACAGCTGGGATTTGATGAAAAACCCGAGCGTCTTGTTGACAAACCTTTGAAGGGCCACTTTGCCAAAGTTGGTACAAAAGCTCTTCGTTTGCTTCGTGAGTTTAAAAATTTCAACGGATCGAAATTAGAACTTGGTCAAGAAGTGAAAGTGGACATTTTTACGAAGGGCGATGTTGTTGATGTCACTTCAAAATCCAAAGGTAAGGGTTTTCAAGGCGTCGTTCGCCGGCATCATTTCGGCGGTGTTGGCAGTCAAACACACGGACAATCCGACCGTCAGCGTGCCCCCGGATCTATCGGCGGATCGTCATATCCATCACGCGTTTTCAAAGGAATGAAAATGGCCGGTCGCATGGGATTTGAAAATGTGACGGTAAAAAATCTTACAGTTCTCAAAGTCATTCCGGAATCAAATCTGATCCTCGTGAAAGGTTCGATTCCCGGAGCGAAAAATACTTACGTGACTATTACGAAATAAACCGAATGGCGAAAGCATCAGCTATGAATATTGATGTCTTAAAAAAAGATGGTACGAAGTCCGGCGAAACGATAGAGTTGAAGTCGGACATATTTGAAATTGCACCGAATGATCATGCGATCTATCAAGCAGTCAGATCATATTGGGCAAATCAACGGCAGGGAACTCATAAAACCAAAGAGCGTGGTGAAGTACGCGGTGGTGGAAAGAAACCCTTTGCACAAAAGAAAACCGGCCGTGCCCGTCAAGGTACAAGTCGTTCACCCTTACAGGTTGGCGGCGGTACAATTTTCGGACCGAAACCTCACGATTATGTTGTGAAGCTTCCTGCAAAAGTAAAACGACTTGCGCGAAAATCTGCATGGTCGTATAAAGCAAAAGACGGTCAGATTGTTGTTGTCGAAGATTTTTCTTTTGACTCACCAAAGACAAAAGAGATGGCTGAAATTCTTTCTGCTCTCCAAGTCAATAAGAAGAAAGTTCTTTTGTTGACATCGAAAAACGATCAGAATGTGCTGAAGTCCGGAAGAAATATTCCGACGTTGAATGTGCTGGAAGCAGCAAAAGCGTCAACATACGATATCCTGAATAATAACGTCGTTGTTGTATTCAAGAGCAGTGTGGATGTGATTCACAAAACATTTGCGAACTAAGTGAAACGGTAGTAATCATGACAGCAATTTTAATACAACCCTTGTTGACGGAAAAAATGACAGCCCTGACGGCTGCCCGTCAATTTGCTTTCAAAGTAAATTCCGAAGCAAACAAGATTGAGATTCAAAAAGCGGTAGAGAAAAAATTCAATGTGAATGTTCTCAGCGTTCGCACCGTAAATGTAAAAGGAAAGACAAAATCACAAATGACACGTCGCGGTCGTGTTGCCGGAAGACGAAGTGATTGGAAGAAAGCGATCGTTACCTTGAAAGAGGGTCAAACAATAGATTTTTTGGCTAACGTTTAAGAGAAGAGCGAGTTATGGCATTACGTAAATTAAAACCGATGACCCCTGCAACTCGATATTATTCGATTGCAACGTTTGATGAGATCACGAAAACCACTCCTGAGAAATCGTTACTCGAAAAAATTACCAAGAGCGGCGGTCGAAACAGTTTAGGACGAGTTACCTCGCGTCATCGCGGAGGCGGACACAAACGACGGTATCGCGTTATCGATTTCAAAAGAGAAAAACGAAACATCGAAGGTAAAGTTGTTGGTATCGAATACGATCCGAACAGAACAACCTACATCGCACTTGTTCAGTATCCCGATGGTGAAAAGACGTATGTGCTCGCACCCGAAGGATTGAAAGTTGGACAAAAGATTGTTGCCGGTGAGGCGGTTGAGCCGATTCTTGGCAATGCGCTTCCGTTAAAGGCAATGCCGGTTAATACGATGATTCATAACATCGAATTGCGTCCCGGTAAAGGCGGACAAATTGCACGAAGTGCGGGAAATTTTGCAACGGTTCAGGCGAAAGAAGGAAAATTCGTTCTCTTGAAATTCCCTTCGGGTGAAGTTCGCAACGTATTGGCAGAATGCTTTGCTACCGTTGGTCAGCTTGGAAATATCGATCACGAAAATATCAGCATCGGTAAAGCAGGTCGTTCCCGTTGGTTAGGCATTCGACCATTATCACGCGGTGTATCTCGAAACCCAGTCGATCATCCGATGGGCGGCGGTGAAGGAAAAACTTCGGGTGGCGGTCATCCGGTAAGTCCGTGGGGTCAAAAATCAAAAGGTTTGAAAACCCGTAAACACAAAAAACAATCCAGCAAATACATTGTTAAGCGTCGCAAGTAATTAAGAGAGTATTATGAGTCGTTCACTAAAAAAAGGTCCATACATTGATTCGCGCCTGCAGTCCAAAGTAGAAGCGCTGAATAAGACAAATAAAAAACAAGTGATCAAGACGTGGGCACGGTCGTGCACAATTCCTCCGGAATTCGTCGGTCATACATTTGCCGTTCACAACGGAAATAAATTTATCCCCGTCTATATTCAAGAGTCGATGGTAGGACATAAACTTGGCGAATTTGCACCGACACGTATTTTCCGTGGACATCCTGGTGTGAAAACTGAAGCAGCCGCATAATTGAAATTTTGGAGTTTGAATTCATGGAAGCAAAAGCAATTAATCGTTACGTAGGAACTTCGCCGCGCAAGATGCGGTTAGTGATCGATCTTATTCGAGGAAAATCGATCGGTGAAGCGTTGAACATTCTTCACTTTCAGCCGAAACATGCTGCAAAGACTGCTGAAAAAGTATTGCGTTCAGCCGTTGCAAATTTTCAGAATAAGGATGCCAATGCCGGTGTGAGCACCGATGATTTGTTTGTGAAAGAATGTTTTGTGAACGGCGCGCCGTCAATGAAACGAATTCTTCCTGCGCCGATGGGACGTGCATATAAATTATTGAAACGATCGCATCATGTGACAATAGTTGTCGATCAACGAAAAGTTAAAAAGTAATTATAGCCAAGGAGCTACTTTGGGACAGAAAATTAATCCGGTAGGTTTTCGATTAGGGGTCATCAGAAATTGGGATTCCAACTGGTATGATGATAAAAATTATGCTGTTAAATTGCAGGAAGATTACGTTGTCAGAAATTACCTTCGCAACCGATTAAAAAAAGCTGGAGTATCGAAACTTCAGATTGAGCGAACAGCAAAGAATGTTAGAATCACCATTCACACCTCCCGTCCTGGCGTTGTGATTGGCAAGAGCGGAAAAGAAATTACCCAGCTTGAAGAAGAGTTAAAAAAAGTAACCAATAAAGAAGTAAAAATCCTCATCAACGAAATTAAACGTCCCGAACTCGATGCGCAATTGGTAGCAGAAAATATTGCGTCACAGTTGGAAGGCCGTATCGCGTTTCGCCGAGCAATGAAACAAGCAATCACGGCAGCAATGAGGATGGGTGCTGAAGGAATTCGCGTGATGTGTGCCGGACGTTTGGGCGGCGCTGAAATTGCACGATCGGAACAATATAAAGATGGAAGAATTCCGCTTCACACCATTCGCGCTGATATCGATTACGCACACGCCGAAGCAGCAACGATCTACGGAAAGATTGGCGTCAAAGTGTGGATATGCAAAGGCGAAATTCTTGATCGAAACAGCAATCGTCAATAAGAAATTGGAATCGGAGTTTTAAATTATGTTAATGCCAAAAAGAGTTAAATACAGAAAAACGCAGCGCGGACGAATGAGCGGTGTTGCAACACGCGGCGCAACAGTGGCTTTCGGCGATTACGGATTGAAAGCGATGGAGCCGGCATGGATTACTGCCCGTCAGATTGAAGCAGCTCGCGTTGCGTTAACCCGCTTAATGAAGCGTGAAGGAAAAGTCTGGATCAGAATTTTTCCGGACAAACCAGCAACAAAGAAGCCTGCCGAAACTCGTATGGGTAGCGGTAAAGGAGCACCGGAGTTTTGGGTTGCCGTGGTAAAGCCGGGACGCATCATGTTCGAAGTGGGCGGCATAAAAAAGGAATTAGCACAGGAAGCATTGACATTAGCGGCACACAAGCTTCCGATCAAAACAAAGTTTGTTACACGTATTGACTTGGCTGCATAAGGAGTAGAGAAATGAAATCGAATGAAATTCGACAATTGACGGATGAAGAATTGCTGAAGAGAATTGAGGAGAACAACAATACTCTTTCTACAATGAAGTTCCAAAAGGCGACAAGCCAGGTTGAGAACACATCACAATTCACGTTACTTCGTAAAGACAATGCTCGCATCAAAACAATTTTGCGCGAGCGCGAATTAGCAAAAGCGAAAGCATAGTACATTTTTTTGTTTAGAGGAATGATGGAAACACGTAATAATCGCAAGACTCGAACCGGTAAAGTGGTCAGCAATAAAATGCAAAAGGGCATTGTTGTTGCCGTTGAACGCAGAGTTGCTCACCCGCTTTATAAAAAATATTATAAGCGCACGACCAAGTTTTACGCTCATGATGAAAAGAATGAAGCGGGAATCGGCGATACCGTGTTAATTATGGAAACACGCCCGATCAGTAAATTGAAACGATGGCGTTTAGTTGAAATCGTTGCAAAAGCACAATAACAGTTTTGTCCGGAGACGACAATGATTCAAGAAGAAACCAATTTAGTAGTAGCAGATAATTCAGGTGCGAAGAAAGTCCGATGCATTCGCGTGCTCGGCGGACACGATCGACGATACGCTTCAGTCGGTGATCTGGTTGTTGTGTCGGTGAAGGCGGCAATTCCCGGTGCTGCAGTAAAAAAGGGAGATGTTTCGCGTGCGGTTGTTGTTCGTACAAAAAAAGAAGTAGGACGCAAAGACGGTTCCTATATTCGTTTTGACGAAAATGCCGTTGTGTTGATTACCGCACAGAATGAACCGAAGGGCACCCGTATTTTTGGACCCGTTGCCCGCGAACTTCGTGAAAAACAATTCATGAAAATCGTTTCACTTGCACCCGAAGTATTGTAATTCAGAAAGAGAATTGATCATGAATGTAAAAAAGAATGATACCGTTGTTGTTATCGCAGGAAACGCAAAAGGGAAAGAAGGAAAAGTGCTGAAAGTATTTCCTGAGAAAAGCAGAATTATTGTTGAAGGCGTGAATATCGTAAAACGCCATACACGTCCCTCGCAGAGCAATCCTCAAGGTGGCGTTGTCCAAAAAGAAGCACCCATCCATGTTTCCAATGTGATGATCAAAGATCCAAAAGGCGGAGAAAAGACGCGAATAGGGTATGTGCGCACGAAGGATTCTGTTTCCGGTAAAAAGAAAGTAATGAGAGTTGCAAAGAAAAGCGGTGAGTTGTTTTAATATTACAAGGTGTTACGCGAATAACGTAATGCATAATTAACGAGAAGATTATGGCAAAAGAGAAAAAACAAAAAGAGGAAAAGACGAAAGGCGGACCGGGTGTTCGTGATATCGGCGTTTATCCTCGTTTAGCAGAGAAATATAAAAAGGAAATCGTTTCTGCAATGATGAAACGATTCAACTATAAAAATGTAATGCAAGTGCCGAAACTTGAGAAGATCGCTGTTAATATCGGTGTCGGCGGTGCGACGCAAGATGCAAAATTAATCGAAACGGCCGTTACGGAACTTGAAGCAATCACCGGACAAAAAGTTGCCGTCACAAAAGCAAAGAAAGCTATTTCGAATTTCAAGCTTCGTCAGGGATTGCCGATCGGTGTTCGCGTAACGCTTCGCAGCAGAATGATGTATGAATTTTTGGATCGCCTAATCTCATTGGCGATGCCGCAGATCCGCGACTTCCGCGGCGTATCGGATCGTTCATTTGATGGACGCGGAAATTACACCCTTGGAATTAAGGAACAAATTATTTTTCCGGAAATTGATGCCGATAAAGTAACAAAAATTTCGGGAATGGATATTACGTTTGTTACTACGGCTAATACCGATATGGAAGCAATGGAATTGTTGAAGCTGTTCGGAGTTCCATTTGTTAAACGTGAACAACCAGTAGCAAAAGCAAGCTAAAGGAAAATTATGGCAAAATTAAGTTCAGTTGCTCGGCAACGACGACGAGAAAAAATAGTTGCAAAGTATGCCGCGAAAAGAAAAGAGTTGATGGAGGCCGGTGATGTTGAAGGGCTTCGTCAATTACCGCGCGACAGCAATCCGGTGAGATTGCATAACCGCTGCAACCTTACAGGTCGTACGCGAGGATACTACCGTAAATTCGGTCTTTCACGTTTGATGTTACGAAAACTTGCCCACGAAGGAAAAATTCCCGGTCTTGTAAAAGCAAGCTGGTAAACGAGAAATTAGGAGAACGTTTCACGATGGCTCATTCAGATCCAATTGCAGATTATCTTACACGGCTTCGCAATGCAATTCAAGCGAAACATAAACGAGTAGAAATTCCTGCATCGAATTTAAAAAAAGAAATCACCCGCATTTTGGCGGAAAATAAACTCATTACCGCGTTCGACGTTGTTGATACAACCACGAAACAAGGTTCGATCCGGATCGCATTACGGTATTTCAATGGAAAAAATGTGATCAAAGGAACACGCCGCGTGAGCACGCCCGGCCGAAGAGTGTATCGACCGGTTGACGATCTTCCGCGCGTAAATAATGGACTTGGCCTTGCGATTGTCTCGACACCAAAAGGATTGATGTCCGACAGACAAGCACGAAAAGAAAACGTTGGCGGAGAAGTTCTCTGCCTTATTTGGTAAAAGGAGATTACAGTGTCACGTATTGGTAAAAAACCGGTTGTTATTCCGAACGGTATCACCGTCAGTGTCAACAAGAATGTTGTCACGGTCAAAGGAAAAAACGGAGAGTTGAAAGAGAATATTCACCCGCGCATTACGGTCGAAGTGAAGGATAAAGAAATTCACGTTATCCGGAAAACCGATGAACGTCCGGACCGTGCATTGCATGGCACTACGCGTGCTAACATTGCGAACATGGTAAAAGGCGTTGCTGAAGGATTCAGCAAAAAGCTTGAACTTGTCGGTGTTGGTTACCGTGCTGAAGTGAAGGGAAAGAATCTTCAACTCGCCCTCGGATTCTCGCATCCGATCGTTTTCCGCGCACCGGAAACCGTAAAGATCGAAACCCCGACACAAACGAACATTGTGATTTCCGGATTCGATAAACAACTTGTTGGACTTGTTGCGGCAAAAATTCGATCCTTCAAAGAACCAGAACCGTATAAAGGTAAAGGCGTGAAGTATGAGAATGAGGTTATCCGTCGTAAAGCCGGCAAAACCGCAGCAGGATCGAAATAATTTCAATTTGAATGAACGCATATGATAAAAAAAGAATTTAATAAACGCCGTTTACGAATCAAATCAACGATTAAGAAAAAGATCTACGGGACTACCGAACGACCGCGGCTTTCTGTTTATCGAAGCTTGAACGAGATTTATGGACAAATCGTCGACGATACAGCGGGAAAAACGCTGGTTGCGTTGTCTTCGAATTCCAAAGAGATTAAAGAAGAAATTGCTGCAGCAAAAACAAAGATTCAAAAGAGTGTTGTTGTCGGAAAGCTTCTTGCAAAAAAAGCGATCGAGAAAAAAATTGAAACCGTTGTGTTCGATCGTAACGGATATTTATACCATGGACGAGTGAAGGCTCTTGCTGATGGCGCTCGTGAGGGTGGCTTAAAATTTTAAAATGCTTGTCGGGTCGTCTAATGGCAGGACAGCGCCCTTTGGAGGCGTATGTAGAGGTTCGACTCCTCTCCCGACAGCTTACCATAAAAGATTTTTTTAATCAATGTGAGGTTTTACCTTGGCACGAATTAAAGCAAGCGAATTAGATTTAAAAGACAAACTGGTACACATCAACCGTGTAGCGAAAGTTGTGAAGGGCGGACGTCGTTTCAGTTTTAATGCGATCGTGGTTGTTGGAGACGGAAACGGTCATGTTGGTATCGGGCTTGGCAAAGCAAATGAAGTTGCCGACGCAATTTCCAAAGGAACGGATGACGCAAAGAAAAATGTGGTGAAAGTTCCGATCATCAAAGGAACGGTACCGCATGAAATTGTCGGGAAGTTTGGAGCAGGCAAAGTGTTGTTGCGTCCTGCAGCTCCCGGAACCGGTTTGATCGCCGGCGGCGGAGTTCGTGCAGTTCTTGAAATGGCAGGGGTCAAAGATGTTCTTACGAAACAAATGGGATCACCAAATCCGCATAACATTGTGAAAGCAACGTTACAGGCGTTACTCTCCATGCGCGATGCAAAAATGGTAGCGGAAGAACGCGGCGTTTCGGTGCAAGAACTTTTTCAAAACTAAAAATTTCGTGAGTATATAATGGCAGCGCCGAAAAAAATTAAAATCACACAAACAGTCAGCATTATCGACACGCTTCAAAAACATAAAGAGACGATTAAAGCACTCGGACTCGGACGGCCGAATTATTCTGTCGTTCACACTGATACACCTCAAATCAGAGGCATGATCAACGCAGTTCGTCATCTCATTAAAGTAGAAGAAGTAAAAGACTAATCTAGTAAGCGAGCTCCAACTCCGGAGCGATAGTTACTACAGGAGAAATATGGCAGATATTTTAAGCAATCTTCATTACGCAAAAGGTTCAAGAAAAAAAACAAAACGCATTGGGCGTGGTCAAGGCTCAGGTCATGGCGGCACATCCACGCGCGGTCACAAGGGGCAGGGTTCACGCTCTGGTTCTGGTCAAAAAAGAAATTTTGAAGGCGGACAGATGCCGTTAGTTCGTCGTCTTCCGAAATACGGTTTTACACCGGTCAACAGAGTTGAAGTTGCCGTTGTTAATGTTGAATCGTTGCAAAAATTGGTAGAAGAGAA
Source organism: Ignavibacteriales bacterium (assembly GCA_037443785.1). Classification (GTDB taxonomy): domain Bacteria; phylum Bacteroidota; class Ignavibacteria; order UBA10030; family UBA8401; genus JAQUOA01. The sequence continues at coordinate 56,319 of JBBINR010000010.1, read as the reverse complement.
AAAAATCGCCGGCGGGATCGTTAATCCCGAAGTATTGTTTAATGTCGGTGCGGTTTCCAGCAAGAAATCGTTGATAAAAATTCTTGGTAACGGGGAATTAAAAGCAAAGCTCGCTGTCACAGCTCACAAGTTCAGCAAATCTGCAGTTGAAAAAATTACAGCCGTCGGTGGTTCAACGCAAGAGATCGCGCGAGAACAACCTGCTGCCAAAGCCTGAGTGAAACGTAATGAGTAAGATTACAGAAAATTTTAGAAATATTTTTAAGATCGAAGAACTCCGAACGCGATTGTTGTTTACTGCCGGATTATTAATCGTTGTCCGAATCGGTTCTCACGTCACTCTTCCCGGTGTTGATGCTGGAGTGCTTGCGGAGTCGATGCGAAATCAAGCATCAAATACGCTCTTCGGATTGTATGATCTTTTTGTCGGTGGAGCATTTAGTAATGCCGCCATCTTCGCACTTGGTATTATGCCCTACATTAGTGCATCGATTATTATCCAGCTGCTTGGTGCGGTTGTGCCGTTCTTTCAGAAACTTCAAAAAGAAGGTGAAGCCGGACGAAAGAAGATTAATCAATATACTCGTGTAGGTACTGTCGGAATCTCGCTCCTGCAAGCGTGGGGAGTCAGCGTTCGTTTGGGAAGTTTGAATGCGAATGGCATACCGATTGTTCCTGTTGAAGTGCAAGGAGTTCTTTTCTCATTCAGTACAATGTTGTTTCTCACCGCAGGAACAATGTTTATGATGTGGCTTGGCGAACAAATTACTGAACGAGGAATTGGAAATGGTATTTCGTTAATTATCTTCATCGGAATTATTGCTCGTTTCCCTCATGCCATTTTGGATGAATTGCAGCTGGTAGGATCCGGTGCTCGTCCATTTATTATAGAACTGATTATTTGGGCTGCGATGTTATTGATCATCGCGGGTGTTGTCATGATAACTCAGGGAACCCGTCGAATTCCGGTGCAATATGCAAAGCGTGTTGTCGGACGAAAAGTGTATGGCGGCGTTACGCAATATATTCCGATGCGCGTGAATACCGCCGGTGTTATGCCGATTATTTTTGCGCAATCGATTATGTTTATCCCAAGCACGATTTTGACATTCTTTCCCGAAAGTGAATTTGTCGGATCGATATCCGGGTATCTTGATCACACATCGTTTACGTATTCATTTTTCTATGCATTAATGATCGTGTTCTTCACGTATTTTTATACGGCGATCGCATTTAATCCAACGGATGTTGCGGACAACATGCAAAAGAATGGCGGTTTCATTCCAGGTATTCGTCCCGGAAAACATACGTCGGATTTTATCGATAATATTCTTACAAAAATTACGCTCCCGGGTTCTATTGCGTTGGCTATCGTCGCAATTTTACCGGCATTCATGACGAAGTTTGGAATTACGCCGAGTTTTGCATCATTCTTCGGCGGCACAAGTTTGTTGATTATTGTTGGTGTTGCACTTGATACATTGCAACAGATTGAATCGCACTTGTTGATGCGCCACTATGATGGATTTATGAAGAGCGGAAAAATCAAAGGTCGAATCGGTCGATAACGGACCATTCACGGATTGATTTCACCATGGCAATTTTCATAAAAAGTGCAGAAGAAATCGAGTTGATGCGGGAAAGTTGCCGAATTGTTGCCGATGTCATAAAGTTGGTGAAGTCTCAAATTAAACCCGGTGTAACAACTTTGCAGCTTGACGCGATGGCCGAAGATTACATAAGAAGTTGCGGAGCGGTTCCGGCATTTAAGGGGTATGGTGAAATAGACAATCCATTTCCCGGAACGTTGTGTGTGTCAGTCGAAAATGAAGTTGTTCACGGGATTCCTGGAAAAAGAGTTTTACGTGAAGGTGAAATTGTTTCAATTGATGTGGGCGCGAAAAAGAATGGATTTTTTGGAGACGGGGCGTTTACATTTCCGGTCGGAGAAGTTTCAGATGAGAAGAAGCGGTTGATGCGGGTGACGAAAGAATCGTTAGACCGTGCCGTTGAGAAAGCGATTGAAGGAAATAAAATTGGAGATATCGCTTACGCAGTTCAATCGTTGGTAGAGGCAGAAGGTTTTTCAGTTGTTCGCGATCTTGTCGGCCATGGAGTTGGTAAAGAGTTACACGAGGATCCGCAAGTCCCGAATTACGGCAAACCAAACAAAGGTGTTGTGTTGCGTGCAGGGATGACGCTGGCGATTGAACCAATGATCAATCTTGGAACGTACAAAGTGCGGACATTGCCGGATAGATGGACAATTGTGACAGAAGACGGGGCACCTTCCGCACACTATGAGTACACGATCGTTGTTGGAAAACATAAAGCAGAAGTTTTAACAAATTATAATTAATGTCCAAACAAGACGCGATAAAAGTTGACGGTGTCATTACAGATACGCTCCCGAACGCATCGTTCCGTGTGAAACTTGATAACGGACATGAAATACTAGCGCATATTTCTGGAAAAATGCGCATGCACTACATAAAGATTTTGGTCGGAGATAAAGTGACCGTCGAATTGTCTCCGTATGATTTAACCAAAGGAAGAATCACGTATCGTTACAAATAAGAGTTAAAAAGGAACAACCATGAAAGTTCGTGCATCTGTGAAGAAAATATGTGAACACTGCAAGATCATCCGCCGAAAAGGCAAAGTGATGGTGATCTGCAAGAATCCAAAACACAAACAACGTCAAGGTTAATTGTAAATTAGGAGATTTAATCAGTGGCTCGTATCGCAGGAGTTGATTTACCAAAAAATAAACGCACCGTTATCGGTCTCACCTATATTTTCGGCATCGGTCGTACGACTGCGCAAGAAATTCTTGCAAAAGCCGGTATAGATGAAAACAAAAAAGTCGGTTCGTTGAATGATGACGAAGTCAATAAGATCAGAACCATCATTCAAACCGAATATAAAACCGAAGGTGCTCTGCGCGCTGAAACGCAAATGAACATCAAGCGATTGATGGACATCGGCTCGTACCGCGGGCTCCGTCATCGTAAGGGATTGCCTGTACGCGGACAGCGTTCACGAACAAATTCCCGTACTCGTAAAGGTAAACGCAAGACAGTTGCCGGCAAGAAGAAGGCAATCGCTAAGAAATAATTAGTCTGAAAGGTTAAACTGTGGCAAAACAACAAGCGGTGCCAACTACCGCAGCAAAAAAGAAAAAGAAAATTCATGTTGATGTGAACGGTAAAGCGTTCGTCAAAGCAACATTCAATAACGTGATCGTTACCATCACCGATACGTACGGGAACACCATTGCTTGGTCATCGGCAGGAAAGAATGGCTTCAAGGGTTCGCGCAAAAATACACCGTATGCGGCACAAACATCTGCAGAAGCAGCGGCAAAAGAAGCCTATGATCTTGGACTTCGTAAAGTAGAAGTGTTTGTCAAAGGTCCCGGGTCTGGTCGTGAAGCGGCGATTCGTGCACTGCAAACCGCCGGTTTGGAAGTGACAATCATTCGCGATATCACTCCGATTCCACATAATGGATGCCGACCGCCAAAACGTCGCAGAGTATAATTCTTAAATAAAGGAATAGATAAGCAGCATGGCACGTTCAACAGGTTCAGTTGTAAAACAATCACGCAAACTTGGTGTTGCGTTAAGTTCAAAAGCAAGCAAATTCATGGAACGCCGTCCGTACGGACCAGGCCAACATGGAAAAGGGAAGCGTCAAAAGACTTCCGAGTATGGTTTGCAATTAAAAGAGAAACAGAAAATGAAATATATTTACGGAGTGTTGGAACGTCAATTCCGTAATTATTTTGAAAAGGCAAGCCACATGAAAGGCAAGACCGGTGATAACTTGGTCAAGCTGCTTGAACAACGTCTTGATAATACCGTCTACAGACTTGGGTTGGCTCCGACTCGTCGTGCAGCACGTCAGCTTGTAACTCATGGACATTTTTTAGTGAACACTCAAAAAGTGAATGTGCCATCCTTCCAGTTACGGGCAGGTGATGTAATTGCCGTTCGTGAACGAAGCCGTCAACTTGATGTCATTCACAACGCGATGAAGCGTGTAAAAGAAGATTCAATGTACGGATGGGTGAGTTTAGATAAAGCAGCGATGTCGGGATCGTTCCTCCGTGTTCCGGAACGTGATGAAATTCCGCTTCTCGCAAATGAACAGCTCGTTGTCGAGTTGTACTCCAAATAATTAATGATTTTTTTAACTTGGTGAGAACCGATTATGAGTAATACACAATTTCAAATGCCGGAAAATGTTCAACTTGAAGAATCTTCAGCAAATGAAACATTCGGCAGATTTATTGTACAACCGTTGGAGAAAGGGTACGGAGTAACAATCGGTAACGCGTTGCGCCGTGTTCTTCTTTCTTCGCTTCCCGGCTATGCAATTACCGCATTGCGGATCGAAGGAATTGTCCACGAATTTACCAGCTTGCCTGGAATTGTCGAAGATGTTTCCGACATGATATTAAATTTGAAACAAGTTCGGTTGAAAGCAACCAACAAAAAAGTCGGGAAAGTGACTGTTCATTTAAAAGGGCCGGGAAAATTCATGGCGGCGGATATTCAAAGCGCCAGTCCGGAAGTTGAAATTTTGAATCCCGAATTGCAGATTGCAACATTGAACAAGGATGCTGATTTCGAAATTGAATTCAGAATCGGCCGCGGAAAAGGATATGTGACTTCTGAAGAGAACAAAGTTCCTGATCAGCCCGTTGGAATGATCACCATCGATTCGATCTTTACGCCGATTGTGAATGTTCGCTACACTGTTGAATCGACACGCGTTGGCCAGCAGACCGATTACGAAAAATTGACGCTCGAAGTTGAAACCGATGGTTCAATCCTTCCGAAAGATGCCGTTGCATACGCAGGAAAAATTCTGCGCGACCATATACAATTCTTTATCAACTTCGACGCTTCCCAAGAGACTGAAAAGGAAGATAACGAACGCGACGAAGAAATCTCACGCATTCGTAAAATTCTGATCACGCCGGTTGACGAATTGGAATTATCGGTCCGTTCACACAACTGCTTGCGTGCTGCGGATATCAAAACACTCGGCGATCTCGTTCGCAAGGATGAAGCAGAATTATTGAAGTTCCGTAACTTTGGACGAAAATCGTTGGCAGAATTAACCGCCATTGTTGAAGTAAATAACCTTACATTCGGAATGGATGTAGACAAATATTTGAAAGACAGCGAATAAAAGGATAGATCAATGATACACGGAAGAGCAGGAAGAAAATTAAAACGAACCGCCAGCCATCGCAAAGCATTGTTGAGTGCGCTCTCGACATCATTGCTTCGTCATAAAAGAATTAAAACGACTTTAGCAAAAGCGAAAGAAGCACGTATGGTGGTTGAAAAAATCATTACACGCGCAAAGAACGCTGTTGCAAAAGAGATCGACGGCGCACCGAAAAATATTCATGCTCGCCGCGAGGTTGCACGTTTTATCAACGATAAAGATGTTGTGAAAATGTTGTTCAATGATATTGCTCCGAAGGTGGCAAATCGTCCCGGCGGCTATACCAGAGTGATTAAGCTCGGACAACGCCTCGGCGATGGTGCGCAAGTAGCAATGCTTGAACTTGTTGATTTCGGTTATCAGCCGGAAGAAGCAGCAACGCCAGTGAAGAAGAAACAAGATCGCCGCGCTCGTATCAATCAAAAGAAGCGAACGAAGAGTGAAACTGCAACTGAAGCGAATGAAGCAAGTGCGGGCGAAACAAAAGCAAATGCAGAATAAATATAGTTTCAGAAAGGATAGCGTAAGCTATCCTTTGTCGTTCATAGACTTTCAATCACGATGTGTGAAGACGTATGAAAATTTCAACAGTTGATTTTGTCGTCGGTGTAGCAAATCTTCAACAGCTTCCCAAAACTAACCTCCCCGAAATTATTTTCATCGGACGTTCGAATGTTGGTAAATCGTCGTTGTTGAATAAATTGTGCAACCGAAAAAATATTGCTCGGGTAAGTTCTACGCCGGGCAAAACTCGAGAACTGAATTATTACCTGATCAATAAGGAATTATATTTTGTTGACCTGCCCGGGTACGGCTATGCAAAAGTAGCCGAACATGTGAAAGCGGGTTGGACACAGTTGATCGAAGAATTTTTTCACACACGAAAGCAAATCGCCCTTGCCATTCAAATTGTCGACGCACGGTTAGGACCAACAGAGCTCGATAATACGATGATGGGATGGCTCGACTTTTACAAAGTCCCGTTCCTTCTTATTCTCACCAAAGCGGATAAGCTGCCGAAGAATAAACTGATCAACCAGATGAATCTCATCGGTGGTGAGTTAAGTAAGTATAAACATCTTGCCGGCATTCAACCATTTTCGGCCGTGACCGGCGATGGACGCATCGACCTGATGAAAATGATCGAACGTCATGTTGAAGGAAAAGAACTCCCTTCCTCTAAAGTTGCATAAACGATTTTAGCAGTACATCATTCTCGTTTTTGCTGTTCCTTGTATTCCATTTTATTGAAGGACAATCACCATGAAAAAACGCTTATTTACCCCAGGACCAACCCCGATTCCTGAAACCGTGATGTTGAAAATGGCTGAGCCGATTATTCACCATCGCAATCCGGAATTCAATGAAGTACTCACACGCGTCAACAAAAATTTACAATATCTTTTTCAAACCCAACAACCCGTTCTGACGCTTACATGTTCAGGCACCGGCGGAGTTGAATCGACATTTGTCAGCCTTTTTTCTCCCGGCGATAAAGTTATTGCATCCAACGGTGGAAAATTCGGCGAGCGCTGGGTAAAGATGCCGAAAGTGTACGGCTTGAATGTCATCGAAATAAAAGTTGAATGGGGGAAAGCGCCAACGGAAGAACAAATCTTAAAGGCGCTGAAAGAAAATCCCGATACGAAAGCGGTGTATTTAACGCACAGCGAAACATCAACCGGTGCGGCGACCGACATAAAAAAATTAGCAAAAATCATTCGTGAAAACTCTAACGCGCTGGTGTGTGTTGACGGCATTACAGCCATTGGTGCGCACGAAATGCGTTTCGATGAATGGGGCATTGATGCATGCGTCACCGGTTCTCAAAAAGGATTGATGATTCCTCCCGGTCTTGCATTTGTTGCATTGAGTAAGCGTGCGATTGCGGCAATCGAAACTTCGAAGATGCCGAGATTCTATCTGGATTTGAAGAAAGCATTGAAATCATATGAAGGAAATGATACGCCGTGGACCCCGGCAGTATCGCTGGTTATCGGTGTGGATGCTGCGCTTCAAATGATTGTTCAAGAAGGAATTGAAAATGTGTGGGCACGTCATCAACGGCTTGCCAATGCGATTCGCGCCGGTGTCTCTGCAATCGGATTAAAATTATTTTCAGAATTTCCGTCGTATGCAGTAACACCGGTATGGGTTCCTGCGGGTGTTGAATGGAAACAATTCAACAAAATTCTCAAAGGGAAATACGGTATCACCATTGCCGGCGGACAGGATGATTTTACGGGAAAGATCTTCCGGATTTCTCATCTTGGATATTACGATGAATTAGATATGATCACCATGATTGGTGCTCTGGAACTGACCCTGAAAGAATGTGGATATCAGTTTGATCTCGGTGCAGGGGTAAAGGGATTGTTACAATCTCTCGCCGCAAAATAATCGAAACTCATTTCTATTACCAATGTTATCGCTCCGTACAGCCATGTGCGGAGCATACTACTTATAGAGACTAGCCATGAAAATATTAATTACTGATCCGATCGAACAAAGCTGCGTCGATATTTTGACGCGCGAGGGATTTCAAGTAGATCTGAAACCCGGACTTCCGGCAGATGAGATAAAAAAAATTATTGCTGACTATGCCGCAATGGTTGTTCGCAGTGGAACAAAGGTAACGGCTGATATTATTGAACATGCAACCTCGATGAAAGTCATCGGCCGCGCCGGTGCAGGGGTTGATAATATTGATTCGGCGGCGGCGTCACGAAAAGGGATTATTGTGATGAACACCCCCGGCGGAAATACAATTTCGACCGCTGAGCACACGTTTTCGATGCTGATGGCGCTGTCGAGAAACATTCCAAATGCTCATGCAAGTTTGGTTGCGGGGAAATGGGATCGCAAAAAATTTATGGGAACCGAACTGCTTGGCAAAACACTCGGCATTGTCGGTCTCGGAAAGATCGGTCACGAAGTGGCACTCCGGGCGCAGGCGTTTGGAATGACCACGATCGGTTACGATCCCGTATTAAGTGCCGACGTTGCAGCGAAGTTCAATGTTGAACTTATTTCGCTTGATGAAATTTATCGCCGTTCGGATTTTATCACTGTTCACACTCCTTTAAATAATGAAACGAAAGGTTTGTTGAACGAGGCAACCATTGCGAAATGTAAAAAAGGCGTACGCCTTATCAATTGTGCCCGCGGCGGAATTATTGATGAAACGGCATTATTACGTGCATTAGAAAGTGGTCACGTTGCCGGCGCCGCGTTAGATGTGTACAGCGAAGAACCACCAAAAGATTTTACGCTCGTCAGGCATTCAAAAGTAGTCGCAACTCCGCATCTTGCTGCGTCGACCGATGAAGCGCAGGAAAAAGTTGCGATACAAATTGCGCAGCAGATTGCCGATGCCTTAAAGGACCGCGGTATTGTCGGTGCCGTAAATGCTTCCGCACTGCAATCGGGAATTCCGTTAGAAATAAAACCATTCCTCACACTTGCGGAAAAACTCGGAATGCTTCAGGCTCAAGTAATGAATGGCCAGTTGAAAGAACTTTCGATCGAGCTCCGCGGCGAATTGCTTCACAAGCATGCTGAATTATTGAAAGCCGGCGTACTGCGTGGACTTCTTTCGCGGTTGATTCAAATTCACGAGCCGATTAATTATATCAATGCGCCGGTTGTTGCTCAATCGCTTGGTATTCGTGTGAGCGAAAAGAAGGAAGCCGATATTGAGAATTATACAAATCTGCTGACTATCGCGTATAAAACGGATGTTGAAGAACGCTCATTCGCCGGAACTGTTTTTGCAGGAAAATATTTGAAGATCATTCGTTTGGATCGTTATTATGTTGAAGGAACACCGGACGGAACATTTCTCTATTATACAAATATTGATCGGCCCGGTATGCTTGCCAAAGTAGGAACAATCCTTGCCGAAGCAAATATTAATATTGCGGGATTATCGCTTGGCAGAACGGGTGCCGGCGAACGCGCATTGACCGTTGTAAGTGTCGACAATCCGATACCCGAAACGGTACTTCAAAAAGTAAAAGCGCTTGATGGCGTGTTCCACGCAAAAGTGGTAACGCTGTAAGCCAGATTCATTTCGAAAGAATGAAATCCTCTTCTGTAATTACAGAAGAGGATTTTTTATTTTAAACGGGTTGCAGCATTGTCTGTGGCGGATGTTTTTCATCTTATTCTAAAATTCTTTATTCGGTTGCATTGTCAAAAAATTTATTTGTTGCTGCTGGAGCTGATAACGTTATTGGTTTTGGTGCAGGGCTGATATATATGGGGGAAAGGCAGCGATCTGTTAAAGCGGTTTACCGATAATTGAACTAAAATGTTTACGATAGCCCCGGCTCATGATAACCTGTACATTTGTGGTGAGCGTAATTTTATAATCTCCGTTAAACCATGGCTGCAATTCTTTAATTCGGTCGATATTAATAATAGTGCTGCGGTGAACGCGGACAAATATTTTTCCATTGAGCTGTTGTTCAAGACTGTTCATCGTTTCACGAATAAGATGAGTTTCATTTCCCACATGCAACTTAATATAATTGCCTGCCGCTTCCATCCAATCGATATCATTGACCTTCAAAAATAAGACTCTTCCATTTGTTTTAACAATCAATCGTTCAAGCGATGAAGAATCTTTCTTCAATGATTCAAGTAGTGTAACGACCTGTTTATGACTCTTTTCTTTTTCTTCCTTCGTTGACATGCTCACTGTGGCGTGGTGAACGGCACGATGAAATCGTTCTTTGTCAAAAGGTTTTAGCAAATAATCTAATGCGTGATATTCGAATGCGCGCAAGGCAAACTCGTCGTATGCGGTAATAAAAATAATGCCCGGCATGGTATCAGTTTTGAGTTGACGGAGAAAATCAAACCCATTCAATTCTGGCATTTGGATATCAAGAAAAATTAGATCAGGTGTGTGCGTATTGAAAGAGGATAGAGCTTCCACTCCATTGCTGCAGGTCGCAACAACTTCCAGGTCGGGTTCACTGCTCGCAAATAATGAAACCTTCTCGCGCGCAAGCGGCTCATCGTCCACGATCATCGCTCGGATCATGTGAATCTGGGATTAGTTCAATAAAATGAATATTTAATTAATACTCATACGGAAAGGGATGGAAAGAGTTACACGAAGGCCACCGCCGTCCCTATTTGAAAATTCTAGCGTGTAATTTGTGCGGTAAAGAAGAGTTAATCGATCGACCGTGTTTTTTAATCCAAATCCTTTCCCAATGTTGTCGTCGAGGCTGCCGGACATTCCGTTGCCAGTATCTTCAATTTGAAAAAATAATTTTTCAGCGTGGCGCCATGTGGAGGCAAAAATGGTCCCTTGTTTTGCATTCGGCGAGATGCCATGCTTGATGGCATTTTCAAGAATTGGCTGTGCGAGCATACAGGGGACGAGAGCGTCGAGTGTGTCGGGATGAAAATTTGTTTTCACGATCAAGCGATCCCCCATCCGGATTTTTTCAATTAATAAGTATCGTTCGATAAATGCAATATCGTCTTTCAGCGGTACTTCTTGAACCGACATCCGTTCCAGCGAAATTCGAAGGAGATCTCCAAGATATGTTAACATCTTATCGGCTTCATCTACGCTTTTGTACATCAATGCTGAAATGCTGTTTAATGTATTAAAAAGAAAATGCGGTTGTAATTGTTGGTGTAGTGTTCTCAGTTGAGTTTCTTTTAATTGATTTTCCAGTTGGGATGCTTGAAGTTCGCGCTCTGAGTATTTTCGGAAATAATCGAACGCAAAATGCACCGCGACAATAATGCTATAATAGAGAAACCGATAGACGTGATTAACACGCGTCAGAGAATAGACAATGTAACTTGAGTAATCAATAGTATGGATTTTTTCAAAATCGATTGCATACATCCAAGGAGTGATGGCATGCGTGATAAAAACGAATGAGCTGTAAATCGGAATATGAAAAAAGGTAAATGATAATCCGACCGCAAAATGACTTACCGCCATCCCCATGAATGGGAATTTTTGTTTTGCAATTTTTTCCGAAGTCCAAATGATGGCGGGAGTGAGCATCAGCCACAAATATGCAGCAACGACTCTATCCACAAAGGTTGTGAAAATAAAATGAGGCTTTAAATTCTCTTGATTATTGTTCCACACGGAGTCGCTGTAGATGGTTTGCAGAAAAAAAGCAATTCCCAGGATCGTCAGCAATCCGAAATGAAAAAGCAATTCGGTTTTGTACTTTGTGAAATAGTTTTTCATGCTCATAGTCAGCAAATACTGTGTGGCAAAGTGTAATAAAAGTTTTTTTCAATCGCCACTATCATCTGCTTCTGTTCGCAAGCGTTCCATTCGTTTTTTCAACGGTAAAGTGAGCAGTCCGGGGTTCTTCCGATGAGGAATATACAGCATGAATGTTTGAAATTTCTTTTGGCACGGTCTTATCGTTGTTAGTTACATTGTTCATTGTTTCTCTTCCGGTCAAGAGCCAATTAATGTTACATCCGAGGTCGATTAATTTTACCAGCAGCACGGGACCAGGAAGGCTTCTGCCGTTTAAATATCCCGAATACAAGGTAGATGGATTCATATCCAAGGCTTCGGCAAATTTTTTCATTGTGCCAAATCTTTTATACCCGAACAGTCTCAAATTTTGTGCTACCTCTTTTTTGTTAAGTTTCATAGGACTCCCTTTGATGGTGGGTGAAATAAATAATTTTTCTTTTTTATAACAAAAAAAAGAATAAATTGAAAAGCCTTTGGGATGAAATGAATATGAGTGGGACGAGTGTACCATTTTGAGGGACGAACCCGGCATGCCGATAGTTGAGATCGTATCATAAAGTGTGCAATGAAAATACATCATATACAATTATTTCAGCGTCACATCTATGGAGCATTTTATTTTGTCATTAGTTCGTTATCTTTTGCGCAAAATTTAAATGGGACGATAGATTTTATTAATGATAAGGTTGCCCTTGCTGATAATGGCGTTGCAGCGGTTGCGTGTCACACATCTCCTGCGAGTGGCGGCAATGTAATATTAGCCATACTTGATTCATCGAATGGTAATCTTTGTAAACCTATCGTAGTGAATTCAGAATTTCCCGGGTACGGAAGTGATGCCGATGTCGGAATCGATGATTCTGGACGGATTTCAATTGTGTGGGAACAATTTGAAAGCAATTTTGGTATACTCTATAGAGCCCGGTACTCACAAAACGGAAGTGTGATTGATTCGGCAGAAATAGTTACCGATAAAATCAAAGGTTCCCTAACTCCTCGGATTTCTGTCCATAAAAATGGAGAGTCAATTATTTGTTGGGTTGACTATCGAGACGGCATTCCCAATATTTATGCGCAACGATATTCACCTTCGAGAGGAAAATTCGGTCAAAATATTTTGATCGCGAAAAGTATCTCCCTTGTGCAATATCCATCGGTTCGAATTGGGATTGATTCAACACTGTATTTTGTTTGGCAGGATTCTGACCATGGTCAGTTTCATGTTTATATGAAATCATGCCAATGGAATCTTTCGTCATGGAGTAAGGTTTTATCAATTGACAGGGCTAACGGGAAATCTTTTTCTTCGAATCCGGAACTTTTGGTTCAATCAAACGGAGAAATTTTTGTGTTGTGGAAAGATTACCGGACGGGAGAATCCAATATTTATTTGCAAAGAATAAAGAATCATAAATTATTAGCGTCAAATAAATTAGTGAATGATGATACGGTCAATCTATGGCAAAGACTCCCGGGTATCGCAGGTTCTTCATCGGGATTATTTATTTGTGTTTGGGAAGACTATCGGAACGATCAGCATAATGAAGTAGGCGATATCTATGGGCAGCTTTTTTCACATGGAGGTAAACGCATTGGAAAGAATATTAAAATAAATGATAGTCCAGAGCCTATAATTCAGGAATATCCTGCTGTATCAATGAATTCGGAGGGAGAGTTTATTGTTACTTGGGACGATGCACGAAATGTTCAGTTGCAGCTTTTTATAAAACGATTTACAAAAAAAGGCGAGGCCAAAATGAATGAAAAGAGTATAATGCCTATAAGAGAATGAAATACTGCAATCTTTCTCGTTTTATAGTTATTTTTTACAAAAGTAAATAGTGATTTTTTGTCACTGTTCTACTTGACATTTGCACTTGCGCTCTCTATATTCACATTATTAATTCACAGACAATGCTATTATTACGGTGCAATTAAGAAAAAGTTACATAGTGAAAAATTTTTTTGCTACATCAACAACCGCAAACTGTAATTCCATTTTGAAATACGTACTTAATCCACATCACCCATCTATAATAATTAGGAGAAAAACATGAGACGAAAGTTCTACTTTTTTCTGACTGCAACAATGTTTCTTCCCTATCTGATTTTTGCGGGAACGCAAGGTAAGATTAAAGGGAAAGTAGTTGACAGTCAAACCGGTGAACCATTGGTAGGTGCCGCTGTTGTTGTTGTTGGTACTTCTTTTGGATCGACGACAGATCTAAATGGTGAGTTTAATATTTTAAAACTCGAGGTAGGAACGTATTCGTTACGCGCCAGCTATATTGGATATCAGACAATCACAGTATCCAACGTTCGCGTTAACGCTGATTTGACATCGGAAGCGAACTTTAAATTACCCGCCGAAGGTGTGCAAGTAGGTACGGTTGAGGTTATTGCTGAGCGGCCGCTGGTGAACAAATCTGCAACGGCAGCTGTTCGCATTGTGGACAATGATTTTATTGCCACTCTTCCGGTTAGAGGTGTTGCAAATATTGTTAGCCTGCAACCCGGTGTTGTCTCGAATGGTGGGAATTTTTACATCCGAGGTGCGCGTGCCGATGCTACGGGTTATGTTGTCGATGGCGTGCCGTCTTCCAATAAATTGATGGGTGGAAGAGGTGTAACGTTCAACAGTGAAACGGTGGAACAAATTCAAGTTCAAGCCGGCGGATATTCGGCAGAGTATGGAAATGCAACCGGCGGTTTGGTCTTTAGCCAATTACGAACCGGATCTGAAACATGGAAATTTTCTTTACTGGCTGAGACTGACAATTACACAAAGCAAGGAACAAAAAGTTTAGGTGGTTATTCCTACGGATATTCAGATTACACGGCCACATTTGGTGGACCGGTAATGACAGAAAAATTACGATTCTTTGGAAGTATTCAAAATACTTTCTTCCGTGATCCGGCTGTTCGATTCTGGGATGGAATAAATGTGAAGAATGTTATAACCGATCCTACAAAGACTCCGGCTCATATCGGAACGTCGTTGCCTGATACGCTTAACCTTTCGTATCAAGCGGGAAATAGATTTGGCGGCATGTCAAATGCATTTAACTATGTTGGAACGTTGTTATACAATATGGGTAATTTGCAGTTGAAAGCTTCCGGTTCTTATTCTACGAGTGAGCAAAAAAACACAGCGGGTATTTTCGATATTTTCAATGCCTCGCGGACTGCAATGTTTACGTTCCACAATGGTTTTGGCAATTTTAAAGTGACTCATTTCTTAACGCCATCCATCAACTATGAAGCGAGTGCATATTATACATATCGCAAAGACGTAACAATGGATCCGGATCTTAAGGATAATTTCAATGCCTATGGCGATTCGGCTGCCAATAGAAAAGTTGGCTACGTGTTTCAATCAAAATACACCCCTCTTGAACAATATACGATCTATGGCGGTGATGTTACTATCGCACAGAGAGGTGTTCCGCGGTCTGGTTATGATGTGCAAAAAGAAACTAAGTATGGCGGACGTGTTGATTTTTCCGCACAGCAAAAGAATCATGCCTTAAAAGCTGGCGGAGAATATAATACATATACAATTCGTCGATTTAATCCTGGAAATACTTTATTGCGCGCTCAAACCGTTAATGATGCAAGCAAATCTAAAGATCAAAAAACGATTGAATTGAGAACCCAAGGCGGTGGATTGGATAATTATGGATACAACGTTTGGGGAGAAGAAATTAGCAGTGATATAACGAAAGGCAGCAGTGTTACCGATTTAGGCCCGCGCCTTCCTGTTGAAGCTGCCGTATATGTGCAAGACAAGATGGAGTTGCCTGACATCAATCTTTATGTCGGTATTCGTTATGATTATATCGATAATGGCGGTATTACGCTGAAAGATCCTGCGTTTGTGACATTTGACGATGTTAACAAAGTTATTTCGCGTAATTCATATAAAAAGACCGAAGCAGCACAATATATCAGCCCGCGAATTGGTTTTTCATTCCCTGTGACTGATCAAACGGTATTTCATGCTCAATTCAACAAGCTCGTGTCAAGCACGCAGTTCCGTGATTCATATCTTGGACTTGGCCGAACATATAGCCATGTGAAGGGTGGAAATTACTTTACTGCTGTTTCAGGCTATGGTTTAAAACCCGAACGAACCACTCAATATGAAATTGGTTTCGCTCAACAAATTTCGGATTTTGCTTCGTTCGATGTAACAACATTTTATCGCGACATTCAAAATCAAATTCAATACACCCAAATCCAACCTTCGTCAACATCGAGCCAACAGGTTTATCCTACCCTTGTCAACGGAGATTATTCGACAACGAAAGGTGTAGAAATTCGTGTAACATTGCGTCGTGTAAATCGCATTCAGGCTCAAATGAGTTATACGTATTCGGATGCGAAAGGAACCGGATCGAATCCGCAATCACTTGCTGGTGCAGTTGCCGCTTCGGGACAACCTGGATATATTCCAAAATTTGTTTTCCCGACCGACTTCAATCAAACACATAGTGGAAATGCATCTATTGATTATCGGTTTGCAAAAAATGACGGAGGAATTTTATCGCAATCCGGAGTTAACTTATTATTGACATTTGGAAGTGGCTTCTCGTTTACAAGATTAGACATAACCTCATTGTCCGTTACCGACGCACGGTCGAGAGTACCTCTTGAACCAATTGGTTCTTCAACAACTCCGTGGCAATTTCGGTTTGACCTTCGTGTAGATAAAGCGGTCGAATTTGGAAGACTCAGTGCAGATTTTTATATCTACGTTCAAAATCTCCTGAATCTTGATAATCCTACTTCAGTTTTCCCGAGAACTGGCGATCCGAAGTATGATGGATGGTTAGCTACTCCGAGTGGAGCTGATAAAGCTGCTCAAAATGGTGTTGCTTATACTACCCTTTATAATGATGTGAATGGTGGTTATAACGCAGCTAATTTTTCGGCACCACGTCAAATTCGATTTGGTGTAAAACTTGAATATTAATTTTGAAGAAAATAATTGGAGGATTTATTTTATGACGATTACGTCTAAATCTTATGTGCGTCGTCTCCTGTTGTTTATTTTTATTGCAATTGGAGTTCTCTTTGCAGGACATCCATATGAGCAATCTCAAAAAGATCGCTCAAAGTTGCAAAAAGTATACACGAACGACGTTTTCACTGCAATGACCATTAATAATATTTTTTCATATTATTCAAACAATGGTGATGGTTCTTTAAATCCGTTCACCGGCGACGGTGGATTTGAATTGGTCAGTGCAAATCGTGGTATATCAATTTTTGAAGAAGGTTTTTTGTGGGGCGGCAAACACTTAAAAGATAATAAAGTAAAGGTTGGCGGTTCTACATATAACCACGGAATACAAGCAGGTAAAATTCTTACGGCGGGAACAACGTCTTCGGCTGCTGTTGCTGATGATCCTGCAAAAGAAAAGTACCGAATCTACAAAGTTCGTCCGGATGTTGGACCCAGCAGCGCCTTTGATGCTGATATGGAATCGATGTTAAATTCGCAGGATGTCGCTATGTTTAGCAAGTATGAAACATATACGGCAAAGCAAATTTTCGACCAATATGTAAAAGACTGGAATGAATGGCCGGCGGCTGATGGTGCTCCGTATACCGATGTTGATCATAACGGAATATACGATCCAACGAAAGATATTCCTGGTGTCTCCGGTGCTGATCAAACCATTTGGTACGTTGCGAACGATCTTGATGCTTCCAGAACATATTATTTAGCCGGTCAAGATCCGTTCGGTATTGAGTTTCAGCGAACAATTTGGGCGTATCGTCGTTCAGGTGCGCTTGGCAACATCATTTTCCAAAAAAATAAGATTATCAATAAAAGCGGTTATAGAATAGATAGTATGTATGTTGCCCAATGGGCAGATCCTGATCTTGGCGGTGGACTTGGTTATAAAGATGACTATACCGGATGTGATACCGTATTGAGTTTAGGATATGTCTATAACGGCGATGCTTCTGACGGTTTCTTTGGTCCGAAACCACCGGCAACAGGATTCGATTTCTTCCAGGGACCTTTGATTCCTGGAGTTGCAACTGATTCAGGAAAAGTTGACGGAAAGTATGTAAAAGGGAAAAAGAATCTTGGAATGACCGCATTTAACTTTTTCATTAACAGTAATGCTACGTACGTTGATCCACGATTAAATGATCCCCGTGGAACCACGGAATGGTATAATTTGATGAAAGGTCTTGTCGGACGAACTGCCGCTCCTTATGTTAATCCGACAACAGGTTTAGTTACAAAGTACGTTCTTTCAGGTGATCCGGTAACAAATAAAGGATGGATCGAAGGAACTATTGCGTCACCGGATGATCGCCGTATGGCATTATGTTCCGGGCCGTTCACGATGCTTGATGGAGATACACAGGAAGTTGTTGTTGCGGCTATTACCGGTCAAGGCAGCAACCGATTGTCGAGTATTTCTGTTTTGAAGTTCTATGATCAGATAGCTCAATTAGCATACGACAATAATTTTGATCTTCCTTCAGCACCTTCTTCACCGGTTGTAAAGGTTGCTCAATTAGACAAACAGATTGTTCTTGATTGGGGCGATCCAGTGAATGCTCCAAAGACAGAAGGTCAAACTGCGGCCAACGGAAAAGGATACGCTTTCCAGGGATATAATGTATATCAGCTTCCCGGAAAAGGATTCAGCAATGCTAAACTCTTAGCAACCTATGACAAGGTTGATGGCGTGTTGAATATTTTAGATGCTGTTTATGACGACGGTGTAGGAACGGTTATCACAAAACCTGTTCAATTTGGTAACGACCTTGGTATTGTTAGAACATTTGATATCACCAAAGATTATTTGACCGATAAGCCTTTGGTAAATGGTCAGAGTTATTATTTCGCTGTTACAGCATATAACTTTAATTCCAGTCCTGGCGCAGTTCCTGCAACATTAGAAAGTTCACCAACGGTGCTTGAAATCGTTCCGCAATCTTCAAAACCGGGAGTAAGATATTCTTTTGCTTCTGGGGATACGATTCATTCTACTCATGCAGGTGCCAGTGATGGCGTTGTAAGTGCATTTGTTGTAGATCCTGCAAGACTGACAGGGCATACGTACAGAGTTTCGTTTGATACGACCGGCGGTTCTACAAAATGGAATCTTAAGGACGTAACCGCAAACACAACTCTATTGGCTAGTCAAACCAATCAAACGGGAGCACCTTCGTTTAGCGTAGATGGACTACAGATTGGTGTTGTTGGTGCGCCAAATGATGTAAAAAGAATTCTTCATGTAGCAGGTCCTTCGGGCGCAATTAATCCGCCTACTTCAGCAACATTTGGATTCAATGGATTCCCGACTTCTGATGGTTTGGCCGCAGATGGTGCAAATGATCGCCCGCAAACTGATTGGGGTGGTGGCAGATGGGGAATTCACACTGGCGGTAATAATGCCGATGCAACATATGCTGGACGTTTCCTCCCAAGAACTTTTCGAGGAACCAATTTTAATCGCTTTGTTCCTTATGATTTCGAGATTCGGTTTACTGCAGCGGGAGGTAAAGCAAATCTTGCATTTACAACTGGTGCAACAATTGATGTCCCGTTTGAATTATGGAACATTGGTATCAACACGCCGAACGATGCATCGGATGATTTCCGAATGATTCCGTGGGTTAATGATGAAGATGGAGATGGCAAATTTAATTTACTAAAAATTGACCATACTGTTTCCGGCAGTGACAACGATCCGTATACTGACTGGATATATTGGATGGAACCAAGTCCAAAAACACCGGGTACTGCAGGATATGATGCATTTGTTGCTGCGGGCGCTGGATATGATGGAAGCCAAGGAACCGGACTTGAAGTTATGGCTCGAACCGTTTTGGTAAATTTCAACGGCGGATCCGTAAGTGATGCTACATGGCCTGCCAATGTTAATTCAACTATGCCGGCTACGGGGAACGTGATTCGTATTATTTCGACCAAGCCTAACGGTGTGAATGATGCATTTACGTTTGTTGCAAACGCTCCAGCAAGCAGTACGGCTTTAGCAAAGGCAGATGTCTCATTAATTAATGTTTATCCTAACCCGTATTTTGGATTCAATCAAAAGGAACCAAATAAATACACGAAGTTTGTAACGTTTAGCCATTTACCGCAAAAAGCAACTCTTAGCATCGTAAATCTTGCTGGTGTTCGTTTGCGTAAGTTGGTAAAAAATGATGCTTCGCAATACTTAACATGGGACTTAAAAAATGAATCCGGCTTACCGGTTGCTTCGGGAATGTATGTAGTGTATATCGATCTAGGCGGTAGTCTTGGAACAAAGATCCTGAAACTTGCGGTCATCCAAGAATTGCAGCAGCTTGATAAATACTAAACGTGTATTCATTTCCTTGAATTCAAAATATATGAAATTAGGAGATTCTATATGGAAAAATTAAATAAGGTTCTTATTACATTCCTGATCGTAGTGGGGCTTGCTAGTCAAGCCCTCTATGGAGGGAATAAAGGTAGAACAGGTACTGCCGGGGCGCAGGAGTTGTTGATTCCGGTGGGAGCTGCAGGTGTAGCAGTAGGAAATGCAAATTTAGCAACGACGAGTGGTATCGATGCTATTTACTGGAATCCTGCTGGTCTTGTTCGAACAGAAAAAAGCACTGAAGTAATGATTTCGCATATGCAGTATTTTGCGGATATCAATTTGAACTACGGCGCCATTGGTATTGATGCCGGAAGTTTTGGTCATCTTGGTTTTTCGCTCAAGACACTTTCCTTCGGCGACATACCGGTGACCACCGTTGATTTCCCGGATGGCACAGGCGAAAATTATTCACCGGTGTACGCAACAGTCGGCGTCTCTTACGCAAAAATGCTTAATGACCGCATCTCAGTAGGAGCGACAGTAAATGTTATCACAGAACAAATTATGAGCACTTCGGCAACAGGATACGGACTTAATGCAGGAGTTCAATACAATGGACTTGTTATTCCGGAGTTGAAACTCGGTATCGCAATTAAAAATATCGGACCAAGCATGAAGTTTGACGGTTCGGATCTCTTGTATACTGCAAAAGTAACTGGTGCAGATCGTGCAGAACAATTTTATAAAGTTGATGCAGCAGAATTTGATCTTCCGTCAACAATTGAAATTGGGCTTGCCTATCAACGAAAGCTAGACGATGTCAATGCCTTTACACTCATGACAAATTTCCAGAATAATAATTACCAGGGTGATGAATACAAACTGGGTGCCGAATACGGATTTAAAGATATGGTGTTTCTCCGCGGCGGATATTTGTCTTCTCCAAATACGGCAGAGAATGAATACATTTACGATTATACTTTTGGCGCCGGAGTTAATTACGATTTAAGTGGCATCAACGTAAAAGTTGATTATGCATATCGTCACTTAAAATATATGGATGCTAACAATGTAATCACTGTTACTCTTGGTTTCTAATGGAGTAGATGTAGTTTTACTTACAAAGGGGTTGAGATTTTCTCAACCCCTTATTTTTTTTAGCCTGTTGGACCGCCAATAAATTCATGATTGCTATTTTATTCACGTTTTTCTTCCTCCAGTCGAGTGACGCAAACTCTCCATTGATCATTGAATCTGCAATCGGTGAATTTAAAGATGCAGAAACAATGTCAATTATTGAGAATGGCGATATTGTTGTCATCGATAGGAAGACGAGTAAACTGTTTCACCGTAATTCTAAAAGCGGAGAGATGAATTTCTTCGGCGGCATTGGCTGGGGTAACTATGAGTTTGACGACCCCGTCGATGTGTGGTCTTCTTTTTTGTTTGAAATTTATGTGACGGATAAAAATAATCATCGAATTCAGAAGTATGATAAAGCATCGAACTTCATCCAAACAATTGACGAAAATTCATTCTCAAAATTAGAGGGAAGATTTTACCCGCTCGCGTGTGCTACTTCGTCGCAGGGCGACCTATTTGTTATTGAGAGCGACGGTCACAGAATAATTAAAATCAATCAACGTCATCAGATTGAAAAAGAAATAGGGACTTTCCGTGATGGCGAAGGGGCTCTCACACAACCGCTTGACATTTCGGTTGCCGGAGACGATAACCTGTTTGTTCTCGACAATTCATCCGTAAAGGTGTTCGATCGATACGGAAATTTTGTGAAAACAATCCCTTTATCGCCCGGAAATCATTGGAAGAGAATCCAATCATCCGTCGATAGAATCACAGTCACTTCTTCTACGTCAATTTTGATTTTTGATTTCGATGGCGCGCTTCTACAATCAATTCCCAAAACTTCCATTATGGGACTGAATCCCAACGAAGAACTACGAGATGCAATCATTTCTTCCAACCGCGTATTACTTCTTACTTCAACAACGTTGTACCGATGCACATTTCCGTAAGCAATCTGGCATGCCGTCCAAATCTTTTTTATATTGTTTGTATCAATAACATGTGCCCATGTCTGTAGAAATTCTCTCCCGAATACAATTCGCTTTTACCATCGCGTTCCATTACATCTATCCGCCTTTAAGTATTGGCATTGGTGCTGTGTTGGTGTTGATGGAGGGAATGTTCCTTCATACAAAAAATCCACTGTACGAAAGAATGACTAAATTCTGGGTGAAGATCTTTGCGTTAACATTTGCCATGGGTGTGGCGACCGGTATTGTGATGGAATTCGAATTTGGAACCAACTGGGCAACGTATTCACGATATGTCGGTGATGTGTTCGGTAGTGCCTTAGCGGCAGAGGGGATTTTTGCTTTTTTTCTTGAATCAGGTTTTCTCGCGATTCTTGTTTTCGGGTGGAATAAAGTATCACCAAAAATCCATTTCTTTTCTACCTGCATGGTATCGCTTGGATCGATGCTCAGTGCGGTATGGATTGTCGTTGCAAATTCGTGGATGCAGACTCCCTCGGGATTTCACATTGTTGGCAAAGGATTGGCCGCCCGCGCAGAAATCACCGATTTTTGGGGCATGGTTTTTAATCCATCGTCAGTTGTGCGGCTGCTGCATACGTTAAGTGCATCGTGGCTGGCCGGGTCAACATTGGTGTTAAGTGTCGGCGCATATTATCTTCTCAAAAGGCGCCACGAGGAATTTGCAAAAGCATCGATTAAAATTGCCTTAGGTTTGATGATTTTTGCCTCGTTCTCCCAATTGTTCACCGGTGAACGAAGTGCCGTGGGGGTTAGTCATCAGCAGCCAACAAAACTTGCCGCTTTTGAAGCACACTTTGATTCATCGTCTGTTGCACCGTTCTATGTGTTCGGATGGGTGAATGAACAGGAACAAAAAGTTCAATTCGGAATTGCTGTTCCTAAAATGCTTTCATTTCTTGTTCACGGAAATTTTAGCTCGCCAATTACCGGTTTGAATGCATTCCCAAAAGAAGATCGGCCCCCGGTAAATGTTGTTTTTCAATTGTATCACCTCATGGTTGGAATTGGAATGATTCTGATTGCGATCAGTTTGATTTCCCTGTATCTCTGGTGGAAAGAGAAATTATTCTCTAACGCGATCATGTTGAAAGTTTTTATCGCTTCAGTTCTTTTGCCGCAAATCGCAAATCAAGCAGGATGGTTTTCTGCGGAGATTGGCCGGCAGCCGTGGATTGTTTATAATCTATTGAGGACATCGGAAGCATTATCAAAATCGATTGCTGCAAATCAGGTGTGGTTCTCGCTTATTCTGTTTACAATAATTTACTCTTTATTGTTTATCCTTTTCATTTTTCTGTTAGATCAAAAGATAAAGCATGGTCCCGAAGAAAGTTCTGATATTCCCTCCGAGTATGAACATCAAAAACAAATTTTTACGGCATAGCGCAAATGGATTTCACAGGTCTTGATCTTAATTTTATTTGGTTTGTTCTTATCGGTATGCTGCTAACCGGTTATGCTCTTCTCGATGGTTTTGACCTTGGTGTGGGATCGCTGCATCTGTTCACATCGACAGATGAAGAACGCAGAATTATGATTAATTCGATTGGCCCAGTGTGGGATGGAAATGAAGTGTGGCTTGTTACGGGCGGCGGCGCGTTATTTGCCGCGTTTCCCGATGTCTATGCGACGGTTTTTTCGGGATATTATTCTGCAGTTATGCTGTTGCTTGCGGTTTTGATCTTTCGCGCAGTCGCGATCGAGTTTCGCAGTAAGCAGCCGATGAAATGGTGGAGGCAAATGTGGGATAATGCATTCAGTATTTCGAGCATTTTTATTTCGCTGCTCATGGGTATAACATTAGGAAATAGTGTCGTGGGCGTTCCGGTCGGGGCGAGTAAAGATTTTTCTATTTCATTTGTACAGTTATTAAATCCGTACGCCATTTTGGTTGGTATCACAACGGTATCGTTGTTCATGATGCATGGATCAATTTATGCCATGATGAAAACCGAAGGTGCAATGCAGGAAAAAATTCGCGGATGGGTGAATAATTCAATTATCTTCTTTGTCATCGCATACTTTACGACAACAATGGCAACATTGTTGTATATGCCGCACATGGCTCAGCCATTTAAAGAGCATCCTGCATTTTTTGTTGTTGCCGTAGGAGGAATGCTTGCGGTTGCAAATATTCCCAGAGAGATTCATCACAAGAGAGAATTTTTCGCATTTGTATCGTCGTGTGCGAGCATTGTGTCATTAATGGCGTTGTTTGCCATCGGAATGTTTCCGAATCTTGTCATGTCGAATTTCTCGCCTCACGACCATCTGACAATTTATAACGCTGCGTCTTCTCCCAAAACACTCTCCATTATGTTGAACGTCGCGATCATAGGGATTCCTTTTGTTTTAGCGTATACCATCAGTATTTATTGGATTTTTAGAGGAAAAGTACGTTTAGATTCGATGAGTTATTAGTATATTTACGGACAGTCCATGAATATGCTTAATGAAAAACAAATTGCCGTAAAAATGAAGGCCATCCGCAGATGGACGCGGGAAGGGAATGCTATAGTACGGACATTCATAAAAAAAGATTTTGTCCGGGCCATGGGATTTGTTCAATCGGTTGCTTTGTTGGCGGAAAAAATGGATCATCATCCGGATATCGACATTCGATGGAACAAAGTCACGCTGACACTTTCAACACACAGTGCCGGTGGATTAACAGAAAATGATTTTACGTTAGCATCACAAATTAATCAATTGAAATAAGAAGGAACTTTATGGCGAGCGAACAACGCATCCAAAAGTTGCAAGAAATGCTGTCCAAGGATCCGAACGATTCCTTTACGCGATATGCACTTGCATTGGAATATGTCGGGACAAACAATCCCGCAGAAGCAATTGACATTCTCAAAGACCTGATTCAACGAGATGAAAAATATATTCCGGCCTATCATCAGCTTGGAATTCTTTGCGGAAAACTGAATCAGACTCCAGAAGCCAAAAAGGCTTACCGCAGCGGTATCGATCAAGCCGTTGCACAGGGGGAAACCAAAGAAGAAAAAGAAATGCGCGAGGAGTTAGAAGAATTAGAAGACGAGTGGTAACCGGCAATATTTTATCTATTGAAAATTGTTAAACCATCGGATCTAAAAATAATTGGAGAATTAACTATGCAATTTACCGGCGTAAAAATTGCTTATAGAACAATCTTCTTTTTTGCCATTACTTTTTATCAGCTAGTGTATGGCGGCAAACCGATAGAAGCATTACAAGAGAATAAACCGATACTGCGAAAGGTATCGATAAACGATACGTATACCGCGATGACGATTAATAACATCTTTTCTTACTACACAAATAACGGCGACGGTTCATTAAATCCGTTTACCGGCGACGGGGGTTTTGAATTATTAAATTCCAATCGAGGTATTTCAGTTTTTGAGGAAGGATTTCTTTGGGGAGGAATACACCGAAAAGATGATAAAATCAGGATCGGCGGATCATACTATACCCATGGATTGGAAGCGGGAAAGATACTTACAGCAGGAACTTCTGCGACTCCGCCTGTCGCTGATGACCCTTTAAAGAAAAACAATCGTATCTATAAAGTTCGTCCGGATGTTGGGCCCGGCAATCCTTTCAATGCCGGCATGGAATCGATGTTAGTTGAGCAAGATGTTGCAGCATATAAGAAATATGAAAATTATACTGCAAAGCAGTTATATGATAAATATGTTTTAGATTGGAATGAATGGCCTGCCGCGGACGGTGCGCCATTTGATGATAAAGATGGGAATGGGCAATACGATCCAGCCGTAGATATCCCCGGTATTCCTGGTGCCGACCAAACGATTTGGTATGTCGCAAATGACCTCGATTCTTCGCGAACGTTTTATCTGGCAGGAGGAGATCCAATTGGCGTTGAGTTCCAACGCACTATTTGGGCGTATCGTAGAAATGGAGTCATAGGAAATACAATTTTTCAAAAAAATATTATCATAAATAAAAGCGGATACAGCATTGACAGTATGTATGTCGCTCAATGGGTTGACCCTGATTTGGGTGGTGGACTTGGTTATAAGGATGATTTTGTTGGATGTGATACATTATTAAATTTAGGGTTTGTTTATAATGGTGATAGTAATGATGGTTTTTTTGGGACAAAACCACCGTCAACGGGTTTTGATTTGCTTCAAGGGCCTCTCGTCCCGGGATTGCCAAGCGATTCCGGAAGATATAAAGGACGATATTATTCCGGGAAAAAAAATATTGGAATGACCGCCTTTCCTCTAATTTTAAAGACACATACGCCGTACGAAGATCCACGGATTAATGATCCACGGGCACTTTTGGAATGGTATAGTCTCATGAGAGGTTTACTTGCGCGAACTGGCGGCAAAATTATTGACCCTACAACAAACAAAGAGATGAAATACGCCTTTCCCGGTGATCCTGTTTCTAAAACGGGTTGGATAGATGGCTCTATGGAACCGCCTGGTGATCGCCGATTTGTAATATGCTCAGGTCCTTTTACCATGGCAAATAGTGACACGCAGGAAATAATTTTCGCTGGTATAACCGGTCTTGGCAGCGATTGGTTAAGCAGCGTGACAGTTTTAAAACGTTATGATACTTTAATCCAAAGTACATTTAATAATAATTTTGATTTGCCAACTCCCCCCGCGGCGCCGATTGTAAAGACAGCTGAACTTGACAATGAAATTATTCTCAATTGGGGTGAGCCTGAATCTGTCCGTAAAACCGAATCACAACATGAGAATGGTTATACATTTCAAGGGTATAAAATATATCAGTTACCCGGAAGAGAATTTTTGAATGAAAAATTATTTGCAACATACGATCTTAAAGATGGAATTCTGAATATCAAAGACTGGGTTCTCGATGAATCGACCAGTGATTTTATCTATAAAACCGTTGTCTTTGGAAGTGATAACGGGATTGTTCGAAGTCTTGATATAACACGTGATTCACTTACAGGTAATCGTCTCGTCAACGGTAAAAAATATTACTTCGCTGTAACTGCGTATAATTATATCCCAAATCCACCGGACGGCTTTCCGAAAACTTTAGAAAGTACTCCTGTTGTCATTGAAGTTGTTCCTCAATCGCCCAAACCCGGAGTTACATATTCATTTAAAGTCGGAGATCTCATGGCGATAACTCATACGGGAGGAAGCGATGGTTCAGTAGTTGCTCGTGTCGTTGATCCGACTATTCTTGATGGTCACAGCTATCAAATTGGGTTTGATACAACCGGAGATAGTGCAACATGGAAATTGACTGATGCAACAGTAAATAAAATTTTGATCTCCGGCCAATACCAATTTCCTGCTGGGACTAATCAATCGTCGTATATAATTAACGGATTTCAAATCGATGCATTTGGTCCGTCAAAGGATGCAAAGGATTTCCAGCACGTTTCAAATCTGTCAGGACCGATCACCCCTCCTTCGTATGCTGCTTGGTCCGCAATTAACGGATTAAAATTTCCTGATCCATCATGGCAGGGTAATTCTAAAGCTGACTGGGGTGGTGGAACATGGGGAATCAACCAAGGCGGTGGAGTTGATGGTTCCTATGCTACATTCAAATCGCGGGTGTTTAGAGGCACTAACTTTTCGCGATTTGTTCCTTATGATTTTGAAATGCGATTTACTCCTGCCGGAGGAAAAGCATATCTTGCGTTAACAACAGGGGCAATCATAAATGTTCCTTTTGAATTGTGGAATATCGGAATAAATACGCCGAACGATCCATCGGATGATTTTCGAATGATTCCGTGGGTTAATGATGCGGATGGAGACGGTAAATTCGGCCTTCAAAAGGCAGACCATCCGCTTTCTGGCAGTGATAATGATCCCTACACAGACTGGATTTATTGGATGGAGCCGAATCCTAAAACACCAGGCACTGCAGGATATGATGCGTTTGTTGCTGCGGGTGCTGGATATGATGGAACCCAAGGCACTGGTGCTGAAGTGATGGCTCGGATGGTTTTGGTAAATTTGAACGGTGGTTCAATATCTGATCCGTTATTTCCTGCAAATGTTAATTCAATGATGCCAGCGACCGGAAATGTTATTCGTATTCTTTCGACGAAACCCAACGGAGTGAATGATGTATTTTCATTTACCGCCACCGCGCCAAAATTTAGTGCAGAACTGGCGAAGACAGATGTCGCTAAAATCAATGTGTTCCCTAATCCGTATTTTGGATTTAATGAAGGTGAACTCCGCAGTGCATCTCAACATGTTACATTTACTCATTTGCCGCGGCAAGCAACAATTAGCATCGTCAACTTAGGAGGAGTTCGAGTTCGTAAATTGATAAAAGATAACGACTCACAGTTTCTTGAATGGGATCTCTTAAATGAATCGGGATGGTTAGTTGCGGCAGGAATATATGTGGCGTATATTGATATGGGAACATACGGAACAAAGCTTCTAAAGCTCTCAATTATTCCGGAACGGCCTTTCCCGTATCACTGAGAGAACATATGCGATGGTATTGGACGAGAAAATAATACAAGAACTATTTTTAGTAATCACTTAAGATAACTTATGAAAATACCCAAAGACCAGATTCTCGAGATATTTAAAGAGACCAATGCACTTCTTGAAGGACACTTTGTTCTCACTTCCGGATTGCACAGTCCGCACTATTTCCAGTGCGCGCGAGTGCTGCAATATCCAAAATATTTGCATTTGCTTGCCGGCGATATTGCCAAGCACTATGAATACAGCGAAGTGGAATTGGTCATTTCTCCTGCGGTTGGTGGAATTGTTGTGGGAACGGAGGTAGGGCGAATACTTGGTACACGTACAATATTTGCTGAGCGCGAAGAAGGGGCCATGAAATTACGGAGAGGGTTTGATATTAAAAAAGGGGAAAGAGTTCTCGTTGTGGAAGACGTCGTGACGACCGGCGGTTCGGTGGATGAAATTATAAAGCTTGTTGCTGCTTCTGAAGCAAAATTGGTCGGAGTCGGCTGTATCGTTGATCGGAGCAACGGCAAGGCAAAATTCGATGCAAAATTTTATTCGGCGATCGAAATGGAAGTTCAAACATATCGTGAATCCGAAATTCCTGATTCACTGGCTGCAATTCCAATTTCTAAACCGGGCAGCAGGGCACTTCATCAATAATATCATCATATCGTAATGGAAATTCTTTTTAAAAATTTGCTCCCTTTTTTTGGCGGCAATCAAATTATCTTTCATCTTTTTGTCGGTATCGTTACTGTTATAACTTTCCTTATTGGCGGAAAGATTGTAAAGTTTTTTCTTAATACTGTCGGCCGTAAACTCATCTCAAAAACAGAAAGTGATCTCGACGACAAGATTCTTGAGATTATTCTTGAGCGCATTATTGCACTTGCCGGTGTTATTGGTCTATCTTTTGGCCTTGCAGAACTAGAAAAGGGATTATTTCCCGAGCATACTGGAATTCTGAAACTCATCGAGTATTCACACAATGCCCTTTACTTCGTTGCCGCAATTATTGTTACTTCTGTTCTTTCAAAAATTTTAAAGCTTCTTATTACGTACGGACTGCGGAACGTTGCAGCAAAAAATGAAACCGATACTCATTCGTTAACCCCGCTGGCAAATCGAATTGCTACATTTATTGCGTTCACCATGGCGGCAATTGTCGTGCTCGATCATTTTGGACAAAATATCAGCAGTATTATCACGCTTCTTGGTGCTGGTTCTCTTGCTCTTGGGCTTGCCGCTCAAGATACAATTTCCAATATGATTTCAGGTTTCATCATTATGCTCGATCGTCCGTTTAGAATCGGCGACAGGATTAAAATCCCCTCCGGCGAAACGGGAGATATTTACGAGATCGGTTTACGGAGCACTAAGATCCTCGATTTCGACAACAATTTAATCATTGTTCCCAATAATGATCTTATCAAAACGAAAGTGGTGAATTATGGTTATCCCGCAGGAGAAATTCGGGTAATCGTTGAAGTGGGTGTTGCATACGGTTCTGATGTTGATCAGGTGAAGCATCTCTTAGTCAATCTTGCACGAAAACATCCTAAAGTTTTGAAAACACCCGTGCCCGAAGCATTTTTAATGAGTTTGGGAGATTCGGCACTTCAATTTCGATTAGTGTGCCGTGTTGCATCGTTTCAAGATCAATTTATTACGTCGGAAAATTTACGCGTTCAAGTGTATAATGAATTTAAGAATCACAGAATAGAAATTCCGTTCCCACAACAGGTTGTGCACGTAACATCCAACACATCAGCGCATGCACTTCAAAATTCTTCAAAGAGAAAAAAAGTATCAAGGTAAGATTATCGATCTTACGATCGATACCGTTAAGTATTCTTCCGGCAATACATCAATTCGTGAGATTATAGAACATCCCGGCGGCGCGGTTGTCGTGTGCATGTTCGAAAATCACGATATAATTTTGGTTCAACAATACCGCCATCCGTTTGGGAAAGAAGTGCTTGAACTGCCTGCTGGAAAATTAGAT
Source organism: Ignavibacteriales bacterium (assembly GCA_037443785.1). Taxonomy (GTDB): domain Bacteria; phylum Bacteroidota; class Ignavibacteria; order UBA10030; family UBA8401; genus JAQUOA01. The sequence goes on along the minus strand of JBBINR010000010.1, from coordinate 25,930 downwards.
CAGAATGAAGATCCGCTTCATTGTGCGCAGCGGGAATTGCAGGAAGAAACCGGGTATGCAGCGCATTCGTGGACGAAACTTACTTCTATGATGACGACACCGGGATTTTGCAACGAAATCCTTCACATATACCTTGCACAGGATGTTTATACATCTGAGAAAGGTCAGGCCCTTGAAGAAGGCGAATCAACGATGACATTGCGTCGAATATCGTTGAAAGAAGCACTCCGCATGATTGAAGCAGAGGAGATTATCGATGGAAAAACCATTGCAGGGATAATGATCGCTGCAAGAAAATTGGGAGTTCAATGAATCCGGCTGAAATAATTCGAAAAAAAAGAAACGGCGGTTCACTCACCACGGAAGAAATGAAATTGATGATCGATGGATTCGTCAAGGGAGAAGTTCCTGATTACCAGATTTCATCGTTATTGATGGCGACATATTTCCGCGGAATGAATAAAGAAGAGACGGCTGAATTCACCCGGCTTATGCTTCATTCCGGAGATATTGTCGATCTTTCTCATATGAAAGGAATCAAAGTTGATAAACATTCAACCGGCGGCGTCGGCGATAAAATTTCCCTCCCGCTGGCACCGATTGTTGCTGCCTGCGGTGTTCCTGTTCCTATGATCAGCGGTCGAGGCCTCGGGCATACCGGCGGAACGCTCGATAAGTTAGAATCCATTCCCGGATTTCGAACAAACCTTTCAATTGCAGAATACAAAAAAGTTATCGATGAAATTGGTTTAGTAATGATTGGTCAGACGAAAGAGATTGCTCCGGCGGATAAAAAAATGTATGCGCTGCGTGACGTTACGGCGACAGTGGAATGTATCCCGTTAATTGCGGGAAGCATTATGAGCAAAAAACTTGCGGAAGGGATTGATGCACTTGTGCTGGATGTAAAAACCGGGAGAGGTGCATTTATGCAGACATACGACCAGTCAGTTGAGTTGGCGCAGGCACTTGTTGGAATTGGAAACAGCTTCGGGAAAGAGACGATTGGGTTTATTACCGACATGAATGAACCGCTTGGATATGCGATTGGGAATTGGAACGAAGTTGTTGAGTCGCTTGAGTGTTTGCGCGGCCGTGAAATTGACGACATTATGAAATTGACATACGTGCTTGGCGGTGCGATGGTGTGGCTCGGGAAAAAGGCGGATTCAATTGACCACGGGATTGAACAATGCAAAGAAGTTGTTGCAAATGGAAAAGCATATGAAAAATTTTTAGAACTCGTGAAAAAACAGGGCGGTGACAGTACATTTCTCGAAAATCCAGAAAAATACCCGCGATCCGAATATCATGTTGAAATTAAATCAAAGAGCCGTGGTTTTGTGTCCGAGATAGACCCCTTAGAAATTGGCTTTTCAGGGATCATGCTTGGTGCCGGAAGAATGAAGGTTGATGATGTTATTGATCCCAAAGCGGGAATTTTACTGAAGAAAAAAGTTGGAGAAAAAGTAAAATCCGGAGACGTGCTTGCAGTGATGGACACTGATTCGAAAGCAGCCATCGCCTCTGTTTCTCAAAGAATTTCTAACGCAATTCGAATCTCTCATGAGCAGCCAAATCTCCATCGTTTAATTTACAGTATTGTCGATAAAAACGGAGTAAGAGAATTTACAGTTTAAGCGAGATTCCATTTTACAATATCTATAAAAACCCGTGTCAACGGGTTTTTTATTTTCATCGTGAAGTTCATTTGAAAAATAAGTATCATAAAGTATGACAAGCATTATTGGAGCATATTTCAGAACCCAACGAGTGCAGACCGCTGCGATTCTATATTTTCTCTTGGCGGGACTATTAACCCAAGTTCCTCTTTTTAATTACTTGGGATTTGAATTTTCAGCTGTCATGACGATTCCTGCCGCCTTGATTAGCGGAATATTGACGATCAAATTCTTACGGGAACACAAACAAAAACCATTGACAGGGCGGACGTGGTTGTTTGTTGTTATTGATTATCTGCATGTCAACTTTCTTTTACTCCTTATTCCACTTATTGTTATTACGCTGAATGCATTTGCCGTCAAAAACTGCGCGTATACGAAAGGATTATCCTATTACCTTTTGCTGCCGATGATAACGATGTTTTTTTCTGTTTCACTGGCGCTTGTTGTGGGAATGATTTTCCGACGTTCAATTGTTGTATTCACTATTGCCGTTGTGGGAATTCTTTCTCATATCGTTTTTGTTACGTACGGACAACCGCAATTGTTTGCGTATAATTTAATTTTTGGTTTTTTCCCCGGCATTACTTACGACGAGACTGTCGGCGACATGAAAACTTTGCTGGTTTTTCGCGAACTGACAATTGTGACGTCATTGTTATGTGTTGCCATCTTTTTTATTGGTATACCATTTTGGAACGAATCACTGTCATTAAAATCTAACATTCATAAGGTCAAAAGCCATGCCGGCAAGAATAAAGTATTAGTGGGATGTTTGCTCTTTTGTTTATCGATATTGATTATTGCATTTTTGTTTAGGGCAGATTTGGGCTTCGAATATTCTTCTTCTGACATTCAAAAGCAATTTGGGCGTCGCACGGAATCTGATCATTTTATCATTTACTATTCCGGTAAAAACTATTCAATGGATCAAGTTCGTGTTGTTCGCGCGGAAGCTGAATTCAGTTATGAACTCGTCTGCCGTCGGTTGGAATTGATCGAGAAGAATAAGAAAAAAATTGAAATATTTTTGTTTTCTTCAAATGAAGAAAAACGTAAATATATTGGTACTGCAAACACGAATATCGCGAAGCCCTGGAAAAGGGAAATTCATCTTACACAATCGACCTTTCAATCGACTTTCAGACATGAACTCGTTCATATTCTCGCCGGTAATTTTGGATTTCCATTGATTCACGCCAGCACCCATATGGGATTTAATGAAGGATTAGCCGTTGCTATCGACTGGCAGGAGGGAATGTTTACGCCGCATCAATATGCAGCGGCCTTAATGCGCGACAATTTGCTGGAAAATGTCGGTGTGCTGTTCTCAACGACTGGCTTTGCAGTCCAATCAAGCAGTTATGCCTATCTTGTTTCGGGTTCATTTTGCAAATATCTTATTGATCGATTTGGAATCAATCGGTTCAAATTTGCTTTCGCTAACGGTAATTTTATTTTTGCATTCGGAGAATCGATCGATGCTCTTGAAAAAGAGTGGGCGGCCTATCTTAAATCGGTCGATAGTACCAACCTTCCCCCGGAAACTGTGCGGGCATTGTTTCTTCAGCCATCGATCTTTTATAAAACATGTGCGCGGGAAGTTGCAGAGAAAAATCAAAACGCATTAAAAGCTATTCGTGTTAAGAATTATTTATTGGCCGAACAGCAATTTGAAGCGTCATATTCGGATGCACCGACAGTTTTTGCGGTAAGGGGAATATTTCAGTCCCTTCTTTCGCAAAAAAAGTATACTCAAGTCCTGTCACGATTCAACGAAATCTCCAATGAATCCTTGCTCCACATCAATCCATCGCTCTTATTCTTTTTGGGCGATGCATATTTCTTGACCAGAGATTTAAAAAATGCAGAGAAAATATTTGCATCAATTTATAAAATGAACTATTCCGAAGGATTTTGTGAGGCTGCGGCATTACGAAAACAAATAATTGCCGATGGTATAACCGGAGAAATGTTTCATGAATTGTATTATTCTGGATTGGAGGATTCGGCAAAAATAGCCGTAATTCAAAATGCAGGTTCGAAAGAAAGTCTTTCACTTCTATTTGCAATGGCAAATATTGAAGAACGACGAGGTAATGATTCGCTAGCAGTGAACGTATTTCAAAAAATTTCAAACAGAGCAAAGCATAATATCTTGTGCTATTTTTCGAGCATTCGTACAGCAAATTTATTTTATCGGATGAGAGATTTTGAATCTGCAAAAAGTGCCTATTGGCAGGCGAAAAATTATGCGCCGACAGAAACAGTAAACGATTATTTGGATGAACAAATAGAACTATGCGACAACATTGCAATGCAGTTTCAATGATGAAATACCCTATTTCTGTTTTAGTGGTTCTTGTGATGATCGGTGGATGTTCATCATTGCCGGAAATGAGCAAAGACTGTTATTCTATCTCTCAATTCAAAAAATTCTCCGCTCCTTCGTTTTCAACACATATCATGAATGTGAAATCCGGTGAAGGCAGCCGAATTGATGTGTATACGCAAGTTCCATTGAATAAACTGCGATTTGAAAAAACGGCCAACGGGTTCAAAACAACCTATACTCTTGCCTATGTCTTCAGAAATAGTGAGAATGAAGTTGTGCAGTCACGCGATGTTGATAGAGCAATTGAAACAAAGACGTACGACGAATCTGTTTCAAATCGATTTGATCCGATGATGCAGTCGTTTATCCTTGCGCCGGGCGAGTATTATTTAGAAATGATTTCAACCGATAATGTCTCAAAGCTACAGTATCGTTTTATGAATCGAATAACAGCAAAGGATTTTTCGTTATCGGTATTTTGTGCCAGCACCGAACTATTTTTAGATACTATTGTCGCAGATGCAAAAGGAATTTCATTACATCCCATCATTCCTTCCTCAATTTCAATGATGCAGCATTCCATCGGAGTATTTCAAGAAATATACAATGTCCGCCAGGGCGATACGGTCACTATTGAAGAGTCGTATTCTACATACTCTGAGGAAAAGGAAAAGAAAACTGACTTTATGTATTTTTCGCCTCCTTATCAATCCCCGCACAGAGGGTGTGTTGAAAAATATTCTGAGGAGTATTATCGAAACGATTCGGTTTTTGTAATTCAAAAAAACGGTGTGCAGCCTATTATTCAATTCTTCCCTCTGCCGCGAAGAGGAAGCACACAGTTGACTCGAAAAATTATTTCAGGTTCAGATACAGTGGTGACGATCCGTCGGGTTTTTCTGGGGAAATTGCATCCTGGCTTGGATGTTGCACAGGATGAGATTACCGATGCAATGCGATACATAATGAAAGAAGAAGAATACGATTCGATGATGGCTGTATCGAACGAAAAATTAACGGCGGCAATTGCCAATTTTTGGGAATTACACGGCGGCCGCCAGCGATTGAAAGATTTTGAACGAAAAATTTCTGAAGCAAATTCACTTTTCCCTTCATGCATTGAAGGGTCGCGAACGCCAATGGGAATTTTATATATCATTTGTGGTGCTCCGGATTATGTTGATTGCCGCGGTGGATATTATGAAAATTGGTATTACAATACTGGCGAAAAGTCATTTGGTATTCAATTTCGACGGGAAGGTGAAGATGACGACCATAATTTTGCACTCGTTCCTTTCTCGATTAACGATATGATGTGGCAATATTTTATTGATCGATGGAGAAGCAAAAAATGATTCTTCGATGCTTCGGTGTCCAAGTAACGCTAAAGGAACTTAGTTAACCTCGATGTCCAATCCTCAAAAAAATACCGATATCCAGAAAACAATTCAGTGCGTTCTCGAGCGAATCATTTACTACAATGATCAAAATGGTTATTGCATCGCTGTGTTTCATTCAGGGAAAGAAACTTTTACATCCGTCGGCTATCTTTTGCATCCGCATGAAGGTGATGAATATTCTCTGACCGGCAAATGGACGAATCATACGAAATACGGGAAACAATTTGCATTCGATTCGTTCGAAGCGCAGCTTCCTTCAACGATGTTTGGAGTTGAGCAGTTTTTATCTTCAGGATTAATCAAGGGAGTTGGACCGTCCTTGGCTTTAAAAATCATCGATCATTTTGGCCAACAAACAATGGATATTTTGAACCATGGTCCTGAGCGTTTGCTCGAGGTCGAGGGAATTGGGCGAAAAAAATTTAAAGGCATTCTTGCAGCATTATCATCGCTTAAAGAAATGCAGGATACGCTGTTATTCCTTAAATCGCATGCGATTAGCACCAGTCATGCGATCCGACTGTATAAGACTTATGGTTCCGCCGTTATGAATGTTTTAAAAAATAATCCCTATCAAATTATTGACGACGTATACGGAATTGGTTTTCAAACGGCTGATGATATTGCAAAGAAAATGGGGGTTGAACAAGAAAGTATTTATAGACTCATTGCAGGTGTTCGATACGTTTTAGACGAAGCGTGCAGAGCAGGGGGCCATTGTTATTTGCCGAAAGAAGAAGCACTTCAACGAGCAGCATCGTTATTAATTGTCGATGAAGCAAAAGTTAATCGTGCCCTCGATACAGGCATTCAACAAGGGTACATTGTCAATCAAAACGACAATCTGTTTCCCCTCCAGCTCTATAATGCGGAAGAAAGATCTTCTTATCGATTGCAAAGTTTAGTGAGAAAGGGAGAGCGGAATCTGTCGAAAGAAAAATTGCTCTCTGCAATTACTGAATTTGAACGCCGACGTGAGTTGACCTTTGACGCAAAACAACGAGATGCGATTCTCCATGCTATCCTTCATCCTGTCACAATTATTACCGGAGGACCCGGCACTGGAAAAACACTGTGCGTTAACGGAATTATTGAATTGGCAGATCAGCTGGATGTGAAGTATGTTTTGTGTGCACCGACTGGTCGCGCCGCAAAACGTCTCTCCGAAGTAAGCGGACGAGAAGCCAAAACTATTCATCGGCTCCTGGAGTTCGATCCGATGAACGGTGCTTTTCGTCGCGATGAAGACAATGTGCTTGAGTGTGATTTGTTGATTGTCGATGAAGTGTCGATGGTTGATATTCAGTTATTCGATTCACTGCTTGCGGCAGTATCGCCCCTAACGCAAATTATTCTCGTGGGCGATGTGGATCAGCTGCCTTCGGTTGGCCCCGGACAAGTGTTGCGCGATATGATAGAATCGAAGCGAATTTTTACCGTGCGGCTTGATACAATTTTTCGACAATCGGAAGAAAGTTCAATTATTATCAATTCACACCGGATTAATCACGGAGAAAATCCGGCTTTTGCTCAGGATTTTCAATTTATGGAGGAAGACTCTCCGGAGAGCATCAGGGATACAATCGTTGGTTTATGTTCGACAATTATTCCACAAAATTACCGCTATAATGTTATTGATGAAGTGCAAGTGTTATCCCCGATGAATAATTCACTATGCGGGGTGAAAGAGTTGAATCGGGAGCTTCAACGAATCCTTAATGGCCATTCCAGAATCTGCTGGCAGGGGAGCGAACGAAAATTGTTGATGAATGACAAAGTCATGCAAGTGCGTAATAATTACGATAAAGATATTTTTAACGGAGATGTGGGGAAAATTATCGGCGTTGACAAGGAAGATGGTATTATTGCCGTTGAATTTTACGGACGTCGGATAGAATATTCATTTGAAGAAGTTGAAGAATTATCACTGGCCTACGCAACAACGATTCATAAAAGTCAGGGAAATGAATTTAAGGTTGTTATTATGCCCATGACTGTTTCTCATTACATTATGCTGCAACGGAATTTGTTGTACACTGCCGTTACCCGGGCGAAGGAAATGCTTATTCTAGTTGGGCAAAAAAAAGCAATGGCTCTTGCGATGAAAAATGTTGACGTCCGTGAACGAAATACCTCCTTGAAGAATAGAATCCGGGAAATTCTTTGATCCCAGATGTATTTTGCGATTAAAATTTCATAGCATTGGCGTAATAGTTTCATAACAATTTCTCTGTAAATTTGCCTTATCAATACAAGGAGAAATTATGGAATTTCAAGAAGCTTTTTATTACGCAGCAGCCTGTCTTTTTTTGTTTGTTTCACTATGGGATTCAAGTTCAAACAGAAAAAAATCCGCGTAAGCAGACTGCATCAAATATTTATCAAGATTGCATTCTTCTTGTTATGAATGCCGAAGTATCCCTTTCGTCCGACCTGATCGGACTTTTTTTATTTTGCAAACCTTTGTCATCCTTCCTATATTAGCCAAACACATTTGTTACTACAACATGAGAATATTATGGAACGATTATACTCGCCGTGGAGATCACAATACATAGCAACATTTAAAAATGAAAAACCCAAGAAAGGAGAATCTCTTTTCACAAGGATTATCAGAGAAAAAAAAGATGAAAAGAATCTTGTCCTTCTTCGCAAAAAGCATTGTTTTGTAATGATGAATTTGTATCCCTATAACAGCGGTCATTTAATGATTGTCCCGTATACGCAAACCCCCGATTTCGCCGGGCTTTCAATTGAAGAGCACGCTGATATTATGGAAACGACGGGTCAAATGATCGAAGTGTTAAAAAAGATTATGAGCCCGCATGGATTTAATTTCGGAGCGAATATCGGCCGTGTTGCCGGCGCCGGCGTTGACGATCATATCCATTTTCACATTGTTCCTCGATGGAATGGTGATACCAATTTTATGCCGACACTTGGAGATGTAAAACTTGTATCCGAGGATATGAAACAATCGTATAAAAAAATCAAAGCCCAAATAAAAAAGGAAGGAATATGCTGATGAGAAAGACATGTGCGGTATTACTGCTGATCCCATTAATACTTGTATCACAATCTAAAGTGGAGATTGCCAATCAATTTAAAGATAAAGGGCTTGAATCGTTATATTCATATACATTGCTTCAAGAATTAACCGTGACAGTCGGTTCGCGATTAAGCGGTTCTAAAAATTATGAAAAAGCAGTACAGTGGGGGAAAAAGACACTGCAGAATATCGGCTGTGATTCTGTTTGGCTTGAACCGGTGATGGTGCCTCATTGGGTAAGAGGGGAAGTTGAGGAAGCATTTACCGTTAACGGTAAAGTGAAGAAAAAGCTTTCCATCTGTGCTCTGGGCGGAAGCATAGGAACTCCAAAAAAAGGCATTACCGGCGACCTTATAGAAGTTCGTTCATTTGAAGAAGTCGCTGCCCTTGGAATAAAAGCAAAAGGGAAAATAATTTTTTATAATCGTCCATTTGATGCGACCAAAGTCAGTACTGGGGAGGCATACGGTGGAGCGGTTAATCAAAGAAGCCGCGGTGCTATTGAAGCGGCGAGAGTTGGTGCCGCCGCAGTATTGGTTCGTTCAATGACGAATGCAATTGATGATGAACCGCATACCGGAATGATGAACTATAATGATTCTATTCCCAAAATCCCTGCAGCCGCAATTAGCACTGTTGGTGCAAATTATCTTCATGATCAACTGCAGACAAAAAAGAGTGTGACGGTTGAAATCCGGTTAAGCTGTGTTACATTGTCGGATGTGCCGTCGTCGAATGTTATCGGTGAAATCAAAGGGTCTGAAGTTCCGAATGAAGTTATCCTTATTGGCGGACATCTTGATAGTTGGGACAAAGGACAAGGTGCGCATGATGACGGTTCAGGAGTTGTTCAATCAATTGAAGTTCTGCGTTTGATAAAGGAATTGAACTTGCGTCCTAAAAGAACAATCCGCACCGTACTTTTTGCGAATGAAGAAAACGGACTTAAGGGAGGAAGAACATACGCTTCGGATTATAACGGTAAAAAATTTGAACATATTGTGGCAATTGAAAGCGATTTTGGCGGGTTTGCTCCGCTTGGTTTCGGCGTTAGTGCAGATTCGATAAAATTTGAAAAAATTAAATCTTTTTCATCGCTTCTTGAAATCGTTGGCGCCGATAGAATTAAACGAGGCGGTGGTGGAGCTGATATCGGCCCGCTTGCGGCATCGGGGACGGCAATGATAGGGTTAAATCCGGATTCGCAAAAGTATTTTGATTACCATCATTCAAATCACGATACGATCGATAAAGTTCATCCGCGTGAATTAGAACTTGGTGCAATTGCGATGGCAATTTTGTCATGGGCAATTGGAGAAGAAGGATTAAAATAGTTAATGTATTCACATCTTGCTTCGGTGCCGTTGATCGGCTCACTTACAGTTGAACATTTTCAGCTTGCAAATGGACTTCAAGTCGCAATTGTCAACGATCCGACCACGCCTATTTTTTCTTATCAAACATGGTTTAAAGTTGGTTCGGCAGATGAGCCGGCGGGCAAACAGGGCTTGGCTCATTTGTTCGAACACATGATGTTTCGAAAAACAAAAAATCGTGAAATGGGCGAATGGGAGAGGGAAGTAAATATTAACGGAGGCACTGGTATTAATGCATACACCTCCCGTGATCAAACGGTGTATTTTTTTACATTTCCCAACAATAAGATTGATCTGGCGGCATCTCTAGAATCCGATCGTATGACTAATTTGATGATCGAACATGAAATGTTCGAAACGGAAAAAGGAGCAGTGTTAACGGAACGGAATCGCAATGTCGATAACCCGGGGCGTTATTTATGGGATGAACTGTATCAATTGCGGTATGTAAAGCACAACTATCGCTACTCAATTATTGGAGAAGAAAAAAGCATTAAAAATTTTACCGTTCAGGAAGCGGAAAATTTCTATCAGACATACTATTCTCCCGCTAATGCTCTTATAATCATTGTCGGATCTGTCGATCCGTACGTTGTCATGAAAACCGTTGCCCAGCATTATTCCAAAATTCATTCGGCTAAAATTCCCGTACGACAATATATTGTTGAACCGAAGTCTGACCGTTTAAAATCTCTTTCCCTCACTCATCATAAGGCAATGCAAAAGATGATGGCAAAAGCATGGTTGACTGACAATATGCTAAATGACGATTATGCCGGATTATGGATCGTTGGGAAACTGTTGGCAGGGAATAAAACATCGATTCTTCATAAGCGGTTAGTGAATAGTGCAAAAGCGCGAAATGTTCATGCTGAAATATTTGTAGGAAAAGATAATGGAACGTTTGAATTCTATGCTGAAATTCCAGAAGGGGAAAAGTTTGATGTAATCGATTCAGTTGTGATGGATGCTTTTGAAAATCTTGCTTCCGGGAAAATAGATAATTCGCAGCTGCAAATAGTAAAAAATATGATTGAAAAAGAATACTATATGAATATTACATCTTCGTCATCATTGGCGAGGTTGTTGGGCGATGGATTTATTTATGCAAACGATTTGCGGTACCAGCTTTCCGTTATGGAGTTGTTGAAAAAAGTGACTATTCATGATGTTCAGCGAATTGTTGAAAAATATTTGATAAATGGGAAAGATGCGACGGTGTATTTAGAACCGACAAAAAATACCTAATGAATATTTCTAATAACACACTCTATTATGAACACGATGATCGAACGCCGCTAACGCGATTGTCAATAATTTTTTCGGGGGCCGGCGAACAAAAGGAAAAAGAAGAAACGGCCGGATTGGCAAACATTGTGGCAAAACTGCTCCTTCGGGGAACGGCATCTTATTCACGGGAAGAGATAGAATTAAAATTTGATTTATTAGGTGCAACAGTATCCGCAATGGCATCCGAGAACGATTTTGTGATTAGAGTATTGTGCTTTTCGAGAAACTTGTCTCAGGTAACACAATTATTATATCACATTATTGAGCATGCTGATTTTCCTCAATCTGAACTTGAAATTGCTTTCAAAGAAGAAAAGGCGAAATTTGCCTCAACACTCCAAAGTAATGAAGAAGTTCTACGATATGCACATCGCTATGTTTTATTTGGTAAAAAATATCATGGTAAGATTGGATCAAAACTGGCACTTGCAAATATTGACCGTAAGTTGGTGACAGAATTTTATCGCAATGTTGCCGCCGCTTCTGTCGTGTACTGCACTGCTGTCAGCGATCTCAGTGAAAGCGAATTGCAAAATTGTTTAACTCCTTTTCTCTATGGCCGTGGTAAAAATGGATTTGTGTTAGAACCCGAAGCTGCATACAGAATTCCTGAGCGGAAGGAAGTTGTTATTGTTGATTCACCGAACGCCCCTAATGATCGATTGTTATGGAGTCATATAGGAATTGGGGCGATGGACCCACGCCGTTTTTCCTTGGCGTTAGTGCTCGACGCATTGGGAAGTTTTGAGGGGTTTCTTTTTGATCAACTTCGGAACAAAAATGGATGGTGCTATGGAATGTACGCTTATCAAGTTCCTCCGACGGAACGGAAAAGTTTAATAGCATATTATTCAGATCCAGCGGATACTACTTCAGCAATGCTTATTCCGAAATTGTTAGAATTACTTGAAACGTTTTATACGGCTGAAGATTTCTTGTCACGATTATCAGAGCGTAATTCTTCTTTTAAAAATCGATTTGCCTATCAGCAAGACCTCAATTATAAAATCAATAGCCGAATTAACCGCGATAAATACGGCGTTCCAATTTTGAATCAAGAGGAATATTTTGCCGAGATCGACGCGGCAACAATAGAGTTTTCTCTTCGTACAATCAAAGAAATATTTACTCTTCGTAAACTTATGATGGTGTTTTATGGCGATTCGAAACGGATCACGTCCATTGTCTCTGCAATAGATCCTTCTATCCCGATTTCAACATTCGATAAATCTGAACTCATAGCATAAAGTGGGAAGGGGAATTTTAATCTCCCTTGACATTATATTACTAATTAGTTATATTCTAATTAGTAATAATTGAACGACAAGTAATTCCATGAAAACAACGAAAAAATATGGTAAAAAAGGTGATTTAGCCCTTTCATTATGGGTCAAATTGGCACGAGCGTCCGATACCATTGCTATCCTGTCGGCTCGCGACATTGCAACGTATAATCTGACAGTTCCTCAATTTGGTGTGATTGAATCTTTGGGACATCTTGGCCCCATGACCGTTGGGAAAATATGCTCCAAAAAATTGATGACCGGTGGAAATATGACCGTTGTTGTAGATAATCTTGAAAAGGAAAAATACATCGAGCGTGTTGCAAATCCGGATGACCGGCGGTCGACAGTAATAAAATTGACTCACAAAGGGGAAAAGAAATTTGCCGAAATGTTTCCTTCTCATGCAAAGTGCATTGAAGACCTTTGCGCAGGATTGACTGAAAGTGAACAAAAAGAGCTTTCAGCTTTACTTAAAAAACTTGGCGTTGGACTGAAAGAAAGAATTTAAATTGTTGTATAACTAATCACAAGAGATTTTTGAAGAGGGTGTTTTGATAGAACAAGTTGAGGGGTAGATTGAGGTATTGTAAATTGTTTACTGGAGCCTCAATTTATTAACTCATGAGCATTGCAAAAGTATTTCAAAAATCTTTAATCATTAATTTAATATTTAGAGGAGCTACAATGAAAAAAATAGCATTATTTTTAATAGCCATTGCTGTTATGGCGACTGCCCAAAATAAATGGACAATTGAAAAATCCCATAGCAACATTAATTTTACTGTTGCACACTTAGTGGTTTCAGAAGTGACAGGCAGATTCAGAGATTTTTCCGGAAAAATTGAAAGTATTAAAGACGACTTTTCTGACATGAAACTTGATATTTTAATTAAGGCAAACAGTGTTGATACCGATGAACCAAAACGTGATGCGCATTTGAAAAGTCCAGATTTCTTTGATGCCGAAAAATTCAACGATATTACTTTCAAAAGCACAAAAGTAGAAAAATCAGGCGAACAACAATATACCGTAACTGGAGATTTGACAATGCGTGGTGTAACTAACCCTGTTGTTTTGAATGTTGTTTTCAAAGGAAAATCAAAAACTCCATGGGGCAGCACTGTTGCAGTGTTTAAGGGGACATCAACGATTAATCGAACTGCTTGGGGATTAAAATGGAATAAAGCACTTGAAGCAGGCGGAATGTTGGTTGGTGAAAATGTTGATCTTACATTGAACGTAGAGCTTATTCAAGGATAACTGACAGTTTTTCATTCGACCCTTTGGGAACTGGGCTCTCAAAGGGTTTTTTTATGGTAAAAATTATTGTACCTATAATAAATATGGACGGAAATAATAGCAATGTCTAATCTTACTGATTTGCGAAAGTTTGGTGAAACACTCTCATTGCACGACCGAGATGCACCGCTATTGTTTGTTGGTCACGGATCACCGATGAACGGCATTGAAGACAACGAATTTAGCAAACGCTGGAGTGAAATAGGGAATCAAATTTCTACACCAACCGCCGTCTTATGTATTTCCGCACATTGGTTTACTCGTGGTACATTTGTCACCGCTATGGACAAGCCGCCGACTATTCATGATTTTTACGGGTTTCCACAGGAGTTATTTGATGTGCGATATCCTGCACCAGGGAACCCTGAACTTGCCAAAGAAACTGTGTCGCTCATACAAAAAACACGCGTTGAATTGGATCACGAATGGGGACTTGATCATGGATGCTGGAGTGTAATAAAAAGAATGTATCCCAAAGCAAATATTCCCGTACTCCAATTAAGTATTGATGGAACAAAAGATGCTGAATGGCATTATGAACTCGCAAAGGAATTGTCCTCATTACGAAAAAAAGGTGTACTGATTATTGGAAGTGGAAATATGGTTCATAATCTTCGAATGATTGATTGGCAGAATCCCGATGGTGGATACGATTGGGCAATAGAAATGAATGAAACCTTCAAACAATTGATTGAAAAAAATGAGCACAAAAAATTAATGGATTATTCTGCGCTTGGGAAAGCGGCATTGCTTTCCATACCAACGCCGGATCATTATCTGCCGGTAATATATATCTTAGGTTTAAAAGAACGAGGTGAAGAGATAACATTTTTCAATGAAAAATTGGTCATGGGTTCTGTTTCAATGACGTCAATAAAAATTGAATGATTGTCATAAATTAATATATCATGTCGTCTTTTCGTATTTACAAATTGCATGAAAAGCAGTGCCGGGAAGAAACGTGGGGAACACGAAGCGAAACATTCTTTTCATCCGACGAAGAAAAATATCTCGGGTTTGGAGATATCGTTTCCGTCTCCACATTGACAATCTTTCCACATTGTTATTCCGATGGGATGAAGCTTTTTCGCAATACTGAATTGATCAATATCATCCTAAACGGAACTGTGGGATATCAAGACAGCGCCGGAAGTGTTTCGTCTTTTCCTGAAAATACAATGCAGATTCTTTCAGCAGGAAGAGGGTTGTATCAGATGGAATTTAATCCGGGCAATTTTGTGCTACGTAAGGTACAGATCGGATTTTTACCGAATGTAATCAATACGGCTCCAATTCAGACGAAAGCGATATTTAATTTGGAAGAGAATTTGAACACGTTTGTGGAATTAGTTTCTCCGCGACAATCATCTTCATCGTTGACGATAAAACAGCAAGCAGCATTATTGCTTGGGAAATTTCAAAAGGATCAGCATATTGGATATCAAATAAGCAATAAACGGGTTGGTGTATTCGTCTACGTTGTTGATGGTTCGATTATTATTAACAATGAAGTTTTCAATTCAGGTGAATCTTGCGGCATTAATGAACAAGGAGACATTATGATTCACACCGCGTCCCACGCCACGGTGTTGATAATTGAAACTATTATGTCTCAAGAAGGGAGTGAAAATTATGAAAATATTTATGGTTGAAACGCGAGTTCCTCCGGAGCCGACTGCGGAATTTTTTTCCTTGATTCCTTCACAACGACAAAAGATCGCCGAATTGATGGCAAAGAAAAAAATCCTGAGTTACTCTTTTTCTGCGGATCGATCAAAATTGTGGATCATTATTTCGGCCGAATCAGAATCTGAGGCGAGAGATATTTTGACGCAGCAGCCAATGGACAAATATTTTGACTATTATTTTAATGAATTGATGTTTCACGAAATGTCAAACAACATTTTCCCTGCCGTTTCACTCAATTGATTGAAAGATTTGCAAAAATGCTAAGAAATAAAAAGTCCGATTTTATTCGGACTTTTTTGTTTCATAAATAAGTTGTATTTTCTTAAAAATAAGAAACTACAAGATGCCTCTTTCAACTGAGACTTACATAGAAATTTTTCATTCTCTTCAAGATTTTGCCTTTTTGGTGGATAAATCTTCAAAAGTGGTGGATATCAATTCTAAAGTACGCGGACGCGAGTTTTTAAAGGACAATCTTCTCGATTGTTTTGATGATGAAGGTAAGATTCATTTAAAAAATGGGCTGCAAACCGACAGCTATACTTTTCGATCAGAGTTTTTTCTCACATCTAAAGATCATTGTTTCACGGAAGTTTCATTAAACCTTCTTACTTCGAATGGAGCAAAAGTATATCTGGTAGTCGCGAAAGATATTACTGTTCAACATGATAAAGAGTTGGATCTCTTACGATTTTCTGAAGTCATTCATCGAACTGTTAATCCGATTCAAATTACAAATCCTGAAGGCAAAATTATTTATGTGAATCCCGCTTATGTAGATATTAGTGGTTATAATAGGGATGAACTCATCGGGAAAAATCCTTCAATTCTAAACAGTGGAAAACATTCCAGCGAATTTTGGCGTAAAGTGTGGTCAAAAATTTTATCCGGTCAACAATGGGTCGGACAAGTTCAGAATCGGCGGAAGGACGGGAAATTATTCCATACCGAATTAGTCATTTCTCCAATCATTGATGAGCAAAAAAAGGTCATCGGTTTCCTTGGTGCCCATAGAGACATTACCGAACAAAAACTGCTCGAGCAGCAGATTGTCCGCTCTCAAAAAATGGAGACATTCGGTACGCTTGCTGCCGGAATTGCCCATGAGGTGGGAAATCCCTTAACGTCAATATCATCATTAGTTCAAATATTGCAAAGGTCAACGAATGACGAATTTTTTAAGGATAAACTTGAGCTTGTAAAAAATCAGATCAACAGAATTACAAAGATTATTCGTGAGTTGGTCGATTTCTCAAGACCCTCTCCTCACATCGAACAAGATGTTAATGCGAATAATGTTGTCAAAGAGGCGTTGAATATTGTTCAATACGGGAAGAAAGTAAAGAACATAAAATTTGAAATTCAATTACAACAAGATATCCCGCAAGTTTCAGTTGTCTCAGATCAATTGGTTCAGGTATTTTTGAATATTCTTATGAATGCTGTCGATGCTTGTGAAGGCGGTTCCGCAAAAATTTCTGTAACAACAAACCAGCGAAATGAATTTGTTGATATCATTATTGAAGATACCGGAAGTGGTATCGCAGAGCATCAGCTTTCGAAAATTTTCGACCCATTCTTTACGACGAAAGAAGCGGGCCGGGGGACAGGACTTGGATTGTGGGTAAGTTTAGGTATCATTAAAAATTTCGGCGGAGATATTCATGTTGAAAGCGAGCTTGGGCAGGGAACTAAATTTATAGTATCATTACCGATGAAAGGCGTACAAAATGGCTGAAAAAATTTTAGTTGTTGATGATGAGGAGATTATTCGAGAATCGATTGCCATGATTCTTGAGAAAGAAGGCTATGTGGTTGATAAAGCCGAAAATGGCGAAGTTGCCTATGATAAGATCTTAAACACATCATACGATCTTGTTATCAGCGATATTGAAATGCCGATGATGCGCGGAGTAGAATTGTTGGAGAAAGCTGCCCTTCGTTCGCCACAAACATTTTTCATTATCATTACCGCCTATGCATCGGTCGAAACGGCGATTGGTGCGCTCCGAAAGGGTGCCTATGACTACATTTTAAAGCCAATTGAATTCGATGATTTGCTCTTTCGAGTAAAAAAACTGTTTGAACATCGAAATGTCGTTCTAGAAAATGCCTTGCTTCGCCAGGAAGTTAACCGAAAATACGATTTCCATAATATCATTGGAAAAAGCGACGCAATGCAAAAAGTGTTTTCTACGATCCAAAAAGTTTCATCCAGCGACGGAACGGTTCTTATTTCGGGTTCAAGTGGAACGGGAAAAGAATTGGTTGCGCGGGCAATTCACTTTCACAGCAACAGGAAAAATAAGCGTTTTGTTGCGGTCAATTGCGGCGCAATTGTCGAAACCTTGTTTGAAAGCGAATTATTCGGGCACAAAAAAGGCTCCTTTACCGGTGCGGTCAGCGATAAAGACGGTGTTTTCAAGGTTGCCCATAATGGAACACTTTTTCTTGATGAGATAAGCGAAATGCCGTTTCAGATGCAGGTAAAATTATTACGCGCACTTGAGCAACGTGAAATTTATCCGGTTGGCAGCAACGATGCCATTGCGATTGATGTTAGAATTATAGCCGCGACAAATCGCACATTAAAAGAAGAAATTGCAAAAGGAAGATTTCGTGAAGATTTATATTATCGCCTTAATGTTGTTGAGATTCATCTTCCAGAGTTAAAAGAACGAATCGATGACATTCCAATATTGGTTAATAGTTTCATCGCTGATTTTCGGAAAGAGATGGGAAAAAATATCAAGGGAATTACAAATCAAGCAATGAACGCGCTTGTGCGACACCAATGGAAAGGACAGGTTCGGGAGTTGCAAAATATCGTCGAGCGAGCAATGATCTTTTGTGATAGCGAATATATTGATGTGGCCCATTTCCCCGATGATATTCAGCGCCTTGTTGACGCTTCTTCGCCGTCATCACCGACAGAAACATTATCGTTGAAAGATGCTGTGAGAAATTTTGAACGACAATATATTGAATCAAAGCTTCGTGATGCTCAGGCTGATAAGGAGCAAGTTGCTACGGAGCTCGGTTTAAGTCTTTCTACACTTTATAGGAAGATGGAAGAATTACACATACCACTAAAGAATAAATAATCTTTTTTTCGTTTACCGATTTATTCTTTTTTATTCATCGATAAAGATCTAAAAGGAAAATACGTCATGGATTATCCATCCTTTGTACGCCATGCAAGACTCAAAGCATGGGTTCAAGAAATTGCTGAACTTACAAAACCGGATTCCATTTATTGGTGTGATGGTTCTCAAAAAGAAAATGATGAACTATGTGCCCAGATGGTGAAAGTTGGTACATTTAAAAAATTAAACCCCGAGAAACGTCCAAACAGTTACCTTGCCTTGTCGGATCCTTCTGATGTTGCGCGTGTAGAAGACCGGACGTTTATTTGCAGTAAAAGAAAAGCCGATGCCGGTCCAACAAATAATTGGGTTAATCCGATTGAGATGAAACATACGCTCAATAAATTATTTGAAGGGTGTATGAAGGGGCGAACGATGTATGTCGTTCCATTCAGCATGGGACCTCTCGGATCGAACATTGCTCATGTTGGAATTGAATTAACGGATTCACCGTATGTTGTTGTGAACATGCGGATCATGACGAGAATGGGCAAACAGGTCTATGATGTTCTTGGTGATAAAGGTGAGTTTGTGCCGTGCGTTCATTCTGTTGGAATGCCTTTAGAAAAAGGAATTCAAGATGTTATCTGGCCGTGTAATAAAGAGCACAAATACATTGTTCATTTCCCTGAAGAGAGAAGCATTTGGTCTTTCGGAAGCGGTTATGGTGGAAATGCATTGCTTGGTAAAAAATGTTTTGCACTCCGTATTGCTTCGGTGATGGCACGCGATGAGGGATGGCTTGCAGAACACATGTTGATTCTTGGAGTTGAGTCACCAGATGGTCAAAAAACTTATGTCGGTGCAGCTTTTCCCAGTGCGTGTGGGAAAACAAATTTTGCGATGCTTATTCCGCCAAAAGCATTTACCGGATGGAAAGTTACAACGGTCGGGGATGATATCGCCTGGATTAAACCCGGTAAAGATGGAAGGTTATATGCCATAAATCCTGAAGCAGGATATTTTGGCGTTGCGCCGGGAACTTCGGTGACGACAAATCCAAATGCTATGGCAACAATAGAAAAAAATGCAATCTTTACCAATGTTGCTCTAACACCCGATGGTGATGTTTGGTGGGAAGGGATGACAAAAACTCCTCCCGCAAAACTCATTGATTGGCAAGGAAAAGAGTGGACTCCCGACTGCGGAAGAAAAGCAGCACATCCTAATGCTCGATTCACTGCTCCAGCTTTTCAATGTCCTTCTATTGATAAAGATTGGGAAAACCCTGATGGTGTTCCGATCAGTGCATTTATTTTTGGAGGCAGACGCAGCAATACCGTTCCGTTAATTACGCAAGCACTTAATTGGAACTTTGGTGTGTATAATGCTGCGACAATGGGATCGGAGACAACAGCAGCAGCTGCTGGTGCGACTGGTGAAGTACGGCGCGACCCAATGGCAATGCTTCCGTTTTGCGGATATCATATGGCAGATTATTTTAATCATTGGTTGCAAATTGGAAGAGAAATTTACAATCCGCCAAGAATATTTAATGTAAACTGGTTCAGAAAGGATAATCACGGAAATTTTTTGTGGCCCGGGTTTGGTGAAAATATGCGTGCGTTAAAATGGATTGTAGAACGAGTACATGGAAAAGCATTTGGGATCGAAAGCCCCCTTGGTTGGATGCCTCGGTATGAAGACATCGATTGGACTGGCGGGGAAAAGGTTGAACAAGAAAAATTTTTTGAATTAATGTCTGTTGATCGTGAGTTGTGGAAAAAAGAAATTCTTTCTCACGAAGAATTATTTATAAAACTGTACGATCGACTTCCTAAAGAATTTATTTTAATCCGCGATATGTTACTCTCACAGCTTTGGCGGTCACCGGAGAAATGGGAAATCGATTCCATCGCCTGAGTAAATCATTTTTTGTATCTCAAGACCCGGCATAAAAAGCCGGGTTTTTTATTTGCATGAATAAGAAAACAGTCCTTTAATTCTCAAAATTTAGAATGACTCAAAATATTTTTTCATAAATTCTTCGAAAAATCTACTATTCCGGCGGCACGCTCTTTGCTCTTTTTTAAAATGCTTAAGTAAAGAAAGGAGTTGTCGTATGGCACATCCTATTTCTTTCAAGGCAGGTGGATTTCATCTACCGAGTTTCAGAAACAGAAACTCTCCAGTTGTTCATGGGGTGTTGCTCTTCCGATCTGAAATTGCTCGTCGCGAATTACGAAGAGCAATAATGATAAATCTCGAAAGAGGTTTATTGATTTCAGCGATCTTTCACTTTTCAATTATTGGATTGTATTATTTCATTGAGAATCTGAAAGAAGATGAAGACAAAGCACCGGTAGTAAGAGTTAGAATTTTAAAATACAGCGATCTTGGTCCTCCGCCGTCAATAACAAATTCGTTGGCGGCTCCAGTTGTCGGAGTTTCAAAAATTGGAAAACCGAGCATGGGAACACCGGTACCTGTTCCCGACGCAGAAATCAATCCGGAACAAACAATTGCAACACAGACGGAATTAAGCTCTATTGTTGGACCGTCAATTGATGCCGATGCGGGTGGCGGAGGTGCCGGGCAGGTTCAAATTTCAGACGATACAAAGATTGAAGATGAACCGGGAATGAATGATTTTATCCCGGTAGAAAAAGCACCGCAAATCGTCCAATCCGTTCAGCCGCAGTATCCTGAAATTGCACGACGGGCGGGAGTTGAAGGAACTGTGTGGGTTAACATTCTTGTCGATAAAACAGGAATTCCCAAAAAAGCTGTTGTGGTGAAAGAAGACGCCGCGGGAATTTTTAATAATGAAGCTGTTGTAGCGGCCATGAAGTATCGATTTACACCGGCGTATATGAATACTGGTCCGGTGAAGGTATGGGTTGCAATCAAATTCAATTTCAGACTTACCGGCGCGAAAAAATAATCTAAAAAATTATCTGAAGTCTGAACAATTCCCCTGCCGGTTATGAAAATTGTTAAAACCGATTTTAAGAACGGTTGTTGTGGTAATGTATAATTCGGAAAAAATATTAGTGCACTCGTTTAACCCCGTACATTTTACGCAAGACTATAAATCGAAATCCATTTCAATGGAACGAGCCGCACTTTTGGTCCATTCCGGTGATAATGTGTATGTAAGCGGCAATGCAGCCTCTCCGACGGAATTTCTTCGTTGTCTCGCAAAGCGGAAAGATGAGCTGCATGATGTTTCGATCTATCATTTGCTGCTGCTTGGTGAAGATCCGTTGGCCGACGATAGTTTGAAAGGGCACATCCACCATGCTGCATTTTTTGTCGGACATGCCGAACGTGATGCGGTAATAAAAGGAAGAGCGGATTACATTCCTATTTTCCTTTCCGAAATTCCGGCTGTCATCTCATCTGGTGTGAAGAAAATGAATGTTGCGTACGTTATGGTTTCACCGCCGGATGAATATGGATATATGAGTCTTGGAGTAGAATGCGCAGCGTCAAAAGCAGCAGTTGATCATGGAAAAGTTATCATTGTCCAGGTAAATGAGTTTATGCCGCGGACACACGGGGATACATTTATTCACATTTCTGACGTCGATTATATTGTTGAGCACTCACAGCATCTTGTTGAATTAGAAATCCCGGAATTTACCGATGTTGAACACAGAATTGCTCAGCATATCGCACCGCTTATTGAAGACGGATCGACGCTTCAATTGGGAATTGGAGGAATTCCGAATGCTGTATTATCGGAATTGGAAGGGAAAAAAGATCTTGGTATCCACACAGAAATGGTTTCTGATGGAGTGTTGCTTGCGATTGAAAAAGGGATCGTCACAAATACGCGGAAAAGCTTTCATCCAAAAAAAGCCGTGGCAACGTTTGTTTTAGGAACACGCCGGTTGTATGAATTCGTTAACGACAATCCGATGTTTGAATTTTTACCGTGCGATTACACCAACAATCCGTTTTATATTGCACAAAATGAAAAAATGATTTCCATTAACTCTGCAATAGAAATTGATATTACCGGTCAAGTGTGCGCTGATTCAATGGGTCCATTGATTTACAGCGGGTTCGGCGGACAATTGGATTTTGTTCGTGGAGCGTCGGCTTCAAAGGGAGGAAAAGCAATTATCGCATTGCCATCAACCGCCAAAGACGGTAAACTCTCTCGAATAGTTCCATTTTTGAAAAACGGAGCCGGTGTTGTAACGACGCGCGGCGATGTTCGGTATGTCGTTACGGAATACGGAGTTGCATCATTATTTGGGAAAAATTTAAGAGAACGTGCAAAAGCTTTGATTAGTATCGCCCATCCTGATTTTAGGGAGGAATTAGAGCGCGAAGTTTTTAAACGATTTGGAACGTTATAAGGAAAATGATAAAATGAAATCGATCCAAACCGATCTTGATTCTATTATTGACGAGCAAAAAGCAGTCAGCGCTCTCTCGCTTGAAGTTGAAAAAGTATTAAAGTTTTACGAAGAACATCCGAACTATCCATTAGATTACGGTAAAGTTCGTACGAAACTTTTGGAATTATATTCGCGGGTCAATAGAACCATTACGGATTTGCAAAAACTTCAAGGGAACGACCAAAAAGGTCACTCGTAGAATTTTTTTGCTGTTGTTGAAATGTTATGGTCACGATTAAAAAAATATTGGTTACGACAGATCTTTCAGAAGAATCACGCACGGCATTGGAATATGCCGTATGGCTTTCGACGAAAGAAAAAGCTCAATTAATTCTTTTATATTGTGTTGATAATCTTCCGTCGGTCGCATATCACACAGTAGATTTAACATTTGATAAGTTTCGTGATGAAATCATGAAACAAGAGCAGAAAAGACTTTTGGAATTTGCAGAGGTTTCTGAAAATTTGTTCAAAACTAAAGTTTCCGTAGAGCTGGTCGAAGGAAATGCATCACACGAAATTGTAGGATTTGCCGTAAAAAATTCTGTCGATCTTATTGTGATGAATACGCACGGGCGGACAGGCATTCAACACGCAGTCCTCGGAAGTGTTGCAGAAAAAGTTGTCCGAAAGGCTCCATGTCCCGTACTGACAATTCGATCATTTAATCCCCGTAAACCAAGATCCAAAACTCGATCAAAGCATTGACCAAATTTTTATATAACAAAAAAAATCCCTCGCTGTGACGAGGGATTTTTTTTATCAAATCAGCTAATTAATGCCATTTTCGACAGAGTTTATCGGGTCATTTTATTGTTTTTAGCGTGATAATGAATTATATTTCTACTTAACCTTGAAGTATGGTTGCCGAAAACGTTAAAAATATTAGGGAAAACATATCAAAAACATGTTTTCGGGTAGGCAGAGATTCTCACTCTGTTGAAATGGTGGCAGTTACTAAAACTTTTTCAACTGATTTGATTAAAGAAGCAATGGCTGCTTCGGTGGTTGCATTTGGCGAGAATTACGTTCAGGAATTATTGCAAAAGAAGAAAGAGCTTGAACATACTTCTGCCCAATGGCATATGATCGGGCATTTGCAATCCAACAAAGTAAAGTATATTGCCGAATGGATTCGGATGATTCATTCGGTCGACAATGAAGGGTTAGCGCTTGAAATTCAAAAACGAGCGGAAAGAGCAAATAGAGCGATTGATGTTTTAATTGAAGTTAATACTTCTGAAGAAGCAACGAAATTTGGCGTTCATCCTGATCAGGCAATTGATTTGATAAAGAAAGTTTCACGGTATTCCAATGTTAGATTACGAGGATTAATGACGATTGGTCCGTTTAGTGATCACATAAACGAGTCACGAAAATCATTCAAGTTGTTAAAATCGATTTTTGATAAAGCTAATGTTTCCGGATTTTTGGATACGCCATTATCGATTCTTTCGATGGGGATGACACATGATTATGAAATCGCGATTGAAGAAGGTTCAACAATGGTTCGGATTGGAACGGCAATTTTTGGTTCTCGAATAAAACAATAGGAGGAACAATGAAGATCACTCCGCTCGATATAAAAAAGCAGGAATTCAAAAAGGTACTGCGCGGATACGATTCTGTAGAGGTCGATGCTTTTTTGGAAACAATCTCCAATGAGTTTTCCGAATTACTGAAGCAAATGAAGGAAATAAAGGAGCATTCCATTGAAATGGAGGTTCAATTGCGAGATTTTAAGCAGAAGGAGCGGGATCTTCAACAGATTCTTATGCAGGCACAAGAAACCAGCGTTCGCTCAATTGAAAATTC
Source organism: Ignavibacteriales bacterium (assembly GCA_037443785.1). Lineage (GTDB taxonomy): Bacteria > Bacteroidota > Ignavibacteria > UBA10030 > UBA8401 > JAQUOA01. The sequence goes on along the minus strand of JBBINR010000010.1, from coordinate 1,211 downwards.
CCGTAAAGAAGCTGAATTGATTATTCAAGAAGCAGAACTCAAAGCAGGACAGATTATCGATCATGCACGGGTAGAGATTATGCAGGCAAAAGAAGAAATTGCCCACCTCAAATCGAAAAAAGATACATTGGTAGGACGTATGAGAGTGCTGTTGAATTCAGAATTAGAGTTGATCCGTTCTCTTGAAGAAGAAGATGAAACACAGAATAAAAATCCCGGGCAGGGAACGGGGAAAGAAAATTTTCAAATTGATGAAATCTTAAAGAAATTATGATGTCTGAGTTACGGAAAAAAATTGACGAAGCAGCACAATTTCTTCGCACCAAAAATATATCAACTCCAGCTATTGGAATTATTTTAGGAACGGGGCTTGGCGGATTGGTGAAAGAAATAAAAATCAATACCACTATTGATTATAGTGATATTCCGCATTTTCCAGTATCGACTGTCGAGTCGCACAAGGGGAAATTGATATTTGGAACACTCGGCGGAAAAGAAATTGTTGCGATGCAGGGGCGCTTTCATTATTACGAAGGCTACTCGATGCAGCAGGTAACATTTCCTGTTCGTGTTATGAAATTTCTTGGTGTGTCAACGTTGCTCATTTCAAATGCCGCTGGAGGTATGAATCCGCTTTTCTCCAAAGGCGACATCATGCTGATCACTGATCAGATCAACTTATTGGGAGATAATCCGTTAATCGGTCCTAATCATGATGATCTTGGTCCTCGTTTCCCAGACATGTCCGAGCCGTATTCAAAAGATCTTATTGCATTGGCCGAGAAGATTGCATTAGAAATGAGAATTCGCCTGCAAAAAGGAGTCTTTGTTGCAATGACCGGGCCAACATTAGAAACAAAAGCTGAATATAGGTTCTTGCGGATAATCGGCGCGGATGTCGTTGGCATGTCAACTGTTCCAGAAGTAATTGTTGCTGTTCACCAATCAATGAAGGTGCTTGGATTTTCAATTATCACTGATGAATGTTTTCCGGATGCATTGAAACCCGTATCCCTTCAAGAAGTGATCGCTGTCGCAAACTCATCGGAGCCAAAATTAACTGCCATAATGAAAGAAGTTGTAACGAGATTGTAATATGTTCAAAGAATTAAACGATAAAATAAATTATTCTGATGTAGAGAAAGAAATTCTGAAGTTCTGGGAAGAAAAAAAGATTTTTGAGGAATCTGTTTCAACCAGGCAGGGGACGC